>NKIQ01000028.1 GCA_002256005.1 Alphaproteobacteria bacterium PA4 | reverse complement strand
CCGGGCGGCGCGCAGCCGGGCCGAGGCGCCGGCGATGCGGCCGCTGCTGGCGCCGAAATCGAACAGCAGCTGGTCGACGCCGATCTGCGCATCGGTGCGGCCGCGCGGGATCAGCCCTTCGACAATGGCGGCATTGCCGGCAAAGCCGCGATCAAGGCTGCGGCTGCCCGACAGGCTGGCGCTGAGCACCGGCAGCAGCGCCGCCTGCGCCTGGCGGCGCGCGGCGGCGGCGGCGGCCTGTCCGGCTTCGGCCTCGCCGCTGCCCGGCCAGGCCAGCACCGCGGCAGCGATACGCACCCGGAAATCGCCGTCGCTGCCCGGCGCCGCAAAGGCCAGCACCGGATCGCCGGCGAAATCGATGCGCTGCGGGTCGCCGCCCGGCACCGGCAGCACCAGCTGCGCCGGGGCGGGGGCGGCGAGCAGCATGGCGGCAACGCCCAGCGCCATCCACAGCGTCGGCGTCTTCCAATCGCGCTTGCGTTCCTGCCGCTTCCGGTCAAGAGCACGCTCCATGATGATCTCACGCATGATCGGCGCCCTGGCGCTGCTGTCCGCCACCACGGCGCTCGCCGCACCGGTCGATCTGCTGACGCTCTACAAGGACTTGCACGCCCACCCCGAACTCTCCCTTCAGGAAACCCGTTCGGCCGCCATTCTGGCCGCCGAGGCGCGCGCTGCCGGCTTCACCGTCACCGAAAAAGTGGGGGGCACCGGCGTCGTCGCCGTGATGGTTAACGGCCCCGGCCCGACGGTCTTGATACGCGCCGACATGGATGGCCTGCCGGTCACCGAAATGACCGGCCTGCCCTATGCCAGCACGGCGATGGGCAAGGCGCCCGATGGCAGCCTGACCCCGGTGATGCACGCCTGCGGCCATGACATTCACATGACCGCCTGGGTCGGCGTTGCGCGCCAGATGGCGGCGACACGGACGCAATGGTCGGGGAAACTGATCATGGTCGCGCAACCGGCCGAGGAGATTTCGGTCGGCGCCGCCGCCATGCTGAAGGACGGGCTCTATGCCCGCTTCGGCACGCCCGATTATGCACTGGCCCTGCATGACGACAGCCGCATTCCCGCCGGCACTGTGTCCGTGCCGCCGACGCGGGCGCTGTCCACTGCCTCGTTCATGGACATCAACGTCCGCGGCATCGGCGGCCATGGCGCCTATCCGGCGACGACGAAGGACCCCATCGTGCTCGCCGCCCGCATCGTCACGGCGTTGCAGACGCTGGTTTCGCGCGAGAATGACCCCTTCCACCCGGCGGTGGTGACGGTCGGCTCCATCCATGGCGGCACCAAGAGCAACATCATCCCCGACAATGTGAAGTTGCAGCTCACCATCCGGTCCTATGACGTCGACCAGCAGAAGCGCCTGCTCGACGGCATCGCCCGCATCGTCCGCGGCGAGGCCATCGCCGCCGGCATCCCCGACACGCTGATGCCGCAGATCACCCTGGGCGAAGGCGCGCCGCCGACGGTGAACACCGCGGCGCTCGCCGCGCGCGTGCAGGCGGCGTTCGTCGCAAAACTCGGCAAGGATCGCGTCATCGACCTCGATCCCAGCATGGCCAGCGAGGATTTCAACCTGTTCGGCAGCGCCGACCCGCGCATCCAGACGGTGATGTTCTGGGTGGGCGGTGTGCCGCGCGCCAAATGGGACGCGGCGCAAAGGGGCGGCCTCGCCATCCCGTCGCTGCACAACAGCGGCTGGGCGCCGGACCCGGAGCCGACGATCGCGACCGGCGTGGACGCGATGACGACGGCGGCGATGCTGCTGCTGGGCAAGAACTGACCGACACGCGGGCACAAACCACAATGTCATCCCGGGCTTGACCCGGGACCCAGCTTTTCCTTCCGCACTCGTCAAGAAAAACTGGGTCCCGGGTCAAGCCCGGGATGACAGGTTCGTAGCGGTTTGCGGTCCCCGAAAAAGCACAGGGTGCCGCACCTCCCGCCCGTGCTACAGACGGCGCATCATTTCCACGGGAGTCGTCCGTCATGCGCGAATATCTGAAATTCTACATCGATGGCGCCTGGGTCGATCCGGCAACGCCGCAGCGGCTGGATGTCATCAATCCCGCCACGGAAGCCGTCGCCGGCGTCATTTCGATGGGCAGTGCGAAGGATGCTGACCGCGCCGTGATGGCGGCGCGCAAGGCGTTTCCGGCCTATAGCCAGACCAGCCGCGCCGATCGTGTCGAGCTGCTGCAGAACATCCTCGCCAAATATCAGGAGCGTTTTGCCGAGATCGCCGCGGCGATCACCGAGGAAATGGGCGCGCCGGGCTGGCTGGCCATGCAGGCCCAGGCCGCCATCGGCGTCGGCCATCTGATGACCGGTATCGAGGTGCTGAAGACTTACGAGTTCGAAAAGCTGCGCGGCACCACGCTGATCACCCATGAACCGATCGGCGTCTGCGCCTTCATCACGCCGTGGAACTGGCCGATCAACCAGATCGCCTGCAAGGTGGTGCCGGCCATCGCCACTGGCTGCACGATGGTGCTGAAGCCGTCGGAAATCGCGCCCTTCTCGGCGATCCTCTGGGCCGAGGTGATGCATGCTGCGGGCGTGCCGGCCGGCGTGTTCAACCTCGTCAATGGCGATGGCCCGACGGTCGGCGCCGCGCTGTCCTCGCACCCCGAAGTCGATATGGTCAGCTTCACCGGCTCGACCCGCGCCGGCGTTGAAGTGGCGAAGAACGCCGCGCCGACGGTCAAGCGCGTGCACCAGGAATTGGGCGGCAAGTCGCCGAACATCATCCTTGATGATGCCGATCTCGAAAAGGCTGTCGGTGGCGGCGTCAAGTCGGTGATGATGAACAGCGGCCAGTCGTGCAATGCGCCGACGCGCATGCTGGTGCCGGCGGCGAAGATGGAAGCCGCCAAGGCCATCGCCAAGGCCGCTGCCGAAGCGACGACGGTGGGCTCGCCGGATGGCAATGCCGCGATGGGCCCGGTGGTTTCCGAAACGCAATGGACGAAGATCCAGGGCCTGATTCAAAAGGGCATCGACGAAGGCGCGACGCTCGTCACCGGCGGCACCGGGCGGCCGGAAGGGCTCGACAAGGGCTATTATGTCAAGCCGACGATCTTTGCCGATGTGTCGAACGACATGACCATCGCGCGGGAAGAAATCTTCGGGCCGGTGCTGGCCATGCTGCCCTACCAGAGCGAGGAACAGGCCGTCGCCATCGCCAATGACACCGTCTATGGCCTCGCCGGCTATATCTCGGGCGAGCCGGAACATGCCCGCCAGGTGGCACGCCAGTTGCGCACCGGCCAGGTCAACATCAATCAGGCGGCCGGCGACATGATGGCGCCGTTCGGCGGCTACAAGCAATCGGGCAATGGCCGCGAATGGGGCGACCATGCCTTCACCGATTTCCTGGAAACCAAGGCGATCATCGGCTGGGGCGCGGCGGAAGCGGCGGAATGAATGTTTTTCCCCTCTCCCCTTGAGGGAGAGGGGTGGCGCGCAGCGCCGGGGTGAGGGTCAGTGCCGCATCGACCAGATTATGACGCCGCAACGCTCGTCCCGCGCGCGCGAATCCTGCGTGCCGACGCCACGCCCGCCGAGCGTGAGCTTTGGGCGATGCTGCGCCGCGGCAAGCTTGGTGCGCGCTTCCGGCGTCAGCAGCCGGTCGGGCCGTTCATCGTCGACTTCTATTGCGCCGCAGTCGGCCTCGTCGTTGAACTCGACGGCGCCGGACATGCGGCGCAAACGGATTACGACAGTCGGCGCACCGCATGGCTGGCGGCGCGCGGCCTGACGGTGCTGCGCTTCGCAAATGCAGAGGTGATGGAGAAGCCTCAGGACGTTTATGTCGCCATCTTGACGGCGCTCCGTACCCTCACCCCGGCGCTGCGCGCCACCCCTCTCCCTCAAGGGGAGAGGGGAGAATTGAAGGAAGCACAATGACCATTCACACCAAAATCTGCGATCTGCTCGGTGTCGAGCATCCTGTCCTTCTCGCCGGCATGGGCGGCGTCTCCTATGCCGAGGTCTGCGCCGCCGTCAGTGCCGCCGGCGGCTTCGGCTCGCTCGGCATGGCCGGGCTCAGCCCGCGCTTCATCGCCGACCAGATGGCGCGGGTGAAGGACCTGACCGACAAGCCGTTCGGCGTCGATCTGCTCACCGCCCAGCCGGAAACGCTGACCGCCAGTGTCGAGGTCATCATCAAGGGCGGCGCCAAGGCGTTCATCGCCGGGCTGGGTGTGCCGGTGGCGATCATTTCGGAACTGAAACAGGCCGGCGTCGTCGTCATGTGCATGGCCGGCAACGTCCGCCACGCCGTCAAGGCCGCCGAGGCCGGCTGCGACGTCATCATCGCGCAAGGGACGGAAGGCGGCGGCCATACCGGATCGGTCGCGTCGGTGGCGCTGTGGCCGCAATGCGTCGATGCCGTCGATATCCCGGTCATCGCCGCCGGCGGGCTGTTCGATGGCCGCGGCCTCGCCGCCGCGTTGGCCTTTGGCTGCGCCGGGGTCTGGATGGGCACGCGCTTCATCGCCTCGCTGGAGGCGCATGCCGGCCAGCCCTACAAGGATGCCATCGTGGGCATGAGCGAGAGCGACACCGTCATCAGCAAGGTGTTCACCGGCAAGACGCTGCGCGCCATCGTCAACGACAGCAACCGCGATTTCGACAACAGCACCGCCAAGCCCTTCGTCATGCAGGTGGCCGAATCGGTGCAATTGAACCGGTTGGGGCCGATCGCCGGCGTCGTCGATGATGTGACACACGAATGGCGGCCCCTGTGCCGTGCGGGTGCTCGCTGCCATGGGCCGGGCGGCCTGACGATGCGGGGGCTCGCCATCGCCGCGCTGCTGCTCGCCATGCCGGCGCTGGCGGCGCCGAAGCAGCTGGGACCGGTGTTCGCCGATTTCGGCGCCTTCGTCCCCATCGCCAGCGATCTCGTCATCCCCAAGGGGCTGAAACTCAGGCACATCTATGACGTGACCGCGGCGGCAAAGCGGGGTGAGCGCAATGACGCGCTGGAAACCGCCGCCCGCTTCATCAACAGCCATGTCGCCGCCGGTGTGCCGGAAGCCGATATCGCGCTGGCGCTCGTCGTCCATGGCCCGGCCATCCAGGACCTGCTGCGGCCGGCGCCCTTTGCCGCCCGCAAGGCCGGTGCCGCCAATGCCAGCGCCGACGCGGTGGCGGCGCTGCTGAAGCACAATGTCCGCATCATCGTCTGCGGCCAGTCCGCCGACGCGCAGGGCATCGCCAAGGCCGATCTGCTGCCCGGCGTCGAAATGGCGATTTCCGCCAGCAGCGCCCATGCAGTGCTGCAGGCGGAAGGGTATACGCTCAATCCGTTCTGAGGGGCTCGCCTACCAGAACTGGCTGCCCGGCCCGCCCTTGAACGGCCCCACGACATCCTGCGTGATCCAGCCGCCGTAGAAGCCACCGGGCTGCGGCGTCACCGGCTCGTCGGCGACGGTGCAAACGTCGAAGGGCGCGGCGTAGAAGGCAATATGGTCCTTCAGTGCGGCAAAGTCCGGGCTGGGCCGCGGATAGCTCCAGCCGATGGCGAGCAGGGGGCGGGGGCCGGCCAGCACGTCCCAGTAAACAGCGCGGCCCTTCCATTCGCAGAAGGAGCTCGCGTTATTGGGCCGCAGCAGCGCCATGGCGATGTCGGCGGGCGGCAGATAGTAACTCGGCGGATGGCTGGTTTCGAGCAGGCGCAGCGCGCGCACCGTATCGACCAACACAAGCCCCGCATGGACGATGCGGATGCGCCGCCCGATCGGCTCCAGCCGGGGTGGGCGCGGGTAATCCCAGACGCTCTCCTGGCCGGGGCCGATGGGGTCGGGCGTCGGGATCACAATTGGCCGATGGCGCCCCAGGCGGCGGCGACGACCAGGATCAGCGACGGCAGCATGGTCAGGCCGAAACCCGGGCCGCGCTTGGCCGGATCGGCATAATAGCCGCGGGCATAGACGATGCGGCCGACCGACCAGAGCAGGCCGAGACCGGCGGCGATCATGTCACCCAGCACCGGGGCGGCGAGCATCATGGCGGGCACGAAGATGACGATCTGTTCCAGCGTGTTCATGTGGACGCGGTTGCGCTTGTCGAATTCCGGATGGCCCGACGGCGCCGGCGCCGGCACATTATACTTGGCGCGCGCCATGCCGACGACGCTGCCCAGCGCGAAATAGACGATCAGCGCCAGCAGGATGGCGAGCGTCGTCAGCGGAAATTCGGTCATGATGAGTCCCCCGTGTGATTTGAGTAGCACGCAAATCTAGGCCGGAACCCTGGCGCTGGCAAGCGCTGGCTTCAGCCGGCCTTCAGGCTGGGGGCGAGCCGGGCGGCTTCGGCGGCGGTGGTGTCGGGGCCGGGCAGGGTGGCGGCATCGTCGCCGCGGGCGGCGCGGTGGATGGCCTTGCGGATGCGCGGATAGGTGCCGCAGCGGCAGAGGTTGGTGATGTTCGCGTCGATCTCGGCGTCGCTGGGGCGGGGATTGGTCTTCAGCAGCGCCGCCACCGCCATGATCATGCCGGATTGGCAATAGCCGCATTGCGGCACCTGCTCGGCGATCCAGGCCTGTTGCACCGCATGGCTGCGATCGTCGGACAGGCCCTCGATCGTCGTCACCAGCGTGCCTTCCAGCGATCCGATCGGCACCTGGCAGCTGCGCACGGCTTTGCCATCGACATGCACGGTGCAGGCGCCGCACAGGCCGGCGCCGCAGCCGAACTTGGTGCCGGTCAGGTTGGCGGCATCGCGCAGCGCCCAGAGCAAGGGCGTTTCGGGCGCCATCTTGAAATGCACAGGATTGCCGTTGACGGTGAATTTGGTCATCGCTGATCCTGTTAACCGAAAGGATGCTGCGATGGAACTGACGACACTCGACTATCAGGTCAAGGACGGCATCGCCCATGTGACGATGAACCGCCCGGCCGAGCTCAACACCATGAACCGGGCGTTCTGGACCGAATTGATCGAGGTGTTCGCCGCCATCGATGCCGACATGAGCGTGCGCGCCGTCATCATCGCCTCCACCGGCCGGCATTTCACCGCCGGGCTCGATCTCGGCATGGCGGCCGCCAGCCTTGGCGGCGGGGCGCCGGTCGATCCGGGCCGGGCGCGCGAATCCTTCCGCCGCCACGTCAAGCAGATGCAGGAGACCTTCAACGTCGTCGATCGCTGCCGGGTGCCGGTGATCGCGGTGGTGCAGGGCGGCTGCATCGGCGGCGGCGTCGATTTCGTCACCGCCTGCGATATCCGCATCTGCACCGAAGACGCGTTCTTCACCATCCAGGAGGTCAATATCGCCATTGTCGCCGATGTCGGCACGCTGCAGCGCATCCCCTATCTGCTGCCCCAGGGCCTGATCCGCGAGCTGGCCTTCACCGGGCGGCGTTTTCCGGCGGCGGAGGCCAGGGGCCATGGCTTTGTCAACGCTGTCCATGCCGATCAGGCGGCCGCGCTGGCCGCGGCGGGCGCCATGGCGGCGGAGATCGCCGCCAAATCACCGCTGGTCATCGCCGGCATCAAGCAGGTGCTGAACGAAGGCCGCAGCCAGACCATCGAACAGGGGCTGGAATATGTGGCGGTGTGGAACGCCGGCATGTTGCAGGGCGAGGATGTGCCCAACGCCGTCAAGGCGCAGATGGCGCGCCAGCAGGCGGTTTTCGCCGATCTGAAGGCCTGATTGTCGCAGGATTTTCGCACCTGCGACGCTGCAATGTCTTGCCCCTTACGCTGCATCGCGTCATAGGGGCGCCATTCCTTGCCGGGTCTCGTTCCCGGCCTTTTTGCCATGGGGCCATGATGCGCAGGATTGAGCGCCTGATTTTGTCATTTCTGATTGCGCTGGCACCGTTGCCGGCCCTGGCGCAAGGCGATGCGCCGGCGGCGGCGCCGGTCCCTGCGGTCACCACCGCCGATGTGCCGACCGCCACGCCGCAATATGTGCCGACCACGCCCGGCGTCGGCGTGCCGGATATAGACGGTATCCGCCTGCAGGCACCGGTCACCGAAATCGGCCGCGAGGCGCATGCCCTCGTCGACGGTGTCGTCAATCCGGTGATGTTCGGCGTGTCGATCTTCGTGCTGCTGCTGCTCGCCTGGACGGTGATCCGCTTCCGCGCCCGCGCCAACCCGGTGGCGTCGAAGACCAGCCACAACACCACCATCGAGGTCATCTGGACGGCGGTGCCGGTGCTGATTCTGGTCTGGATCGCGGTGCCGTCGTTCCGCCTGCTGGCCAACCAGTACACCCCGCCCAAGGCCGACATCACCATCAAGGCGACCGGCCATCAATGGTATTGGGAATACAGCTATCCGGACCAGGGCGATTTCTCGTTCGATTCCGTGATGCTGACCGAGGCTGAAGCCGCCAAGCGCGGCTCGCCCAACCTGCTCGATGTCGACAATCGCATCGTGCTGCCGGCCGGCACCACCGTCCGCGTGCTGACGACGGCCGCCGATGTCATCCACGCCTTCGCCATCCCCAGCTTCTGGGTGCAGATGGACGCGGTGCCGGGCCGGATCAACGAAACCTGGTTCAAGGTGGAAAAGCCCGGCGTCTATTACGGCCAGTGCTTCCAGCTGTGCGGCACCAAGCATGGCTTCATGCCGATCGCCATCGAAGTGGTGTCGAAGGAACGTTTCGCCGCATGGGTTGCCGCCAAGCAGAAGGAAAACGGCATCACGCCGCCCGCCGCTGCCGCACCGGCTGCTGCCGCACCGGCTGCGGCGCCCGCCGCCGTTCCGGTCGCCGCCGCTGCGCCCGCCACCGCCAAAATTGCCGCCTGAAGAGAGAGACAAACTCATGGCAAACCCGAATTCCAGCGCGCTCGCCGGCACCGGCGACATGGCCGCGCATGACGATCACGCCGATCACAAGCTCGGCTTTGTCCAGCGTTGGCTGTTTTCGACCAACCACAAGGACATCGGCACGCTCTATCTGATCTTCGCGATCATCGCCGGCACCATCGGCGGCGCGATTTCGGGGATCATGCGGCTGGAGCTGGCAGCGCCCGGCATCCAGTATCTGACCTTCTTCACCCAGGGCAATCTCGACGCGTCCTACCATCTCTGGAACGTCTTCATCACCGCCCATGGCCTGATCATGGTGTTCTTCACCGTCATGCCGGCGATGATCGGCGGCTTTGGCAACTGGTTCGTGCCGATCATGATCGGCGCACCCGACATGGCCTTCCCGCGCATGAACAATGTGTCGTTCTGGCTGCTGGTGCCGTCCTTCCTGCTGCTCGTCGGCTCGATGTTCGTCGAAGGCCCGGCCGGTTTCAACGGCGTCGGCACCGGCTGGACACTTTATGCGCCGCTGTCGACCAGCGGCCATCCCGGCCCCGCCGTCGACATGGCGATCCTGTCGCTGCACCTGGCCGGTGCCTCGTCGATCCTGGGCGCCATCAACTTCATCACCACCATTCTCAACATGCGCGCGCCGGGCATGACCCTGCACAAGATGCCGCTGTTCGTCTGGTCGGTGCTGGTCACCGCCTTCCTGCTGCTGCTGTCGCTGCCGGTTCTGGCCGGCGCCATCACCATGCTGCTGACCGATCGCAACTTCGGCACGCACTTCTTTACCGCCGATGGCGGGGGTGATCCGCTGCTCTACCAGCACCTGTTCTGGTTCTTCGGCCACCCGGAAGTCTACATCCTCATCCTGCCCGGATTCGGCATGGTCTCGCAGATCATCTCGACCTTCTCGAAAAAGCCGGTCTTTGGCTATCTCGGCATGGCCTATGCCATGGTCGCCATCGGCTTCATCGGCTTCCTGGTCTGGGCACACCACATGTTCACCTCAGGGCTGGATGTGAACACCAAGATGTACTTCACCGCCGCAACGATGATCATCGCGGTGCCGACCGGCATCAAGATCTTCTCGTGGATCGCGACGATGTGGGGCGGCTCGATCAGCTTCGAAACCCCGATGCTGTGGGCGATCGGCTTCATCTTCATGTTCACCGTGGGCGGCGTCACCGGCGTCATGCTGTCGAACGCCGGTCTCGATACCTATTTCCATAACACCTATTATGTCGTGGCGCACTTCCACTATGTGCTCTCGCTCGGCGCCGTGTTCGCCATCTTTGCCGGCTTCTATTACTGGTTCGGCAAGATGAGCGGCAAGCCGTACAACGAGTTCCTCGGCAAGCTGCACTTCTGGGTGTTCTTCGCGGGCGTGAACGTGATGTTCTTCCCGATGCACTTCCTGGGCCAGCAGGGCATGCCGCGCCGCGTGCCGGACTATCCGGCGGCGCTGACCTATTACAACAAGATGGCCAGCTATGGTTACGCCATCATGGCGGTGGGCATGCTGATCTTCTTCCTCAACATCGCCATCAGCCTTGCCAGCCGCAAGCGCGTTGCCGGCAATTATTGGGGCGAAGGCGCAACGACGCTGGAATGGACCCTGTCCTCGCCGCCGCCGTTCCACCAGTTCGAAACGCTGCCGATCATCAAGTGAACCCTGCCGGGGCGCGCACGCGGCGCGCCCCACCCGGTTTTCAGCCAACCCCCGGCCATGCCAATGGCAGGGGGAGGATTTATTGAATGCGCCAGTCCACTGCCTCCCCTCCCGTCACCGCCTTTGCGGAATGGCGCGACTATTTCGCCCTGCTGAAGCCGCGGGTGATGACGCTGGTGGTGTTCACGGCGTTCTGCGCGATGATCGCGGCGCCGGGCACGCTGCATCCGTTCATCGCCTTCACCGGCATCCTGTGCATCGCGGTGGCCGCCGGCGCTTCGGGCGCGCTCAACCAATGGTATGAGGCGGATATCGACGCGCTGATGAAGCGCACCGCCAAGCGGCCGTTGCCGGCCGGCAAGATGGCTGCCGGCGAGGCGCTGGCCTTTGGCATCGCGCTGTCGGTCGGCTCCGTTGCCATCATGGGCGTCGCGCTGAACTGGGTGGCGGCGTTCTGGCTTGCCGTTTCGGTGCTGTTCTATGTGCTGGTCTACACCGTCTGGCTGAAGCGGCGGACGCCGCAGAACATCGTCATCGGCGGCGCTGCCGGGGCCTTTCCGGTCATCTGCGGCTGGGCCGCGGTCACCGGCGACACGCCGTTGCTCGCCTGGATCCTGTTCGGCATCATCTTCCTGTGGACGCCGCCGCACTTCTGGGCGCTGGCACTGTTCATGGAGGCGGATTATTCCAAGGCCGGCGTGCCGATGCTGCCGGTCACGCATGGCCTGCGCCACACCCGCATCCAGATCCTGCTCTATTCGTTGCTGCTGGTGCCGGTCACCATCGCGCCGGCCGTGCTGGGGCTGACCGGCTGGGCCTATGGCGGCACCGCCGTCACGCTTGGCATCATCTTCATCGCACTGGCCATCAAGGTGTGGCGCAACACGGCAACGCTGGCCGCCGACATGGCGCCCGAAAAGCAGCTGTTCAAGTTCAGCCTGCTCTATCTCGCCTGCCTGTTCGGCGCGCTGGTCGCCGATCGCCTGTTGCTGCCATGATCCCCGATACGACCGCCAGCTGGACGCCCGCCGAACGCGCCGCCTTTGCCAGGCGGCGGCAATCGCGGAACCTGGCCATCGGGCTGGTGCTGGGGGCGCTGGTCGTGCTGTTCTTCGGCATTTCCATGGTCAAGATGGGCCCCGGCATCGCCCGCAACCAGGCGCGCGCCGCCGCCGCCGCCGATGCCGGCAAGCCTATGGCCCCGGCGCAGCCATGAGCGAACTGGCCCTTGCCCGCGCCAAGCGCCGCACCGGCGTGCTGACGGCACTGCTGGCGCTGGCGATGATCGGCCTCGCCTATGCCAGCGTGCCGCTCTACCGCATGTTCTGCGAGGCAACGGGCTTTGCCGGCACCACCAACCGTGCCGATGCAGCGGCGCTGCCCGATGCGCTGACGCTGAAGGCACTGGGCGGCCGCACCATCAAGGTGCGTTTCGATGGCAATGTCGCCCCCGATGTCGCCTGGCGGTTCGGGCCCAAGGCCCACGACATCACGGTCAGGATCGGCGAGAAGAAGCTGGCCTATTTCACCGCCACCTCGCTGTCGGGCAGCACGACCACGGGCCGCGCCGGTTTCAACGTGTCCCCCGATGTCGCCGGGCTGTATTTCCGCAAGATCGAATGCTTCTGCTTCACCGAGCAGACGCTGAAGCCGGGCGAAACCGTCGACATGCCGGTGACCTTCTTCATCGATCCCGCCATCCTGAACGATCCGGATGCGAAGAAGATCGACGAAATCACGCTGAGCTACACCTTCTTCCCGGTGGACAATCCGGTTGCAAAGCCGGTAAGCGCCACTGCGACAAACAATACCACATCCAAGCAGGGCTGAACGACCATGGCCGCCGGCAAAACCCATGACTTCCACATTCTGAACCCGTCGCCCTGGCCGATCGCCATGGCCGCGGCCTCGCTGGTGCTCGCCGCCGGCGGCATCGGTTACATGCACAAGTTCGCCTGGGGCATGCCGACCTTCTTCCTCGGCCTCGCCGCGGTCATCGCCATGTTCTTCGGCTGGTGGTCGAGCGTGGTGAACGAAGCCAATACCGGCGATCACACCCCGGTCGTCCAGTTGCACCACCGCTATGGCATGATCCTGTTCATCGCCTCCGAAGTGATGTTCTTCGTCGCCTGGTTCTGGGCTTATTTCAGCGCCGCGCTCTATCCCAAGGCGGAAGCCGGCGTGGATGCCGCCTGGCCGCCCAAGGGCATCGAAGTGCTGGATCCCTTCGTCTTCCCGCTGATCAACACGCTGATCCTGCTGCTGTCGGGCACCGCCGTCACCTGGGCGCACCACGCGCTGATCCATGGCGATCGCAAGGGCCTGAAGCAGGGCCTGTGGCTGACCATCATCCTCGGCGTCATCTTCAGCTGCGTGCAGGCGTTCGAATATCATCACGCCGAATTCGGCATCGCCGGCAACATCTATGGCGCCACCTTCTTCATGGCGACCGGCTTCCACGGTTTCCACGTCATCATCGGCACCATCTTCCTCGCCGTCTGCCTGGCGCGTGTCTACAAGGGGGACTTCACCCCCACGCACCATTTCGGTTTCGAAGCCGCCGCCTGGTACTGGCATTTCGTCGATGTCGTCTGGCTGTTCCTGTTCATCGCCATCTATGTGTGGGGATCGCAGTTCGGCGCGGCGGTGGTCCACAACGCCTTTGCCTGACGCGCCGCCTCCGGCAGCGGCGCCGACGCCGCTGCAGGTGGCGCTGACCGGCTGCTGCCCGCGCTGCGGCAAGGGCAAGGCCTTTGGCGGCATGATCGCCTTCGCCGCGCAGTGCCGGGTCTGCGGCCTCGATCTCGCCGCCTTCAATGTCGGCGATGGCGCAGCGACCTTCCTCATCCTCATCGTCGGCGCCATCGTGACGGTGGGCGCCGTCTCGCTGGAACTGTCGCGCCAGCCGCCCTGGTATGTCCACGTCCTGCTCTGGGTGCCGCTGACGTTGGTGCTGACCCTCGTGCTGATGCGCTTTGCCAAGGGGCTGCTGCTGGCGCTGGAATTTCGCAACAGCGCGCGCGAGGGCCGGCTGTGAGGCGGGTGCCGATTCTCGCGACGCTGCTGGTGTTCGTGATGCTGACGGTGCTGATCAGCCTCGGCATCTGGCAATTGCAGCGCCGCGAATGGAAACACGCGCTGATCGCGCAGCTGGCGGCGGCGCCCAGCCAGCCGCTGCTGGAGCCGCGCGATTTCTATGAGGCGATGATCCGCAAGAAGAGCGTCCAGTATCGCCGCGCCGAACTGGCCTGCTCGCCGGGCACGGTGCTGCCCTATGATCTGCGCGGTGGCAGCAGCATCAGCGGCGAATCGGGCTTTCTGGTGCTGGTGTCCTGCCGTGGCGACCGCAAGCCGCCCGATATCGTCGTCGCTGCCGGCTGGACGATCCGGCCCGATGCCGCCGCCGTGCCGATCCGGGTCGACACGGTGTTTCGCGGCACCATCATCGAATTTCCCTATGGCAAGGCACCGAATCGCCCGCAGTTCATGCTGATCCCCGATACGGCGGTGGCGCCGTTGCAGCGGCCGCTCATGCCGACGCCGGCAGACCTGCCCGACAATCACCTGTCCTATGCGGGCCAATGGTTCGGTCTGGCCGCCGCGCTGGCCGCCATCTATGGCCTGTGGCTGCGGCGGCGGTGGCAGGCGCCCGGCCTTGCCGCAGGCGGGCAACAGCCCTAATCGCCTGCGCATGCACTATCGTTCCACGCGCGGCGCTGCGCCGATTCTCGATTTCGAAGCGGTGACGCTCGCCGGCCTCGCCAGCGATGGCGGGCTCTATGTGCCGGACTCATGGCCGCGCTTCAGCCATGACCAGATCGCCGCCATGGCCGGTCTGTCCTATGTCGAAACCGCCGTGCGCGTCTGTGCGCCCTTTGTCGGCGACGCGCTGACCGAAGCGCAGCTGCGCGATCTGCTGACCCGCGCCTATGCCGGTTTCAGCCATGCCGCCGTCACGCCGCTGGTCCAGCTCGATGACCAGCATTGGCTGCTCGAACTGTTCCACGGGCCGACTCTGGCCTTCAAGGATGTCGCCATGCAGGCGCTCGGCCTGTTGTTCGAGACGTTTCTGGGGCGCAGCGGCCGCCATGTCACCATCATCGGCGCCACCTCGGGCGACACCGGCTCCGCCGCCATCCATGCCCTGGCCGGACGCGACGGCGTCGAGGTGTTCATGCTCCACCCCAGGGGCCGGGTATCGGATGTGCAGCGCCGCCAGATGACGACGGTGCTCGCCCCCAACATCCACAACATCGCCGTGGAGGGCAATTTCGACGATGCCCAGGCGCTGGTGAAGGCGATGTTCAACGATGCCGACTTCGCCGGCCGCTTCGCGCTGTCCGCGGTCAATTCGATCAACTGGGCGCGGCTGATGCTGCAAATCGTCTATTATTTCTATGCCGCTGTCCGCCTCGGCGCGCCCGATCGCGCCATCAGCTTTGCGGTGCCCACCGGCAATTTCGGCGATGTCTTTGCCGGCTATGTCGCCCGCCACATGGGCCTGCCCATCGACCGGCTGATCGTCGCCACCAACGAGAACGACATTCTGCACCGCGCGCTCAGCGCCGGCGATTATTCCGCTGGCAGCGTCACGCCGACCGCTTCGCCATCGATGGACATTCAGGTCAGCAGCAATTTCGAACGGCTGCTGTTCGATCTCGCCGGGCAGGATGGTGCCACCACCGCCGCGATGATGGCCGGCTTTGAATCGGCGAAGGCGCTGGCGATTCCCGCCGAACAGCGCGCCGCCGCTGCCGCCATCTTCGATTCGGCGCGTATCGACAGTGATGGCATGGCGCGGGCCATGCGCTGGGCGCAGGACAAATGCGGGCAATTGCTCGATCCGCACACCGCCATCGGCCTCGCCGCCGCGCGCGCCAGCACCGCCACCTCGCCGATCGTCACGCTCGCCACTGCGCATCCCGGCAAGTTCGGCGATGCGGTGGAGCGCGCCAGCGGCATCCGTCCGACGCTGCCGCCGCGCGCGCAAGGCCTGTTCGATCGCGAGGAACGCTATGTGACGCTGCCGGCGACGCTGGCGGCGGTCGAGGCGCATATCGCCAGCATCGCCCGCCCGCGGGCCGCCGCATGAACGATCCGATCATCGCCCATACGGCGCATGGCCTGCGTGTCGCGACGGTGCAGACGCCCGGCGTCGAAACCGTCGCGGTCGCGCTGCATGCCGAAACCGGGGCGCGCTTCGAACGGCCTGAGGACAATGGCCTCGCCCATCTGTTCGAGCATATGGTGTTCAAGGGCACGGCGACGCGGTCGGCGCGCGCCATTGCCGAGCAGATGGAAGATGTCGGCGGCAATCTCAACGCCTGGACCTCGCGCGATACCACGGTGTTCCACGCCCGGCTGCTGGCGCGCGACCTGCCGCTGGGGATCGACATCATCGCCGATCTGGTGACGGCACCGCGCTTCGATGACGAGGATCTGGCCCGCGAAAAGCAGGTCGTGCTGCAGGAATTGGGCGAAGCCCGCGACACCCCCGACGATATCGTTTTCGATCATCTGCAGGAGGCGGCCTTTCCCGGCCAGGGCCTCGGCCGCTCGATCCTGGGCCATGAGGACAGTCTCGACCGGCTGACCAGCGACGATCTGCGCGGCTGGCTGGCGAGCCATTACGGCAATGACCGGCTGACGCTGGTCGTCGCCGGCAAGCTCGATCATGACAAGGTCATGCGGATGGCCGAGCGCGCCTTCCCCAATGCCGGCGGTGGCCCGGCGCCGGTGCCGGAGCCGGGGCGCTTTGCCGCCGGCCAGTTTAGCGATCCGCGCCGTTTCGAACAGGCGCAGCTGACCAGCGGCTATCCGGCGCCCGGCCATTACGACCCCGGCCATGACGCCGCGGCGCTGTTCACACTGGCGGCCGGCGGCGGCATGTCGTCCCGCCTGTTCCAGGAGGTCCGCGAATCGCGCGGTCTCGCCTATTCGATCAGCGCTGCCACCACCCCCTATGCCGATGCCGGGCTGATGAGCGTGCATGCCGCGACGGCGCGCAAGGACGCGGCACGGGCGCGCGACCTCATCGAGCGCGTGCTCGCCGAAACCGCGGCGACGCTGGAGCCGGCGGAACTGGCGCGCGCCAAGGCGCAGGCGGTGGCATCGCTGCTGATGGCGCTGGAAGGCCCGCAGGGGCAGGGCGATTATCTCGCCCGGCAATTGCTGGTGCATCGCCGCTGGGTGCCGGCCGCCGAAGTGGTGGCGCGCATCGAAGCGGTGACGGTGGAGGCGGCGCGCGCCGCCGGTGCCGCGATGCTGGCGCACGCCCCGGCGCGGGCCGAGATCGGCGCGGTGACGACAGGCCGGAAAAAGGCGGCATGAGCCGGCTCGACGTCCTCATCACCCAGGGCTGGGACGATTATGCGCTCCTCGATTCGGGGCAGGGCCGCAAACTCGAACGCTATGGCCGCTTCCGCTTCATCCGGCCGGAAGCGCAGGCGCTGTGGCAGCCGCACAGCCCGGATTGGGCCGCCGATGGCGAATTCACCGGCGGCCGCGACGATGAAGGCGGCGGCCGCTGGGATCTGGCGGCGAACGTGCCCGAACGCTGGCCGCTGACGCGTGGTCCGGTCCGCTTCCACGCCACCAACACGCCATTCCGGCATCTGGGCTTCTTCCCCGACATGGGAGCGCAATGGGACTGGATGCGCGCCCGCATCAGCGAAAGATCGGGCTCTGCCCTGGGGCCGGGTTCGCGGGTGCTCAACATGTTCGGCTACACCGGCGTCGGCTCGCTGATCGCGGCGGAGGCCGGCGCGCAGGTGACCCATGTCGATGCCAGCAAAAAGGCGGTGGCATCGGCGCGCGAGAACGCCGCGCTGTCCGGTCTTGCCGATGCGCCGGTGCGCTGGCTGGTCGACGACGCGCTGAAATTCATGCGCCGCGAGGTCCGTCGCGGCAGCAAATATGACGGCATCCTGCTCGATCCGCCGAAATATGGCCGTGGCCCCGATGGCGAGATCTGGACGCTGGAGCGCGACCTGCCGGAACTGATGCAGCTGGCGCGGCAATTGCTGTCGGACGATGCGGCCTTCCTCGTCCTCACTGTCTATGCCATCCGCATGTCGGCGCTCGCCATCGCTGCGCTGATGGCCGAAGTCATGGCCGGCGCCGGCGGCACGATCGAATCGGGCGACATGGCGATTCGCGAGGAAGCCCGCGGGCTGCTGCTGCCGACGGCGATCTTCAGCCGCTGGTCGGTGGGCGCCACGCGTTAGGCTTGGCGTGACAGGGCCTCCGGCGGCTGGGGCCGCAGGCCCCAGACCCCATTTCGCTTTGATCTGGCCTGAAAAGCCGCCTGTGGTGCCATGCGGCAGCCAATAATTGGGGTCTGGGGCCTGCGGCCCCAGCCGCCGGAGGCCCTTTCCCTGCGCCGCTCGGTTCAGCCCCGGCAGGCCTTCACGGTCGCGGGATTGACCGGAGTGCCGGGCTTGAACACCGCCAGATAGCCCGGCTTCAGATCGGCGATCGATACCAGGTCATAGCCGACGGCCTTGACCTCGCAGACCAGCAATTCCTTGGGCATGCCATGATATTCGGCGGCGCGCTCCAGATCGACGATGGCGATGCGGGCGTCGGGTTTCAGGCTGGCGCGCAGATTGTAGAGCAGCGCATAGGGCTGGGCGATCTCGTGATACATGTGGATCAGCAGTGCGACATCGACGCTGGCGCGCGGCAGCCGCGGATCGGACGTGCTGCCCTTGACGAAGCGCACATTGGTCAGCCCGGCCTTCTGCGTCCGCGCCTTCAGATCGTCGAGATAGCGCTGGACGATGTCCTGGGCGATGACCTGGCCCTTCGGCCCGACGATCGGCGCGACGCGCATCGTGTAGTAACCGCTGCCGGCGCCGATATCGGCCACCGTCTGCCCCGGCTTGATGCCCAGCTGCCTGATGACACTCGCCGCCTCGCCGGCCTTGTCCCGGCTGTCCTCATCCGCCCACACCGGGCTGACGACACGCGCCACCTGCCGCTGTGGCAGCGGAAATGCCAGCGCCGGCGCGGCCAGCAGGAGCAAAAGGGGCAACAAACGCAAACGCATGGATCACTCGAGGACAGGTGACAGGATGGCGCTGTTCTGCTCCGACAATACGGCAAATCCGCGGCGGTGCGGGCGCTGATTCGATTTGAGAATGGTGGAAGAAGAGCCTCCGGCGGCTGGGGCCGTGGGCCCCAGCCGCCAATTGTCTGGCGGGGCTCAAGCGCCGAACGCAATCGCGGGAGAATGAAACGAAAGGGGTCTGGGGCCTACGGCCCCAGTCGCCGGAGGCCCCTTCCTTGTCCCTATCCGCGCGCCGCGCGGCGCTTCTTTTCCAGCGGACTCATGGCGGTTTCGGCGGGGGCGCTGCCGGTCACGGCGACGCGGCGCCATTTCGCCATCTGTTCGCGGAAGCGGGCCATGTCGCGGCCGCCCAATTGCGTGCCGCCGACGAACTTCAGCTGCACCGGATTGACGGCGCGGCCTTTCAGCCAGATTTCGTAATGCAGGTGCGGGCCGGTGGAGAGGCCGGTCGAGCCGACATAGCCGATGACCTGGCCCTGGGTGACGCGCTGTCCGGACCGGACCGCGAAGCGCGACATATGGGCATAGGCGGTGGTCAGATCCTTGGTGTGCTTGACCATCACATAATTGCCATGGCCGCCATGCGGCCCGGCGAAACTGATGGTGCCGCTGGCCGCGGCCATGATCGGGCTGCCCGAGGCGGCGCCGAAATCGACGCCCTGGTGCATGCGCGAATAGGACAGCAGCGGGTGGAAACGCATGCCGAAGCCGGAGGTGAGGCGGGCGCCATCGACCGGGGTCTTCATCAGGCCTTTTCTGGCGCTTTCGCCATT
Organism: Alphaproteobacteria bacterium PA4; assembly: GCA_002256005.1. Taxonomy (GTDB): domain Bacteria; phylum Pseudomonadota; class Alphaproteobacteria; order Sphingomonadales; family Sphingomonadaceae; genus Sandarakinorhabdus. Next base: position 17,919 of record NKIQ01000028.1, on the reverse strand, counting down.
GGCGCGGAAATATTCCGGATGGCCACCGGCGCCGAAGCGGCCGAGTTCCACGGCATCCTTGCCGTCGCGCTTCAGCGCCAGATAGAGCACATCGCCGAAGCGGACTTCGCCGGTTTCGGCGCGGTCCTGCTCGACAACGATGTCGAAGCGGTCGCGCTTGCCGACACCGCGCTGGAAATCGACGGCATAGCCCAGGGTGGCGATGGCCTGGCTGACCAGCCGCGCCGGCAGGCCCGATTGCTTCAGGCCGCGCTGCAGGCTGCTGCCGACCACGCCCTGCACGCGCAACGGCGTTGAATCGACCGCGATGGGGATGCGCTTCAGCCGCAGCGTGCCATCGACGCGGCTGACGGCCACGCGCAGATCAAAGGCCGCGCGAAATGCGATCGAATCGAGCGGGCGGGGCTGGCTGCGGCTTTCGCGGCGGCCCAGCACGATATCGAGGCTGGTGCCGCGCGGCAGCGCGCCGAGATTGGCGACCGGGCGCAGCAGGCGGCTGACATCGGCGATGTCGGACTTGCCGACGCCGGCGCGGCGCAGGGCGGATTCAAAGCTGGCGCGGCCGCTGAGTTTGGCGGTCAGTTCGATGCGCGGTCGCTCCGGCGCTTCGGCGAGCGGTTCGAGCAGGCGGGCATTAGGCAGGGCGGTGGTGCCGGTGGCACCGCCGCGGGCCAGCGGCGCGATGGCTTGCAGCGCCGCCACTTCCTGCTGCGCCGGCGTCAGCGCCGGTTGCTGGCGGCCGGGCAGGGCGGGAACGGCAAAGGCCAGAGCAAAGGCAGTGCCGACCAGCGCCGTGCAGCTGGCCAGGCCCAGCCACCAGCTGCGCGTGCCGATGGCATCGCCCAGATCGAAGCTGATGTCGAAATCACTGGCGAGGTCACTGCCAAAGCCGATGCCCAGACCGTCACGGCCGAAGCGGCGTTGCCAAGCGGTCGCCACGCTGTCGCGCGCCATCGGCGCGGCGGCGGCATTGGCCGCAAACAATTCTGGTTGGAACAAACTGACCCCCCGGCGTGTTCAACGCGGTGTTTTCTGGGGTGTTTTGGCAGAGTGTGTCAATCGCGTCACGGTCGACCGACTCCGATCTGCGATGAAACGCTGTCTTTAAACGGTCACTTGCGCGACGATTCCGGTTGTGCACTATATGTGGTAGTCGTTTTGGCAAAGGGCACTATGGACCAGCATTGGTCGCCTCTGTTGCTGCGGACCGCGTTGGTCCCACCGCCGTGCGGCATATCGCCGGTGCAATTGCCCTTCTCGTCCATCGTCGCCAGATTGCAGTGGTGACGCCCCGCGTTCTTCCGCCTCGCGCCAGGACCCCTTCCGGGCCGGTCGTCGCCGTGCTCGGCCCGACCAACACCGGCAAGACGCATCTCGCCGTCGAACGACTCTGCGGCCATGCCAGTGGCATGATCGGCTTTCCGCTGCGGCTGCTGGCGCGCGAAGTCTATGACAAGGTGGTGGCGCTGAAGGGCGCGGCGAACGTCGCGCTGATCACCGGCGAGGAAAAGATCGTGCCGCCCGGCGCGCGCTGGTTCCTGTGCACCGTCGAGGCGATGCCCATGGATCGGGAGGTGGCGTTTGTCGCCATCGACGAAGGCCAGGTCGCCGCCGATCCGGAACGCGGCCATGTCTTCACCGATCGCCTACTCAATGCCCGCGGCTATGCCGAAACCATGATTCTCGGCAGCGAAACGCTGCGCCCGCTGATCCGCAAGCTGTTGCCGGAGGCGGAGATCATCAACCGCCCGCGCTTTTCGACGCTGACCTACGCCGGCTCGAAAAAGCTCAGCCGCCTGCCCCGCCGCTGCGCCATCGTCGCCTTCACCGCCGCCGAAGTCTATGCGCTCGCCGAAATGCTGCGCCGGCAGAAGGGCGGCGCGGCGGTGGTGATGGGCAGCCTCAGCCCCCGCACCCGCAACGCCCAGGTGGCGATGTACCAGTCGGGCGAGGTCGATTATCTCGTCGCCACCGATGCCATCGGCATGGGGCTGAACATGGATATCGCCCATGTCGCCTTTGCCTCGCTGGGCAAGTTCGATGGCCGCCGCCAGCGCCGGCTGCTGCTGTCGGAAATGGCGCAGATCGCCGGCCGCGCCGGCCGCTATCAGAAGGACGGCACCTTCGGCACCGTGCAACTGGGCACGGCCGAGGCGGCAAGCTTCACGCCCGAGGAGATCGAGGGGCTGGAGCAGCATCGCTTCGAGCCGCTGACGCAATTGGTGTGGCGCAACACCGATCTCGATTTCGGCAGCGTGTCGCGGCTGATCGCGGCGCTCGATGCCCGCCCGCCGCGCATCGAATTGCAGCGCAGCGACGATGCCATCGACCATGCCGTGCTGAAACGGCTGGCCGGCGAGCCCTGGGTGATGGAGCGCACGCATCCCAAGCTCGGCGCCCGTGCCGTCGCCCGGCTGTGGGCGGCGTGCGGCCTGCCCGATTATCGCAAGACCGGAGCCGAACAGCATGCCCGCCTCGTCGGGCGGGTGTTCCGCCACATCTCCGAAGGCGATGGCCGGCTGCCGGAAGCCTGGATCGCCAGCGAGCTCGCCCATCTCGATCGGCTGAGCGGCGATGTCGACACGCTCGCCGATCGCATCGCCGGGGCGCGCACCTGGACCTATATCGCCAACCGGCCGGACTGGCTGGCCGATGCCCCGCATTGGGCGGAACGCACCCGCGCCGTCGAGGACCGGCTGTCGGACGCGCTGCATACGGCGCTCACCCAGCGCTTCGTCGATCGCCGCACGGCGGTGCTGCTGCGTGATCTGAAGGCGCGCGGCGGCGAACAACGGGTCGAGATCGATCCCGATGGCGCGGTGGCGGTGGAGGGCGAGGTCATCGGCCAATTGGATGGCTTCCGCTTCACGGTCGATGCCCAGGCCCGCGCCGGTGAACAGCGGCTGCTGCTGGCGGCAGCGGAACGCTATCTCGTCAAGGAAATGGCGCGCCGCGCCGGACAATTGGTGGCGGCGCCGGATGCGGCGTTCGCGCTGGATTTCGCCGGGCGGATGCCGCCGCGCGTCCTGTGGAACGGTGCCCGCGTCGCTGCACTGCGCAAGGGCCGCGAGGCGATGAGCCCGCGTATCGAGCTGGATCGCGCCCTTGCGGCGCGGGCCATCGATGATCGCCGCCGCGTGCAGGCCCGGCTGGACAGCTGGTTCGCTGCGGCCATGGTGCGGGAGCTGGGACCGCTGGTGCAGCTCGCCACGCTGCGCGACACGGTGTCGCCGGTGGCGCGCGGGCTGATCGTGCGGCTCGTCGAAACGCTGGGCGCGCTGAAACGCAGCGAGGCGAACGTGCAGGTCGAAGCCTTGCCGCGCGCCGATCGCCAGGCGCTGATCCGCGCCGGTGTCCGCCTCGGTGCCCTGCATGTGTTTGTGGCGCAGGCCTTGCGGCCGGAGCCGACGCGCTGGCGGCTGGCGCTGTGGGCGGTGTGGAACGACATCGCCAGCCTGCCCGAGCTGCCACCGCCGGGCCGGGTCAGCATTCCGGGCGCCGATGCGCTGCCGGAGGCCTTTCTCGATGCCGCCGGCTTCTGGCGGATCGGCAGCGAGGCGGTGCGCATCGACATGGTCGATCGGCTGGCGCGTGCCATTCACAACCGCCGCGAAGGCCGGTCGCCGTTCATGCCCGATCCAAATTGGGCGGCGTCCGCCGGCCTGACCCGCGATGGGCTGGCCCGGCTGTTGCGCGCGCTCGGCTATCGCCTGCAGCTGGTCGATGGCGCACCGCATTATGCTTGGCGCGGCCAGCGCCGGGCGCCACCTTCACCCGAACCCGGCAGCGACGCGAGGACGTCGCCGGATTCGCCCTTCGCCATCCTCGCGAGCATGAAAGGCAGGTAGCATTTGGTCTACGGGGCAGGGCTCAGGCTCGACAAATGGCTGTGGTTTGCGCGTCTCGCCAAATCACGATCCGCCGCCCAGGACCTGTGTGAAAGCCGACGATTGCGCATCGACGGGCGCGTCATCGACCGGGCCTCGGCGCTGGTCAGGGCCGGATCGGTGCTCAGCTTTCCCCGCAATGATGAAATTGTCGTGGTGCGGGTCGAAGGCCTGGCCGACCGACGCGGCCCCTATGAAGAAGCGCGCCACCTTTATACCGACCTCAGCCGCCCGCTGCGACCAACACCGGGATTGACGAGCGCCTCGGCCTCGTTCTAGCAGCAAGGCGACTGAAACCTTGGCGGGCTCGCCCGCCGCAGCATTTTGCGGGTGTGATCCCGCGGGGGAGAGACAATGGCGTACGTGGTCACCGAAGCCTGCATCAAGTGCAAGTATATGGACTGCGTGGAGGTGTGCCCGGTCGATTGCTTCTACGAAGGCGAGAATATGGTCGTCATCAACCCCAGCGAGTGCATCGACTGTGGTGTGTGCGAACCGGAATGCCCGGCGGAAGCCATCCTGCCCGACACCGAAGGCGGCCTGGAAAAGTGGATGGAGCTGAACGCGACCTTCTCGGCGCAATGGCCCAATGTCACCGTCAAGGGCCAAACGCCGGCTGACGCCGATTCGCACAAGGGCGAAGACGGCAAGTTCGACAAATATTTCTCGGACAAGCCCGGCAACGGCTGATCTCGCTGCACCGGCGGGTGCGTTGCAATGGCCCGGCCGGTTCCGACAACCGGCCGGGCCTTTCTTGCGTTTTGCGCAGATATTGTGCCAATTTCCCGGTCTGCGGCGCTCCGGCGTTGATGGAGCGCTAGAATTCCGACAGTTTTTATGTTAAGACCGCTGCGTGTCGGTGGCAAAATCCACCGTCGCGGTCGCCGGTTCTGCCGCCAACTGCCCCCTGCCGGGTCGGCGGCGAACCAGATGGTCTAACTGGCAGGACGCCCGAACCAATCGCTGATGCTTCCCGCGCCCATAGTGCTGCTATGGTCGGCGGTGCATTCGCTTTTCGGCCCGGCGCAAGGGAAGGATGCAATACCCATGGCAATCGCCAAGCCGCTCGGCTTTGAAGTCGGTGACTATGTTGTGTACCCCAAGCACGGCGTTGGCCGCGTCGTCGAGCTGCAGCGCTCCGAAATCGCCGGCTCCGTGCTCGAACTGTTCGTGCTGCGTTTCGAAAAGGAACGCATGACGCTGAGGGTGCCGACCAACAAGGCGGAAGCCGTCGGCATGCGCAAGCTTTCCAGCCAGGCGACGCTGACCGAAGCCCTGACGACACTGAAGGGCAAGCCGCGCATCAAGCGCACCATGTGGTCGCGCCGCGCCCAGGAATATGAAGCCAAGATCAATTCGGGCGACCTCGTCTCGATCGCCGAAGTGGTGCGCGATCTGCATCGCGCCGAAGACCAGCCGGAACAGAGCTATTCCGAGCGGCAGATCTATGAGGCCGCCATCGGGCGCCTGGCGCGCGAACTGGCCGCGATGGAAAACATCGACGAGCCGGCCGCCCAGTTGAAGATCGAACAGGTGCTGAAGGCCGCCTGAGCCTGAGGCAGGGCACCGGCATGGTGCAGCAGCGCGTGATGGCGGTGTTCAAACCGCTGCTCTACACGCTGCTGGTCGCCAACGTCTTCCTGTTCATCCGCGAAGCCAGCCCGACCAAGGCCATTGATGAAATCGGCTGGCTGTTGCTGCTGGCGGTGTTCGAATGGGAAACCCGCGCCGGCCAGGCGGGCCGGCCGGTGCCGCGCGCCGCGCTGGCAGTGGAACTGGGCGGCTATGCCCTGGCGCTTTATGCCTGGGCGCAATACGCCCTTACCGCCGAATGGCTCGATCTCGGCAATTCGACGGTCTGGCTGGCCCTTTCGGCGCTGATTGTCCTTGATGTGGTGCGGCCGGTGCCAGCGGGCTCGGCAGCATTCCGGCGCCGGCTGCGCTGGAAACTGCCGCTCTATCTTGCCACGCTGGGCTTTGCCCTGGCCTGGGGCATCACCGGCATCTGGCTGGATTTCTGGGATGCGCTGCTTTGGGTCCTGTGCTTCTTCATCATCGAAATCAATATCTTCCGGATTGAAACGGGGCCCGCCCGCCGGCTTGCGTCGACCCCCTGATTGTGTATTATATATCTAGTACACAATCACAGGAAGGTTTGTTCCATGCTGCGGCGCTCTGCATCTCTGGTCCTGCTCGCCACGCTTTCGGCCTGCGCCGCATCGGCTGCGGAGCGCAGTTTTCCGGTCACCGGCTTTGACAAGGTGTCGGCCGCCGGCTCCGAAGATGTCGTCATCACCACCGGCAAGGCGGCATCCGTGACGGCCAGCGGCCCGGCCGATGTGCTCGACAAGCTCGAGGTGACCGTCGAGGGCACGACGCTGAAGATCCGCCGCAAGGGCAACAGCTGGGGCTGGAGCAACGACAAGACGGTGATTCGGATCGCCATGCCGGCGCTGCACGGGCTGAACCTCGCCGGCTCCGGCGATGTGACAGCGGACAAGGGCAGCGGCCCGGCCTTTGCGGCGGGCCTTGCCGGCTCCGGGGATCTGAAGATCGCCCAGATCGACAGCCCGTCGGTGACCATTTCGACCTCGGGATCGGGAGACATCATGGCCGCCGGCCGCTGCGATGCCGCCAAGGTGTCGATTTCGGGCAGCGGCGACATCATGCTCGCCGGGCTGCAGTGCAAGACCGTCGATATCGGCATCGCCGGCTCGGGCGATGTCAGCGCCTATGCGACGCAGACCGCGAACGTCCGCATTTCCGGGTCGGGCGATGTGAAGGTCAGCGGCGGCGCGCGCTGCACGTCGCGCACGTCCGGTAGCGGCACGGTCAGCTGCGGCTGATTCTCAGCCGCGCCAGTGGCGGACGACGCTGTCGAACGCCGGCCGCGGGCGTTCTTCCAATGGTTTGTCCTGGGTGCCGATGAAGCCGAAGCCGGCGATGCGTTCGCCGGCTTCGCCGACCAGCGCCTGCACGGCCGGCGAATAGGTCGCCCAGCCGGTCAGCCAGTTGGCGACAAAGCCATGCGCATGGGCGGCGACGCACAGCATGGTGGTGGCGGCCCCGGCGGACAGTTCCTGTTCCCAGACCGGAATATGGCTGGCGGGATCGGGGCGTGACAGCACGATGACCAGGGTCGGTGCCTGGCGGGCAAAGGCCCGCACCGCATCCTGTTCCAGCCGGCCGGCCCCCGGCTTTTCGGCGAGATAGGCCGCCAGCAACCCGGCGCCAAAGGCCTCGCGCTCAGCGTCATCGACAATCACGAAGCGCCAGGGCGCCAGCTTGCCATGATCCGGCACGCGCATCGCCGTCCCCAGAATCGCCTGCAATTGCGCGGGCGTCGGCCCCGGCGCCACCATGTCGCGGGCCTTGCCAGAGCGGCGGGTGGCAAGCAGCGTCGCGGCCGATGTCAGATCATTGAAGCTGTCCATGCCCCGGCTCTTATCGCGCCGCTTGCGTCGGCGCCACTCCGCTCGCTATCGTGGCGCAAAGCAGGGGCGGGCGCGGCCCGTCTTGGGGTTTGGGAGTTTTCCGTTTTGACTGATACCGCCGCCGCCGCCGGGCTGGTCGATACCCGCCCGCAATGGTTCGGGCATCCCGCGCAACTGGCGCGCCTGTTCACCACCGAAGCCATGGAACGGTTCGGCTATTACGGCATGCGGGCGCTGCTGACGCTCTATCTCGCCGATCATTTCCTGTTCAACGACACGACGACGACCAGCCTCTACGGCGGCTTCACCGCGCTGGTCTATCTGACGCCGCTGGTCGGCGGCCTGCTCGCCGATCGCTATCTCGGCTCGAAACGCTCGGTGAAATTCGGCGCCATCGTTATGGCCTGCGGCTATTTCATCCTCTGCTTCGGTGGCGAAACCGCCAAGCCCTATGCGATGATCGAGGGCAGCCGTTACGAGGTGACCATCGACAAGAGCAGCGGCACCGAACAGCAATATGTCATCGCCAATGGCGAAAAGCTCGCCATCAAGGGCAATGAGGATGGCAGCGTCAGCCTGAAGCGCAGCGACGGCAGCGTGGCGCGCACGGTTGCCGACGGTGGATTCGAGGCCAATGCCGACCGCAACCCGCTGTTCACCATGATCATGCTGATCGGCCTCAGCGCCGTCACCATCGGCAATGGCTTTTTCAAGCCGAACATCTCGACGATGGTCGGCTCGCTCTACGCCCCGGGTGATCGTCGCCGCGATGCCGGCTTCACCATCTTCTACATGGGTATCAACCTGGGCTCGCTCGGCTCGCAGCTCGCCTGTCCGTTCCTGGCCGACAAATATGGCTGGTGGGCAGGCTTCTTGCTCGCGGCCATCGGCATGACGATCAGCTGGGCGCTGATCCAGTTCGCCGGGCCGAAACTCGCCGGCTATGGCGAGCCGCCGGCACAGGACAAGGACCGGTCGCTGCTGATCTATACGGGCGCCATCCTCGCCATCCCGCTGGTCTGGTTCCTGTTCACCAATCTGCTCGATGCGCCGCCGCCGGTCGAAGGCCAGGGCATCCTCGGCTACATCATGGGCCTGCCCATTCTGGGCAAGGTGCTGTTCGGCACCTTCCTCGCCTCGGTCATCGGCATCCCGATCTGGTCGTTCCGCGTCGGCAACCGCGCCGAATTCGAAATGATGCTGGCGGCCATCGTGCTGATCGTTTTCAACGTGGTGTTCTGGACGCTGTTCGAACAGGCCGGCTCCTCGCTGACGCTGTTCGCCGATCGCAATACCGAGCTGGAAATTTTCGGCCTGCCGATCTCGGCCGGGCAGACGCAATTCTTCAATGCCTTCTTCATCGTCGCGCTGGCGCCGGTGTTCGGCAAGCTGTGGACGACGCTCGGCAAGCGCGGGCTGGAGCCGGGCATTCCGGTGAAGTTCGGCATCGCGCTGATGGGGGTCGGCTTCGGCTTCCTGCTGCTGGTCTGGGGTACTTCATTCGCCGGCCCGGATTTCAAGGTCGGCATCTGGTGGCTGGCCGGCCTCTATCTCATCCATTCGATGGCGGAACTGTGCATCTCGCCGGTCGGGCTCAGCATGATCACCAAACTGTCGATCGCCCGCATCGTGGGCATGATGATGGGCGTCTGGTTCCTGTCGATCAGCTGCGCGCAATATGTGGCGGGCGTCGTCGCCCAGGTCGCCAGCGTCGATACGGTCGGCGGCCAGGTCACCAATCTGAAGCTCAGCCTTGATACCTATGCCGGCGTGTTCCAGACTATCGGTCTGATCTCCGCCGGGATCGGCCTGTTCCTGCTGTTGCTTTCACCCTTCCTCAAGCGCTGGATGCACGGGGTCAATTGATGCGGAAAATCGCGCTGTTCGGACTGGTCCTGCTCGCCGGCTGCGCGGGCAAGACGCCGCCACCGGCCACCACCGCTGCCGCCGGGCCGAAGCCCGATGTGGTCAGCATCCCGCTCGATCCCTATCCCTCCACCTATCGCGTCTATCCGGGTGTCGTCACCGTCATCCAGAACGCCACCATCTATGATGGCGCCGGCCGGAAATATGCGCCCGGCGCCGTGCGGATCGAAAATGGCAAGGTCGCCGAAATCGGCGCGACCGTCGCCGTTCCGGCCGGCGCCACCGTCATCGACGCCGCCGGCAAATATGTAACCGCGGGCGTCATCGACGCGCACAGCCATCTGGGGGACTATCCCAGCCCCGGCGTCGAGGCGCTGAGCGATGGCAATGAAGCCACCAGCCCGGCGCGGCCCGAGGTGTGGGCCGAACATTCGGTCTGGCCGCAGGATGCCGGCTTTGCCCGGGCGCTGGCCGGCGGCATCACCGCCTTTCACGTGCTGCCCGGCTCCGCCAATCTGTTCGGCGGCCGCGGCGTGACGCTGAAGCCCGTCTATGGCCGCACCGCCCAGGACATGAAGTTCCCGGGCGCACCCTATAGTTTGAAGATGGCCTGCGGCGAAAATCCCAAGCGGGTCTATGGCAATCGGGGGCAGATGCCGCAGACCCGCATGGGCAACATCGCCTATGATCGCCAGACCTGGTCAGATGCTGTCGAATACAAGCGCCGATGGGACGATTACACCCGGCGCGCCAAGGCCGGCACGGCCAAGCCGACCGATGCGCCGCGTCGCGATATCGCGAAGGACACGCTGATGGGCGTGCTGAATGGCGAGATCCTGGTGCAGAACCACTGCTATCGCGCCGATGAAATGGCCAATGTCATCGCGATGAGCCATGAGTTCGGCTACAAGGTGACGACGTTCCACCACGCCGTCGAAAGCTACAAGATCGCCGATCTGCTGGCCAAGGAAGGTATCTGCTCGGCGATGTGGGCGGATTGGTACGGCTTCAAGATGGAAAGCTATGACGGCATCCGCGAGAATATCGCGCTGGTCGATCATGCGGGCGCCTGCGCCATCGTCCATTCGGATGACGCCAATGGTATCCAGCGCCTGAACCAGGAAGCCGCCAAGGCGATGGCCGCCGGCAATCGCATGGGCTTTGGCATCACGCCCGAACATGTCTGGACCTGGCTGTCGCTGAACCCGGCGCGGGCGCTCGGCATCGACAAGCAGACCGGCAGTCTGGAGCCCGGCAAGGCGGCGGATGTGGTGCTGTGGAACGCCAACCCGCTGTCGGTCTATGCGCGGCCCGAACGGGTCTGGGTCGATGGTGCCCTCATCTATGACTGGGCCGATCCGAAACGCCGGCCGATGGCCGATTTCGAGCTGGGCCAGCCCGGCGCGGGAGACCCGAAATGAAGCGCCTTGCCTTTCTGATCGCCGGCCTGCTGGCCTCGGCACCGACGCTCGCCGCCACCGTCGCCATCACCGGCGGCACCGTGGCGACCGCGGTCGGGGACGCGGTCATCGCCAATGGCACGGTCATCATCCGCGACGGCCGCATCGCCGCGGTCGGCGCCAATCTGCCGGTACCGGCGGGGGCCACGGTCATCGATGCGACCGGCAAGTTCGTGACGCCGGGCCTGATCACCGCCATGTCGACACTCGGCATTGTCGAGGTCGAGGGCGTGCGCCAGACCAATGATGCCAGCGCCCGCAACACGCCGTTCTCTGCGGCCATCGATGTGACCCCGGCGATCAATCCGATGTCGCCGCCGATCGCCGTCAACCGGCTGGGCGGTGTCACCCGTGCCATCGTCGGGCCGGAGGCGTCGACGGAGATTTTCGGCGGGCAGGGGGCGATCATCAGCCTGGCGGCCAGCGGCGATATCCTGATGCAGGGTCGCGCCTTCCAGCTCATCGAAATGGGCGAGGATGGCGCGCGCAGCGCCGGTGGCTCGCGGCCGGCGGCCTGGCTCAACCTCAGAAACGGCTTTGCCGAGGCGCAGCGCTATGCCCGCAACCCGGCGGCGTTCGATTCGGGCCGCGACAAGGATTCGCTGATCAAGCGGCTGGATGCCGCCGCGCTGGTGGCGGTCGTCGAAGGCCGGGTGCCGGCGGTGATCCATGCCGAACGGGCCAGCGACATCATCGGCGTGCTCGGGCTGAAGCAGGAATTTCCCAAGCTGCGCATCATCCTGATCGGCGCGCGCGAGGGCTGGCTGGTGGCGGACAAGATCGCCGCCGCCAAGGTGCCGGTCATCACCCTGTCGCTGCACGATCTGCCCGATTCGTTCGAAACGCTGGCCTCCACCCGCTCCAACGTCGGGCGGCTGGTGGCGGCGGGCGTTACCGTCGGTCTTGGCATCTTCGCCGGCGATTCGGGGGCGCAGCCGCGCAACCTGCCCTATTTCGCCGGCAACAGCGTCGCTCAGGCCAGTGTGCCCGGCGGCGTCGGCCTGACCAGGGCGCAGGCATTGGCGACGATCACCCGTGCGCCGGCGCAAATCTTCAGTCTCACCGATCTCGGCACGCTGGAGCCAGGCAAGCGCGGCGATGTCGTGGTCTGGGATGGCGACCCGCTGGAGCTGACCTCGGCACCGACCGCCGTGCTCATCGATGGCGTGCCGCAGCCGATGACATCGCGACAGACGCTGCTGCGCGACCGCTATCGCGACCTGACGCCGGGCGCCCTGCCGTTGCAGTACAACAAATGAGCGACATCACCCTCCTCATCATCGCCATCTCGGCCTTTGTCGCCGGGCATGAGCTGCTGTCGCATCCGCTGCGCGCGCCGCTGGTGGCGCGGCTCGGCGCCGGCGGCTTCACCATATTATACAGTGTCGTCGCGCTCGGCACGCTCGGCTGGGCCGGGCAGCTGTGGAAGGCGATTCCGCCGGATCGGCTATGGTCGGTGCCGGCGCCGGTGCATTGGGCCTGTGTCGTGCTGATGCTGTTCGCCGCCATCCTGTTCGTCGGTTCGGTGACCGCGCCCAATCCGGCGCTGATGGGCATGCCGGCCGGCGGTTCGCCGCGCGGTGTGCAGCGCATCACCCGCCACCCGATGATGTGGAGCTTCGCGATCTGGGCGGTCGTCCACATCCTGCTGTCCGCCGATCCGCGCACGCTGGTGCTGGCCGGTGGCATCCTGACTCTGGCGCTGTTCGGTGCGGCGATGCAGGACGGCAAGAAGCGCGCCGCCGTACCCGCCTATCGCGATCACATGGCGGCCACGGGCTTCATTCCGTTCGGCGCGCAGGTGCGCGGCCGCCAGCCGTGGAGCGCCGCCAACCCCGGCTTGGTCGCCGGGCTGGGCGGCATCGCGCTGTTCGCCATCCTGCTCGTAGGCCATCCCTGGCTGATCGGCCTGTCACCCCTGCCACAAGGCTAGACCATGAATCTCGACGGCAAGACGATCTGGATGACCGGCGCCTCGTCGGGCATTGGCCGGGCGCTGGCCATTGCCATGGCGGCCGCGGGCGCGCGGCTGATCCTGTCGGGCCGCAACGAATCGGCGCTGGCGGACGTGGCTGCGGCCTGTCCAGGATCGCATGTGCTGCCCTTCGATGTCACCGACCTCGATGCCCTGCCGGGGATCGTGGCGGCGGCCGAAGCGGTCAGCGGGCGAATCGACATGCTGGTCAACAATGCCGGCATCGCCCAGCGCAGCCTGGTCCGCGACACCGATTTTCAGGTTTATCGCACCTTCATGGAGGTCGATTATTTCGCGCCGCTGCGGCTGACCCAGCTGGTGCTGCCGGCCATGCGGGCGCGTGGCGATGGCCATATCGTGGCGGTGGCCAGCCTGTCGGGCCGCTTCGGCAACCCCAGCGCCAGTGCCTATTGTGGTGCCAAATTTGCACTCATCGGCTTTTTCGAAGCCTTGCGCAGCGAGGTGGCGCATGAAGGGCTGAAGGTGACGGTGATCACCCCCGGCTTCATCAGGACCGAGATTGCCGGCCGCGCGCTCGATGGCAATGGCAAGCCGATCGCGCCGGGGACGATCGGCGAGCGCGGCATCAGCCCCGAGGAATGCGCCGTCGACATCCTTGCCGGCCTCGCCGCCGGCAAGCGCGAGATCGCTGTCGGCCGCGGCCCCGAAATGGCGCTGCTCGATCTCAACCGCAGCAATCCCGATCAGGTGTTCGACATGATGGCCAGCCTGGGCGAAGCCATCGCCACCGGCAAGATGTAAGGACAGGGCATGGACTTCACCGGCAAGACCATCTGGATCACCGGGGCGTCATCGGGCATCGGCGAAGGGCTGGCATTGGCCTTTGCCCGCGCCGGGGCACGGCTGGTGCTGTCGGGCCGCCGCGCCGAGGCGCTGGCCGAAGTCGCTGGCCGTTGCCAGGCGCAGACGCTGCTGCTGCCGTTCGAAGCCACCGACCTCGCCATCCTGCCGGAGGTGGTGGCGGAAGCCGAGGCAAAGACCGGCGGCATCGACATCCTGGTCAACAATGCCGGCATCTCGCAGCGCAGCCTGGCGCTCGATACCGATTTCGACGTCTATCGTCGCATCATGGAGGTGGATTTCTTCGCGCCGCTGCGGCTGACCCAACTGGCCCTGCCGGCCATGGTGCGGCGCGGCTCGGGCGCCATCGTCAACAATGCCTCGGTCGCCGGCAAGGTCGGCTCGCCGCTGCGCACAGCCTATTGCGCCGCCAAGCATGCGATGGTCGGCTGGTCCGATTCGCTGCGGTCGGAGATCCGGCAATATGGTGTCAGCGTCCATGTCGTCACGCCGGGCTTTGTCGCCACCGGCATCGCCGCCAATGCGCTGAAGGGTGATGGCAGCGTCAATGGCCCCAGTGATGATCCGGTGAATGCCGGCATCGGCATCGATGAGGCGGCGATGCAGATCCTCGATGCGCTGGCCAGCGACACGCCGGAAATCCCGGTCGGCCGCCCCGGCGCGCCGGAGATGCAGCTGCTCGACCTGATGCGCGCCGATCCGCGCCAGCTGTTCGAGGTGATGGCCAATATGGCGCCAAAGGTGGCCCGATGAGCATCATGCTCCACCGCCGCATCACCGGCGCCATCCGCTATACCTCCAAGAAGCCGGAACGGCTGGACCAGGAGCGTGGGCGCGAGGATTTCGCCTTCACCCATCACGCCAATGGTGCGGTGACGATCCGGGCGCATTGCGAGATCGAGGAGCCGGCGCCGACGGTGATGCGCGACATTCTCTATTCGCTCGATTCGGCGCGGCGGCCCATGGACTGTCATGTCCGCCTCAGCCTCGATGACGCCTATCTGGGCAGCGGCTGGGTGCGGTTCGATCATGACGCCGGCATTGCCGAGTGCGAAAGCCATGGCCCCACCATCGGCCGTGTCTCGCAGCGCATGGCGATCCCGCAGGGGCTGGTCGGTTTCGGCACCCACCCCATCGTCGGCGACGGGTTCCTGACCCGCTGCATGGACGTGGCGAAGGGGCCGCACCGGCGCGAGATCACCGTGCTGCTGCCGTCGCCCGATCATCGCGGCGCTACCCCGCCGATGCTGGCGCGCGTCGATATCCATCTCGAATATGTCGGGGAGGCGGAGCGCACCGTCGCCGCCGGCACCTTTGCCTGTCGGCACTATCGCTTCGTCGACGAGGCGGCGATGGGCGGCACCCAGCACCCGCCCTATGACATGTGGGTGACTGCCGATGACGATGCCATCTTCGTGTGCGGCGGAGTCGGTGGCTATATGCAGACCTGGTACGAGCTGGTGACGCTCGATCGTTGAGGCGTATCGGCACGCCGACATGACAAGCACGGGGCAAGTGCTTTTTCGCTTGGCGAGGCTGGCGTTCGCCGCTACACGCGCAAGCAGGTGAGGTGGATTGAAGTCCCTCGCCCTTCGACATTGCAGCACCGGCGGCGCGCTCCAGGGGAGGCGCCAGTGGCAAGAGGCCGGAAACAGCGTCGAACATTATCGCAAAGCACGGCCGATGCCGTCCGTTCAAACGGGGACGCGAAGTTGATCAGAAACAACCAGAACCGGCGGCGCCGCGGCAACAATGGCCCGCGCCCGCAGCAAATGGGCGGCGGCAACAATTACGGCAACCGGCTGGACAATCGCCAGCGCGGCAATGCCAGCCAGCTGCTGGAAAAATACCGCACCCTGGCGCGCGACGCCCAGCAGGCCGGCGATCGCGTGACGGCGGAATATTATTTGCAATACGCCGACCATTATTTCCGCGTGCTCGGCGATTATCGCGACAAGCAGCCGGAGCAAGGTCGCCAGCGCGGCCGCGATTTTTATGATGATGACAGCGGCTATGGCGGCAATGACGAAGCCGACGCCGGTGACGACGAGGGCGAGGACGAACGCAGCGAACAGCGCGACGATGGTCGCGATGATCGCGCCGGCGATGATGCCGGCGACGGCCGCGGTGAGCCACGCCGCAACACATGGCGCGATGACCGTGGCGGGCGCGAGCGGCAGGAACGCGGCGGCGAGCGCGGCAATGAACGCGGCAATGAACGCGGCGGTGCGCCGCGGGAAGGCAATCGCGAACCCTATCGCGAGGCGAATCGCGATGGTGGCCGCGATGGCAACCGCGACAATGCCCCCCGTGAAGCGCGGCGTGACGACGGCAACCGCGACCGCGACCGCCAGGGCTGGAACGGCAATGGCCGCAATGCTGAGCGCGGCAACGATCGCGGCAATGATCGGCGCGATCGCAACGAACGGCGGCCGGACATGGTGCGCGCCCCGGCGCCAGAGCCGATGCTGAACGACGAAGGCCCGATTCCCGGCCTGCCAGGCCCTGCCACGGTGCGCGAGGTCGCTCCTGTGGCGGCCGGCCCCCGCACGCTGCGCGCACCGCGCCGGGAAGCGGCGGCTGCGGCCGAGGCTGCGGCCGTCGAGGCCATGGCCGCGGCGCGCTCTGAAGCGCCGGCGGTCGAGGCGCCGGCTGGCGATGCCGGTGCTGACGCCGTGGCACCCAAGCGCC
Organism: Alphaproteobacteria bacterium PA4; assembly: GCA_002256005.1. Classification (GTDB taxonomy): domain Bacteria; phylum Pseudomonadota; class Alphaproteobacteria; order Sphingomonadales; family Sphingomonadaceae; genus Sandarakinorhabdus. Next base: position 1,784 of record NKIQ01000028.1, on the reverse strand, counting down.
GGGGGCGGCCGCGCAAGGTCGTGGAAGCCGCCGCCGAATAGGCACCGCCGGCGGCCAGGCGAATCGAACGCGAATCAAACAGGGGCGGCGCCGCAAGGTGCCGCCCCTTTTCATTGCGCGCGGCGAATCGGCGGGGGAGCGGGCCGGCGCCGACTCGCCTTGAACGCAATCGACCCTAGTCGTCGATATCATTCACCTTATCGTCATGGCCGGATCGATTCGACACAAAGGCCAGGCCCATCAGCGCCCCGGCCAGCAACAGCGCCACAAAGATGCCGCCGCCCATGGCGATCATGAAGTGCAGATGGAAGGGTACGCCATCGGCGCGCAGCGAGGCCACCGCCAGGCCGATGGTGACGAGCGCCAGAACGGTCATGAACGCCATCAGCCGGCGAAAATGCCGCCAATGGGTGCTGCCGCTGCGCTGCGGGGAGGCGGGTAGGGGGGAATCGCTGCTCATGCTTTGCCTTCAGCTGCGAATCGCGCAATGATGACGATCAAGGGCGCGGCAGACGCTCCATATCGTGTCTGATTGGGGAGATCGCAATGATCGGAGCCATTCTTACCGGCAAGAAGCCGATAATCTCGGTCGCGCGCGCGACGCGCATCAGCGCCATCGCGGCGCTGCTCTATCAGAATCGGATCGGCGCCGTGCTGGTCATCGAAGCCGGCGAGATCGTCGGCCTGGTCAGTGAACGGGATATCTGTGCCGGCCTGCATACCCATGGCGGCGCGATATTGGAGGCAAGTGCCGCCGACATCATGTCAACGCCGGTGGTCACCGCACCGTCGACGGCGTCGGTCGCCGAAGCGATGGAGACAATGACCGATCGGCGCTTCCGCCATCTGCCCGTTGTCGACAATGGCCGTATCCTGGGGCTCGTTTCGATCGGCGACCTTGTGAAGGCCCGGATCGAGGCCGCCGAATCGGAAGCCCAGGCGATGAAGGCCTATATCGCCAGCTGAATCGGCCGATTCCACGGCTGATTCTGGCGGATTCGCCTGAATCTGTCGTGATTGTGCGGGCAGGGCTGCCGCTTGGGGCGCTGTAATCCCCAGTGAATTGGAGGTGTTTCCCTAGGGGCGGCGCATAAAAATGCACTTTTGTGAAAAAAGGGGTTGCGCCCGAAAGGCGCGCCGCATAGATGACCACTCCCGGCCGACGGGCACTTCGGTGCTTCGCCAGCCAGACCAACAGCGGCGGAAGATTTTGCCCCTTACTTCAAGGGGTTAGTCAGACGTTGCGGTGCCGGGAATTTTCGATGGCCTTCGGTTCTGCCGAAAAAAATTGAAAAAAAGTTGTTGACGGGGTTTTTCGAACGGCCCATAAGCCGCCCCCGTCGCCGACGACGAAGTCTCTGAGAGACTCGCCGCCGACCTCGAAAAAAACGCACTGGTCAGGAACCTGGTAAAACAGGGGAATGAGCAGTGTCGCTCTTTCTCATTGTAGGTTGAATGAAGGGACATGTGGGCGGCGGTCCACGGTCCGGGCAATTTAGGGTCCGGGTGCCGTGGTTAAACACGCTGCTTATATGTCCTCTAAACGTTACCACAAAGCACATCGCTCCAGAGCAATCTGGGGCCAAAATGCCAAGTTGAAACGTTGTGCAGACAGATAAGCTCCTAAAACGAGCCTTGGTTGTGGTCGGTGTAGAAACCGGCTGTGACCATTGTTCGATCATGAACTTGAGAGTTTGATCCTGGCTCAGAACGAACGCTGGCGGCATGCCTAACACATGCAAGTCGAACGAGACCTTCGGGTCTAGTGGCGCACGGGTGCGTAA
>NKIQ01000027.1 GCA_002256005.1 Alphaproteobacteria bacterium PA4 | reverse complement strand
CGCCGCCAGCGCATCGAAATGCAGCACCACGCCGCCATCGCGGACATAACCACCGCCGAGATCGCCGCCCAGCCGCGTCACCACCAGATCGGCAAGGCCATGGCCCAGCGCCAGGCCCAGCGCGGCGCCGATGACGCCGAGCACCGCGCCTTCCGCCACCACCTGCAATGCCAGCGCCCGCGCCGGCAGGCCGAGCACGCGCAGCAGCGCGAATTGCGGCCGCCGCCGCGCCACCGCCAGCGCCTGCGCCGAATAGACGAGGAAGCCGCCGGTGAGCAGCGCCACCATCGCCAGCATCTCGAGATTGACGCGATAGGCGCGCGACAGGCTGTCGCTGCGCGCCGCGGCGGTCTGTGGCGAGCCGAGCTCGGCATCGGCGGGCAGCAGCGCCGCCAGCCGCGCCAGCACGGCGTCGCGGTCGGCCCCCGCCGCCAGCCGGATATCCAGCCGCTGCAAGCGCCCCAATTGCCCGAAGCGCCATTGCGCATCGGCGATGTCCAGCACCGCCAGCGCCTGATCGTCACCGGCGCCCGCCAGCACGCCGGCGATGCGCAGCGTGCGCACCCGGCCCCCGGCGCTGATCGTCACATCCTCGCCGCTGCGCTTGCCCAATTGCGCCAGCGCCGTCCGCGACAGGAACACCGTATCGCCGCCGAGGCTGGTGGCGCCGGGCCCGCCGCGCGCCGGCAGGCCGACCAGCGACGGCGTCACTGCGATGGCGCGCAGCACATCGAGCCCGAGCAAGGTCAGCCGCGCGCCGCCCGGCGCGCTGCGGGTGCCCGGCGGCGCCAGCGTGCCGCTGACCGCCGCCAGCTCCACCACCGGACTGACCGCCGCCACCCCCTCGACGCGAGCGATGCGGGGATAGAGGCTCTCGGCAAAACCCGCCGGCGTCGTGCCATGCACCTGCACATCGGCAGCGCCATTGACGCTGCGCACCGCCGCATCGAAACTGGCCAGCGCGGTGCGGTTGACCAGATGCACGGCAAAGCCCAACGCCACGCCGATCGCGATCGCCAGCACCGCCACCGCCAGCCGGCCGGGATGCGCCCGCCATTCGCCGATGACGAGCCAGCGCGCCGGGATGAGCGCGATGGTCATGCGAAAGAAAGGGCCTCCGGCGGCCGGGGCCTGAGGCCCCAGACCCCCATCATGGATTGCCCAAGGTGACGGAGGACCGCCCCCAACAATCGGGGTCTGAGGCCAACAGCCCCGTCATCCCGGACTCCGATCCGGGACGCCGGAGGCAAATGCCTTACTTCCACCCGTTCGCCCCCAGCACCAGCACCCGGTCCGCCACCGCCGCCGCACGCTCGCTATGGGTGACGATGATCGCGGCGGCGCCGCTGCTGCGCGCCTCGCCGAGCAGCAGCGCCAGCACACGATCGGCGGTGTCGGGGTCGAGGTTGCCGGTGGGTTCATCGGCAAGGATCAGCGCCGGGCGGTGGATGAGGGCGCGGGCGATGGCGATGCGCTGCAGCTCGCCGCCGGACAGCTGCGCCGGGAAATCCGCGGCGCGGCCGGGCAGCCCGATGCGGGCGAGCAGATCGGTGGCGCGCGCAAGCGCCTCGCCGGCGGCGCCATGGTCGAGCACCAGCGGCAGCGCGACATTCTGGGCCAGCGTCAGATGCGGCAGGATGTGAAAGGCCTGAAAGACAAAGCCGATATGGCGCAGCCGCAGCCGGGTGCGGCCATCGTCATCCAGCCCCGACAGATCCTGGCCGGCGATGGTGATGCGGCCGGCATCGGCCGTGTCCAGCCCGGCAATCAGGTTGAGCAGTGTCGATTTGCCGATGCCCGATTCGCCGGTGATGGCAATGATCTCGCCGGGCGCCAGCGCCAGATCGAGCCCCGAAAACAGCCGCCGCCCGCCCGGCACGGCCTTGGCCAGGCCAGCAAGGGTGAGAACGGGCGGCGCGGCGGTCATGCCCTGCCTTTAGCCCATCCCGTGCGGCAGGGCAGCGGGTGTGGCACCATGGCCGCTCAGGGCTTGGGCGCGGCCTTCTTCTTCGCAGCGGGTTTCTTGGCCGCGGGCTTCTTGGCCGCGGGCGTCTTGGCGGCCGGCTTTTTCGCCGCCACCTTCTTGGCCGGCTTCTTGCCCGGCTTGGGCGGCATGGCGGCGCGCGCGTCGATCAGCGCGGCGGCGGCTTCCAGCGTGATCGTCATGCCATCCTCGCCCTTCGGCACGGTGGCATTGGTGCTGCCATCGGTGATGTACTGGCCGAACCGGCCGGCCATCAGCTTCATCACCGCCTGGGTGGCGGGATGCGGCCCGATCTCGCGCAAGGGGGCCATGGCGGTGCGGGCGCGCGGGCCGGCGGCGGCGGCCTCGGCCAGCTTGACGACGGCGGCGTTCATGCCGGTTTCAAAGACTTCGGCGGTGCTGCCCAGCCGGGCATATTTGCCGCTGTGCGCCAGATAGGGGCCATAGCGGCCGATGCTGGCGGTGATCGGCTCGCCGGTTTCCGGGTGCGCGCCGATGGTGCGCGGCAGCGACAGCAGCTGCAGCGCCCGCGCAAGATCATCGGGGCCGCTGACCGGCGCATCCTTGGGGATGGAGGCACGCGGCGGCTTTTCGCCGTCGCCGCGCTGGACATAGGCGCCGAAACGGCCGGAGCGCAGCGTCACCGGCTCGCCGCTGTCGGGATCGCTGCCGAGCAGGATCGGCCCCGTGCTTTCCTGCCCGCCATTGTCGCCGGCGAACTGCCGTGTGTAGCGGCATTCGGGATAGTTGGAGCAGGCGACAAAGGCGCCGAACTTGCCGGTCTTCAGGCTCAGCCGGCCGGTGCCACAGGTCGGGCACAGCCGCGAGTCGCTGCCATCGGCCTTTGGCGGAAACAGCATCGGCGCCAGATATTCATCGAGCGCGATGGTCACGTCCGATGGCTTCAGCGCCAGGATTTCCTGGGTGCGCGGTTCGAAATCGCCCCAGAATTCGCGCAGCACGGTCAGATAATCGAGGCTGCCCGCCGACACATCGTCGAGCCGGGTTTCGAGATCGGCGGTGAAATCATAGCCGACATATTTTTCGAAATAGCGTTCGAGGAAGGCGGTGACGAGCCGGCCCTTTTCCTCGGCGTGGAAGCGGTTCTTTTCCACCCGGACATAGGCGCGGTCGCGCAGCGTCTGCAGGATGGCGGCATAGGTCGAGGGCCGGCCGATGCCGAGCTCTTCCAGCCGCTTGACGAGGCTGGCTTCCGAAAAGCGCGGCGGCGGCTCGGTGAAATGCTGCTTGGCCGTCACATCCTCGGTGGCGCAGGCATCGCCGCGCGCCAGCCGCGGCAGGCGGCGGCCTTCGTCATCGTCGCTGTCCGACGGCAGATCCTCATTGGTTTCGGTATAGACGGCGAGGAAACCGGGGCTGAGGATGACCTGGCCGGTGGCGCGCAGCCCGGTCTGGCCGCTGGCGTCGAGCAGGTCGATACTGGTGCGCTCCAGCCGCGCGCTGGCCATCTGGCTGGCGATGGTGCGCTTCCAGATCAGCGCATAGAGCCGGTCGGCATCGCCCTGCGGCGCGCGCGCCGGCCGGGCGAACAGATCGGTGGGGCGGATCGCCTCATGCGCTTCCTGGGCGTTCTTGGCCTTGGTGGCATAGTGGCGCGGCTTTTCGGGCAGCACATCGGCGCCGCTGCCGAAATCCTCGGCGATGACGGCGCGCACGGCGGCGATGGCCTCGCCGGCGATCTGCACGCCATCGGTGCGCATATAGGTGATGCGGCCGTCCTCATAGAGGCCCTGCGCCACGCGCATCGTGTGGCTGGCGGTGAAGCCGAGCTTGCGCGCTGCCTCCTGCTGCAACGTGCTGGTGGTGAAGGGGGCATAGGGGTTGCGCGTCGCCGGCTTGGTTTCGACGGCGCTGACCTTGAAGCTGCCGGCGGCGACCGCCGCCCTGGCGGCCATGGCGCGGGCTTCGTTCGGCAGGTCGAAACGATCGAGCTTCTTGCCTTCGAAAACGCTCAGCCGCGCCGGGAAGCTGGTGCCGGCGGCCTGCATCAACGCTTCGATGGTCCAATATTCGCGGGCGACATGGGCTTCGATCTCGCGCTCGCGCTCGACGATCAGGCGCAGCGCCACCGATTGCACGCGCCCGGCGCTCTTGGCGCCCGGCAGCTTGCGCCACAGCACCGGCGACAGGGTGAAGCCCACCAGATAGTCGAGCGCCCGCCGCGCCCGATAGGCATCGATCAGCGCATCATCAAGAACGCGCGGCCGCTGCATGGCGGCCAGAATCGCCGTCTTGGTGATCTCGTTGAAGGTGACGCGCTGCGCCCCGCCCTTGGGCAGTGCGCGCTTCGCCTTCAGCCATTCCAGCAGATGCCAGGAAATCGCCTCGCCCTCGCGATCGGGATCGGTGGCCAGAATCACATGGTCGGCGCGCTTGGCGGCGTCGGAGATGGCCTTGAGCTGCTTGGTGCGGTCGCCCGACACTTCCCACAGCATGGCGAAATCATGGTCGGGATCGACGCTGCCATCCTTGGGCGGCAGGTCGCGGATGTGGCCGAAACTGGCCAGAACTTCATAGTTCGAGCCCAGATATTTGTTGATCGTCTTGGCCTTGGCAGGCGATTCCACGATCACGAGGTCCATGCGGGTCCTGACTCTGGCTGGCCGATAGGCGGCGGCGCGGCCCCTACGCCCTTATATGGGGGTGGCGCAAGCCCCAACCCCCTTGCCGCCCGCTTTGCCGCAGCGGCGGTCAGGTGGCGGCGACGCGGCCGCCGGCATGGCGGACGAGTGTGCCGGCGAGTTCGAGATCGAGCAGCACGGTCGCCACCACCGCCGCCGGGCGCGCCGACTGGCGCACCAGTTCATCGATGGCGACCGGGGTGCGCGACAGCAGCGCGGCGATGGCGGAACGGTCATCGGCATCGGCTTCCAGCGGCGCTTCATCCCAGACCGGTGCGGGATCGGCGGCGCGGAAGCGCATGCCCAGCTGCGGGCCCTCGCCAAAGGCCGACAGCGCCTCGCGCACATCGGCGGCACCCTGCACCAGCGTGGCGCCCTCGCGGATCAGCAAATTGCAGCCCTGGGCGCGCGGATCGAGCGGGTTGCCCGGCACCGCCATCACCTCGCGGCCATAATCGGCGGCGAGACGCGCGGTGATCAGGCTGCCCGATTTGGGCGCGCCTTCCACCACCAGGGTGCCGGCGGCGAGCCCGGCGATGATGCGGTTGCGGCGCGGAAAGTGCCAGCCCTGCGGCTGGGTGCCGGGCGGCTGTTCGGCGATGACCAGGCCGCGGGCGGCGATCTCGGCCATCAGCCCGGCATTTTCGGGCGGGAACACCACATCGATGCCGCCGGCGACGACGGCGATGGTGCCGCCCTCCAGCGCGCCCTGGTGCGCCGCCGTGTCGATGCCGCGAGCAAGGCCGGAGACGATGACGAGATCATCACCGGACAGTTCACTGGCCAGCTGCCGGGCGAACTGCACGCCGGCGGCGCTGGCGTTGCGGGCACCGACAATGGCCAGCGCCGGGCGTTCGAGCAGGCCGATATCGCCGTGCGCGCAGAGCAGCGGCGGCGCGGCTTCGGTGGCGGCAACCAGCGCCGGATAATGCGGCGTGCCGATGAACAGCGGCGTGACGCCGAGCGCGGCGATTGTCGCCAGCTCATCCTCCGCCGCCGCCGCACTGGCGATGGCGAGCTGGCGGTTGCCGCGCCGGGCGAGGTCGGGCAGCGCTGCCAGCGCCGCATCGGCGCTGCCGAAACGCGCCAGCAATTGCCGATAGGTGACCGGCCCGATCGATTCGGTGCGGATCAGCCGCAGCCGGGCGACGGCATCGGCCGGGATCACTTCTGGCCGATCTTGCTTTCGGTGCCGGCGCGCAGCCGGGCGATATTGTCCCGATGCTTCCAGAACAGGATCGCCGCCAGCACGGCGAGCGCAAGCGCCGAATGCGGCGCGCCGAGCGCCCAGGCGGCGACCGGCGCCGCCACCGCCGCTGTCAGCCCGCCGACCGAGGAATAGCGGGTGGCGAGCGCGCCGCCGAGCCAGGCGATGAGCGCGATCAGCCCGGCCAGCGGCACGGCCGCCAGCGCCACGCCAAGCAGGGTCGCCACGCCCTTGCCGCCGCGAAAGCCCAGCCAGACCGGATAGCAATGGCCGATGAAGGCGGCGACACCGGCCAGCATCCCCGCCTCCGCCCCGTCGAAATGGCCGGCGAGCAGCACGGCTGCGGCGCCCTTGCCGGCATCGAGCAGCAGCGTCGCCGCCGCCAGCCCCTTGTTGCCGGTGCGCAGCACATTGGTGGTGCCGATGTTGCCGGAGCCGACAGCGCGGATGTCGATGCCGATGGCGCGGGTCAGCAACAGCCCGAACGGGATGCTGCCGAACAGATAGCCGATAAGCAGCCATGACAGGGTGACGGAGGTCATGCCGCCAACGCTAGCGGCAAGGCCCGGCGTTTGAAAGCCCGGCAAGAGCCGCTATGCTGGCCCCGGCAGGGGCAAGGGGGCGAAAACATGCGACGGATCCGGCAGTTGGGCATTGCGGCCATAATGGCGCTGATTGCGGCGCCCGCGCTCGCCGCCGGCATGCTGCCCACCCCGGCGCGGCCGGCTGGGGAAGGCGCCGGCCCCTATCCGACGCTGGTCATCCGCGGCGCCACCATCATCACCGGCAATGGCGGGCCACCGTTCGGCCCGGCCGACATCGTCATCAAGGGCAATCGCATCGCCGAGATCCGCAGCGCCGGCACGCCGGGGCTGCCGCTGCGCGAGCGCCGCCCGCCCCAGGGTGATGTGACCGAAATCGATGCGACCGGCATGTATGTCATGCCCGGCTTTGTCGACATGCACGGCCATAGCGGCGACCCCGACAAGGCGCCCGATCCCGGCTATCCCTATCGGCTGTGGCTGGCGCATGGCGTCACCACCATTCGCGGCGTGCCGCTGTTCGGCGACGATGCCGCCCATGCCCTTGACGACAAGCGGCGCAGTGCCGCCGGCACCATCACCGCGCCGCACATCTTCGTCTATCAGACGCTGGGCAGCGGCGCGTCGGCCGGCTGGAGCGGCGGCCGGGTGCAGACGCCGGAAAAGGCACGCGAATGGGTGCGCTGGGCGGCCAAGGCCGGCATCGACGGCATCAAAATCTTCAACCGCGGCGACGAGACCCCGGCCATCGACCGGGCAGCGCTCGACGAGGCGAAAAAGCTCGGGCTCGGCACCGTCGCGCATCTGAGCCAGCCCAATGTCGCCGAATTCAACGCCCGCGATGCCGCCGCGGCCGGCCTCGGCACCGTCACGCATTTCTATGGCCATTTCGAAGCGCTGCTGAAGGATCGCCGGGTGCAGGACACGCCGGTCAATTACAATTTCAACGATGAACAGATGCGCTTCGGCGGTATCGCCGACATCTGGAACCAGATCCACGAGCCCGGCGGCCCGGAATGGGTGGCGTATCTGCAGGCGCAAAAGGCGACCGGCGTCACCTTTGACCCCACGTTCAACATCTACAGCGCCAGCCGCGACCTGATGCGGGCGAAGAACGCCGATTGGCACGCCCGCTACACGCTGCCGTCGCTGACCGCCTTTTATGAATCGAACCGCGAGAATCACGGCAGCTATTTCTTCGACTGGACGACGGCGCGCGAGGTCAGCTGGCGCAATTTCTATGGCCGCTACATGCGGCTGGTGAACGATTACAAGAACATGGGCGGGCGGGTGACGACCGGCAGCGACCCCGGCTTCATCTGGCAGCTGTGGGGCTTCAACTATATCCTCGAACTGGAATTGCTGCAGGAGGCCGGCTTTGCGCCGCTGGAGGTGATCACCGCCGCCACCACCAATGGCGCGACGACGCTGATGGAGCCCAAGGGCCAGGTGCCGGATTTCGGCCTGGTCCGCGTCGGCATGCGCGCCGATCTGGTCATCGCCCGGGAAAACCCGCTGCAGAATTTCAAAACGCTCTACGGCACCGGCTTCGAACGGCTGAACGAAGCCACCCAAAAGACCGAACGGGTCGGCGGTGTGCGCTGGACGATCAAGGACGGCGTGGTGTTCGACGCACCGGCGCTGCTGAAGGCGGTGGAAGCGCAAGTGACGGCGGCGAAAGCGGGGCAGTAAATCCCGGCGTCATGGACTTTGTTTCCATGGGAAGGGCCTCCGGCGGCTGGGGCCTTGGCCCCAGACCCCAGCCGTTGGCGCGGCCCATGGGCAACGCGAGGTTTCCTGCGGCAGAATCGATTGGGGTCTGGGGTCTGCGACCCCAGCCGCCGGCGGCCCTGCATCCTTCTGCTTGGGCGTCATCCCGGCCCGGTCGCCGCCACCGCGCTCATTCGCCCGGCACGGCACCGCGCGCGAAGCGCAGTTCGCCGCCCTGCCGGAGCGCCGCATGCGGGATGGCCAGCGGATCGAGCCGGCGCCCGTTCAGCGACAGCGCCGCCAGCCCGTCGCCGGCCCCGGTGCTGGTGATGCGCAGCATCGGCTGGCCCGGCACGTGCAGGGTGGCGCCGGCGACCAGCGGCAGGCCGGCGACATAGCGGCCCGCAGCCGGTTCGACCGGGTAGAAGCCCAGGGTGGCGAACACCAGCCAGGCGCTCATCTGCCCGGCATCCTCATTGCCGATGATGCCGTCGGGCGTGTCGCGGTAGAAGGTCTCGGCGATGCGGCGCACCAGCCGCGGGCCCTGTGCCGGCGTCGTGCTGAAGGCATAGAGCCAGGGGATGTGGTGGCCGGGCTCGTTGCCGTGCGAATATTGGCCGATCAGGGCTTCCTGCCCCTGGAATTTGTCGATCGCGCCGGCGGTTGTGAAGAAGCGATCGAGCATGACGGTGAAGGCCGGCTTGCCGCCCATCGCCGCGACCAGCCCCTGCGGGTCGTGCAGCGCCGGCGTCCAGCTGTATTGCCAGGCATTGGCCTCGGTATAGTCGCCGGGGTGGCCGAGCGGCGAGGTGACCAGCCCGGGATCGAACGGCGTGCGCCAGCCGCCCTTGCTGTCCCGCCCGCGCGCCAGCCCGGTTTCGGGATCAAGCAGCTGGCGCCAGGCCCGGGCGCGGCCGGCGAAGCGCGCTGCCGTCGCCGCATCGCCGAGCATCGTCGCCATTTCGGCGGTGGCGGCATCGCCGATGCCGGCTTCCAGCGTGCGCGAGACCGCCTCGTTGGCGACCAGATCGAAGGGGTAATAGCCGTAACGGTCGAACAGCGACCAGTCCGAATGCGGGTGATCCCGGGTCGATGCGGCGACCATCGCCGCCAGCGCTTCCCGGCCATCGAAACCGCGAAAGCCCTTGGCCCAGGCGTCGGCAAGCACCGGCAGCGCCGGGTTGCCGATCATGGTGTTGGTCTCGCCGCCCCAGATCGGCCACAGCGGCAGGATGCCCGTCGCCTTGTGATGATCGAGCAGGCTGAGCATGATATCGTCGACGCGCTCCGGCACCAGCAGCGTGTAGAGCGGCTGGGCGGCGCGGAAGGTGTCCCAGAGCGACAACGTCGAATAGCTGGCCTTGCCGCGGGTCATGGCGATGGCGCCATCGCCGCCGCGATAGCGGCCATCGCGGTCGGAAATGACGCTGGGGTGCAGAAAGGCGTGATAGAGCGCCGTGTAGAAGATGCGCTGCTGGCGAGCGTCGGCCGTGATGCGGACGCGCTGCAACAGACCTTCCCATTCGGCGTCGGCGGCGCGGGCGACGGCGTCGAAATCCCAGCCGGGCAGCTCGGCCATGTTGCCGCGCGCGCCGGCGACATCGGTGGTCGCCAGCGCGACCTTGACCTTTAGCGTGGCACCCGTGCCCAGATCGAAGCCGAGCAGATAGCGCGGCGCCTTTTCGCCCGGCGGCGCCGGCAGCGTGCGCGACGCGACGACCGGATGATCGAACTGCATGGCAAAGGCGATGGTGCGCTTCGTCCAATTGTCGGAACTGACGCTGCCCGCGATGCCGTTCGGCCCCGGCGTGATATTGCTCGCCGTGACGCGATCGCGGGTGAGGAAGCGCAGGCCGTGCTGGAAATCGGCGACCAGCCAGACCCGGCCGGGGCGGCTGAAACGATAGCGATGCAGGGCGACGCGCGCCGTGCTGGTCAGCTCGACGCGCACGTCATTGTCGGTCAGCCGGACGCTGTAATAACCGGGCCGGGCGACCTCGCTGGCCTTGTCATAGCGGCTGCCGAAGTCGCTTTCGCGCGCGGCCTGCATGGGCATCAGCAGGATGTCGCCCAGCTCCGGGATGCCGGTGCCGCTGGCGCGGGTCTGCGAAAAGCCGATGATGCGCGGCGCGCGATACTGATAGCCGCTGGTATAGTCCCAGCCACTGTCGGCATTGTCGGGGCCGGGCGCCACCATGGCAAAGGGCCGGCTGGCCGCGGGCGCGGTATGGCCGGTGCCATCGGTGCCGATGAACGGATCGACGAAGTCGGTGAGCCGCGCGGCATGGGCGGCGGCCGGCAGCAGGGCCAGCCCCAGCAGCGCTCGCGCCAGCAGCGCCCGCGCCAGTCGTCGCAGCCGGTTCATGGCCGCATCGCCCAGACCGTCGCCGAATGGGGTGGCGCGGTGAGATCGGTTCCGGTGCGTGACGCCGCGCCATAGAGCCGGTCGGCGAGCCGGTCCGCGTCCGGCACGGGCAGCGTCGCCGGCGCCGCCCCCAGGTTGAACAGGATGCGGGTGCGGTGGCTGCTGGCCCGGCGCTCGATCAGCAGCAGATCGCCGGTCTGGGCGACAACGCTGGTATCGCCCCGCGCCAGCGATGGCTCGCGTGCCCGCAGCGCCGACAGCGTGCGATAGATGTTGAGCAGCGCCGCCCGATCACCATCCTGTTCGGCGACCGAGACGCCATCGCCCGGTGCCTGGCTGTCGGGCGTGCGATAGGCCTCGGGAAATTGCCGGTACCAGGCGGCATTGGGCGCGGCCAGCGGGTCGGCGACCCAGCGGAACGCCTGGCGCAACGGAATGTCCGGCGTGTCGACACTGCCGCCCGGATCGGTCGCGCGCTTGCCGCCCATGCCGAGTTCCTGGCCATAATAGAGGCTGGGCGTCCAGCCGGTCAGCAGGGTGAGGGCGGCACCAAGCGCCCGGATTGCCGGGGTGTTGCGGGCGCCCTCCGCGAACCGCTCGGTATCATGGTTCTCGACAAAGACGAGCTGGTCGCGGCCGGGGCCGATGAGGGTGCCGGACCGGCGGATGGCCGCGGCCAGCGCGCTGGCGTCCAGCGCATTGGCGGCCTTCCAGATCGGGAAGGCGAAGACGGTATTGACCCTGCCTTGCTCGAAAAAGGCGGCGCCATCGCCCCAATCGGCCTGTTCGGCAATGACCTCGATCTTGGGATTGAGGCGGCGCAGATCGGCGAGCATCGGCGCCCAGAAGCCGGAGAGCAGCCCGGTCAGTACGCCGGCATTGTCGAGATCGTCCATCATGTGATCGATGCGAAAGCCATCGACACCGTCGCCGGGGTCACCGTCCTGATCGGGGTCCATCCAGCGTTTCAGATAGGCGGTGAAATAGGTACGAACCCTGGGCTCGGCGAGATTGACGGTGAAGATCTGCTGCTTGCTATTGGGCCAGATGGTGAAATCATTGGTGCCGAGCAGCGTCGCCACCGGCACATGATTGCCCTTGTCCTTGTAGAGCAGGGAATTCGCGACCGGGCTGTTGGGCTGGTCGTGCGATGACCGATACCAGTCGTGCTGGCCGGTCACATATTGGATTTCCTGATCGAGGATGATCCGCATGCCGCGCCGGTGCAGATCGGCGACCAGCGCCCTGAAATCCGCCATGTCGCCATATTCGGGATCGATCCCGTCGAAATCATCGGCGAAATAATTGTGGTAGAAGGCGGAAGGATAGAGCGGCGTCAGCAGGATGGTGGTGACACCCAGCCCCTGCAGATAATCGAGGCTGGCGATGAGGCCGCGCAAATCGCCGTTGCGGTCGCCATTGCTGTCGCGAAAGCTGCGCAGGAAGATGTGGTAGAAGAGCGCGGGCCGCTCGGCAGCGGCCGTGGTGGCTGGCGCCGGTCTGGCCGGCAGCGGCGATGCGGCGAGCGCCGCAGCCAGTGCCAGCGCCTGCAGCAGGGCCTTCATGCCGATGCTCCCTCGATTCGGATGTGCAAGGATTCATAGCCGACCCAGCGGCGATATTGCGGGGTGGTTTCAAACTGCTTCTCGGCCGCCAGCAGCGTCATCGCGCGGGTGCGCGCGCCCAATTGGCGGATGAGGCTGCGCAGGATGACGCGCGCCTGCGCCGAGCCGAGGCAATTGTGGATACCGCTGCCAAAGCCGACATGCGGGTTGGGCGAGCGGTCGAGGCGAAGCGTGGCCGGATCGTCGAACACCTGCTCGTCATGATTGGCCGCCGCCCAGCACAGCGACACGCGCGCATCGGCGGCGACGGTGACCGGGCCGACGGTGGTTTCGGCCGGGCAGACGCGGCCGATGTGCGTCAACGGGCTGATCACCCGGATGAACTCCTCGACGGCAAAGGCGATGCGCTTGCTGTCGCTGCCCAGCGCCACCAGCGCCGCGCGGTCGGCGGCGAAATGGCCGATGATGCGGCTGATGGCGTTGATGACGGTGTCACGGCCGCCAGCGAAGACCAGATTGGCGATCCCGACCATCTCGTCATCGGTCAGCGCGCGGCCGTCGACCTGCATTCGGGTCATGGCGCCGAAGAAGTCTTCGCCGGCATAGCGGTGTGCGGCGGCGACCCTGTGGCGGATATAGGTGTCGAGCACGGCGCCCTTCGCGGTGCCGTCGGCACCATCGTGAAAGACATGGGTGCCCCAGCCGATCCATTCCTCGGCGGCCGCTTCCGGCATGCCGAGCAGCAGGGTCAGCGCCCGTGATTGCAGCGGCAGGGCGAAGTCGCGGACAATCTCGACGCTGGGGCGTGCCGCCGCCGCCTCGATCATGCCGGCCACCAGCGCGTCGATCCGGGCGGCATAATCGGCCTGCAGCGGGCGCCGGAAGATGGGGTTCAGCAGGGCCCGAAAGCGGCTGTGCAGCGGCGGGTCCGCCTCGATCGGCAGCTGGCGGATGCTGCGCACCTGTTCCTCGCTGGGGATCGGCACGCGGAAGGGCGCGTCGGAACTGAAAACCTGCCAATTGCCGGCAGCGGCCCGCACCGCACGATGGCTAAGGATCATCGGAATCGCCTCGTTGCCGAAGTGCGTGACCAGCACGCCATCGCGGCGCCGGGCGTCGGCAAAGGGATCCGGGATCATGTCGTCGTGCATCACCCGACAGTCGCACGACCGCGCCCTTGTCGTCATCAGCCGCAATTGCTGCGAATCAGGTCAAAAACTATCGTCACCTTGCGCTCTGGCCTGGCCGGCGAGGCGATAGTTGCGGGGCGACAGACCATAGCGTTCGTGAAACCGGGCACCGAAATGCGCGGCGCTGGCAAAGCCCAGATCATAGGCAATGCTGGCGATGCGCGCGTCGCTGGCCAGCAGGCGGTGCGCCGCCAGCCGCAGCCGGTACATGCGGACATAATCGCTGAAGGTCATGCCGAGCACCGCCTTGAACCGGCGCGAGAAATAGGGCGGCGACAATTGGCAGGCCGATGCGGCGGCCGCGAGGCTGAGCGGCGCCGCCGGATCACGCGCCAGCCGGTCGAGCGCCGGCCGCAGGCGCGCGATGCCGCCGGCCCCGTCACCCGCGGCGCTGGGCGGCACCGGCGTCGCCCGCCGGATCATCTGGAGGACCAGTTGCAGCAGCGGCAGGGTCAGGGACCGGTCATCATCGCCGGCCCTGTCGAGCGCCAGCAGCCAGGCGAACAGGTCGGCCAGCCGGCGCCGCGTTTCGCCATCGAAGCGCGCGACACGGCAGCGATCGCGCGCCGGTCCGTTCGGGTCCGATCCCGGGCCCCCGACCAGCGCCGGATCGACATGCACCAGGATCCAGGATCGCGGTGTGTCGGCGAGGATGAAATCATGGTGACGCATGGGCGGCAGCAGCACGGCGGTGCCGGCGCCCAGCGCATGGCGGCCGTCTTCGCTGACCAGCTCGCCCGCGACACTGTCGAACCAGACCAGTTCAAGGGCGTCGTGGAAATGCGCGAAGCGATCGGGAACCGGCGCGCCCGCCGGCTGGACGATCCGTTCGACGCGCACCAGCCGCTGCGGATCGACGATCAGGGGTTCACAGATCGATCCGGTTGCCATGGTGGGGGGTGTTCGCCAATCCTCGATACGGCGCAGCCGGGTGCGCGCTTCAGCCTAATGGCCCGCTGCCAGAGATCAAGAACGGCCGACAAAAGGACTTCGGTCGGGATGCAATCGCGGCTAAACCGCAAGGCATGAGCCACAGCCTGACCATCGCCCTTGCCCAGTTGAACGCCGTCGTCGGCGGGCTGGATGCCAATGTCGATGCGATCCTGGCGGCGCGCAGCGCTGCCGCTGGCGCGGACCTGCTGGTCACGCCGGAACTGTCGGTGATCGGCTATCCCCCTGAAGATCTGGTGCTGAAGCCGGCGCTGGTCGCGGCGGCCGCAGCGCGGGTTGCGCGGCTGGCGGCAGCCACCGCGGATGGCGGCCCGGCGCTGCTGGTCGGCGCGCCGCTGGCCGAGGATGGCAAGCTCTACAACGCC
Source organism: Alphaproteobacteria bacterium PA4 (assembly GCA_002256005.1). Taxonomy (GTDB): domain Bacteria; phylum Pseudomonadota; class Alphaproteobacteria; order Sphingomonadales; family Sphingomonadaceae; genus Sandarakinorhabdus. Next base: position 23,207 of record NKIQ01000027.1, on the reverse strand, counting down.
GCCTTCCTGCTCGATGGCGGCCACATCATCGGCGTCACCCGCAAGCATGACCTGCCCAATTACGGCACCTTCGATGAAAAGCGCGTGTTCGACGCCGGGCCGTTACCGGGGCCGCTGGCGTTTCGCGGCGCCCGGCTCGGCGTCCCCATCTGCGAGGACATCTGGACGCCGGAGGTCACCGAATGCCTCGCCGAAACCGGTGCCGACCTGCTCATCGTGCCCAATGGTTCGCCCTATGAGGTCGGCAAGGACGACCGGCGGCTGAGCCTCGCCGTGTCCCGCGTCAGCGAGACCGGCCTGCCGCTCGTCTATCTCAACCGCGTCGGCGGCCAGGACGAGCTGGTCTTCGATGGCGCCAGCTTCGTCATCAATGCCGATCGAAAACTCGCCGTGCAGCTGCCCGATTGGGAAGAGGCCTTCGTGTCCACCCACTGGACCCGCAGCGGCCACCATTGGACCTGCGCGCCCGGCACCATCGCGCCGCGCGACGAGGACCCGGCCGATGTCTATCACGCCATGCTGGTGGCGCTGCGCGACTATGTGAACCGCAACGGCTTTCCCGGCGTCGTGCTGGGGCTGTCGGGCGGCATCGATTCGGCACTGTCGGCGGCCGTCGCCGTCGATGCGCTCGGCGCCGACCGGGTGTGGTGCGTGATGATGCCATCGCCCTACACCAGCGCCGACAGCCTGGAGGATGCCGCCGCCTGCGCCCGGATGCTCGGCTGCCGGCTCGATACCGTTGGCATCGGCCCGGCGATGGAGGCGTTCCGCAGCATGCTGGCGCCGATGTTCGCCGGTCGCGCCGCCGACACCACCGAGGAGAATATCCAGTCGCGCATCCGCGGCCTCAGCCTGATGGCGATCAGCAACAAGTTCGGGCCGATGCTGCTGACCACCGGCAACAAGAGCGAGATGAGCGTCGGCTATGCCACCATCTATGGCGACATGGCCGGCGGCTATTCGGTGCTGAAGGATGTCTACAAGACGACGGTGTTCAAACTGTCGGAATGGCGCAACCGCCAGCGCCCGCGGCTCGGCCTGGGCCCCGCCGGCCCGGTGATGCCGCAGCGGGTGATCGACAAGCCGCCGACCGCCGAACTGCGCGACAACCAGACCGACCAGGACAGCCTGCCGCCCTATGACCTGCTCGATCGCATCCTGATGGGCCTTGTCGAACAGGAACAGAGCGCCGCCGAACTGGTCGCCGCCGGCATCGACGCCGCCACCGTCACCCGCATCGAACGCCTGCTCTACATCGCCGAATACAAGCGCCGCCAGGCGCCCCCCGGCGTCAAGATCGGCGGCCGCAACTTCGGCCGCGACCGGCGCTATCCGATCAGCAACGCGTTCCGGACGGCGTAGCCAGCGCGGCCCTGTCGGCGATCCGCGCCGATAGGGGCGGTATCAGGCGCCAGAACCACCGAAGGCGAGGCCACGGGGCGCTCGCCACAGCGGCGTGTCACCAGCCGGGGCGACGCAGCCCGCCGACATGGCCGAGCGGCCCGTCGAAGCCGCGATCGAACAGCGGGCCGCCATAGCCATAGCCGTAACCATAGGCGCCGGGCAGGCGCACGGTGTTGACGCTGATGATCGCGGTGCCATTCTGGCCGAGCGGGAAGGCGACGGTGCCGTACAGGCCGCGGGCGCCGCCGGTGCCGACCATGAAGCCGACTTCGCCATGCGGCTTGCCATCGTTTTGCGGCGCCGGCAGCAGCGCCGGATTGTCGGCATCGGGGCGGCGCGAGGCGGCGTCGAGGGTCTTCTGCACTTCGGCCGGTGACAGGCGATACACCTCCTCCGCCAGCACGGGCTGGGCGATCAGGGCGGCGGCGAGAAGCAGATGGCGCATCGGGTTTCCTTGCAGACCGCCAGCTTAGCCGCGCCTGAACGGCGTGGCCATATCCAGCGCCTCGATGTCGGCGGCGACCATTTCGCCCTCGCGCGCCACGAAATCGGCGACGGCGGCGCGAAAGCCGGCGTTGGGGATGTAATGCGCCGACACCGTCGCCACCGGGCGATAGCCGCGCGCCAGCTTGTGCTGGCCCTGCGCCCCGGCCTCGACACGCTCCAGCCCGTGCGCGATCGCCCATTCGATGGCCTGATAATAGCAAAGCTCGAAATGCAGGAAGGGGATGTCCTCGATACTGCCCCAATAGCGGCCATAGAGGCAGGTCGCGCCGATGAGGTTGAGCGCGCCCGCCACCGGCCGGCCATCCTTCAGCGCCAGCATCAGCAGCACCCGGTCGCCCATGCGCGCGCCGAGCAGGCTGAAGAAGCTGCGGGTGAGGTAGGGCCGCCCCCATTTGCGCATGCCGGTGTCCTGATAGAACATCCAGAAGGCGTCCCAATGCGCTTCGGTGATGGCGGCGCCGGTCAGGTGGACGATCGCGACGCCGCTGGCCAGCGCACCCTCGCGTTCCTTGCGGATCGCCTTGCGCTTGCGCGACGACAGCGCACCGAGGAAGTCGCCGAAGTCGCCATAGCCGGCGTTGGACCAGTGGAACTGCTCGCCCACCCGCAGCAACCAGCCCTGCGCGGCGAACAGCGCCTGCTGGTCCGGCGTCAGGAACGTCGCGTGCACCGAGGACAGGCTGTTCTGTTCGGCCAGCGTTTCGGCGGCGCGCAGCAGCTGCGGGGCCAGCGCCGCATCGCGCAGCAACAGGCGCGGGCCGGTGGCCGGCGTGAACGGCACCGAACATTGCAGCTTGGGGTAATAGCTGCCGCCGGCGCGTTCCCAGGCATCGGCCCAGCCATGGTCGAAGACATATTCGCCCTGGCTGTGGGATTTCAGATAGGCCGGCAGGATCGCCGCCGGCACGCCGTCAGCATCGTCGACAACGATATGCGCCGGCCGCCAGCCGGTGCGCGCCGTGGCGCTGCCCGAATCCTCCAGCGCCGTGAAAAAGGCATGGGCGACAAAGGGATTGTCGCGCCCGGCACAGGCATCCCAGTGCGCCGCCGGCATATCGGCGGCGCTTTTCAGGATGCGGGCGCGAATCTCACTCATCAATCCGTTATGGCGACGATCGCATCGACTTCCACTGCGACACCGCGCGGCAGGGCATAGACGCCGACGGCGGAACGGGCATGGCGGCCGGCATCGCCGAACACCTCGACCATCAGGTTGGACGCGCCATTGCCGACCTCGGGCTGGTCGGTGAAATCCGCCGTGGAGGCGACGAACACGCCGAGCTTGACCACCCGCCGCACCCGGCCCAGATCGCCGAGCGCCGCCTGCATCTGGGCGATCAGCCCGATGGCGCAGCGCCGGGCGGCGTCGGCCCCGGCGGCGGCATCCATCGTCTCGCCGAGCCGGCCCTTCACCAGGCTGCCATCCTCGGCAAAGGGGATTTGCCCCGAAATGTGGAGCAGGCCGTCGATGGCCACCGCCGGCACATAATTGGCGGCCGGCGGCGCGGCGTTCGGCAGGGTGATGCCCAGCGCGGCGAGGCGGGCGGCGGGGGTGTCGGTCATTTGGCGGCTCCCAAAATGGTCTGGATATGGGTGAGGGCATCGTCCCAATCGTCGATGCGGGCATCGGCGTCGGGCGCGGCGGGAATCAGGTGCCTGAGCGGCGGTTCCGCCACCATGTGCAGGCGGTGGACTTGCGGCACATGCTTCTTCGCCGAGCTGTGGTGTGGCGGCAGATCGTCGATGAACACCGCGGTGCTGGGCTGGAATTCGTCGAGCAGGGCGCGAATCGGCGCGCCCTTGGGGCCATTGTTGCCGATGACGCGGAACGGCATGCCGAGCCGGGCGAGCTCGCTGGTGCGCGTCACGGCGTGATGATCGGCGATGTTGGTGAGGACGACGATGTCGCAATCGCGCGCCAGCGTCGCCAGCGCGGCGACGGCGCCGGGCACCGGCTGCTGGGTTGTCATGTGCGTGGTGAAGAAGCCGTCGAGCAGCGGCGGGAATTCCATGGCATCGATGGCGGTGCCATCGGCGCGGCGGACATTGCCGGTCAGCGCGAAGCTGTCGAGCGTCAGCGTCAGGCCGTGCTGGCTGTCGAGATAGGCGATGAACGGCGCGATGAACTCCAGCAGCACGCCATCGCAATCGGAAATGATCAGCGGTCGTGTCATGCCGGCCCCCGCGCCAGCGCCGTGCCCGCGGCGGCCAGCACCGCCGGCGGAACGCCGATGGCTTCGGCACAGGCGATCAGGTCCGTCTCGCGCCCGGCGAGGAATTCGATCAGCGCCGCCAGCAGGGCCGGATCACCGGCGGCGGCGCGCAAACCATCGGCATCGAGGCCGGACAGGGCCAGGAATCGCGGCCCCAGATCGGCATCGCCGGCGACATGCGCCAGCGCCTGCAGCGCCAGCACCGCGGGCGGCGGCGCGTTAACCATTTTGTTGCCACTCACGATTATATCCTGTGCCACGGCGGCCGCGTTCTTCCCTAGGATGGATGGGGCCGACTTGCCAAGCTTGAGGGTGTCGGGCAGCATCAATGGGCGTCAGACCTTGGGGGGTTGCGAAAGGGTGTCGGTTGGGGAACCGCCACGACTTTCATGGATATGGGTTCGTAACGATTTCATGACCGTGCGTATCGGATTTGTCGGATGTCTGCCCGATTCCCCCCTGGGTGAATCGGTGCGTCCGCTCATCCCGCCCGATTGCAGCTATGAGATCCTCAGCATCACCCAGGCGACAACGCTGGTTTCGAATGGCGAGCTGACCGTGCTGATTGTTGCGGTCGATAGTCCGCAGTGGCGTGAAGGGCTGCGCATGCTGCTCGAACTGCACGCGGTTGGTGTCAATCGACCCTTGGCGGTGTTCGGCCTGGTGCCGCGTGACGATCCGGCCGCGCTGGTCACCGCCTTTGACATGCGGGTGGCCGATGTCGCCGGCCTGCCGCTCGATCCGCATGAAGTGCGCGCCCGGCTGGCTGCGCTGGTGCGGCGCCGCCAGGTCGCCTTTGCCCGGGCCGCCGACACGCGCAAGGCCTGGAAGATTGCCGTTACCGATCCGGTCACCGGCCTCTACAATCGCCAGCATCTCGATACGATCCTGCCGGCCACCATCGACAGCGCCCGCATCACGCGGCAGCCACTGGCGCTGATGATGCTCGATGTCGACGGGCTGAAGCCCTATAATGACCGCTGGGGTCATGGCGCCGGCGACATCCTGCTGCGCAGCCTTGCCGAAACACTGCAGGCCCATGTCCGCATCGGCGATACGGTGGCGCGCTATGGCGGCGACGAAATCGTCATCATCATGCCGGAATGCGACGCCGAAACCGCGCGCACCCTGTCGGCACGCCTCGTCGATCTGGTGGCCGACATGCGGGTGGCGCGGCCCGATGGCAGCCGCGCCGGCGTGACGGTGAGCGTCGGCCTCGCCATGCTGCTGCCGGACGGCGATGCTGCGGAGGCGTTGCTGACGCGCGCCGACATGGCACTTTATGCGGCGAAGCGGTCGGGGCGGAATCAGGTCGCGGTGGCGGCTTGAGGCGAGGCCGCAGCGGTCTGCCGAAAAAGACAAAAAGAGAGCCGCGGCAAAGCCGCGGCTGACGTCAGACGGGTTCGGTCGCCGAAGGGGCGAGCGCCCCGCTGGCCGGGCTGGCGCGAGTCCGCGCGCAGCTTGCGCTGCGCTCGGCCGCGCTGCGCCTTACTTGATCTTCGCTTCCTTGAACTCGACGTGCTTGCGCACCACCGGGTCATATTTGCGGAAATTCAGCTTTTCCGTCTGGGTGCGCGGGTTCTTCTTGGTGACATAATAATAGCCGGTGTCGGCGGTCGACACGAGCTTGATCTTGATGGTTGTCGGCTTGGCCATGTCGGGTCCTGAAGAAGGCTTGTGTTACGCGCACGGCGGGGCCAGGCACGGGAAGCCGCGTCCAATGGCGGGGCGCCCCCGAAAAGTCAAGCCCGACAGCCGCGCGGAACCCTTCGCCGTCCCATCGATTGGCATTGGCCGTGCAACACCCTATCTCGGGCCCATGACCATCGTCCATCTCGACAATCGCGCCGTGCTGCGCGTCGCCGGCGCCGATGCGGTGCCGTTCCTGCAAGGTCTGCTCACCCAGGATATGGCGCTGCTCGCGCCCGACCGGCCGCTCCATGCCGGGCTGCTCAGCCCGCAGGGCAAGGCGCTGTTCGACATGCTGCTGTTCCAGGGCTGTGACGGCGTGCTGATCGATGTCGCCGCCGATCGTGCCGAGGCCCTCGCGAGGCGGCTGACGCTCTATCGCATGCGCAAGGCCGTGGCGATCACGCCCAGCCCGCTCGTCGTCTTCGCCGGCTGGAATGGCGGCGAGCGCGGCCAGACGCCCGATCCGCGATTCGCAGGCCTTGGCGGGCGCTGGCTGGGCGAAGCCGGCGGCCCCGCCGATGCCATCGCCTATGATCGCCATCGCCTCGCCATCGGCGTCCCCGATTCGGCCGATATCGGCACGGATGAACTGCTCTGGCTGGAAACCGGCGCCGACCTGCTGAACGGCGTCAGCTTCACCAAGGGCTGCTATGTCGGCCAGGAAAACACCGCGCGCATGCACCACCGCGACAAGGTGCGGCGCCGGCTGGTGCCCATCGCCTTTGCCGGCGAACCCGGCGACGGCATCCTTCGCGACGGCGCCGCCCGCCAGGTCGGCACGCTGCGCAGCCACCGCGACGGCCGGGGCTTTGCGCATCTGCGGCTGGAGGCGGCCGAGGGCCCGCTATTCCTTGGCACCGCCGCCGTCACCGTCGCACGGCCGGCCTGGCTGGCACCGGCCTTCGCCGCCTGATGGCCGCCGCCCCGGCCCCCATCGGCCTGCGTGGCCTGCCCGATCATGTCGAGGCGGTGACGCTCGACACCTTCCACTGGCTGCGCACCGATCTCGATCAGGCGCTGCTCGCCGTCGGGATCGCCGTGGCGCTCTATGCGCTGTTCTGGGGCCTGCGCTGGGGCGCCGTCCGCCTGCTCGGCGAGGGCTATCCGATCACCAGCTGGCGCGGCTTTGCCCGCCGCATCATCCGCCGCACCCGCAGCCTGTTCATCGCGGCGCTCGCCGCCTGGCTGGTCAGCAACAGCATCGACGCGCCGGGGCCGCTGACCCGCGCCATCGGTTTTGTCTTCACCGTCGCCTTCGCCATCCAGGGCGCGCTCTGGCTGCGCGAGATCATCCTGGCGCTTGTCGAACGCCGCGCCGGCGAAACCGAGGATCATGAGGCGCTGAAGGACGCGATGAACATCATCACCGTGCTGGTGAATGTCGTGGTCTGGGTGCTCGCCGTCATCCTCGTGCTCGACAATCTGGGCGTCAATGTCACCGCGCTGGTCGCCGGCCTTGGCGTCGGTGGCATCGCCATCGGCCTGGCCGCCCAGGGCATCTTTTCCGACCTGTTCGCCGCGCTGTCGATCCTGTTCGACCGGCCGTTCCGCGTCGGCGACACCATCCGCTTCGGCGATATCACCGGCAGCGTCGAAGCCATCGGCCTGAAGACCACCCGCATCCGCGCCACCACCGGCGAACAGGTGATCGTTTCCAACACCAAGCTGCTCGACCTGCAGATCCGCAACCTGCGCCGGATCGAGGCGCGCACGACGGTGATGACCTTCCATCTGTCGCTCGCTTCGCCGACCGCGGCCCTGCAACAGGTGCCCGCCATGGTGGCGACCGTGCTGAAACCGCTGCCGCACGTCAGCTTCCGGCGCGCCCATGTCACCGCCGTCACCGCCACCGCCATCGATGTCGAAACCGAATTCACCGTTGCCGATGCGGCACTGATCACCCTGCTCGATACCAAGCAGATGGTGCTGCTCGGCGTGCTCGACGGCTTTGCGGCGCTGGGGCTGAAGCTGGCCGACGCGAATGGGAAGATCGCCTGACCGGAGGTTGGGGCGGTGAGGACGACAGCGACCGGCGCGGCTTGCTTCTATCGCGATCCGATCGGCCCTATAGCAACCCGGTGACCCTTCCCACCCCGATTGCCGACTGGTTCGCCGCGCGCGGCTGGGCGCCGCGTGCGCACCAGCTGGCGATGGTGGCGGCGGCGCGCGCCGACCGCCACGCCCTGCTGGTGGCGCCGACCGGGGCGGGCAAGACGCTGGCCGGGTTTCTGGCGACGCTGGCCGAACTGGCCGAGCAGCCCGGCGAAGGCCTGCACACCATCTATGTCAGCCCGCTGAAGGCACTGGCCGCCGATGTGCAGCGCAATTTGCTGACGCCGGTCACCGAAATCGGCCTTGCCATCCGCGTCGAGACGCGCACCGGCGACACCTCCTCCGATCGCAAGAAGCGCCAGCGCGAGGACCCGCCGCAGATCCTGCTGACGACGCCCGAATCGCTGGCGCTGCTGCTGTCCTACCCCGAGGCGGCGACGATGCTGGCCGGGGTGAAATGCGTCATCATCGACGAAATCCATGCCTTTGCGACGACGAAGCGTGGCGACCAGCTCAACCTGGCGCTCAGCCGCCTGCAGACGCTGTCGCCCGGCCTGCGCCGCGTCGGCCTGTCCGCCACCATCGCCGATCCGGAGGCCTATCAGGGCTGGCTGGCGCCCGATGCCGATGCGTCGGCGGTGACGCTGGTGACCAGCGAGCCGGGCGCCGCACCGCGCGTCGATATCCTGATCCCCGAGGATCGCATCCCCTGGGCCGGGCACAATGGCCGCTGGGCAGCGCGGGCGGTGATGCGCCAGATCGAGCAGGCGCGGCTGGCCATCGTCTTCGTCAACACCCGCGCCATCGCCGAGATCATCTTCCGCGACCTGTGGACCGAAAACGACCAGGCGCTGCCGATCGGCATCCACCATGGCAGCCTGAGCGCCGAGGCCCGGCACAAGGTCGAGGCGGCGATGGCCAGCGGCCGGCTGCGCGCCATCGTCGCCACCGCCAGCCTCGATCTCGGCATCGACTGGGGCGATGTCGATCTGGTCATCCAGATGGGCGCGCCCAAGGGGGCCTCGCGCCTGATGCAGCGCACCGGCCGCGCCAATCACCGCATGGACGAGGCCAGCCACGCCATCATCGTGCCGGGCAATCGCTTCGAATATCTGGAGGCGCTGGCGGCGCGCGACGCGGTGCTGGCCGGCGAGCTCGATGACGATGACTTCCGCCCCGGCGGGCTCGATGTGCTGGCCCAGCATATCTTCGGCCTGGCCGCCGCCGAAGCCTTTGACGCCGATGCGCTTTATGCCGAAGTGCGCGGCAGTGCGCCCTATGCCGGGCTGGCGCGGGCGCAGTTCGATGCGGTGCTGAACTTCGTCGCCACCGGCGGCTATGCGCTGAAGGCCTATGACCGCTACCACCGGCTGACCCGGCAGAAGGACGGCCGCTGGCGGCTGACGCATCCGAAACTTGCCGCCCAGCACCGGCTCAACGCCGGCACCATCGTCGAGGCGGTGACGATGAATGTCACCTGGGGCCGACGCGGGCGACGGCTGGGCCAGGTCGAGGAATATTTCGGCGCGCAATTGCGGGTGGGCGACAGTTTCGGCTTTGCCGGCCAGGTGCTGGAAGTCACCGGCTTCGATGGCCCCGACATCCATGTGAAGCTGGGCCGCGGCGTGCCGAAGATCCCCAGCTATCAGGGCGGCCGGCTGCCGCTGTCGACGCATCTGGCAGCGCGGGTGAAGGGCCTGCTCAACGCCCCGGCGCGCTGGACCGACATGCCCGATGACGTGCGCGAATGGCTGGAGGTGCAGCAGCGCGTGTCGCGCCTGCCGGGGCGGGACGACCTGCTCATCGAAACCTTCCCGCGCGATGATCGCTGGTTCATGGTCGCCTATGGCTTTGCCGGCCGCAACGCCCACCAGACGCTGGGCATGCTGCTCACCCAGCGCATGGAGGCGGCAGGGTTGCAGCCCTTGGGCTTTGTCGGCAGCGATTATATGGTGGCGGTGTGGAGCCTGCAGCCGGTCACCGACCCGCGACCGCTGTTCAGCCCCGATGTCTTCGAGGCGGAACTGGCCGACTGGATGGCCGCCTCCCCCTTCCTCCGCCGCGCCTTCCGCGAGGTCGCCATCATCGGCGGCCTCATCGACCGCCAGATCCCCGGCCAGCACAAGACCGGCAAGCAGCTGAGCGTGTCGAGCGACCTGATCTATGACGTGCTGCGCCGCCACGAACCCGACCATCTGCTGCTCACCGCCGCCTGGGCCGATGCCCGTGCCAAGCTGACCGACATCGCCCGCCTCGCCGCCCTGCTCGAACAGGCGCAGCGCGCCATGGTGCTGATGCCGCTCGACCGCGTCTCGCCGCTGGCGGTGCCAGTGCTGCTCGAAATCGGCAAGGAATCGGTGCCGGGCGCCGCGGATTCGGCGCTGCTGCTGGAGGCGGACGCGCTGGCAGCGGAGGCGATGGGGTAGGCTTTATCGATATTGAGGTTTTGAGGGGCCTCCGGCGGCTGGGGCCTCAGGCCCCAGACCCCATTTGTTGGCTCGGCTCGGTCGCAACCATATGTTTCTTCGACGCAAAGTCGATTGGGGTCTGGGGCCAAGGCCCCAGCCGCCGGAGGCCGCTTTCTTCTCCGCCAACAACGCCTTGCCGCATGGCACGCTGCGTGCCACTTTATCCGACAATCAGGGGGGCACGCCGTGACGGCATCGGACGACACGGCCTTTTTCGGGCATCCGCGCGGGTTGGCCTATCTGGCCTTCACCCAGGTGTGGGAGCGGTTTTCCTTTTACGGCATGCAGGCGCTGCTGACGCTGTACATGGTGCACCAGCTGCTGCTGCCCGGCCATGTCGAGCAGGTGCTGGGCTTTGCCGGCTTTCGCAGCGCGGTCGAAGGCGTGTTCGGGCCGCTGAGCAATCTTGCGCTCGCCTCGCAGATCTTCGGCCTCTACACCGGCTTTGTCAGCCTGACGCCCCTGCTCGGCGCCTGGCTCGGCGATCGCGTGCTCGGCCAGCGTGCCACCTCCATCCTCGGCCTGCTGCTGATGGCGGCGGGGCATCTGCTGATGGCATTCGAAGCGGCGTTCCTGCCGGCGCTGGCGCTGCTGATCCTCGGCGCCGGCTGCCTGAAGGGCAATATGTATGCCCAGGTCGGCAATCTCTATGGCGCCGGCGACCGGCGGCGGACGCCGGCGTTCAGCATCTTCCTGATGGCGCTCAATACGGGTGCACTGGCGGCGCCGCTGGTGTGCGGGACATTGGGGGAGGTTTATGGCTGGCATTATGGCTTCGGCGCTGCCGGTCTTGGCATGATCGTCGGGGTCGGCATCTATGTTGCCGGCTGGCGCTACCTGCCGCCCGATCGCATCCACGCCCGGCGCCAGCCCGGGCCGAAGCCGCCGCTGCATCGCGACGAATGGCGGGCGATTGCCGCGGTGCTGCTGATGCTGGTGCCGCCGCTGCTGATCCTCACCGCCTGCAACCAGGCCTATAATCTCGTCATCGTCTGGGCCGAAGGCGCCATGGATCGCCGCATGTTCGGCCTGACCATGCCGGTGACCTGGCTGCTCAGTCTTGATGGTGCGATGACCATCGTCGGCATCCTCATCACCTTTCCGGTCTGGCGCTGGCTGGCGGCGCGGCGACGCGAGCCCGATACGCTCCATAAGATCGGCATCGCCGCGTTGCTGACGACGCTGGCCTATGCGGTGCTGGCCATGGGCGCGACGCTGTGGCCGCTGGTGCCGCTGGCGGTGGTCGCGCTGTTTTTCACATTGTTCGACGTCTCGTTCGGCTGGCTCGATCCGCCGACCAATGCCTTTGTCGCGCGCTTTTCGCCGGCGGCGGTGACGACGACGCTGATGAGCATCAATCTGATGATGGTCAGCGGGATTCCCTTCCTGACCGTCGGCTGGCTGGGGCGCTTTTATGAAACGCTGGGACCGGCGAATTTCTGGTGGTTGCATGCCGGCATCGCGGCGGCCGGCGGCGTGGCGGCGCTGCTGCTGCGGCCGGTCATCGCCGGTCTGCTCGATGACCATGCCGAAGGCCAGCAGGCGGTGGCGGCGACAACCGCGTTCTGAACCATGGCGTTGAACGGTGCTTGCCGTCACCCCGGCAGTTCGGGCAAGACGCGGGCATGGCTGTTTCCCTTTCGTTCGCCGGCGAGGCGCTGGAGCCGCTGGCCTGTGGCGCGCTGCACTGGCCGGCGCAGGCGACTTTGTTCGTCGCCGACCTGCATTTCGAAAAGGCCAGCGCCTTTGCCCGGCGCGGCCGCCTGCTGCCGCCCTATGACAGCGCCGACACGATCGCCGCGCTGATCGACGCGCTGGAGGTGACCGGGGCGCGCCGGGTTGTCTGCCTCGGCGATTCCTTCCACGATGCCGGCGGCCCGGCGCGGCTGCCGGAGGGGGCGCGCGCCGCCTTGCAGGCGCTCACCGCCAGCCTCGACTGGCTGTGGATCACCGGCAATCACGATGATGCCGCGGCGGCGGCGCTGGGCGGCCGGGTGATGGCGGAGGCGCAACTGGGGCCGCTGACATTGCGCCACGAGGCGGTGCCGGGCGCGACGGAGCCCGAACTGTCCGGGCATTTTCACCCCAAGGTGCAGGTCGAGGCGCGCGGCCGCCGCATCGTCCGCCGCTGCTTTGCGGTGACCGCGACCAAGATCATCCTGCCGGCATATGGCGCCTTCACCGGCGGGCTGTGGGTCGATGATCCGGCGCTGGCGGCGGTGCTCGGCGGCGCGGCGCTGGCCTATGTGCGCGAAGGCGCGCATCTGCTGCGCTTTCCGGTCATGCCGCCACGCCTCGCCGCGGAATGACCGGAATCGGACCATCGCTGGCCGCCAACCTTGTAAGCACATGAATCGCGGTTAGGATTGACCACATAAGGGGGGAGCATGCGGGGGCGGCGTCGATCATGGCTGTGGGTGCCGGCACTGCTGGTGCTGCTGTTCGGCGGCGCGGTGCTGGCCGGCTATACGCTGTTGCCGGGGCTGGTGCGGTCCAAGGGGCAGGCCTGGGTGGAAACCAATCTGCCCGGCAAGCAGCTGACACTCGGCGCCATCGCCTTCGATCCCTGGACGCTGACGCTCAGCATCGCCGATATCGCCATCGCCGATGCGAGGGCCCCGCAGGCGCCGCTGGTGGCGATCAAGGCGCTGACGGTCGATGCCAGCCTCTCGTCCCTGTGGAACGGCTATGCCCGGCGCGATGCCGTGACGGTCACCACACCGATGGTCGATGCCGTGCTGCGCCGCGATGGCTCGCGCAACCTTGCCGAGCTGGTGCCGGTCGATGACGGCACGCCGACGCCCGAAGTGTGGATCGGCGACCTGGCGGGCAGCGCCGGCACGCTGCGCTTCACCGATGCGCGGCGGGCAGCGGCGCATGTCAGGACGCTGGCGCCGGTCCATTTCACGCTTCACGACTTTGCGACGCGCGCAGCGGCAGGCGGCGGCTTCCGCCTGACGGCGACCAGCGACGCCGGGGAAGGCTTTGCCTGGGACGGCACGCTGGCGATGGCGCCGCTGGCCTCCACCGGCCGCTTCCGCATCACCGCGCTGCAACTGGCGACGATCGGCCGCTTTGCCGGCGATCTGCTGCCGGTGGCGCTGACCGGCGGCCGCGTCGATCTTGCCGGCCGCTATCAGGCGGCACTGCCGGCGGCAATGAAGGGCGCGGCGGCGCCTGCCCCGCAGGTCACCGCGGATCTGGAAGCGCTGACCCTGACCGATGTCGCCGCCAGCGTCGGCGGTGACCGTATCGGCCTCCGCCGGCTGGCACTGGCCCCGACGCAATTGTCCACGGCCGGGGACCGGCTGGCGCTGGGCGCTGTCGCCATCGCGGGCGTGACCGTGGCGCGCGCCAGCGGCGAACGCGCGGCGCTCGCCGGACTGACCCTCGCCGCCAGCCGCTACACGCTGTCGTCGGGCGTTGCCGAGATCGGCGCGGCGGGCCTGCAGGGCCTCAGCCTCACCGGGCGCGGCAAGGGCGCCGAAACCGTCGCGCTGGCGGCGCTGGCCGTGGCGCCGAGCCGGATCGACACGACGCCGCGCACGGCCGCCATCGGCGCGATCAGCGCCAGCGGTTTGCGACTTGGCGCGCGCATCGGCGCCGACAACAGCATCAGCATTCCGGGCCTCTACCCGATGGCGCTGCCGGCCGCGGCGCCGGGCGCTGGTCCGGCCTGGCAGCCGGCGCTCGCCGGCTTCGCATTGCAGGACGCCGCGGTGCGCGTGACCGTGGCACGGCCGCGCCCGGCCCAGGGCGCGACCTTCGATCTTGCCGATCTGGCCGTTCGCGTCGGGCCGGTGGCCGGCACGCTCGACCAGCCGGTGACCATCGCGGCCGCGACGCGCCTGAACGGCAAGGCACGGCTGAAGGTCAGCGGCAGCGCCGATCCGGGAACGGCGACCGCCGACCTGGCGCTCGACATAAGCCGGCTACCGCTCGCCGATCTGGCCGCGCTGGCGCCACCCGCCGCGGTGCAGTTGAAGGCCGGCACGCTCGACGTGAAGGGCCGGCTGCGCATCGCCAATGGCCGCGCCGGGCCGGCGCCGGATTTCGCCGGCAGCCTCGCCGTTGCCGATCTCGATCTGGTGCAGCGCGCCGACGGCAGCGCGCTCGTCGGCTGGAAGCGGCTCGATGTCAGCGGCATCCGCTACACCGCCCGCCCGCAGCGGCTCAGCATCGTCCGCGCCAGCTTCGATCGTGCGAATTCGCATGTCATCCTGACGCGCGAATCGAAATTGAACCTCGCCACCGTCGCCGGCGCCGAAACGCCCAGCCTGGCCGCACCGGACGCGCCGCCGGCCGAAACCACCACCCGGATCAAGGTCGTCGCCCCGGTCAGCAACAGCCTCGACGCCGCCGGGCAATTGTTCCCGATCCGCATCGGCGAGGTCCGCATCACCAACAGCATCATCGGCTTCGAGGATTTCTCGATCGAGCCGAACTTCGCCGCCAGCATCCAGGGTTTCAGCGGCAGTGTCACCGGCCTGTCGACCGACCGCGGCAGCCAGGCGCGCTTCAATCTGAAGGGCTATGTCGTCGACCGTTTTGCCCCGGTCAGCATCACCGGGCGCGCCAATGTCTTTGCCTATGATGCCGATACCGACCTGACCGCCAGCTTCAAGAACATCGAGCTGCCGGTGTTCAATCCCTATTCGGGCCGCTTCGCCGGCTATGCGATCGCCAAGGGCAAGCTGTCGACGACCATCCACTATCGCATCGTCAACCGCGGGTTGCAGGCCGAGCACAATGTCGTGTTCGACCAGTTGACCTGGGGGCAGGCGACCGAGTCCAAGGACAAGGTGTCGCTGCCGATCCGGCTGGCCACCTCGCTGCTGAAGGATCGCAACGGTGTCATCAACCTCGACCTGCCGGTCGGCGGCACGCTCGATGATCCGAAGTTCCGCATCTGGCCGGTGGTCTGGCAGATCGTCGGCAATGTCTTTACCAAGCTGATCACCGCGCCCTTCGCCCTCATCGGCTCGCTGTTCGGTGGCGGCGACAAGGCGCAGTTCGTCGCTTTCGCCCCCGGCTCGGCGCAGTTGCCGCCGGAGGCCGATGCGTCGCTCAAGGCGCTGGCCAAGGGCCTGGCCGAGCGGCCGGAGGTCAATCTCGATATTCCCGCCGGTCCCGGCCTGCGCGAAGATGCCGAAGCGATGACCACCACGCGCCTGCAGGCGGCAGCATTGGCCGGCAGGAAGGGACCGATTGCGGCGGATTATGCGACGCTGGCGGCGGACAAAAAGGCCGATCAGTTGAAATCGCTCTACAAGGCGAAGTTCGGCAAGGGCCCGAAATTCCCCGACGACCTGCCGAGAGCCGGCATGCTGGCCGGCGGCGAGGCCAAGGCGGCGGCGCGCACCGCCGAAATCACCTGGCTGGAATCCGCCCTGCGGCCGAAGTTCGCGCCAAGCGATGCCGAGCTGGCGGCGCTCGGCCAGGCCCGCGCCGATGCGGTGAAACAGGCACTGCTCGGCGATGATGGCCTTGATCCGGCGCGGGTGTTCGTGTCGACGGCGCTGGGCGTCAAGGCGAAGGACGCGACCATCGAAATGGAGCTGAAGGTCAAATAGGCGCAGCTTGACGCCGGCGCCGCCGCGTCGCAACCCGGACCCATGGGGACCCAGCCAGCATCCACCCGCCGCATCCTCGGCGCCAGCCTCGTCGGCACCGCGGTCGAATTCTATGATTTCTACATCTATGCGACCGCCGCCTCGCTGGTGTTCGGGCCGCTGTTCTTCCCCTCCGACAATCCCTCGGCGCAGCTGCTCTCGGCCTATGCCAGTTTCGCCGTCGCCTTCATCGCCCGGCCGATCGGCGCGCTGGTCTTTGGCCATTATGGCGATCGCATCGGGCGCAAATCGACGTTGGTCGCCAGCCTGCTGGTGATGGGCGGCTCGACGCTGGCCATCGCCTTCCTGCCGACCTTTGCCATGGCCGGCTGGCTGGCGCCGCTGCTGCTCTGTCTGTTGCGCTTCGGCCAGGGTTTCGGCCTTGGCGGCGAATGGGGCGGCGCGGCGCTGCTGGCGGTGGAAAATGCCCCGCCGGGCTGGCGCGGCCGCTATGGCATGTTTCCGCAATTGGGGGCGCCGGTCGGCTTCATCGCCGCCAATGGCCTGTTCCTGCTGCTCGGCCTGTGGCTGTCGGACGCCGATTTCCGCGCCTGGGGCTGGCGGCTGCCGTTCCTCGCCAGTGCGCTGCTGGTGGGGGTCGGGCTGTGGGTGCGGCTGAAGCTGACCGAGACCCCGGCCTTTGCCGCCGCCGTCGCGCACGCCCCGCCGCCGGCAGTGCCGATCGCCGAACTGCTGCGCGGCCATTGGCGCGAAACGCTGGGCGGCACCTTTGCCGTCATCGCCTGTTTCGCGCTGTTCTATCTCTCGACGGCCTTTGCGCTCGGTTTCGGCACCACCAAATTGGGTTATGCCCGCGAGACCTTCCTTGGCGTGCAGCTGGTCGCCATCCTCGCCCTGGCGCTCGGCATCCTGCTGTCGGGCTGGCTGTCGGATCGTTTCTCGCCGCGCGCCGTGCTGATCGCCGGCTGCGCCGCCGCCATCGCCACCGGCGCGCTGCTGGCGCCCCTGCTCGGCAGCGGCTCGCTGCTGCGGGTCGGGCTGTTCCTCGGCCTTGCCCTGTTCGTCATGGGCTTTGTCTATGGCCCGCTCGGCGCCTGGCTGCCCGGCCTGTTCCCGGCCCGCGTCCGCTACACCGGCGCCTCCATGGCCTTCAATCTCGGCGGCATCCTCGGCGGCGGCCTGGCCCCGGTGCTGGCCCAGGCGCTGGCCGATCGGGGCGGGTTGGCCTGGGTGGGGGCCTATCTCGCCGCCGCGGCTTCGGCGAGCCTGCTGGCGTTGCTGCTGCTGCGACCCCGCGCCGCGGATTGAAATGGCCTCCGGCGGCTGGGGCCATCGGCCCCAGACCCCATTCGATTGATCGTCCCACACTTCGACACAAACGCTTGAAATCAAACAACTGGGGTCTGGGGCCTACGGCCCCAGCCGCCGGCGGCAATCTTTTCCTTACGCAATCTCCGCAGTTGACAGTTCTGCGAATGATTATCAATAACGCCGCTATTGATAATCATTGTCAGGATTCGTCATGCGTACCACCACCCGTTCCGCCCTGCTGCTCGCCACCGCCATGGCACTGGGCAGCGCCGTCCGGGCGGAGGAGGTGACGGATGCCGCCGCCGATACCGCCGATGTCATCGTCGTCACCGGCACGCGCGACCAGGGCTATATCGTCCACAGCAACAGCAGCGCGATGCGCACCGACACGCCGCTGCTCGACGTGCCGCAATCGGTGACGGTGCTGTCGCGGGAACGGCTGGACGATCAGGCGCTGCTCAGCATCGCCGATGCGCTGCGCTATGTGCCCGGCGCCGCCTTCGGTCAGGGCGAGGGGCATCGCGACCAGATCGTGCTGCGCGGCAACAACAGCACGGCGGATTTCTTCGTCGATGGCCTGCGCGACGATGTGCAATTCTACCGCGATTTCTACAACATCGAGCAGCTGGAGATCCTGAAGGGTCCCAATGCCATGATTTTCGGCCGCGGCGGTGGTGGCGGTGTCATCAACCGCGTGTCGAAACTGCCGCGCGCCACCGGCTTCATCGCCGGCGATGCCGCGGTCGACACATTCGGCGCCTGGCGGCTGGGCGCCGACATCAACCAGCCGGTCGCCGCCGGCGTCAATGCCCGGCTGAACGCGGTCTATGAGGATGGCGCCAACCACCGCCAGATCTATGACTTGCAGCGCTGGGCGGTGAACCCGACTTTGGGGTTCGATCTCGGCGGCAAGGGCAATCTCGTCATCGGCTATGAACATGCCGATGACAATCGCGTCGTCGATCGCGGTGTGCCGTCGCTGAATGGCGCGCCGTTGACCGGCTATCGCGACACCTTCTTCGGCCGCGCCGATGTCAACCGCGCGCTGTTCAACGCCGATATCGCCAGCCTGTCCGCCGATTATGCGCTGACCGATACGCTGACGCTGCGCCAGCGCGCCCGCTATGGCGATTATGACAAGCTCTATCGCAACCTCTACCCGGCCACCGCCGTCAGCAACGGCCAGTTCGGGGTGGAGGCCTATTCCGACGCGGTGCAGCGCCAGAACCTCATCAGCCAGACCGATCTGGTGTGGAAGGTGAAAACCGGCGGCATCGGCCATACCGTGCTGGCCGGCATCGAGCTCGGCCGCCAGACGACGCGCGGCCAGCGGTTGCAGGGCTATTTCAGCGCCACCGCCGATACGGTGCGGGCGACCGTGCCGCTCGCCGATCCGTTCAGCGCGCCGCTGCCGATCTTCCGCCCCGGCAGCACCGGCACCCGCGATTATCGCACCCGCGCCGATATCGCCGCGGCGTTCGTGCAGGACCAGATCGCCATCGGCGAGCATGTCGAGATCGTCGCCGGCCTGCGCCACGACCGTTTCTCGCTAGATTTCACCAACCTTCTCGACGGCAGCCGCTTCCAGCGCACCGATTCGCTCTGGTCACCGCGTGTCGGCCTGATCCTCAAGCCCGTCGCCAGCGCCTCGCTCTATGCCAGCTACAGCCGCTCCTATCTGCCGCAATCGGGCGACCAGTTCAGCAGCCTCGACGCGACGACCGCCGCGCTGGCGCCCGAAAAGTTCGAGAATTACGAGGTCGGCGGCAAATGGGACGTGCTGCCCATGCTGAACCTGACCGCCGCCGTCTATCGCCTGACCCGCGACAACACCCGCGCCGCCGGCCCGACGCCGGGCACCATCGTGCTGACCGGCGAACAGCGCAGCCAGGGCCTGGAACTCGCCGCCAATGGCCAGATCAGCAAGCGCTGGCAGGTCAGCGCCGGCTTTGCCGTGCAGGATGCCGAGATCCGTTCGACCACCACCGCCGCCCCCGCCGGCCGCAAGGTCCCACTGGTGCCGCACACCCAGGCGTCGCTGTGGAGCCGCTATGATGTCAGCGATCGCTTCGGCTTTTCGGCCGGCATCGTCCACCAGGCCAGCAGCTTCACAACCATCAGCAACGCCGTGCGCCTGCCGGCCTATACCCGCGTCGATGCCGGCCTCTATGCGTCACTGACCAAGGGCATCGACGCCCAGATCAACATCGAAAATCTGTTCAACACCGGCTATTTCCCCACCGCCCATACCGACAACAACATCACCACCGGCGGGCCACGCGCGGCGCGGCTGACGCTGCGGACGAAGTTTTAAGCAAAAGAGAGCCTCCGGCGGGGGGGGGCGGGGGGCCCGCGCGGGCATGGTGTGGGGGGTTCCGGGGGGGGGGGGGCTCAACCGCTTGCGTGACCGCAGCTTTGTGGTGCTGGGTACTCCGGAGGGGCTCTCCCATGACAACACACGTGCTGTATTGCATGGGCGCAATGGCGTGACTTGGGTGTCCACCGCAGGCGGAGGGGTGGACCGGATCGAAGCAGGGCACATCACGCGCTGGACGCGCAAACACGGCTTGCCCACCGACGAGATTTCGAGTCTCCACGAAGATAGGTCGGGGGCACTTTGGATTGGAACCTATACGGCAGGGGTGGTGCGCCTGGACCAGGGGCGCTTGGAAAGCTTCGGCCTGGCCCAGGGCTTGCCCAATGTCGAAGTGCGGGTGCTATTTGAAGACCGCAGCGGCACACTGTGGGCGGGTACACAGTCGGGTCTTGCCCGCTTTAATGGCCGAAGTTTTGTGGCGGTGCGTGAACCAGGGGCGCCCAGGGAGGGCGTAGCAGCCATTCTGGAAGACAGGCAGGGCACACTCTGGTTTGGCACCACCGGTGACGGACTGGTGCGTTACCGCAGTGGCAACTTCACTACGCTCACCAAAGCGGACGGTCTCGTGTCCAACTGGGTCATGGCGCTGTACGAGGACGCAGATGCCACCCTCTGGGTCGGGACCAATGGCGAAGGCATGAACCGGCTGAAGGACGACCGCTTGGTGGCATTTAGGCCTGCTGATGGCTTGTGGGATGGAATGTCGCTCAGCATCCTGGAGGATGAAAATGGCGACCTCTGGATGACCTGCAACCGTGGCTTCTACAAAGTGGCACGCGCTGAGTTGAACGCTTTTGCGCAGGGCCAGATCACCAAGCTCCAGTCCACCGGCTATGGTCCCGGCGACGCGCTGCGTGGTACTACTTTTGCGGGCGGTTTGCAGCCTGCCAGCGCCAAGGATGCACAAGGGCATTTATGGCTGCCATCGGCCAATGGTCTCGTCATCGTGGACCCGCAGCGACTTCCCCGCACAGGGAAGCCGCCTGCGGTGCGGCTCGAAAACGCAGTGGTGGATGGCGTCAGCACGCCCGCAGAAGACCACGGTATCGTGCTGCCGCCCGGATCGGTGCCGCTGTCCATACGCTATACGGCGATGACCCTGCAAAACGCGGACCGGGTGCGTTTTCGCTACCAGATGGACGGCATGATGCACGGCTGGGTGGACGCAGGCCAAAGCCGGGAGGCATCCTTCCCCGCCTTGCCCCATGGCAAATACCTGTTCAGAGTTGCAGCGTCCGTCGATGGAAAGGTCTGGAGCGAAGCAGAAAAAGCCTTGCCCATCACCGTGCGCCCCTATTTTTACCAAACCGCGTGGTTCACGGCCTTGGTGGTATTGGCGTCACTGGCCGGTGTCGTGGCGTTGTACCGCTTGCGGACCCACCACCTGCGTGCACGGCACTTGCAGATGGAGAGCCTGGTGGCCCAGCGCACGGAAGAGTTGCGCCTGGCCAATGAACACCTCTCCCGCTTGTCCTATGTGGATGCGCTGACGGGCCTTGCCAATCGCCGCCGGTTTGACGAGGCGCTGGAGGCTGAATGGCGGCGCGCCAGCCGCGCCCAAACGCCATTGGCCGTCATCATTGCCGACATCGACGGCTTCAAGCTTTACAACGACATGCTGGGCCACCCCGAGGGCGATCGGTGCCTAGCTGCGGTGGCCGCGGTCTTTCTGCAGGCGGTGGGGCGTGCCGGCGATCTGGCCGCGCGCTATGGAGGTGAGGAGTTTGTTGTGCTGGTGCCGGGCGCCGGCTCCGAGGCGGCTTTGACTTTGGCAGAAGCCTTGCGCAAGGCGTGTCAGGCCTTGGCGATCACGCACCCTGCCTCCCCGGTCCTACCGGTGATCACGCTAAGCCTCGGTGTGGCGAGCTGCCTGCCGACTGACGACAAAAGGCCCCAGGACTTGGTAGCCCGGGCGGATGGCGCACTGTACCGAGCCAAGCAGGAAGGGCGTAACAGGGTCTGTGCCGCCAGCTGATGGGAAGGGGGCTATGCCAATCGCAAGGCGGACAAGGCCGCGACCTGTGACTCTCCCGCCAGCGCCACCTGGCCTTGCGCAATCAGATCGCGCACCGCCTCCATGTCGGGGGCCAGGCTGCGGTCCTGCATCATGGCCGCAGATACCGAACGCACCAGTTGCAGCACGCCCTCGAGCACGTTGGAGCTTTTCAAGGGACGCAAAAATTCAATGCCCTGCGCCGCGGCGAGCAGTTCGATGGCGATGATGTATTCGGTGTTGCGCAGCATGTTCTGCAGGCGCCGGGCGGCAAAGGTCGCCATGCTCACATGGTCTTCCTGGTTGGCCGACGTGGGCAGGCTGTCCACGCTGGCGGGGTGGGCCAGCGATTTGTTTTCGGACGCCAGCGCGGCGGCCGTCACGTGCACGATCATGAAGCCGGAATTGAGGCCGGGCTCGGGCGTCAAAAACGCGGGCAAGCGCGACACCACGGTATCCACCAGCATGGCCACGCGACGCTCGCTGATGGCGCCAATCTCGGCAATCACCACGGCCAATGCGTCGGCCACCAAGGCCACGGGCTCGGCGTGGAAGTTGCCACCTGAAACAAGCTCCCCCCCGAAGTGGCCGGTGGCCACCTCCCACTCAAGGGGGCGACTCCAGTGGCCCGGCAAAGCCGGTTCCACGGTGTCACTGGAAAAGCCATCTGCGCGTGAGGACGCAAAAACGAGGGGGTTGTCGGTCACCGCATTGGCTTCGCGCACCAGCACCTGGGTGGCGTAGCGCATCTGGTCCAGGCATGCGCCCATGACCTGGGGCTGGCAGCGCAAGCAGTAGGGGTCTTGCACGCGGTCGTCGCCCTCCAGATGCGACAGGCGAATTTCGCTTCCGGCGGTCAGGCCGCGGTAGGCTGCTGCGCAATCGATCTGGCCGGGCTGGCCGCGCACTGCGTGGATGCGCGCATCAAACGGGCCATCGCTGCCGCGGGCGGCGTCCAGTGTTACGGCACCGGCAATCACCGCCGCTTCAAACAAACGCTCGGTGCCCAGCAATGCGTGGATGGCCAGCGCGGTGGACACCTGCGTGCCATTGATCAGCGCCAGGCCTTCTTTGGCCGACAGGCGAATAGCCTCCAGACCGGCTTGCTGCAAAGCCTGGGCGGCGGGCATGCGCGTGCCTTGGAAGAACACTTCGCCTTCGCCAATCAAAGGCAGGCACAAGTGGGACAAGGGCGCCAAATCACCCGATGCGCCGACCGAGCCTTGGCAGGGGATGACGGGCGTTAGCCCCAAGTTGTAAAACGCAAACAGGCGGTCGATGACGACCTGGCGAATGCCGGAGTAACCGCGCGCCAGGCTGGCCGCCTTGGTCAGCAGAATCAGGCGCACCACGGGCGCGGCCATGGGCTCGCCCACGCCCACGGCGTGCGAGCGCAGCAGGTTCAGTTGCAGGGTTTCCAGGTCGGCCTGCGCAATGCGCTGGTTGGCCAGCTTGCCAAAGCCAGTGTTGACACCGTACACAGCGTCGCCTCCTTGCGCGGCCTTTAGCACCAGGGCCGCGCTAGCAGCAATGCCGGGCAGGGCGGCAGGGTCGAGGGCCACTTGGGTGGGCGTGGTGTGCAACTGGCGCATTTGGGCCAGGGTGATGTGGCCAGGG
>NKIQ01000026.1 GCA_002256005.1 Alphaproteobacteria bacterium PA4 | reverse complement strand
CGGGGCCACCGGGGCGGCGGCGGGCGCGGCGGCCGGTGCGGCGGTGGCGGCGGGCGCGGCTTCGCCCTCTTCGCCACCCTTCACCGGCGACGGGCGGGATTCGAGGCCGAGGCGGTGGGCCTTGCCGATGACGGCGTTGCGGGTGACGCCTTCGCCCAATTGCTCGGCGATCTGGCTGGCGGTCATGCCGCCTTCCCAGCCCGCTTTCAGCTGGGCAATGCGTTCCTCGGTCCAGGCCATGCAATTCGTTCCTTTTTGTCGCGCGCGCCTTGCGGCAAGTGCGCTCCCGGCGGTAAAGCCGGGTGATGACTGACCCCCTAACGCCAAAAACGCCGGTGCGCCACCATCCCGAACCGGGCGTGGTGGTGATTCCGTCGGTGAACTGGCAGGGGCTCCAAACCCTCTATCTGAAAGAGGTGCGCCGCTTTTTCAAGGTGCAGTTGCAGACGATCTGGGCGCCGGCGATCACCACGCTGCTGTTCCTCGTCATTTTCGCGCTGGCGCTGGGCCGGTCGCGCACCGCCGTGCTCGGCGTGCCCTATGCCGATTTCCTGGGGCCGGGGCTGATCGTGATGGGCATGATCCAGAACAGTTTCGCCAATTCCTCCTCGTCCCTGCTGGTGGCC
This sequence comes from Alphaproteobacteria bacterium PA4, assembly GCA_002256005.1. GTDB lineage: Bacteria > Pseudomonadota > Alphaproteobacteria > Sphingomonadales > Sphingomonadaceae > Sandarakinorhabdus. Next base: position 38,865 of record NKIQ01000026.1, on the reverse strand, counting down.
AAGGTGCAGGGCTCGATCATCGATGTGCTGATGCCGCCGCTCTCCGCCGGTGAGCTGCTCGCCGCCTATGTGGCCGGTGCACTGACCCGGGCCTGGCTGGTCGGCTTTGCGGTGTGGACGGTGATGGCGATCGCGCCCGGCGTCGATGTGCCGATCCGCGATCCCTGGCTGGTGTTCTACTTCGGCACCATGGGATCGGTGATGCTGGCGCTCTTGGGTGTGCTGACCGGCGTCTGGGCCGACAAGTTCGACCATGCCGCCGCCGTCACCAATTTCGTCATCCAGCCGCTGACCCTGCTCAGCGGCACCTTCTACGCCATCGATCGCGTCAACCCGCTGATGAAGACGATCAGCCACGCCAACCCCTTCTTCTATGTCATCGATGGCTTTCGCAGCGGCTTCATCGGCACGTCGGATGGCCTGTTGCTGCAGGGCGGCGTGCTGCTGTTGATTGTCAATATCGCGCTGTGGGGCATCTGCTACCGCGTTCTGCGCTCCGGCTGGCGGTTAAAGGCCTGATTGGCGCAATTCTGCGACATCGCAGCGTTGTCATTGCACTGCACAATGGCGTAACGATAGCCGCGTGTCAGCGTGCCATGGCCGGGCAGCGGTTTGCCATGGAACCAAAGGGCGGCCGAGGGATTTCGCCCCGATGGTCGTAGGGGAATGACGAGCGTGATGGTGGTGCGGACTTCTAACGGCTTCAGGGCCAGGGCCGGCGGGTTTGCCGTGATCGCGCTGGCGCTTGCCGTGTCGGCCTGCGGCGGCGGCGAGGACAAGGACGCCGCCAAGCGCAAGCGGCCGCCGCAGATGGTCGGCGCGATGATCGCCAGAACCCAGGATTTCGCGCCGCAGCTGGTGGCGCTGGGCACGGTCACGCCGTTGCAGACCGTCGCCGTGCGCCCGCGCGCCGAAGGCGAGATCATCGCCATATTGTTCAACGAAGGCGACAATGTCCGGGCCGGCCAGCCGCTGTTCCAGCTCGATGATCGCGCCGCCCGCGCCCAGCTCGCCCAGGCCCGCGCCCAGCTGGCCAGCGCGCGGGCGACCGCGATGCAGGCGCGCGGCGATTATGACCGCGCCCAGCAGCTTGTCGGCCAGGGCTTTGTGTCGAAGGCCGTGCTCGACCAGCGCCGCGCCATCGCCGGCAGCGCCGAAGCGGCGATCAAGGGGGCGGAGGCGCAGGTCGCCGCCGCCGAAACCGCCTTGAGCTTCCTCACCATCCATGCGCCGGTCAGTGGCCGCAGCGGCGAGCTGAACTTCCGCCTTGGCGCCAATGTCCGTCCCGGCGATGCGCTGCCGCTGGTAACGATCAACCAATTGTCGCCGATTTCGGTGCGCTTCCTGGTGCCGCCCGACCAGATTTCCGGCGTGCGCGCCGCCATGGCCAAGGGGCCGCTGACGGTGACGGCGCGGGCGCAGGATGCTGGCGCCGGTGGTGCACCGGTGGGCAGCGGCCGGCTCGCCTTCCTCGACAACAATGTCGATCCCGGCAATGGCGCGGTGGTGGCCAAGGCCGAATTCGCCAATCGCGACGCCATGCTGTGGCCGGGCGCCGTGCTGAACGTCGAACTGCCGCTGGGCCAGCCGGCGCCGCATATCGTGCTACCGGAATCGGCGGTGCAGACCGGCCGCGATGCCCCCTTCGTCTGGGCCGTCGCCGGCAATGGCAAGGTCGCCATGCGCGACGTGACGGTGGCCGGCCGGCTGGGCGGCAAGGTCTATCTCGCCACCGGCGTCGCGCCGGGGGACAATATCATCGTCGACACGCTGTCGAAGCTGAAGCCCGGTGACACGGTGCGCACGCGGGCCGGGCGGCCCGGTGGGAAGGGCGGTGCCGGCGGTCCCGGCACGCCGCCTCGTACCGCTTCTGCTCCGGCCCCCGGGGTCGGTGGCTGATGAGCCTCGTCCGCCTCTGCGTCGAACGGCCGGTGGCGGTCGTGTTGTTGAGCTTCGCCATCCTGTTCGCCGGGTTCTTCGGCTATCGCCAGCTGCCGGTGTCGGCGCTGCCCGAGGTCGATCTGCCGACCATCCAGGTCGAGGCGCGGCTGCCCGGTGCCAATCCCGCCACCATGGCCTCTTCGGTGGCGACGCCCATCGAGCGGCAGCTGTCGACCATCGCCGGCATCGACCAGATCACCTCGACCTCGTCCACCGGCTCCACCAACATCACCGTGCAGTTCGCGCTGGACCGCAACATCGATTCCGCCGCGCTCGATGTGCAATCGGCGCTGTCCGCCGTCGCCCGCCGCCTGCCGCCGGCGATGCCGTCGCCACCGACGTTCCAGAAGGTCAATCCCGCCGACCAGCCGGTGCTGCTGTTCTCGGTGCGCGACAAGACCCGGCCGCTCAATGAGCTGCAGACGCTCGTCGACACGCTGATGGTGCCGCGCCTGTCGACGCTGCCCGGCGCCGGCCAGGTGCAGACCTATGGCAGCCGCCGCTATGCCATCCGCATCCAGTTCGATCCCGATGCGCTGTCCAGCCGCGGCCTGACGACGGAGGATGTGCGCGCCGCCGTCGCCGCCGCCAACAGCAATGCCGCGGTCGGCTCGATCACCGGTGGCGAGCGCAGCTATATCCTCGATGCCAGCGGCAATCTGGAGCGGCCGGAAGAATTCGCCAACATCATCGTCGCCACCCGCAACGGCCTGCCGGTGCGGCTGGGCGATCTCGCCAAGGTGTTCAGTTCCTATGAAAATCTGCGCGGTGTCGCCAAATACAATGGCGAACCATCGCTGACCGTCGCCATCGCCCGCCAGCCCGGCGGCAATGTGGTGAAGCTGGTCGATGAAGTGAACAAGGTGCTGCCGGCGATCAGCGAGGCGATGCCGCCATCGGTCGAGATCACCCCGATCATCGACCGGTCGGATTCGGTGCGCCATTCGGTGGCCGATGCGCAATATACGCTGATCGGCACGGCGCTGCTCGTCATCCTGGTCATCTATCTGGTGCTGGGTGATGCCCGCGCCACCGCAATCCCGGCCATCGTGCTGCCCATCGCCGCGGTCGGCACCTTTGCCGGCATGTATCTGTTCGGCTTCAACCTCGACAATCTGTCGCTGCTGGCGCTGACGCTGGCCACCGGCTTCGTCGTCGACGATGCCATCGTGGTGCTGGAAAACATCGTCCGCCATGTCGAGGATGGCGAGGCACCGCGCGCCGCTGCCGTCACCGGCGCCAATGAAATCAGCTTCACCGTGCTGTCGATCTCGGTGTCGCTGGTCGCGGTGTTCATCCCGCTGCTGTTCATGGGCGGCGTCATCGGCCGGCTGTTCTTCGAATTCGCCGTGACGATGACCATCGCCATCGCGGTATCGGCGCTGCTGTCGCTGACGCTGATCCCGATGATCGCGGCGCGCGTGCTGAAACCCGGCCATCAGGAACCCAACAGCCGCATCGCCCGCGCCTCCACGCGCGCCTTTGGCCGCATGCAGGGCGCCTATATGCGCGGCTTCGATGCGACGCTCCGGCACCGGAAGGCGGTGGGCTTCCTCACCGTCGCGTCGATCGCCGTGGCGGTCTGGGGCTTCACCGTCGTGCCCAAGGGCTTTTTCCCCACCGAAGACACCGGCGCCATCTTCATCGGTACCGAGGCGGCCGCCGACATCAGTTTCGACCAGATGGTGGCCAAGCAGGATCGGGTGGCACAGATCCTGCTCGCCGATCCGGCGGTGGTGAAGGTCAATTCCATCGTCGGCGGCGGCGATTCCTCCAGCCGCGGCCGCATGTTCGCGCCGCTGAAGCCGAAATCGCAGCGTGATCCCATCGATGTCGTGCAGGCGCGGCTCAGGAAGAAGATGGCCAGTATCCCGGGCTTTTCCATCTATCCCAACGTGCCGCAGAATCTGCAGCTGGGTGGCCGCCAGTCGCCGACCAATTACCAGTACACGCTGTCGGCTGTCGACAAGGACCAGCTCTATGCCTTTGCGCCGCAGCTCGAACAGCGGCTGCGCGGCACGCCGGGCTTCGAGGATGTCTCCTCCGATTATCAGCGCGGCGCGCGTGAAGTGATGGTCGATATCGATCGCGATGCCGCCGCCCGACTGGGCGTGCCGGTCGCGTCGATCCGCTCCACCCTTTATGCCGCCTATGGCAACCAGCAGATCTCCACCGTCTATACCGATGTCGACAGCTATCAGGTGATCATGGAAATCGCCGCGGCCGACCAGCTGACGCCCGATGGCATCGGCCGGCTGATGGTGCGCGGCAACGGCAGCAACGGCATGGCGGGCGAACTGGTGCCGCTGTCGGCGGTGACGAAGGTCACCATCCAGGGCGCGCCGCTCGTCGTCTCGCACCAGAGCCAGCTGCCCGCCGTCACCATCTCCTTCAACCTCGCCAAGGGCGTGGCCCTGTCGCAGGTCAAGCCGCTGATCGATGCCGCCGCCACCGATCTCGGCCAGCCGGCGTCGATCAACGGGGCGTTCGGCGGCAATGCGCAACAGTTCGAATCGTCGACGGATTCCATGCCGATCCTGTTCGCTGCCGCCATCATCGTCATCTACATCGTGCTCGGCGTGCTCTATGAAAGCTTTGCGCACCCGATCACCATCCTGTCCGGCCTGCCGGCGGCCGGCATCGGCGCGGTCATGTTCCTGTGGCTGTTCGGCATGCCGCTGGATGTCATCGGCATCATCGGCGTCGTGCTGCTCATCGGCATTGTCAAGAAAAACGCCATCATGATGATCGACTTTGCGCTCGCCGGGCAGCGCGAGCATGGCTGGACACCGGTGCACGCCATCCGCGAGGCCGCCTCCAAGCGCTTCCGCCCGATCATGATGACGACCTTTGCCGCCATGGCCGGCGCGCTGCCGCTGGCGCTCGGCATCGGCGCCGGCGGCGAACTGCGCCAGCCGCTCGGCATCGCCGTGCTGGGCGGCCTCTGCGTCAGCCAGGTGCTGACGCTGTTCATCACGCCCGTCGTCTATCTCGGCATCGAAGGTATCAACGCCCGCCTGCGCGCGCGGCGGGGCGGCGCGGAGGTCAAGGATCTGCCGGTGGCAGCGCCGGGCACGCCGGGGCGGGTGGCGGCGGAGTAGAGACTTGCTCCCTCCCCCTTGCGGGGAGGGCGACTCGCGAAGAGAGCGGGGTGGGGGTTACTCACTCGGCTACACGCGTAACCCCCACCCCGCTCGGTTTCGCCGAGTCGCCCTCCCCGCAAGGGGGAGGGAGTAGGTTCACGCAGCAGCGCAACAGCCCCTCACCGCCGCCGCCACGGCCAGTCGATCACCCCGCCGGCGAACAGCGCCCACCACACGAACACCGGCTGGAACGCCAGCCGCGGCGCATGATAGCCCCAGCCCAGCGCCGTGCCGCCCAGCTTCACACCTTCGATGGCGTGCTTGATGTTGGCCGGATAGACCGCCACCGCATAGGCGGCGAGCGCCACGCCGGCGAGCCAGCGCAGGCGCGGCACGAACAGCGCGATGGCGCCCAGGATTTCGCAGACGCCGGTGACCAGCACCACATTGCGAGGGAACGGCACCCAGTCGGGCACGATCGGCAGAAACGCGTCCGGCGAGCGCAGGTGCACGACACCGACCACGAAATAGGCCAGCGCCAGCAGCCAGCGCAGCCCGGTGCGCAGCTGTTCGCGGCGATAGGGGGACAGCGTCATGGGCGGGGTCCTGTCAGGCGCATGTCAGTCCAGCAGCCTTGCCGCCTGCGCCCGCGCTTCGTCCGTCACATCCGCGCCCGACAGCATGCGGGCGATTTCCTCGCGGCGTTCGGCGGGGGACAGCGGCACGACGGCGGTGCGGGTGACGCCGTCCGCTGCCGCCTTGGCAATGCGCCATTGGTGGGCGCCGCGCGCCGCCACCTGCGGGCTGTGCGTCACCACCAGCACCTGGGTGGCCTCGGCCAGCCGCGCCAGCCGTTCGCCGATGGCGCTGGCGACGGCGCCGCCGACGCCGCGGTCGATCTCGTCAAAGATGATGGTGCCGGCGCTGCCGGTCGCGGCCAGCGCCACCTTCAGCGCCAGCACGAAGCGGGAAAGTTCGCCGCCGGACGCGATCTTGATCAGCGGGCCGAACGGCGCGCCGGGGTTGGTGGCGATCTCGAATTCGACGCGCTCGCTGCCCTCTGGCCCCGGCTCGGCGGCGGCGATGGCGGTGCGGAAGCGCGCGGCATCGAGCTTCAGCGGCGCCAGTTCGCCGGCCACCGCCGCATCGAGCCGCGTCGCCGCCGCCCGTCGCGCCGCGCCCAGATCGGCGGCTGCCGCGGCATAGGCCTTGCCCGCCGCCGCCGTTGCGGCCGCCAGCGCCTTCAGGCCGGTCTTGCCGGCCACGAGCGCTGCCGCGCGTGCCTTCAGCGTCTCGGCGAGGTCGGCAAGGGCGTCGGCCTCCACCCGGTGCTTGCGGGCCATGGCGCGCAGTTCGAACAGCCGCGTCTCCGTCGCCTCCAGCCGCGCCGGATCGGCATCGAGCGCCTGCACGGCGGCGGCCAGCTTCGCTTCGGCCTCACCGGCCTCGATGAGCGCGCGGTCGAGCGCTTCCACCGCCTCACCGAGCAGCGGATGCTCGGCGCCGATGCGGTCGAGCCGCCGCGCCGCCTGCGCCAGCCTGTCGGTGCCGCCGTCACGGCCCGAGAGCAGCGCATCGACGGCGGCGAGATCATCGGTCAGCCGCGCGCCCTTCTGCATGGCGGCGCGGGCCTCGGCGAGCTCGGCCTCCTCGCCGGGCTGGGCCGCCAGCGCGGTCAGCTCGGCGACGGCATGCTCCAGCCATTCGCGGTCGCGATTGTCTGCCTCCAGCCGCTCGGCAGCCTCGGCCTCGGCGGCCCGCGCCGCCTGCCAGGCGCTCCAGGCGCCGCGCACCGCCGCCAGCTGCGGGGCGAGGCCGGCGAAGCTGTCGAGCAGAGCGCGATGGCCGCGCGCCGCGAGCAGGCCGCGATCATCGGACTGGCCATGGATCTCGACGAGCAGCGCGCCGAGTTCGCGCAGCAGCGTGGCGGAGACGGGCGCATCATTGACATAGGCGCGGCTGCCGCCATCGGCCTTTAGCTGGCGGCGCACGATGATGGCGGTCCCGGCCTCCGCCTCGATGTCATTGGCCGCCAGCAGTGCGCGGGCCGGGTGGGTCGGGCCGATGCTGAATTCTGCCGTCACCCGCGCCGTATCGGTGCCGGCACGCACCAGCGCTGCATCGCCGCGGCCGCCCAGCGCCAGCCCCAGCGCATCGAGCAGGATGGATTTGCCGGCACCGGTCTCGCCGGTCAGCACCGAAAGGCCCGGCGCGAAATCCAGCGCCAGCGCCTCGATCAGCACGATGTTGCGAATGTCGAGCAGGGTGAGCACGACCGGGTTCTAGCGCAGGTGAGCGCGGGCGTCTGCCCCCCGAAATGCGATGGCGGAAATCAGGCCGGCAGCGCCCGGCGCCGCAACAGCGCGCCGCTGGCGAAGAAGCCCAGCAGCAGCTGGGCCCAAATCGCCGGCTCCGGCACGGTCGGCGGCGGCGGGGGCGGCGGATCGGGGATGGTGTAGCCCGGAATTGTATAGTCGAGGGCCGCATAGACATAGACGGCTTCATTGGGATTGTTTCCGCGGTAATCGAAGACCATGCCGATCGAATCATAGTCGGTCATGTCGAAGGCCTGGGCAAAGCTGAAATCCGGATTGGCGGCGGTCAGCACGCCGCTGGTCAGCAAGGTGACGCCGGTCTGGCTCTGGTAGAACAGGCCATAGCCCATGCTTGTCGGCGTCGTACTGGCCAGGCCGAACCGGATGGTGACGAATTCGTCGACGCCGCCATAGCCGGCAGTGAGATTGGCATAGACCCGGCGCTGGAAGCCGGTGCGCAGGACCACTTCCTTGTCGGCATAGGGCTTCAGATTGGCATTGCCGGAGATGCGCGGGAAGGAAGAATAGTTGATGATCACCCCACCGCCGCTGGACGGATCAAAGGTGGAGCGCACCCCGCTGAAGCCGTAAATCGCTTCCGCGTTGAGCGGCAGGCGGTTGCCGGCCGGGTCCATCACGCCGAAATAACCGGCACTGCCATAGGCCTGGAAATAGCGGTCCTGCAGATAGTTGGTATAGTCTTGCGGCGGCACATAGGTGGCGGCCAGCGTCGGCGCAGACATGATCGCCGCAGCCGACAGGGCAAGGCGCAACGCGTTCGGCATGCAGGACAACTCCACCACAAAATATTGACAAAACGTAATCGAGTGGGCCGGCAATGACAAATCGAAAATGGGCGCGGCAACCTGGATGAACTTCGGCACTGTCTGCCGTGGTGCGCCATTGGCGACAGCCTCCGGTTCCGTGCCTTTTCCCTTGCGCTTCACCCGAAAATCCCTATACGCCGCTGCTTCGCTCAACCCCGGGGTTTCCGGCGGCACGCCTGTGCCAAATGATACCCCGACGCCGACGCCCAACGGGCCAAGGCGACCAACGCCAAAGATGACAGGTGCCGCATGGCCGTTCCCAAACGCAAGACTTCGCCTTCCAAGCGCAACATGCGCCGCAGCCATCACGCGCTGACCCCGGTGTCGTTCCAGGAATGCCCGAACTGTGGCGAACTGAAGCTGCCGCACAATCTGTGCGGCGCCTGTGGCCATTACAACGGCCGCGAAGTCGTCGAGATCCAGGCCTGATCGCCCCGGGATCCGGGTGGCGCCAGCCGACCGCATGACCAGCGCAACCGTCTCCGCACCCGTCATCGCCATCGATGTCATGGGCGGCGACGCCGGGCTGGCCGATGTCATGGCGGCGGCCGAAATCGCTTCCGAACGCTATCCGAAACTGCGCTTCCGCCTGCACGGACCGGAAGCGCGCATCACCGCCGAGCTGGCCAATTGCCCGCGGCTGGCCAAGTGCGCCACCATCGTCCACACCGATGATGTGGTGCTGGGCACCGACAAGCCGAGCCAGGCGCTGCGCCGCTCGCGCACCTCGTCGATGGGCATGGCCATCCAGGCGGTGAAGGACGGCGAGGCGCATGCCGCCGTGTCCGCCGGCAACACCGGCGCACTGATGGCGATGGCGCTGTTCGCGCTGCGCACCATGCCGGGCATCGATCGCCCGGCGCTGGCGGCGCTGCTGCCCACGCTCAAGAATGATTCGGTGGTGCTCGATCTGGGCGCCAACACCGAATGCGATGCCGAAAACCTGGTCCAGTTCGCGGTGATGGGCGCGGTGTTCGCGCGCACCGTGCTCGGCCTCGATCGCCCGCGCGTCGCGCTGCTCAACATCGGCGAGGAAGAGCTGAAGGGCACCGACGAGATCAAGGACGCCGCCGCCCTGCTGCGCGGCGCCAGCCTGCCGATGCATTTCGAAGGCTTTGTCGAAGGCGACAAGATCGGCCAGGGCAATGTCGATGTCATCGTCACCGACGGCTTTTCCGGCAATATCGCGCTGAAGACGGCGGAAGGCACCGGCAAGCTGGTGACCGGCCTGCTGGCCAAGGCGTTCGAGACATCCTGGCTGACGCGGCTGGGCTATCTGCTGTCGCGCGGCGCGCTCAGGGCGCTGCGCGCCCATCTCGATCCCAATGCCCATAATGGCGCGGTGTTCCTGGGGCTGAACGGCATCGTCGTCAAAAGCCATGGTTCGGCCAATGTGCGCGGTATCGCCAATGCCATCGGCGTGGCGCATGATCTGATCGTCGGCCGGGTGAACGAACGCATCGCCGAAGACATGGCGAATTTTTCGGCGCATCGCGCGCCGGCAGTGGAAGCCGCCGGCGCATGATCCGGTCGCGGATCATCGGCACCGGCAGCTATCTGCCGCAAACCATCCTGACCAATGCCGAACTGGCGGCGCGCGTCGACACCAGCGATGACTGGATCGTCGAGCGCACCGGCATCGCCAAGCGCCATATCGCTGCCGCCGGCGAATTCACCTCCGATCTCGGCACTGCCGCCGCCACCGCCGCGCTCGCCGCCGCCGGGCTGACGCCGCAGGACATCGACCTCATCATCGTGGCGACGGCGACGCCCGATCAGACCTTTCCGGCCTGCGCCACCGTCATCCAGCACAAATTGGGCATGGTGCACGGCGTCGCCTTCGATGTCGCCGCCGTCTGCTCGGGCTTCCTCTACGCCCTGTCGGTGGCGGACGCGATGCTGGTGTCGGGCGCGCACAGGACGGCGCTGGTCATCGGCGCCGAAACCTTTTCGCGGATTCTCGATTGGGAGGATCGCGCCACCTGCGTGCTGTTCGGCGATGGCGCCGGCGCCGTGGTGCTGCGCGCCGAAACCGGCGCAGGGCTGGCCAGCGACCATGGCATCCTCGCCAGCCGGCTGCACTCCGATGGCCGCTACAACGACCTGCTCTATGTCGATGGCGGGCCGGGTTCGACGGGCACGACCGGCAAGCTGCGCATGAAGGGCAAGGAAGTGTTCCGCCACGCCGTCACCAACCTTGCCAGTGTGATGACCGAAACCCTGGCCGCCGCCGGGCTCAGCGCCGCCGATGTCGCCTGGGTGGTGCCGCACCAGGCCAATCTGCGCATCCTCGAAGGCACGGCGAAGAAGCTGGGGCTGAGCATGGATCAGGTGGTGGTGACCGTCGATCAGCACGCCAACACGTCTGCGGCCTCGGTGCCGCTGGCGCTCGATACCGCGGTGCGCGATGGCCGGGTCAAGCCCGGTGATCTGCTGCTGCTGGAGGCGATGGGCGGCGGCTTCACCTGGGGCGCATCCGCCGTTCGCTGGTAACTCGATGGCAGCTTGATTGCTGCACCTTAACGCGTCATGATGCCGCTGCTACTTTTGTTCGGGGAAGGCGAGGGGGCAAATGGCCAAGACGGACGTAACAAGCCTGACACGTGCGGATCTTGCCGATGCGGTGCACGACCAGATCGGCCTGTCGCGGGCGGAATCGGCGCAGCTTGTCGAAACCGTGCTCGATCGGATCAGCGACGCGCTGGTCGCCGGCAACAATGTCAAGATTTCCTCGTTCGGCAGCTTCATCCTGCGCAGCAAGGGGCTGCGCATCGGCCGCAATCCCAAGACCGGCGTGGAAGTGCCGATCGAGCCGCGCACCGTGCTGACGTTCCGGCCCAGCCAGCTGCTGCGCGAGGCGATCAACAAGTCATGATGCGGCGCGCCTGAACCATGGCCGGCGGCAAATCCGACACCGCGTTTCGCACCATCAGCGAAGCTGCGGACGCCATCGGCGTGCCCCAGCATGTGCTGCGTTTCTGGGAAACCCGCTTTCCGCAACTGCAACCGCTGAAGCGCGCCGGCAACCGCCGCTATTATCGCCCGGCCGACATGGCGCTGCTGGAACGCATCCGCGGCCTGCTGCAGGATCAGGGGCTGACCATTCGCGGCGCGCAACAGGCGCTGGCAGCGAAAGCGCCTGCCGTGGCGCCGCCGACCGCCCCCGCCGCAGCCCCCGCCCTCCCTTTTTCGCCCGATTTCACCCGGCTGCTGGCCGTCCGCGACCAGCTGCGCGCCGCGCTCGCGGCCTGATCCGCCATGCGCAGCCTGGCGGTGTTCAGCGTGAAGGGCGGTGTCGGCAAATCGGCGCTGGCGGTCAATCTCGCCCATGCCGCCGCGACACTGTCGGCGCGGCGCACCCTGCTCTGGGACCTCGATACGCAAGGGGCCGCCACCTATACGCTGCGCCTGTCGGCGCGGCCCGATGCTTCGGCACGCAAGGGCATTGCCGAAGGTGAGCTCGGGCCGCTGATCCAGGCGTCGGATTTTCCCGGCCTCGATGTGCTCGCCGCCGACAAATCACTGCGACAGCTCGAAAAGCAATTGGCGGACGACAAGGCCAAGCGGCTGAAGAAACTGGTGAAATCGCTGGATCAGGATTATGATCGCGTCATCCTCGATTGCCCGCCCGGCCTGACCGAGCTCGCCGACCAGGTGTTCCGCGCCGTCGATCTGCTGGTCGTGCCGATGCTGCCGTCACCGCTGTCGATGCGCGCCTATGACCAGCTCGTCGACCATCTGGCGAAGCACCACAAGGGCAGCGCCCCGGCGATCCTGCCGGTGTTCACCATGGTCGACCGCCGCAAGGCCCTGCACGCCGCCACCATCGCCGCAGCCCCCGAGCGCGCCACCATCCCCTATGCCGCCGCTGTCGAGGCCATGGCGGCCACCCAGCTGCCGGTGCTGGTCAAGGCGCCGAAAAGCCCGGCCGCGGCGGCGTTCCGGGCGCTGTGGACGGATGTGGAACGGCTGCTGACGCGGGTGGCGTGAGGATATCCCTCCCCCTTGCGGGGAGGGCGACTCGGCGCCAGCCGAGCGGGGTGGGGGTTCCTGTCTGTTGCCACATGGGGACCCCCACCCCGCTCACCTTCGGTGAGTCGCCCTCCCCGCAAGGGGGAGGGAGGGGGGAACCCCCTATTTTGCCCGCTCCGCAACCAGCGTCCGCAACGCCGGCGCCAGCCGGTCGACCTCCGCTGGCGTCGTGAACAGCGACGGTGTCACCCGGATGCAGGCGCCGTCGGCGAGACCGGAGCGGTGCACGGTCATGATGCCGAAGCGGTCGAGCAGCGCGTCGGTGATGGCGATATTGTCGGCGACGCTGGTGTTGCCGGCGATGCGGAACGAGGTCGAGCTGGCGTAGAGGCGGGGATCGTCGGGCAGCAGGATTTCGAGGCCGGCAAGGCCCCGCAGCGGTTGCACCCAGCGGTTCCGCAGATATTGCAGCCGGGCGCGCTTGGCGGCGACGCCGATCTGCTTTTGAAAGTCCAATGCCGCCGGAATCGTCAGTTGCGCCGAATATTCAACGGTGCCCTGGTGCACGCGCGACTGCACGGTCCTGCCATCGGGTTCGGCGGGGGAGGGGGCGATGGCGTCCAGCCGGCCGGGGCGGATCCAGATGGCGGCGACACCCAGCGGCGCGCCGACCCATTTGTGGAAGTTCATGCCGATGAAATCGGCGCCGAGGTCGGGCAGGCGGAAATCGACCTGGTAGAAGCTTTGCGCAATGTCGACGATGGCATCGGCGCCGGCGGCCTTCACCAGCGGCACGATGTCGGCGACCGGCAGCACCAGCCCGTGGCGATGGCTCATATGGGTGAGGAGGACGAGCTTCAGCCGCGGCGTGGCGGCGATGGCGTCGCGATAGGCGGCGATGGCATTGTCGTGGCTCAGCACGCGCGGCAGCGTCAGCTTCACCGCTTCGGCGCCGCGGGCGCGGGCCAGCGAGACCATGGCGCCCTGCATCGCCTCATAATCCGTGTCGGAATAGAGGATGCGGTCGCCCGGCCCGACGTTGCGGAACTGGCTGATCAGCGCGGAAAGCCCTTCGGCGGCGTTGCGGGTGAGGCCGATATCCTCGGGATTGACGCCCATCACCTCGGCGGCGCGGGCGAGGGCCACCTCCTGGTCCTTGACCATCGCCCGGCGCGCATACCAGCTGTTGTCGCGGTTGAGCTTGTCGAGGATGGCGCGGTGCGCCGCCACCACCGGCGCCGCCATGCTGCCCCAATAGCCATTCTCCAGCTGGGTGATCTGCCGCGTCACCGGATATTGCGCGCCGATCGCCGCCCAGCCGGTATCGTCATCGGGCGCCAGCGTGCGGGGCAGGGGTGGCGCCGCGCCTGCCGGCACGCCCGCCAGCGCCGCCGCGCCGATCAATGCCGTGCGCCGTGTGATCGCCATGCCTTCGAATCCCCTGCCTGTCGCTTTGGCCAGACGACACGGTGGCATCGGCAGCGTCAAGCATTGCCGTTGTGGCCGCCCTGCCTATGCTGGGGGCCGGATATGAAGGGAACGAGGCATGGCCGGAGCTTTGGCGGGCGTGAAGATCGTCGATCTGTCGCAGATCGTGTCGGGGCCGATGGCGGCGACCATGCTCGCCGATCAGGGCGCCGATGTCATCAAGGTCGAAAGTCCGCATGGCGACCCGGTGCGCACCTTGGGGCCGGCCAAGGGCGATGTGTCGGCCATGTTCATCGCCGTCAATCGCGGCAAGCGCGGGCTGTCCATCGATCTGAAGACGCGCGGCGGCCGCACCATCCTCGAACGGCTGATCGGCTGGGCCGATGTGCTGATCGACAATTTCCGCCCCGGCACGATGGAACGGCTGGGCTTTGACTATGAACGCTGTGCCGCGCTCAACCCGCGCCTCATCTATGCCAGCATCACCGGTTTCGGCAGCGACGGCCCCTACAGCAATATCCGCGTCTATGATCCGGTGGTGCAGGCGGTGAGCGGCATTGCCGCAACGCAGATCGACAAGGAAGGCCGGCCGCAGCTGGTGCGCACATTGGTCGCCGACAAGGTGACGGCGCTGACCATGGCGCAGGCGATCACCGCGGCGCTGTTCCACCGCGAACGCACCGGCGAGGCGCAGCGCATCGACGTCGCCATGGTCGATGCCGCCATCGCCTTCAACTGGCCGGAAGGCATGTACAACCACAGCTTCCTCGACGCGCCACCGCCGCCGTTCCCCGAATATGGCGCGCTGTCGCGGCTGTGGCCCTGCGCCGATGGCCAGGTGGCGATCGGCATGATGCAGGATGTCGAGTTCGTCGCGCTGATGCGGGCGCTGGAGCTCGCCGATCTCGCCGCCGACACCGAATTGCACAGCGTGCGCGGCCGCATGAAGCGCCAGTCCGAATGGGCGCCGCGCGTCGCCGCCGCCATCGCCGCGCGCACCATGGACGAACTGATGGCCGGCTTCATCCGCGAAGGCGCCGTCGGTGGCCGCGTCAACACCAGCGCCAATGTCGGCGACGATCCGCAGGTGCAGCACAATGGCAGCATCGTCACCGTGCCGCAGGGTGACGCCGGCCGCGTCCGCGCCGCCCGCCCGGCCGCGCTGTTCTCGGCCACACCCGCCGGCATCGCCGGCCCGGCGCCGCACCTCGGCGAACATGGCGCGGCGGTGCTGGCGGAACTGGGTTTCGATGCAGCAGCAATCGCGGCCTTTGCGGCCGATGGCGCGCTGAAGGGCGTCGCCTAGGGCGTATCGACAGTCGGCTTGTCAGCCGTGCTGAACGCTGATTGCGAAGGACGTAGAGCCTCCGCCGGCTGGGGCCGCAGGCCCCAGACCCCATTAACTGGCTGCCGCACAGCGACGCAGGCGGGTTTTCAGGCAATATCAAAGCGAAATGGGGTCTGGGGCCTGCGGCCCCAGCCGCCGGAGGCCGCTTCAACCTTGAATGTCGATACAGCCTAAGCCGCAACCGCCCGCCGCCGCCGCCGCAGGGCAGCGCCGGTGGCGGCAAAGCCGGTCAGCAGCAGCGCCCAGCTCGCCGGCTCCGGCACGGCGGCGGCGTTGCTGAACTGCACCTTCAGCCAGGCGTCTTCATTCTGCGTGCGCCAGGCTTCGCTGGTCAGTTTCGACGCGTCGTGGAAGCTGTCCTGATAGACGAAGGTGCCGGGGATGGCATCGCGCGCTGTCGGCATGGTGAAGCGGCTGTCGGCCTGCGCCGGCATTTCGGCGACGCTTAGAAAAGCGACGTAAGTGCTGCCCGCTGTTACGGCGATGGCGCCGGTGCTGAAGGCGAATTCCATCAGGCCGTTGCCGGCGCGGCTGCGGTCGCCGCTGCGATAGAGCAGCGTGCTGACCTTGCTGCCGTCCCAGCTGCCGATATAGCCGCGGAAGGCCAGCGGCACATCGGGAAAGCCATCGACGCGATCCATCAGGAACAGCGAAAAGCCGGTCAGCCGATTGCCGCCGGCGACGAACGTCTGGCCAAAGGTCGCCACGCCGGGCGTGCCGAAATAGCTGATGTCGCCGTTGAGGCCGCCAAGCGTGTTGTCGATATCGGCGGCGTGGAGGGGCGCGGCCAGCGCGAGCAGCGATGCGATACAGACGTGTTTCAGCAATGACATGTTGCAGTCCTTTCAGTCGGAAGCTCAGGATTTCAGGCGGTGCGCCGCGCCATCGGATCGTGCGGCGCCGCATTGGCGGCGATGCGCAGATTGGCGACGTGGCGCAGTTGCAACCCGTCTTCGGCGCCGCTGAACACCAGCGTCATGCGGTTGGTCTCGTCGCTGACGACATGGCCTTCGGGCGTCGTATATTCGCCCAGTCGCCACCGGGCGACGCAGATGCGCACATCGGGGGTGATGGCGACAATGCTTTCGATGCCGAGCAGGGTCAGCGGCACATCGTCGAACATCAGCCGGAAGAAGATGTCATGCGCCGTCACCGTGGCGTCGCGGCCCTGCCAGTGCATACCGACGACATTTACCCAGTGCAGGTCGGGCGCGGCGCGCGCGAACATCGCCGGCACGTCATTGGCATTCCAGGCGGCGGCATGCTCGGCGAGCCATTGGGCGATGTCGGCGTCGGCAGTCATGGCAGGCGGGTCCCCTTGTCGGCGTTGCGGGGACCGTCAAAGCATCCCGAACGGTCCGCCGCCTAGGAAAAATCGGTCATGCCCTGACAATCGGCAGCGGCGTTGCAAAGCCGCCCGGCGCGGAACCCGCAAAACTGTGGAAATCGCGTTGCAGATGCGCCTGGTCGAAATAGCCATGGGCATGGGCCAGGTCGGTCCAGCTGCGCGCCGGCCGGGCATCGCGGGCGGCGAGCAGCGCATCGAAGCGCAGGATGCGGGCATAGAGTTTCGGGGTCAGGCCGACCTGGGCGATGAACCGCCGCTGCAACTGCCGCCGGCCGAGGCCCGACGCCGTCGCCAGCGCATCCAGCCCCAGCGTGCCGCGCGCGCGGCGCAGCAGGCGGGCGGCATGGTCGACACCGTCATAACGCCGGACGCTGTCCAGCTGCGCCGCCAGCCAGCGTTCGGCGGCGGCGATCCGCCCTTCGAAATCGCCGGCGCACAACACCGCGTCGCGCAGGCCGTGCAGCGCTGTGTCGACGGCGCCGGCCGGCGCGGCCTCGTCGATCATCGGCGTGCCGAGCAGCCGTTCCAGCCCGCTCGCTTCGAACTGGATGTTGAAGGCGCCGACATCGCCCTGCATCAGCAGATCCGTGTGGCGGCCGGTCATGGCGCCGACCACCATCATGTCGGGCGTCGTCGCAAAGCCGCTGCTGCCGCTGCGGGCGCGATAGGGCTCGGCAAAATAGAATTCGATGAAGCTGTTGGGCCGCGCCGGCAATGGCAGCACGATGCCGGCGCCGGCCAGCGTGCCGCTGCGCTGCTGATAGCCGCGCACCAGGCCGCGCAGGCCGGGGGTCGCCATTGCCTGTCTGACGGTGATTGCCATGCGCCTTGTCTACCAGATCAATGGGTCGGCACAACGTCGCCGCCTGCGACGCTGGTGCACCGCTTTGGTGCAATCTCCCCCTAGGCGGGGCGGCTGGCGCTCGTCATAGTCTGCAGAGATGCATTGATGCCGACGTTATGGCTTCCCATATGCCCGTGGTGAATGTCCGGCCTGCCTGATGGGGGCTGGGATGGGAGTGATGAAGATGAGTGAGAGCCAGACCCTGCCCGTGTTGCCGCTGCGCGATATCGTGGTGTTTCCGCAGATGATCGTGCCGCTGTTCGTGGGGCGCGACAAATCGGTGAGCGCATTGGAAGCCGCCATGCAGGGCGACAAGACGGTGTTCCTGCTGTCGCAGAAGAACCCCGGTGATGAAGACCCCGGCGCCGAGGATCTGTACGATGTCGGCACCATCGCCACGGTGCTGCAGCTGCTGAAACTGCCCGATGGCACCGTCAAGGTGCTGGTCGAGGGCCAGTCGCGCGGCACGCTGGCGACCCTCAACACCGATGGCGAGTTCCTGACCGCCGATGTGGTGGCGCGCGAGGAGATCGACAGCGACCCCGTGCAGGTCGAGGCGCTGCTGCGCTCGGCTGCCAAGCAGTTCGAAGCCTATGTGAAGCTCAACCGCAAGACGGCGCCCGAAATCGCCGTGCAGATCGGCCAGATCGAGGATGCCGGCCGCTTTGCCGATACCGTTGCCGCCAATCTGGGCCTGAAGATCGCCGACAAGCAGGCGCTGCTCGCCGAAATCGATGTGACCAGGCGCCTGGAAAAGGTCTTCGCCCATATGGAGGGCGAAATGGGCGTGCTGCAGGTGGAGAAGAAGATCCGCAACCGCGTCAAGCGGCAGATGGAAAAGACCCAGCGCGAATATTACCTCAACGAGCAGATGAAGGCGATCCAGCGCGAGCTGGGCGAGGGCGACGAGGCCAAGGACGAGGCCAGCGAGTTCGAGGAAAAGATCGCCAAGGCCAAGCTGCCCAAGGAAGCCCGCGACAAGGCAATTTCGGAGCTGAAGAAGTTCAAGGCGATGGCGCCGCAAAGCGCCGAAGCCACGGTGGTGCGCAACTATCTCGATGTCATGCTCGGCCTGCCCTGGGCGAAGAAATCCAAGGTGAAGCGCGATATCGTTGCGGCGCAAAAGGTGCTCGACGACGATCATTATGGCCTTGAGAAGGTCAAGGACCGCATCATCGAATATCTGGCCGTGCAGGCGCGCACGTCGAAGTTGAAGGGCCCGATCCTCTGCCTCGTCGGTCCGCCCGGCGTCGGCAAGACCTCGCTCGGCCGCTCGATCGCGAAGGCCACGGGGCGCGAATTCGTGCGCCAGTCGCTGGGCGGCATGCGTGACGAAGCCGAGATCCGCGGCCATCGCCGCACCTATATCGGCTCGATGCCCGGCAAGATCATCCAGAACCTGAAAAAGGCCGGCACCTCCAACCCGCTGTTCCTGCTCGATGAAATCGACAAGCTGGGCCAGGATTTCCGCGGCGATCCGGCCTCGGCACTGCTGGAGGTGCTCGATCCGGAACAGAACAAGGCGTTCAACGACCATTATCTGGAGGTCGATTACGATCTTTCGGACGTGATGTTCGTGACGACGGCAAACAGCCTCAACCTGCCCCAGCCTTTGCTCGACCGCATGGAGATCATCCATCTGTCGGGCTATACCGAGGATGAAAAGGTCGAGATCGCCCGCGGCCATCTGCTCGACAAGCAATATGAGGCGCATGGCCTGAAAAAGGCCGAGTTCAGCGTGACCGAGGCCGCGCTGCGCGATCTCATCCGCTTCTACACCCGCGAGGCCGGGGTGCGCACCCTGGAGCGCGAGCTGGCCAAGCTGGCGCGCAAGTCGCTGCGCCGCATCCTCGAAGGCAAGGCGAAGAGCGTTACCGTCGACAGCGACAATCTCGCCGAATTCGCCGGGGTGCGGAAGTATCGCTATGGCGTCGGCGAGGTCGAGGACCAGATCGGCGCCGTCACCGGTCTCGCCTGGACGGAAGTCGGCGGCGAGCTGCTGACTATCGAGGCGGTGACCGCGCCCGGCAAGGGGCTGGTGAAGACCACCGGCAAGCTGGGCGATGTGATGACCGAATCGATCTCGGCGGCGCTGTCCTTCACCAAGGCGCGCGCCCTCCACTATGGCATCAAGCCGTCGGTGTTCGAAAAGAAGGACATCCACGTCCATGTGCCGGAAGGGGCAACGCCCAAGGATGGCCCGTCCGCCGGCATCGCCATGGTCACCGCCATTGTCTCGACGCTGACCGGTGTGCCGGTCAGGAAGGATGTGGCGATGACCGGTGAGGTGACGCTGCGCGGCCGCGTGCTGCCCATCGGCGGCCTGAAGGAAAAGCTGCTGGCGGCGCTGCGCGGCGGCATCACCACGGTGTTCATCCCGGCGGAGAATGAGAAGGACCTGGCCGAGATCCCGGCCAATGTCACCGAAGGGCTGAAGATCATCCCGGTTGTCCATGTCGACGAGGTGCTGGCGCTGGCGCTGGCCCTGCCGCTGGTGCCGATCGAATGGTCGGAAGCCGATGAACTGGCCGCCCGGCCCGATCCGCAGGCCACCGCCGAGACCAGGCTGCGCCACTGATCGTCCTTAAACCTGCGACATAATCGCGAAAACGCCACGGACTGACCGGTTCGTGGCGTTTTTTTGACAAGGGGGACTTTGACAGGCGCGCTCCCCGGGACAAGATGGTTCCTTGGGCAGTGCGTGCAGGGGTGGACGAATCGATGAACAAGCAGGATCTCGCCATACGCGTTGCGGAGGCAACCGGCGTGACGCGCCTGGAGGCGCTCAACACCATCGATACGATGCTCGACATCATCACCGAATCACTGGCGCGCGGCGAGGAAGTGCGCCTCGTCGGCTTCGGCAATTTTGTCGCCGGGACCCGCAAGGCCTCGACCGGCCGCAACCCGCGCACCGGCGAGCCGATGGATCTCGCCGAAAGCGTCATGCCGAAATTCCGGGTCGGCCGGAATCTGAAGGAAGCCTGCAACGGCCGTGGCGACGCCTGAACGCGACGCTATCGCGGCCTGTCCGGCAACGGTTCCAGATCCGGCGGCACCCAGTCGCGCCGCGCAGCCACGCTGAACAGGGTTTCCCGCCGCCAATGGCGCAACAGCCAGTCGGATCGGCCGTGCGGCCCCGCCATCAGCTCATCGAGAAGCGCGTGCAATGGTGCCTCGGGTGCCGCCGCCAGGGCCAGCCGCGCAGCCTGTAGCGATGCCCGCGTGATCGTTTCATGATAACCGCTGCTGTCGGTGTTTTCCGTACCGCAGGCGCGATTATAGGCGCGGATGATGCCCGGCATGTCGCGTTCACCGTCAAAGCCGGGCTGGTGCCGCAACAGCCACAGCGCCGCACCGAAATGCGCCGCATGCGTCCACTCCAGCTTGGGCAGGCTGTGATCCCGAATGCCGGCAGCGATGCGGGCGAGGGCAGCGTCATCGGGATAGTGCAGCGTCATGGCCGGGCGGCGATGCCGCAAAGCCCGGCCGACCGCAAGATGGGCTTTACTTGCGCGTCGGCCTCGCCTAACCAGCGCCTCCGCCGTCGAAACGGCTGCGGGCGCGTAGCTCAGCGGTAGAGCACTGCCTTCACACGGCAGGGGTCACAGGTTCAAACCCTGTCGCGCCCACCATTCACATCCGGTCGTTCCTGCTGTCGCAAGCGGGGCAGCTTGTGGTCCCGACAGGATGATCACCCCAGGCTTGCGCTGATCCCCCTGGCACCAAGACGACCGCCGCCTGGAAACCGGAGCCCGATAGCCCGTATCCGGATCCGAGTTGCGTTCGGCGGGCTCGCGCCGCACAAACAGCGTCTGGCGACGCCGCCGGATGGCAGCAGGATGTGATGGAACAGACGCAAACGCTCGATCGGGATGGCAACAGGCGGCGCAATCGCTGGCCGCTGCCGGGTCCGCGATGACGGCGGCGCTGCCGGTCGTGCCGGCGCCGGCAAACCGGATGCGGCTCTATCTGCTGCTGGGTTTTTCCGCCGGCTTGCCCTTCTACATGTTCAACGCCGTGCTGCTGCTGCGGCTGGCGCGCCATGATGTCGATATCGTCGTCATCGGCTTTTTCGCCTGGATCGCCTTGCTGCCGACCTTCAAATTCGCCTGGGCGCCGCTGCTCGATCATTATCGCGTGCCGGGCTTTGCGCGCTTCTGGGGGCGGCGGCAGGGCTGGATCATGCTGTCCCAGCTCGGGATCTTTCTGGCAATGGTGGCGATGGCGTTCACCGCCGACGACAGCAACCTGCCGTTGACGGCGCTGTTCGCGCTGTTGCTGGCGTTCTGGACAACGACGCTGGAGGTCGCGGCCGATGGTTGGCGCATCGAGCTGGCGCCGACGCAGGCGGACCAGGCGCCGCTGGTGTCGGCCAATCTCTGGGGCTATCGCAGCGCGATGGTGGCGGCGGGCAGCGGTGCGGCGCTGGTCGCGGCGCGGGC
Organism: Alphaproteobacteria bacterium PA4; assembly: GCA_002256005.1. Lineage (GTDB taxonomy): Bacteria > Pseudomonadota > Alphaproteobacteria > Sphingomonadales > Sphingomonadaceae > Sandarakinorhabdus. Next base: position 17,314 of record NKIQ01000026.1, on the reverse strand, counting down.
GGACTGGACCTGGGCCTATCTGGTCATCGCCGCTGCGGCCTTTCTGCCGTTTCCGATTCTGGCGGCGATGCGGCCGGAATTTGCGGGAACGCGGGGCCGCGCCGCGGCGCTGGCGCAGGGCGTGCTGGTCAGCCTCGCCATCATCACGGCAAGCGCGCTGGCCATCGCGCTCATCGGCGCTGGCCTGTTGTCGGGGCTGCGCGGCGCCGGCTTTTCGGCCCAGACCAATATCACGCCGATCGTGCTCGGCATCGCGCTGCTGCCGTTCGTCGCGCTCGCCATCGCCTTGCCGCGCATCAACCGGCTGCCCGCCGCTGCATCGGCGGCCATGCCGCGGATGCTCGCCCCCTATATCGAGCTGTTCTGGCGCTTCGGCTATGGCGTGCTGCCGTTGCTCGCCTTTGTCTCGATCTACCGGATGGGCGATGTGCTGACGCTCACCCTGTCCCACCCCTTGTGGAACGCCGCCGGCTACAGCCTCGAACAGATCAGCATGGCCGATGGGCTGGTGGCGCTCGCCAGCAGCATGGCCGGCGTCGCGCTCGGCGGGCTGTGCGCGGCGCGGCTGCCGCTGGCAGTGGCGCTGGTCATCGGGGCCACCGCCTCCGCCATCGGCAATTGGGTGTTCGTCTGGCTGTGGTTCGCCGAGCCTTCGGCGCTGGTGCTGTATGTCGCCGCCGGCGTCGATCAGTTCGGCCATGGCCTCGCCGGGGCGGTGTTCGTCGTCTATCTGTCGATGCTGGTCAGCCCGCGCCATCCCGGCGCCCAGTTCGCCTTTCTGTCGGGCTTTGCCTTTCTGCTGCCGCGGCTGATCGGCGGCGCCTCGGGGGCAATCCAGAAACAGATCGGCTATGACGGCTTTTTCCTGATGTCGGGCGCGCTCAGCCTGGCGGCGATCCTGCTGTTGCCGCTGGTGATGAAGCTGCGGCCGCGCACGATCTGAGGCCCTGATGCTGGAACACGCCTGTGAAACGGCCTTTGCCCCCGCCCGGGCCGCGGTCGCGCGCGGCGACATCCCCGGTGCGACCCTGGGGGTGGTCCGCGCCAATGGCGCGCGCGCGGTGCGACTGGCCGGGGCGGCGGCGCTGCTGCCGGCGCCGGAGCCGCTGACCCGCGATCACTGGTTCGACCTGGCTTCGGTTTCCAAGGTCATCGCCACTACGACGATCATCCTGCAACTGGCGGAACAGGGCCGGCTCGACCTCGACCGCCCGCTGACCGATGCCATCCCCGACCTGCGCCAATATGATGTCGCCAATGCCGCCGAACGCCGGCTGACCTTCCGGGATTGCCTCGCGCATCGCACCTTCCTGCCGGCTGTCGCGCCGATCTATACCTATGGCGATGATCCGGCCCGGCTGCGTGCCTTTGTCCTGCAACGCGAATGGCGGCCGGGTCCGCCGGTCTATTCCGACATCAATTTCATCCTGCTCGGCATCGCCATCGAACGGCTGACCGGCGCGCCGCTGTCGGCGTGGCCGCTCGGCGCCGGGCTCGGCTATGGGCCGCCGCCCGGCCCTTCGGTCGCCACCGAAGTCTGCCAATGGCGCGGCCGGCTGCTGCAAGGCGAGGTGCATGACGAAAATGCCCATGCCCTGGGCGGCGCGGCGGGGCATGCCGGGCTGTTCGGCACCGTCGATGGCGTGCTGGACTTTGCGCACGCGCTGCTGCGCGGCGAACTTCTGTCGCCGGCGATGCTGGCGCAAATCCGCACCGCCCAGTTCGGCCACCGCACCTGCGGCTGGGAACGCGCCTTTCCCGGCTGGTCCGGAGGCGACGCCTGCTCGCCTGACACCATCGGCCACACCGGCTTTACCGGCACCGGCCTGTGGATCGATTTCGAGTGCGGGCTGGCCTGGACCCTGCTGACCAATCGCGTCCACCCGAGCCGCCACAGGGACAGCGGCATCTTCACGCTGCGCCCGGCAGTGGGCGACGCGCTGAGCGCGGCGCTGGGCTAGGGGGTATCGACAGTCAGCATTTCGGACGTGCTGAACGCTGATTGCAATGACAATGGAGCCTCCGGCGGCTGGGGCCTTGGCCCCAGACCCCATTTACTGGCTACTGCACGGCACCGCAGGCGGCTTTCGAGACCAAATCAAAGCGAAATGGGGTCTGGGGCCTGCGGCCCCAGCCGCCGGAGGCTCTTGAAAACTTGAATGTCGATACCCCCCACGACAACCCCGACACGCCGTCACTTGCCAGGCTGCGGTTGTTTCGGGCTAAGGTGGGGCATGCGCCGCTTCGCCCTGCTTGTTGCTCTCGCCCTGTCCGGCACGATCGCCGCTGCGCAGCCGGCACCGTCGTTGCAGCCCATGGTGGAGGCCATTCTGGCGCAGGGCCCCGGCGGGACGCGCTATGGCGTGATGGTGACGGCATTGGATGGCAAACCGCTGCTCGCCATCAACCCCGATGGCCGGTTCATTCCGGCGTCCAATACCAAGATGTTCGTCACCGCCACGGCCTTTGCCGATCTGGCGGCACTGCAGGCGGCCGCCACCGGCACCGGCGTGCGGCTGGAGCCGGCCGGGCCGGGGCAGGTCGATGTCATCCTGCATGGCCGGGGCCAGGCCCGCCTGTCGTCCGGTGCCGATTGCACCAGCTGTTTGCAGGTGCTGGCCGAGGCGGTGGCGGCCAGGACCCGGCGCGTCCGCCATGTCATCGGCGATGACAGCTGGTTTCCGGCCGAACCCTGGGGACCGGGGATGAGCTGGAACAATATCCAGACCGAATCCGGCACCGGCATTTCGGCGCTCAGCCTCGATGACAATATGATCATCGCCATGGTCACGCCGGCGGCCCCGGGCGCGACGCCGGCGCTGGCCATCGCCCCCTATTTCGAGGTCGACAACCGCATCGTGACGGTGGCCGGAGACGGTGACGCCATTGTCGCCGCGCGCGCGCCCAACAGCAGGCTGATCCGGCTGACCGGCACCATCGGCGCGGCGGCAAGGCCCGTGAAGCTGGAGTTCGGCATCGATGATCCGGCGGACTATGCCGCCTGGTCGCTGCGCCGGCTGTTGCAGGCACAGGGCGTCACGGTGACCGGCGCTATCGGCACGCGGCACCGGCCGCTATCACCGGCTGACGATCCGGCGGTGCGGGGCAGCGCGCCACCGCCGCGGCCGCCGCAGCCCGAGATGCTGGCCGAATTGCCGCCGCCCGATCTCGCCGCCGACATGGCGATCATCAACAAGATCAGCCAGAATCTCTATGCCGATCTGATGCTGCGCCGCATCGGCCGGCAGGCGGGCAGCGGCTCGATTGCCGACGGGCAGGCGGCACTGCGCGCCGTCATGACAGCGGCGCAGCTCCCCGCCGCCAGCTTCACCTTTGCCGATGGCGCGGGCATGTCCTCGTACAACCGCATCACGCCGCGCGCCGCCACGCGCCTGCTGGTCTGGGCGGCCGGGCAACCCTGGGGCGCGGCGTGGCGCGACACGCTGTCGGTTGCCGGTGTCGATGGCACGCTGCGCAACCGCTTCAAGGGCACGCTGCTGCAGGGCAAGCTGTTCGCCAAGACCGGCTCGCTCAACGCGACGCGTGCGCTGTCGGGCTATCTCGTCACCCGCAGCGGCCGCACGCTGGCCTTCTCGATGCTGGCCAACGACATGCCCGAAGGTAGCGACGCGCGTGCCACCGCAGTCGTCGACAAGGCGCTGGTCGCCATCGCCGAAGCCAATTGACGCGCCGCCGGCTCAGGCCGGCGTCAACAACAGCCGCCGCGCCGCATGCGCATCGACCGCCGCCCGGCTGAACCACAAGGGCTGCATGTCCCCGGCCAGCCAGCGGTCGTAGAAGTCCCGATATTGGGGGGAGCGCGGATCGGCGGACTGGCCGGGCAGCAGCAGGAAGCGGCTGTTGTCCCAGCCGCCGACATCGATGACCTGCAGATAGCTGGCGCCATGGGTGACGCCATAGCCGCGCCTGACGTTGAGGCCGCGCGCCATGGGCGTCGAGCCGTCACCGCCAGAGCGGCCGCCGTCGATGGCGGGGAAGGCCGCCGCGATGCGCGGCAGCATCGCCAGGGGATGGGTGATGGCAACGCGGTGCAGATCGCCCCAGCGCCAGCCGGCCGGATCGGCGCCGCCGCGCGCCAACGCCGTCTGCCACCCCGCCGCCAGCGCCGCATCGATCATCGCATCGCGGGCGGCGGCGGGCTGCGGGCCGAGCCGCGCATCGGGCGCCGCCAGCGCCTGCAGCATGTCGTGCAGATTGACCGACGGGATCAGGTCACGCGCCGCTGCAGGCACCACCGCCAGGCGATAGGCGGCGAGCAGTTCGGGCAGCACCATCTGGTAGAGCAGCGCCGCCGCGCTGTCGGCGGTCATCGCGCCATCCCAGCCGCGCATCAGCGCCGCCGCCGGGGCCGCCGCTGCCGAGACATTGGCCGGGATCAGCCTCAGCAGCGCCCGCGCCGGCAGCGACTGGACATCATGCTGCAGCGCGATGCTGTCGGCGATGCCGTGCCGGGGCTGCGCCTTCAGCACCTCGCAGATCCGGTCGTGCCGGAAGGGGTCGCTCCATTCGAAGCCGATGATCTTTCTGGCGTGGGGATAGTCCGCCGGCAGGTTGAGCTGGTTGGCCGAGGCGAACCAGCCCTGTTTCGGATTGTCGAGATGCGGCAGCTCGCTGACCGGGATCAGGCCATTCCAATCATGGTCGCCATCGCCGGGGGCGGGCAACAGGCCATCATGCCGGGGCCGGCGCGGCGCAAAGCCGATGATCTGCCAGCCGGTGTTGCCGTCGATATCGGCATAATGGAAATTGGTCGGCGAGACGTGCAGCCGGAAAGCCTCCATCAGCGACGGCCAGCCGGTCGCCAGATTGATGGCGATGATGGCAAAGCGCATCAGCGCGCCGGGCAGCATGTCGCAGGTGGCAAAGGCCGTGGCGCGCTGGCGGGCCGGATCTTGCGCCACGATCGGCCGACCGCCGGCATAGCGCAGCCGCACCGGCTGTGCCGCGCCCCCCTTCACCGTGATCGTCTCGTCGAAGATCTCGAAGCGCTGCCATTCGCCCTTGTGCCAATAGCGGTCGGGGTCATCCGCCGCGGTCTTCAGGATGAACAGGTCGGTCTGGTCGATGTGCGAATTGGTGCGGCCAAAGGCGAAGCGGTCGGTATGGCCCTGCATGATGCCGGGCTGGCCGGGCGCGCCGGCGCCGATCACGTCCAGTCCGGGGGCCGTCAGATGCACGATGTGCCGCGGGCTGAAGCTGCCGATGCCGAGATGCGGGTCGTTGGCCAAGATGGGCCGGCCGGTGGCGCTGCGGCTGGCGGCAATCGTCCAGGCATTGCTGCCCTGCGCGAGGCGGCCGGCACGGCGCTCCTCGGGGTCGGCCCCGGCCAGTTCCAGCGCGCCAAAGGGTTGCGGCCGCGCCGAGGCCGCCAGCAGGCCGAGATCGGCATCGCTGACGGCGGCGACATCGAGACCGTCCGGCAGCCTGAAATCCCAGGCCGGGCGCAACGGCGACATCAGCCGGTCGACCTCCAACAGGCCCAGCGCCGCCAGCCGGGCCCGGCGGATCTCGTCTTCCGCATCGCCGGTTTCGACTCCGCGCGCCCGCGCCAGATCGCGCAGGTCCCAGCGCAGGGGCCGCAGGCCGAGCGCCGGATATTCGGGGGGCAGTTGCGCCGGGTCGGCCTCCAGCTCGGCGATGCGGGCGTTGATGCCGGCGACATAGCCCTTTGCAGACTCGAGCACGCCGGCCGGCATCGCCGCCAGTTCGGCATCGATATCGCCGCGATAGTGGAACAGCCGCGCGGCCGTGTCGGCGGCGACAAAGCCGGGGCCAAAGGCTTCCGCCATCCGCCCCTGCTCGCGCCGATACTGCTGGTCGATCTGGAACAGCCGATCCCGCGCCACCAGATAGCCCTGGCCGAAAAAGGCGTCGTGCAGCGACTGTGCCCGGACATGGGGGATGCCGAGCGCATCCTCGATGATTTCGATGGGCGCCTCAGCGCCCGCAAGGCGAACCCCGGTCACACCGCCCGGCACGGCGCTTGCCCCGGCGGCGGTGCGCCCCGGCAGGGCCAGTGCCGCGACCGACGCCAACAGAAATGCTCGTCGCTGGATCACCAAGGCCCCCCGTCGTCCGCGCCAAATTAGCGGTTGATTATGTTGCTCAAACGCCGCTGGTGCGAACTATTGACCACATGAACCCGGCCTGCAATGTTGTTAACGCAACACAGCCGGTGCGCGTCTCGTCGGTGCGAGCGGGTTGGTTTCGGGGGTCGGGCAGGCACAATTGCGGTCGCGTGGTGCTGCGCCCAAAATCAGGTCTAGGGGGTTTCGATGCGGGATTGTGGCAAAATTCGTCGGTCGCTGGGCGATGGCAGCGGCTTTGTGCTGGCGCTGGCGACGCTGGGGCTGTTGGGGGCCGCGCCGGCGCTCGCCCAGAGCGCACCCGCCAGTACGGCGACAGCCACCGACGCCGAAACCGCCGAACAGATCGTCATCACCGGCAGCCGCGTCGTGCGCGATGGCTTCAAATCGCCGACGCCGCTCAACATCCTGTCGCAGCAGGAAATTCTCAACCAGTCGCCCACCAACAACCTCGCCGACTTCGTCAACCAGCAGCCGGCGCTGGCGGGCAGCACCCGCCCGGCCAACTCGCGGCTGGCGATCAGCTCGGGGCTTGCCGGCGTCAACACGCTCAACCTGCGCAACCTCGGCGAAGTGCGCACGCTGGTCCTGCTCGATGGCCGTCGCTCGGTCGGCTCGACCATCACCGGCCTTGTCGACATCAACACCTTCCCGCAGGCGCTGGTGAAGAGCGTCGAAATCGTCACCGGCGGCGCCTCGGCGGCCTATGGCTCGGACGCTGTGGCCGGTGTCGCCAACTTCATCCTCGACAAGAAGTTCACCGGCATCAAGGTCGACGCCGATTCCGGCCTCACCGGCCAGGGCGATGGCTTCAACTACAGCTTTTCCGCTGCCGTCGGGACATCCTTTGCCGGTGGCCGCGGCCATGTGCTGTTCGCCGGCGAATATGCCCATCGCGATGCCATTCTCTACACCGACCGGGCCTGGAACCAGATCGGCTTCCGCACGCTGGTCAACCCCAACTACACCGCCACCAACGGCCAGCCGCAGAATCTGGTGGTGAAGGGCGCTGCCACCTGGAACACGCTGCCCGGCGGCATCATCCGGTCGGCGGTGGGCAGCGGTGGCGCGGCCCTGCGCGGCATCTATTTCGATGTCGGCGGCGCCCCCAAGGCCTATCGCTTCGGCGCGCTGACCGATGCCACCCAGACGCAGGGCGGCGATTGGGAATTGAACGACCAGTCGCGGCGCATCGGCCTCGATGCCGCGGACGACCGGCGCGGCATCTTCGGCCGGGCCAGCTATGAAATCGCCGACTGGCTGGAGGTCTATGGCGAAGCGTCGTACAACTGGAACAAGACCTTTTTCAATTCGGGGCCGCAGGCCGCCACCTTCACGCTGACGCGTGACAATCCCTATCTGATCAACGCGCTGGGCAGCGCCGCGCTGACCAACGTCACCTCGGTCACGGTCGGCACATCGGCGCAGGACCTGCCGTTCCGCAAGAACAACAGCGACCGCGAGGTGCAGCGCTACACGATCGGTGCCGGCGGGAATTTCGACCTGTTCGGCAACAAGGCGGTGTGGAGCGCCTATGCGCAATATGGCCAGACCGACACCAACGAACAGCTGCGCGACATCATGAACAACACGCGGATGGCGCAGGCCACCGATGCCGTGTTCGCCCCGGCCGGCAATGCGCTGGGCGTGCCGGCCGGCACCATCGTCTGCCGGTCGACGCTGACCGCGCCGACCAATGGCTGTGTCCCGCTCAATCGCCTCGGCATCAACGTCGCCAACCCGGCGGCCTTCGCCAATGTGCTGGGCGATCCGTACCGCAACCAGCGCTTCAAGCAGACGGTTGCCGGCATCAACCTGTCAACCATTCCCTTTGCCACCTGGGCCGGCGATGTCAGCGTCGCCATCGGCGGCGAATATCGCAAGGAGGAAGTCTCGGGCTTTGTGCCGACCGAATTCCAGACCGGCTGGGCTGTCGGCAACTTCCTGCCGACCTTTGGCAGTTACAACGTCAAGGAAGCCTATCTCGAAACCGTCGTCCCGCTCGGTCTCGGCTTCGAATTCAACGGCGCGGTGCGCGCCACCGATTATTCCACCTCGGGCTATGTCACCACCTGGAAGGCCGGGATGACCTGGCAGCTGATCGACGATATCCGGCTGCGCGGTGTCGTGTCGCGCGATATCCGGGCGCCCAACCTCAACGAGCTGTTCCAGTCGGGCACGTCGCGCAGCAACAACTTCAGCACCGGCAGCGCCTATGGCCAATATGCCGGTCGCACCTTCCTGGAAATCACCCGCGGCAATCGCGCGCTGAAGCCGGAAATATCGGATGCGCTGACGCTGGGCGGCGTGTTGCAGCCACGCTTCCTCCCCGGCTTCTCCCTGTCCGTCGACTGGTTCCGTTTCAAGGTCAAGGACGCCATCAACCAGTTCTTCGCCAATGACATTGCCCAGCGCTGCACGGAAGGCCGGCAGGAATTCTGCGACGCCATCGTCGTCGATACCAGCGGCGTTCGCGATTTCGTCGTCTCGGCCAGCCCGTTCAACTTTGCGCGGGTGACGGTGCGCGGCATCGATTATGAAGCCCGTTATGCGATGGCGCTCGATCAATGGTTCAAGGGCAGCTCCAGTTCATTGCTGCTGCGCGGCACCGCCACCAACTATCTGGAAAATACCGTCAACAACGGCATTTCGATACCGATCAACTCCGTCGGCCAGAACAGCGGCACCCAGAGCGGGACGCCGAAGTGGATCTACCGCGCCTCGCTGACCTTCGACACGCCGCACTATGCGATCACCGCCGTCGGTCGCGGCGTCAGCGCCGGCACCTACAGCAACATCTATGTGGTCTGCACAACGGCCTGCCCGGCCAGCACCGCCGCCGCACCCACCGTCGACAACAATTCCATCTCGGGCGCCTTTTACGCCGACCTGAACTTCACGGCGAAGATCAAGGTGGGCAATTCGGACGCGCAGATGTTCTTCAACATCACCAACCTGTTCGACCGGGATCCGATCCTGCTGCCGGAAGGCGGCCTGTCGGCCAACCCGACGTTCAGCGACATTCTGGGCCGCAGCTTCCGCGTCGGCGTGCGCTTCCGGATGAACTGATCGATCAGGGCCTTGCCGGCGGGCGACCTCGGGGTTGCCCGCCTGCATGCCCGATCAGGAACAGTGTGCGGGCGTCGGCCGCAGCAGCACCCGGCCCGGCAGCGCGCCGGTGGCTTTTCCGTCTGCCAGCGCCAGCGTGCCATTGACGTAGAGTTGCGCCACCCCGACGCTCAGTTCGCGCGGATGCACATAATCGGCGCGCGGCGCGAAGCGCGCCGGATCGATCACCGCCACATCGGCGAAATAGCCCGGCCGCAGATAGCCGCGCCGGTCGAGCCTGTAGATGTCGGCGCTGCGCCCGGTCGAGCCGTGGATGAAGTCGCCGAGGCTGATGACCGGGCGATCCTTGACGTAGCGGACATATTTTTCCGGGAAGGTCGCGAACATGCGCGGATGACCGTCCGACCCGTCGGATGATGTGACCACCCAGGGCTGGCGCATGAACAGGTCGACATCGGCCTGCGCCATATTGAACGACGCGACCGATGTGCCCCGGCCCTGCCGCCCGGCCTCGCGACCGGTGATGCTGTCACGGATGATGCGCAGCGCCGCGTCGCGCGGATCGATCGCCCAGAGGCGCGCCATGTCGGCCAGCGTCTTGCCCGTCCATTCAAACCCTTGCGCGATGAGCAGCAGCGAGGCGGCGCCGCCGCGCCGGCGCATGTTTTCCGCCATCTCGTCGCGGATGCGCGCCAGCGTCGCCGGGTCGTCCAGCCGTTTCAGCAGGGCGCTGTCGCCGCCGTCCACCGCCCAGCGCGGCAGCAGCGCGGCATCAAGGCTCGATCCCGATGCCAGCCAGGGATATTGGTCGGCCGTCACCTCCTGGCCGGCGGCGCGCGCCGCATCGATCAGCGTGATCACCGCCTGCGCCTGGCCGTGGACATCGACGCCCAGCGCCTTGATATGGGCGAAATGCACCGGCATGCCGGCGTCGCGGCCGATGGTCAGCACCTCGCGGATCGATTCGAGCAAGCCGATGGAATAGCTCGATTCGTCGCGCTGATGGGTGTCGTAGATGCCGCCGCGCTTCGCCGCCTCGCGGGCCACGCTGATGACTTCGCCCGTTTTGGCAAAGCTTTGCGGGGCATAGAACAGCCCGGTCGACAGGCCGGTGGCGCCTTCGCACATGCCCTTGGCGACCAGCGTCTGCATGCGGGCCAGTTCGGCCGCGTCCGGCGCGCGCGCGGCCTGGCCCAGCACGCGCTGGCGCACCGCGCCGAAACCGACAAAGGGCACGATATTGGTGCCGACCCCGGCTGTCGTCAGGGCGCGGGCGTCATCGCCGACATCCGGGGTGCCGCCGCCATCGACGCCGATCATCACGGTGGTGACGCCCTGGTTCAGCCAGGCCGCGTTGGTTCGTGTGGCCGCGTCGGGCGCGCGCAGAAAGCCATCGGCATGGGTGTGGGGATCGATGAAACCGGGGGTCACCAGCAGGCCGCGGGCGTCGATGGTCCGCAGGGCCGGCATCGGCGCGCGCTTGCCGACATAGACGATGCGGTCGCCGCTGATCGCGACATCGCCGACAAACGCCTTGCCGGTGCTGCCATCATGGATGGTGCCGCCGCGGATCAGCACATCGGCCGGTTTCGGCGCCGCCGCGGCGACCATCAGGCCGGCTGTCGTCACGAGCAGGCACCAGGCCCGTCGCAGCGGCCGCGGGGCATCGGGGGAGAGGGCAGCGGGGGAGAGGGCAGGGGCCATGGTAGATTCTCACAGATGTGCCGCCGCAAATTGGCTGGTCGGCCGCCATTACAGCCCATGCCGGCGGGATCGTCAAAACCTGCCTGTCGGTTGCGGCCATCGTATCGGCGCAGGGTGCGGCGCCGCCGCGCGACACGCGCCCGCCACCACATGAACAGCGGCTGACGTTTCGGTTCATGAAACCTGCACGACGCTTCGTGCATTCTCCCCCCATCGACACAGCAGGAGTTGCTTCATGCGTATCATCTTCACCCCCATCGCCGCACTGGTGCTGGCCGCCACGGCCATGCCGGCACTGGCCCAGAACGATTGGCGGGGCGACCGCCGCGAGGTCCAGCAGAGCCGCAATCGGCTGGAGCGCGAACGCTTCGAATATGCCCAGGCGCAGCGCTTTGGCGACCGCCGCGACGTGCGCGACGAGCGCAACGATGTGCGCCACGCCGAAAGGGAATATCGCGAGGATGCCCGCGACTGGCAACGTGGCCAGCGCTACAGCCATAATCGACCCGATCCGCGCTACGGCGGCTATTATGCCGATCAATATTATCGTGGCGGCGGCGCCTATCGCCCCTATCGCCTCGGCGCCAATGACCGCATCTATCGCGGCCGTGACAATCGCTATTACTGCCGCCGCAGCGATGGCACCACCGGGCTGGTGATCGGTGCCATTGGTGGCGGCGTGCTCGGCAATGTCATCGCGCCAGGCGGTTCGAAGACGCTGGGCGCGATCCTCGGCGGCGGTCTTGGCGCCGTCCTCGGCAGTTCCATCGACCGTGGCAACGTCACCTGCCGCTGATCCGGCAATGATGAAAGCGATGACGTCCAGTGGCGAAATTCACTGGACGTTGTTGCGCGGCGCCTTCATCCTCTGGCCTTAGTGTCGATTGCCGTCGGACGGCACCGGCCCGCTCCCCCGCCCGGCCACCCACGTCATTGTACGATATGGGTGGCCGGGCGGGGGTGCGGGCCGGTGCCGACGTCAATTTAACGCAATAGACTCTAGCAAATGGAGATACGCCATGGCCAAGGCCAAGAAGACCGAAGAGGTCAACCTGGGGTTCGACAGCAAACAGCGCCGCGCCATCGCCGAGGGCCTGTCGCGCCTGCTCGCCGATACCTACACCCTTTATCTGAAAACCCATAATTTCCACTGGAATGTCACCGGGCCGCAGTTCAATTCGCTGCACCTGATGTTCGAAGGCCAGTATACCGAGCTGGCGCTCGCCGTCGATCTGATCGCCGAACGCATCCGCGCCCTCGGCGAACTGGCGCCGGGCAGCTATTCGGCCTTTGCGAAACTGTCGAGCATCAAGGAAGCCGATGGCAATCCGGCCGCCGAGGACATGGTGCGCATCCTGGCCGAAGACCAGCTCGCCGTCGTCCGCACCGCACGCGCGGTTTTTCCGCTCGCCGATGCCGCGCATGATGAACCGACTGCCGACCTGCTCACCCAGCGCATGCATGTGCATGAAAAGACCGCCTGGATGTTGCGCGCCAATCTGGCCTGAGGGCGGCGCGCGGCGACATCCGGCGCTGATGCGATGCCGCCGGCGGGGCTGGCTTCAGAACCGCTGCCGCAGCTGCAATTCGATGGCCGCGCGCGCCCGCGTCACGCCCGGCGTGCTCGGGCTGTCGGTCTGGTAGCGGCCTTCGATGCGGATATCGCCGTAGCGCGTGGGGATTTCACCACCGGCGGTCAGGATGGCGAATTTTTCGGATGAGGTCGAGGTGCGATAGCTGACCGCCGGGCCCGGACTCCCCGGTCGCGGCAGCACAAACTTTGGTGGATTGCCGAGATCGCCGATATTGAGGTGCACGGAACGCACGGACGCATACCAGCGCCGGTTGCGCGTGTCGGTCAGCGCCGCACTGAACGACAGGTTGCGGCTGTCGCCATCCGCCCAATGCCCGATGGGCAGACCATTATAGGTATAGCCGTCGGTGTAGACGCCATTGTTGTACATCGAGAAGGGATAGGTCGTTTCGCCGCCCGTCAATTTTTCGAGCGGCGTGCCATTGAAGAAGCTGGCGGCGCGCGTATCGGCATATTCCAGCGTCGCGGTCCAGCCTGCGCCCTTCTTGCCCCAGGGGCCGGACAGGGTGGTGCCGATCAACCGCGCCCATTGCTCGAGAATGATATTGTCGAAATCCTCGGCCTCGCCCTCGAAATAGAATTTCGCTGCCACGGGACCGAAGCGGTGGGTATAGCTGACATCGAAGCCGGCAATCTGGTTGCCCGGTTGCGCGAGAAAGGCCTCCAGGTCGCCCGGCTTGGAATTGTCGGCGTTGCCAATCCCGATGAAGCTTTGCGCGATCTGTTTCAGCCCGCAGGGACGGCCCTGGCCGCAGAGCATCTGCGTGCGGTTGAGGCCGATTTCGAGGTTCTTCGCCGGCATGAAACTGATGCGCGTGCCGAAAACCAGCGTGTTGCGAAAATCGCGTTGTTCATCGAGCACGCCGCCGAAGATTTCGAAACGCATCGGCCCCAGCCAGCGCAGCACCGGAAAATCGACGGGATCAGGCATCAGCCGCTTCAGGCCGATCTTGGGCATCGGTCGCGTGCTGTTCGACCAGAGCAATGCGCCATCCTGGCCGGGCCCGTACCATTGTTCGGTCAGCCCGGCATACAGCGCCCAATTGCCCAGCTTCACGGCAATCTGCGACGGTTCGAAATTATAGGCCTTGCCGCCCTGGCCGCTGCGCAGGCCGGCGCCGATGGCGATGCTGACGGTGTCGCCGTTGAACTCCACCCGGCCAGCGACATCGCCGCGCGCCCGCGCCTGGCTGCCGAAATCGCGGGCAACCGCGACGCTGTTGGTGGCGGACAGCCGGGCATCGACCGCGATGCGCTGAGCGGCGAAATCCGCGAGCCGGTCGAGCCGGTTGACGGCGGCCTGCACATAGGGGTCGAGCGCCCGGCCATCATGCGCGCGATTGAGGCCGGCATCGATCTGCGCCCAGGGCAGGGGCCAGCTGTTCACCGGCCCCTCGATCAGGCCGGCGGCGCTCAGCAGCTCGACATCCTGGCGCAACTGGCGATCGCCGACCTCGGCAAAGGGGCCAGCCAGCGCCGGGCTCGCCAGCCCCAGCAGTGCCGCGACCAGCAGGCCGGTTGTACGCATCACATCACCCCTTGATGGCGGGGCGCGTTACCGCCCCCGCCGCCAATGCCTCAATCAGCCGCGCAGTGCGAGCGGGACATAGTCGCGCTGCGTCGGGCCGGTGTAGAGCTGGCGCGGACGGCCGATCTTCTGGTCGGGGTCTTCCATCATCTCGGTCCATTGCGCGATCCAGCCGACGGTGCGCGAAATGGCGAACAGCACGGTGAACATCGACGTCGGGAAGCCGATCGCCGACATGACGACGCCCGAATAGAAATCGACGTTGGGATACAGCTTCTTGTCGATGAAATAGGGGTCGTTCAGCGCGATATGCTCCAGCTCGCGCGCGACGTCGAAGATCGGATCGCTGATGCCCAGATTGTCGAGGACGTTCTTCGCCACCTTGGCCATCACCTTGGCGCGCGGGTCGTAATTCTTGTAGACGCGGTGACCAAAGCCCATCAGGCGGAACGGATCGTCCTTGTTCTTGGCGCGGGCGATGAATTCGGGAATCCGCTCCGGACGGCCGATTTCGCGCAGCATGTTCAGTGCGGCCTCGTTGGCGCCGCCGTGCGCCGGGCCCCACAGGCAGGCGATGCCCGCCGAAATGCAGGCAAAGGGATTGGCGCCCGAGGAACCGGCCAGCCGCACCGTCGAGGTCGAGGCATTCTGTTCGTGATCGGCCTGCAGGATCAGCAGCTTTTCCATCGCGTCTTCGACGACGGGGTTGATCACATAAGGCTCGGCCGGCACGCTGAACGTCATGCGCAGGAAATTGCCGGCAAAGGACAGGGAATTGTCCGGGTAAACGAAGGGCTGCCCGATCGAATATTTATAGGCCATGGCCGCCAGCGTCGGCATCTTGGCGATCAGTCGGTGGCTGGCGATCATGCGCTGCTGCGGATCATGGATGTCGGTCGAATCGTGGTAAAAGGCTGCCATCGCGCCGACGATGCCGCACATGATGGCCATCGGGTGCGCGTCGCGGCGGAAACCACGATAGAATTGCGCCAGCTGTTCGTGGATCATCGTGTGGCGGGTGATGTCGTGCGAAAACTGCGCATATTCGGCAGCATTCGGCAGATTGCCGTTCAGCAGCAGATGGGCCACTTCCAGAAAATTCGACTTTTCGGCGAGTTCGTCGATCGGATAGCCGCGATACAGCAGGGTGCCGACATCGCCATCGATATAGGTGATCTTCGATTCGCAGGCGGCCGTGCTGGTGAAGCCGGGATCGAAGGTGAAGCGGCCGGTGTTGGCGTAGAGCTTGCGGATGTCGATGACCTCCGGGCCGACGGTGCCGGCCAGGACCGGATAGTCCTTGCTGTTGTCATCCAGGGTGATCGTTGCGGCGTCCGTCATCGTTATCGACCTTCTTCCATCATCTCTTGCGCATCGGCGATGCGCCCCAGGCTTTCGTCACGGCCCAATATGGCCATGACATCGAACAGGCCGGGTGACTGCGCGGCCCCGGTCATGGCGGCGCGCAACGGCTGCGCCACCTGACCGAGTTTCAGGCCCAGCGTTTCCGCCAGCCCCCGCGCCACAGCCTCCAGCGTCGGCGCCGACCAGTCGGTTGCCGCGCCCAGCGCGGTCGCTGCCGTCGCCAGCAAACCCGGCGGTGCCGACGCTAGCAGCTTTGTCGCGCCATCGTCCATCGGAATTGGGCGACTGCGAAGGAAGAACAGGCTGCCGCTCGCCAACTCATTGAGATTGGGCGCGCGTTTCTTCAATTCGGGCATGCTGCGCTGCAAGATATTGCGGTCGCCATCGGTCAGGTTGCGGCCGAGACCGGCCGCGACACGGCCAGCGATCAGATCGACCAGCCGGGCATCGTCGGCGGCGCGCAGATAATGGCCGTTGACCGATTCCAGCTTCTTCATGTCGAAGCGGGCCGGGCCGCGGCCGACACCGGCCAGATCGAACCACTCGATCGCCTGTTTGCGCGAAATGATCTCGTCATCGCCATGGCCCCAGCCGAGGCGGAGCAGATAGTTTTCCACCGCTTCCGGCAACAGGCCCATCTCGTCGCGATAGGCATCGACGCCCAGCGCGCCGTGCCGCTTCGACAGCTTGGCGCCATCGGCGCCATGGATCAGCGGGATGTGCGCGTAGAATGGCTCGGGCCAGCCCATGGCGCGGATCAGCGCCAGCTGACGGAAGGCGTTGTTCAGATGATCGTCGCCGCGGATGACATGCGTCACGCCCATGTCATGATCATCGACAACGACGGCGAGCATATAGGTCGGCGTGCCGTCGGAGCGCAGCAGCACCATGTCGTCCAGCTCGGCATTGGCGACCGTCACCGGCCCCTGCACCAGATCGTCGATGGTGACGCTGCCTTCGCGCGGTGCCTTCAGCCGGATCACATAGGGCTGGTCGTTGGGCCAGTCGCTGCGATCGCGCCAGCGGCCGTCATAGCGCATCGGCTGCTTCGCCGCGCGCTGTTCGGCGCGCATCGCCTCCAGCTCCGCAGGCGTAGCATAGCAGCGATAGGCATGGCCAAGGCTGAGCAGCTGGTGCGCCACTTCGGCATGGCGGGCAGCGCGGGCGAACTGGTAGACGACCTCGCCATCATGATCGAAGCCGAGCCAGGACATGCCATCGAGGATGGCGGCAATCGCCGGCTCGGTGGAGCGGGCGCGATCGGTATCTTCGATGCGCAGGCGGAATTCGCCGCCATGGTGGCGGGCAAAGAGCAGGTTGAACAGCGCCGTGCGGGCGCCGCCGATGTGCAGGAAGCCGGTGGGGGAGGGGGCAAAGCGGGTGACCACCTTGGTGGTTCCAGCGGGGCTATGGCTTGCGCCCATGCGATGATTGTCCAATGCTGTGTGCGGGGTCGAGGCAGGAGGGAAACGGGGCGTATGCGGCATGGATGTGCCGATTGGCGGGCTGACTAGCAGAAGCGATTGGCGGGTTCAAACCGAACGGCGCTGGTGGGCGCTGGTCGAGGCGGAGCGCGAGTCGCTGGCGCTGTGGCTGCCGGTGGCGTTTGCAGCGGGGGTCGGCGGCTGGTTCCTGCTGCCCTGGGCCGAGCAGCGGCTGGCGCTGGCCGTGGCGATGGCCGGGCTGGCACTGGCCGGGCTGCTGCTGCGCTGGCGGCCGCTGCTGGCGGCGGCGCTGCTGGTGCTGGCCGGCATGGGCGCGGCGGAATGGCGGTCGGCGCGGGTGGCGCATCCCGTGCTGGCGGCGCGAACGATTGCCGGTGTTGCGGGAACAGTCAGCGCGCTCGAAAACCGGCCGGATCGCGACCAATATCGCCTGTTGGTCGCGCCTGATACCGGCGGCGCGCTGGTACGGCTCAGCCTGCACGGCGCGCCGCCGCCCGGCCTC
>NKIQ01000025.1 GCA_002256005.1 Alphaproteobacteria bacterium PA4 | reverse complement strand
GCCCCAGCCGCCGGAGGCCTCTCAAAACTTCAATGTCGGCACACTCTAAGCCGGCAAAACCACGTTGGCGATCTCGCGCCGCGTCGTCACCCAGACGCGATCATGCTGGGCGACATGCGCCAGGAAGGCCGCCAGCGCGCCGATGCGGCCGGGGCGGCCGATGATGCGCAGGTGGAGGCCCAGCGACATCAGGCGCGGGTTGCCGGCCAGGCCTTCGGCATAGATCTGGTCGAAGCTGTCGCGGGCATAATCGAGCCAGGCGCGCGGTGTATAGGCCGGGTCGGTCCACATCTTCATGTCGTTGGTATCGAGCTGATAGGGCACGATGGCGATGGGGCGGCCGGGCACGGTGGTGCTGTCGAGGAAGGGCACATCGCCCGAATAATCATCCATGTGATAGGTGTAGCCCGCCTCGATCAGCAGGCGGCGGGTGTTGTCGGTGTGGAAATAGCGGCTCAGCCAGCCATAGGGGCGGGTGCCGGTGCTGTTGGCGATGCTGGCGGTGGCTTTCGCGATGAAGTCACGCTCGGCGGCTTCGTCCATCTTGAACTGGTGCACCCAGCGCCAGCCATGACTGACCGGCTCGTCACCGCGGGCGCGGATGGCGGCGGCGATGTCGGGATGGTTTTCAAGGCTGAGCGCCGCGACGGTCCAGCTCGCTGGAAAGCCATATTGGTCGAGCAGCGCGACGATGCGCGGCGCGCCGGCCTTGATGCCATAGAGGTAATTGGATTCATTGCCGTAATTGCGGATCGGCGATTTGATGTGGATGCCCAGTTCATCCACCGGCTCCATGCCGCGATCGCCGCGCGCCACGGTCATCTCGCTGCCTTCCTCGACATTGACGACGATCGACAGCGCCATGACGGCGCCGTTCGGCCAATCGATGCGTTCCTGCTGCATGGGCGTGTCTCCGGGCAATTTGTCCGGACAACTAACGCGGGAAATGGAATTCCCACAAGCCTGTCGGCGCGTCCTTGTAGCGGCCGTCGGCGAAATGCCGGAAACCGCAGCGCTGCGCGACGGCAACGGAGGCGCTGTTGTCCGGGTTGATCATGGCGACGGTGCGCCGGAAGCGCGTTGCCCCCCAGGCCAGCGCCGCCTGCACGGCTTCGGTGGCAAAGCCCTGGCCCTGGGCGGCCACATTCAGGCTCCAGCCGATCTCGGGGTCGCCATCGAAGCCGGCAACGCCGGTCCGCCGCGCCTCCAGAAAGCCGATGTCGCCCAGATAGGCGCCGCTGTCGGCGCGGCGCACCGCCCACATGCCATGGCCCATCAGCGCCCAGCAGCCGGCATAGCGCAGCAAGCGCGCCCAGCTCTCCTCCGCATTGTTGGCGGCGCCGCCGAGCAGGCGGACAACACGCGGATCCGCCCACATCGCCGCCAGCTCGGCAAAGTCATCCCGGCTATGCGGTGTCATGGTCAGGCGCTGTGTGGTGATGGTCAGGTCGGTCATCGCCGCAAAAGCATAGAAGGCTGGCGCGCGCCATGCTAGCGCCACGCGGTGACCGATGAATGGACCGCGTTGGCCGAATGGCTGCACCGGCAGGGCCTGACCCTGTTGCCCGGTGCGTTGCAGCCCTTGTCCGGCGGCATCGCCAACCGCAACGAACGCATCGAACTCGCCACTGGCCCGGCCGTGCTGCGCCGGCCGCCGCCGGGGGTGCTCGCCGCCGGGGCCAGCGACATGGCGCGGGAATGGCGGGTGATTTCGGCGCTGGCACCGCATTTCCCGATCGTGCCGCGCGGCCTGGCCTTTTGCGACGATGCGGTGGTGCTCGGCACGCCGTTCCTGATTCTGGCGTATCGCGCCGGCGTCGCCATCGGTGGCACGCTGCCGGCCGGCGCCGATGGCGGGGCGCTGCTCGATACGACGCTGGCGCAGATGGTGGCGCTGCACGCCCTCGATCCCGCCGCCATCGGCCTCGGCGCGCTCGGCAAGCCCGAGGGCTTCCACGCCCGCCAGCTGCGTGGCTGGACCCAGCGCGCAACCGCCGTCTGGCCCGATAGGCTGCCGCCCGTCGCCGCTGCCCTGATTGCTGCGCTGGAACGCGACGTGCCGGCGGACGACCCGGCGCCGGCGCTGCTGCACATGGACCTGAAGCCCGACAATCTGCTCGTCGATCCCGCCACGATGCAGGCGCGGGCGATGATCGATTGGGACATGGCGACGCGCGGCCCGCGCGGCTTCGATCTTGCCATCCTGCTGTCCTACTGGATCGAGCCCGGTGATCCGCTGGCCGTGCAGGCCTTGCAGGCGGTGCCATCGCTGGCGCCGGGTGCCGCGACGCGGGCCGATGTCGCCGCCCGCTATAAGGCGCTCGGCGGCGCCGACCCCGGCGCGCTGGTGTGGCCGGTGGCGCTGGCGCGCCTGCGGCTGGCGGTGGCCTGGGTGCAGCTTTATCGAAAATGGCAGCGCGGCGAGATGGCGGGCGACCGCTATGCCGGCTTCGAGACATTGGCGCTGGCGATCCTCGACCAGGCGCTGGCAGCGTTCAGCAAGGGACAGACATGACCGATTTCACCATTCCGGAGGCCACCCAGGCGCTGGCCCGCCGTGTTCGCCAGTTCGTCATCGACAAGGTCATTCCCTATGAGCGCGACCCGCGGCTGACCCAGCACGGCCCGACCGATGCGCTGCGCGACGAGCTGGTGGCGCTGGCCCGCGCCGAAGGCCTGTTGACCCCGCAGGCCCCGGTCGCACTCGGCGGCATGGGCTTCGACCATGCCACCCAGGCGGCGGTGTTCGAGGCGGCGGGCTGGTCGACATTGGGCCCGGTGGCGATGAACTGCGCGGCGCCCGACGAGGGCAACATGTATCTGCTCGGCCGCATCGCCCGGCCGGACCAGATCGAGGAATTCCTGAAGCCGATGGTTGCCGGCCATCGCCGCAGCGTGTTCGCGATGACCGAGCCCGGCGGTGCCGGCAGCGACCCGGCGCAACTGAAGACGACCGCCGTGTTCAATGGCAATGATTACGAGATTTCCGGGCTGAAATGGCTGATCACCGGCGCCAATGGCGCGAAAACCTGGATCATCATGGCGCGGGTGCCCGAGAACCCGCACGGCCCATCGGGGCCGACTTTGTTCCTGTGCGACGGCTCGACGCCCGGCATCCATATCGAGCGCGTCATGGATTCGATGGACCGCAACTATGTGGAAGGCCATGCCGTCGTCCGCTTCGAAGGGCTGCGGCTGGGGCCGACCCAGGTGCTCGGCGAGGTCGGCAGCGCGCTGCGCTATGCCCAGATGCGGCTGGCGCCGGCGCGGTTGACGCATTGCATGCGCTGGCTGGGCGCTGCCGCCCGCGCCCAGCATATCGCGCTGGAACACGCCCGGGTGCGAACCGCCTTCGGCAAGGCGCTGGTCGAGCATCAGGGCGTCAACTTCATGCTCGCCGACAATGAAATCGCCATGCACCAGTGCCGGCTGGCCATCCGCCAGGTCGCCTGGATGCTCGACAACGACACCCGCGCCCGCCACGAATCGAGCATCGTCAAGGCGTTCGTCTCGGAGGAACTGTTCAAGGTCGCCGATCGCTGCGTGCAGATCCTCGGCGGCATCGGCGTCACCGGCGAGACGGTGGTCGAGATGATCTTCCGCGACATGCGCGGCTTCCGCCTCTACGACGGCCCCACCGAAGTCCATAAATACGCCATCGCGACGCAGCTGCTGCGCAGCGGCACCGCCTTTGCCGACCCGGTGTGAGGGCGCGGCGATGACGCTGGAATGGCGCGGCAACTATCTGGAAGTCCACAAGACCGGCACCTGGGAATATGCGGCGCGGGTCGGCAGGATCGGCGCCGCCGTCATCCTGGCGCTGACCGATGATCGCGAGATCGTGCTCGTCGAACAGTTTCGCCGCGCCCATGACGCCTTCAGCATCGAGCTGCCGGCCGGGCTGATCGGCGACACCAGCGCCGACGACACCGCCACCGCGGCGGCGGCGCGCGAACTGGCCGAGGAAACCGGCTTCGCGGCGCGGCACTGGGAGGATTTCGGCCTGTTCGCCACCTCGCCCGGCATGTCGTCGGAGGTGTTCACCCTGTTTCGCGCCACCGGCCTGACCCGCACCGGCCCCGGCGGCGGGGTCGATGGCGAGGACATCAATGTCCATGTCGTGCCGCTCGCCGACATGCCCGCGTTCCTCGCTGCGCAGCGCGCCGCCGGGCGCATCATCGATTGCCGGCTGGTGCTGGCGCTGGGGCTGGTATGAGCGGCTTTCGCCTCGCCGATTTCCTGCCCTATCAGCTGTCGGTCACCTCCAACGCCGTGTCGCGCGCCGTCGCCACCGGCACCGCCTATGAAAGCCGCTTCGGCCTCAGCGCCGCCGAATGGCGGGTGCTGGCGGCAGTGACCGCGGCCGGCACGCCGACCCAGGTCGAGCTGGGTGCCGCCACCGGCATGGACAAGATGACGATCAGCCGGGCGGTGGCGGCACTGGCGCAGCGCCACCTGCTCGACCGGGTGCGCGACAGCGGCGACCGCCGCACATTGCGGCTGAGCCCGACCGCCGAAGGCCGCCGCATCCATGACATCGTCGCGCCGCAGGCGCTGGAGGTGGAGGCGCGGCTGCTGGCGGCGCTGGCGCCCGACGAAGCAGACGTGCTGCGCGCTGCACTGGCCCGGTTGCGGGCTTGCGCAGAAACGTAACATCTGTTACGAATATCCCGATTGAGGGAGACAATGCCATGACCGCCGAAATGCCGAACGCCCTGGGCCTTGATGGCTTCGAATTCGTCGAATTCACCAGCCCCGATCCCGACGCGCTGGCCGGCCTGTTCGTCGCCCTGGGCTTCACCCATGTCGGCACCCACCGGTCGAAGAATGTCCGCCGCTATGCCCAGGGCGGCATCAACTTCATCCTCAACATGGACAGCGCCGGCCAGGTGGCGGATTTCCGCGACCAGCATGGCCCCTCCGCCAATGCCATGGCCTTTCATGTCGAGGATGCCGCCGCCGCCTTTGCCGAAGCGGTCAAGCGCGGCGCGACGCCGGTGCAGGGCCGCGTCGGGCCGATGGAGCTCAACATTCCGGCGATCGAGGGCATCGGCGGCTCCAACCTCTACCTGGTCGACAATGCCGGCGAGCGCGAAATCTATGACGTCGATTTCCGCGCCATCGAGGGCGCCACGCCGCTCGACAACAGCGTCGGCCTGCACACCATCGACCATCTCACCCACAATGTGAATCGCGGCCGCATGGCGCATTGGGCGGATTTCTACGAGCGCATCTTCAATTTCCGCGAGATCCGCTATTTCGACATCGAGGGCCAGTCGACCGGGCTGTTTTCCAAGGCGATGACCGCGCCGGACAACAAGATCCGCATCCCGCTCAACGAAAGCCAGGACGAGCACAGCCAGATCGAGGAATTCCTGCGCGCCTACAAGGGCGAAGGCATCCAGCACATCGCGCTGGCGACGGACAATATCTTCGACACCGTCGATCGGCTGCGCGCCCGCGGCGTCAGGTTCCAGGACACGATCGACGCCTATTTCGACCTGATCGACCAGCGCCTGCCCGGCCATGGCCATGATGTCGAGGAAATGCGCAAGCGCCGCATCCTGATCGACGGCGCGCCGGAAACCGGCGGCGGGTTGCTCCTTCAGATCTTCACCGAAAACATGGTCGGCCCGATCTTTTTCGAGATCATCCAGCGGAAGGGCAATGACGGCTTCGGCGAGGGCAATTTCAAGGCGCTGTTCGAAAGCCTGGAGCTGGACCAGATGCGCCGCGGCGTGATCCCGGGCAAGGTCGAGGCGTAGAATTCTCCCCTCCCGCTTGCGGGAGGGGCCGGGGGTGGGCATCGCCATGAGCACCAGTCGCGTCACACCAAGAACCATCCCGGCCTTGCAACGCGAACGCGCACGAACCATGCGCAACGCTTCGACCCCCGCCGAACGCCAACTCTGGTCCCGGCTGCGCGCCAGCAGCCTGATGGGTTACAAGTTCAGCCGGCAGATTTCGGTGGGGCCGTACATCTGTGATTTCGTCTGTCGCCAGGCCAGGCTGGTGATCGAACTGGATGGCAGCCAGCACAGTGAAGAGACTGACCGTGCACGGACAGACCATCTGGAAGCCAAGGGGTATGTCGTGATGCGGTTCTGGAATCAGCAGGTTTTGCAGGATGTGGATTCGGTATTGCAGATGATTTTGGCAGAGCTGGGTGCTCTCGGGCACGCCCCACCCCCGGCCCCTCCCGCAAGCGGGAGGGGAGACGCGTGATGCTGACCGGTTTCGGCAATCATTTCGCCACAGAGGCGATCCCCGGCGCGCTGCCTGTTGGCCGCAACAGCCCGCAGCGGCCGGCCTTCGGCCTCTATGCCGAGCAGCTGTCCGGCACGGCCTTCACCATGGCGCGCGCTGAAAACCGCCGGTCCTGGCTGTATCGGCTGCGGCCGTCGGTGCCGCATGGCGCCTTCACGCTGGCGCTCGATCCCGCCGGCAATCGCCGCCTGCCGGCCAGCCCCAACCGGCTGCGCTGGGACCCGCGGCCGCTGCCCGATGCGCCGGTGCAGTTCCATGATTCGGTGATGCCGCTGCTGTGGAACGGCGATCCCGAGGCCCTGAGCGGCGTCACGCTGTCGAGCTATGCCGCCAGCATCAGCATGGGCAATCAGGCGTTCTTTTCCGCCGATGGCGAGATGCTGATCATTCCGGAACAGGGCCGGCTGCGGCTGGTCACCGAAATGGGCATCATCGATCTTGCGCCGCTGGAAATCGCCATCATCCCGCGCGGGGTGCGCTATCGCGTCGAACTGCCCGATGGCCCGGTGCGGGGCTATATCTGCGAGAATCACGGCGCGCCGTTCCGGTTGCCCGATCTGGGCCCCATCGGCAGCAACGGCCTCGCCAATCCGCGCGATTTCGAGACGCCGCCGGCCTGGTTCGAGGATCGCGACGAACCGTTCGAGCTGGTCCAGAAGTTCGGCGGCAGATTGTGGACGACGACGCTGCCGCATTCGCCCTTCGATGTCGTTGCCTGGCACGGCAATCTGGCGCCGGTGAAATACGACCTCAGCCGCTTCAACACGCTCGGCACGGTCAGCTACGACCATCCCGATCCGTCGATCTTCACCGTGCTGACCAGCCCCAGCGACACGCCCGGCCGCGCCAATGCCGATTTCGTCATCTTCCCGCCGCGCTGGATGGTGGCGGAGGACACGTTCCGGCCGCCCTGGTTCCACCGCAATTTGATGTCGGAGGCGATGGGCCTGATCACCGGCGCCTATGATGCCAAGGTCGGCGGCTTTGCCCCCGGCGGCCTGTCGCTGCACAATATGATGAACGCCCATGGCCCCGATTTGGCCAGCTGGCAGGCGGCGAGCGCGGCGGAATTGAAGCCCCACAAGATCGATGGCACCATGGCCTTCATGATCGAAAGCTGCTGGCCCTATCGTGTCACCGATTGGGCGATGGCACGGGCGCAGCCGGATTATGATGCAGTCTGGCAGGGGTTTCCCAGGGCGGATGTGCGCGGCGGTGGTGGCTGAAATCGCCGACACGAGGGCATGACGCGGCGCAACAATGGCGCTAGGGTCGTTTGCGTCAGGGCGGCACCGGCCCGCGCCCCCGCCCGGCCACCCATTTCCAGTGTACGCTGTGGGTGGCCGGGCGGGGGAGCGGGCTGGTGCCGACTTCCTTTCAATCAAACAGACTCTAGATTCTAGGCCATGCCCGACCCCGACAGTAGCAACGATTTCGCCTCCCGATTGTGGCGCGGCCTGCGCCAGCTGGTCACCGGCCAGGATCATGAACCCTCCCTGCGCGAAAGCCTGGAGGAAGCGATCGACGAGCATGAGGATGGCGGCAGCCGCGACGACCTGTCCGCCGTCGAACGTGCCATGCTGAAGAACATGCTGCACTTCGGCGAGCGCGAGGCCGGCGACATCGGCGTGCCGCGCGCCGACATGGTGGTGTTCGACATTGCCGATGGTTTTCCGGCGCTGGTCGCGCTGTTCCGCGAGGCCGGGCACAGCCGCATGCCGGTGTTCCGCGGCGACCGCGACCACATCATCGGCATGATCCACATCAAGGATGTTTACAGCCATATCGCCGAAACCTTTGACGATGCGGTGTCGTCAAAGGGTTATGAGGACCTCGACGTCACCACGCTGCTGCGGCCGGTGCTGTTCGTCCCGGCGGCGATGCGCATCGTCGATCTGCTCGCCCGCATGCGGGCGGGCCGCACCCATATGGCGATCATCGTCGATGAATATGGCGGCACCGATGGCCTGGTGACCATCGAGGATCTGGTCGAGGAAATCGTCGGCGAGATCGAGGACGAGCATGACGAGGACGAGGACGCGCTCATCCTCGCCATCAACGACCAGCTTTGGGAGGCCGATGCCCGGCTGCCACTGGAAGAGCTTGAGGAAGAACTCGACGTCGATTTCGCCGATGCCGAGATCGGCGACGAGGTCGATACGCTGGGCGGCATGGTCTTCATGCTCGCCGGCCGCGTGCCGGCGATGGGCGAGACCGTCACCCACCCCAATGGCTGGCGCCTCGAGGTGATCGACGGCGACCCGCGCATGGTGAAGCGCCTGCGCCTGCACGCACCGCTGGCGGGCTGACCCCCGGGATTTCGTTTACCTTTTCTTTACAAATTGACAAAGTTGACAGTCTGGACCCTTGTCGGACGGCGGCGATTTCCGCTGTCCACGGGCGATCGCGTTCGCCCACCTTCCATATGACGCGAGGCAAAGGGAACACGCGCAACGGCCTGTTCGAAAGGCGTTTCACAGATCGATTGCCGATACGGCGATGAGAATGAACCCTGACACCATAGCCGATTCGCCCCCCTGTAGGACAGACCGGCGCATCATGCCGGCGCTGGCGAGGCATCGAGATCGCGATGCAGATACTGGTTGTGCGCACTGTCCGGATAATCGGCAAAGGCCGGGCCGTTGACAAAACCGCGCCGCCGATAGAGCGCCAAGGCCGGCGCAAACCCGGCGCTGGTGCCGGTTTCGAGGCTGAGGCGCTTCACGCCTCGCGCCCGCGCCGCGGCGATGATCGTGTCGAGAATGGCAGCCCCAGCCCCCTGGCGCAGGAAATCCGGGTGGGTGCGCATCGACTTGATCTCGCCATGTGTCGCCGACAGCAATTTCAGCGCGCCGATGGCCGCGATGCGATCTCCCGCCCAGGCCGTCCACACCGTGATGTCCGGCGTCATCAGGCCCGACAGGTCCAGCACAAAGGCATGGCCGGGCGGGCTGTTGGCGTGCATGTCGGCGAGGTGCAGCGCCAGCAGCGCCCGGGTTTCGGGCCGGGTCAGGTCATCGATAGCAACCGTGAACGTCATGGCTATTCCCCTGCACTGCGTTCCGAAAAGCTGATGCGGATGCGCACCCAGGCGCCGACCATCGCCTCACCGCCCTTGCGCGGCGGCTTGACGCGGAACTGCCAGGCGGCGTTGACCATGGCGCGCGCGACCCCCGAGCCGCGCGGCGTTTCACCCAGCTCGACACAATCCTCGACGAGGTTGCGCGGCGCCGTGCGGCAGGCGATCAGCGCCACGCTGTTCGGCGGCGCACCGCGCGGGATGTAATAGGCCAGCTCGGCATTGGTCGGCTCGCGCTGCCATTCGGCATTGTACAGCGGCTCACCATTCGGCCCGGCACCGGGGCCGACGCTGGTCGTGCTGTCCGGCCCCGGCCCCGCCTCGGCCTGCCCCTGGGCCAGTTCGTTGCGATAATTGGGCAGCGTGCGGATATCGACCGCCGGCATCAGGCCGAGGTCAAAGGGCTTCGGCGGCGCCTCGGCCGGCTTCACCGGCGGCTGCGTCGACGGTTTGGGCTTCGCGCCCGCCTTGGCCTTGGGCCTGACATCGGGCTCCTTCACCACCGGCGCATCCGGCAGCACATTGAACGAAATCAGATCGCGCGCCGCCTGCTTCACCGCCGAATTGGGCGGTGACAGCCAGACGAACAGCGCCACCAGCGCGATGTGCAGCAAGATGACGATCAGGAAGATCGTCAACTGCCGCCGGTCCAGCCGCCAGGGCAGAGGCAGGCTCGGTGTCATGTCGGATGAAAGAGCAAGACGTGCCTCCGGCGGCTGGGGCCTTGGCCCCAGACCCCATTCACCCTGTACCGCACATGACCGACGTGCCGTTCAAGACGATAAAATCGAATCGGGGTCCGGGGCCTGAGGCCCCGGCCGCCGGAGGCAGAACACACCGTCACCCGCAAGCCATCGCGAATCCCGGGATTCAGCCTGCCTGCACCCGCGCCATCATGCGGTCCACAACCCCCGACAGCGCCGCCAGTGGCACCCCGCCGGTCATCACCAGCGCGTCGTTGAAATCGCGCACGTCGTACTTCGGCCCCAGCATCGCCCTGGCGCGGGCACGCTGCTTCAGGATCTCGTTGTGGCCGATCTTGTAGCCGCAAGCCTGACCGGGACTGGCGCAATAGCGGTCGATCTCGCTGGTGACGCTGCCCACCGAGCGGCCGGTTTCGGCGACCATGGTGGCAATGGCCTTGTCGCGGCTCCACTTCATCGCGTGCATGCCGGTATCGACGATCAGGCGCACGGCGCGGAAGCGCTGGGCGTTGAGATAGCCCAGCCGCCCGAACGGATCATCGGCGTAGAAGCCGTCTTCATCGACCAGTTGCTCGGCATAAAGCGCCCAGCCTTCGACAAAGGCGTTGAAGCCGATCAGCTGCGCCACCGGCGACACCACATCGGGATGTTCGGCGAGATAGGCGCCCTGCCAGGCATGGCCGGGCAGGCCTTCATGCGCGGTCAGCGAGGCCAGCGTCCATTCCGGCCAATAATCCATGCGCTTCAAATTGATGTAATAGATCGCCGGGCGTTTCCCATCGGTGCTGGCGAAGTTCATGTAGCCGAGGCCGGCGCCGTCCTGGATGTCGACCGGCACGCGCTTGACCTGGACATCGGCCTTCAGCCCCAGTTTCGACATACGGGCGAGGCGGGGTCGCATGGCGTCGAGCACCGACTGGCATTTGGCGATGACGGCGGCACGGCCGGCATCGCTGTCGGGCTGCAGGAAGCGCTTGTCACTGGTCAGCGCCGCGGCACGCTCGCCGACGCTGCCGCGGGTCAGGCCCTGGCTCTTGAGGATCGTGTCCATCTCGGCTTCGATGGCGCGATTCTGTTCCCAGCCGGTGGCGTGGATTTCGGCGGCGCTGAGGCTGGTCGTCGTCTGGCTCTTCAGCAGGAACTGATAATAGGCCTCGCCATCGGGCAGCTTCCAGACGCCGGCATCGCTGTTGGTCTTCAGCGCCTTCAGCGCCGCCATCTGCGCATCGAGCGCCGGGTAGATGGCGGTTTCGACGATCCTGGTGGCGGCGGCGGTCGGATCGGCCAGGCCAAGCCGCTTCGCCCGCGCGGCGATGCTGGTGACGAACTTCGACTGGGCGGCGGGCACGCGGCGCAGTTCGGCCTGCTGGCCGAGCGTGTTGGACACGATGAAGTCCGGCGGCACCACGCCCTTGCCGGCATCGGCGGCGATGCGGCGGCTTTCCTCGTTCAGCAGCCCGGCAACCTGGCCGAGCCGGGCCATATAGGCATCGGCGCCGGCGGCATCCTCGACCCGGTGATAGGTGTCGAGGAACTCGGCGGCCTGGCTGTAGGTGCCGTTCTGCTGCGAGACGACATAGGGGATGCCGCCGCTGGTGCTGGTGAAGCCATAGGGGAAACGCGCGCCTTCGGCTCCGATCGACAGCGCCCAGTGCGCGCTGTCGTAATTGTTGATGTCGGCGCCCTGCAGGCCGTTGCGCGGCACGGTTTCGAGCAGCGCCTTGGCCGTCGCCCAGGTGCGGCGATCCTCGGTTTCGCCGGCGGGCGTCAGGTCGCTCAGCCGCGACGCGAGCGCCGCATTGGCGCCGGTATCCATGCCGAGCAGGGTCGCCTGTTCCGGGCTGCGCTGCAGCAGCGCGGTGGCGATGGTGGTCAGGGCGGCGCCGAGCTTGGGATCGCTGCCGGTCGCGGCGCGGGCAGCACCGGGCAGGGCCGCGAGCGCACCGACGGCAGCGACGCCACCCAGCAATTGCCGACGCGAGGTTTCAAGATCGAACATGGTCAGACACTCCGAAAGGGCGGCGAGGCGGGGACGATAGCGGGCTCCGGCGGCGCTGTCTTGCCGCTGAGGCCGCGGGCGAACAACAAACGGTCGGCGCCCTTGAAGCCAAAGCGCCAGACGATGCCGCCGAAGATGCCGAGCACGACGAACTGGCCGATGGCGAGCTGGAACCATTCCGGCGTGCCGAGCAGCAGCAGCCCGACACCGAACGCCGGCAACGCCGCCACCAGCATGACCAGCCGCCAGCCGGCAACCGGATGGCCAAGCCGGCTGGCCAGCAGCCGCGATTTCGCCACCGACAGCAACAGCGCCGAAATGGCGAGGCCGGCGGCGGCGCCGATGCCGCCAAAGCGTGGCACCAGCATGAGGCTGGCGCCGGCCTGCACCAGGATGCCGACCAACGACCAGGCGAGATTGGCGTTGCGCGCCACATAGATCAGCGCGCCTTCCGCCACCGCCGCCTGCGCCGCCAGCAGCTCGACGACCAGCAGCACCGCCAGCACCATGGCGCCGCCGGCGAACACCGGCCCGAACAGGCCCATGCTGGCCTGACCGAAAATGCCCAGCGCCAGCACCACGCCCAGTTGCGCGCTGCCGACCCAGAAGCTGATCTGGCGGACGTGCGCCGCCACCTTGGGGATGCGGCCGGCGGCGAGATTGGTGGTCAGCACCGGCGCCAATATCGGATCGAAGCTGGACTTCAGCCGCTGCGGCAGCGAGGCGATCTGCTGGGCGATGTAATAGATACCGACGACCTCCGGCCCGGCAAAACGGCCGAGGATGAAGACATCGAGGCGCCGCGCCCCCCATTCGGCGATATCGGCGCCGGCCAGCGGCAGATTGGCCCGCGCCAACCGCCACAAATGGCCGGCATCGGGCCGCCAGTGCGGCGCCCAACCGAACGCCCGCAGCGCCGGCCACAGCGAAGCGATCGCCGCCGCCACCATCGACAGCAGATAGGCGATGATCAGGCCCTGCGGCTTCAGCAGCGTGAAGGCCAGCGCCAGCGCCGACAGCGACAGCACCCAGGGTTCGACGAGCGAGCGCGCCCGCACCGTCGCGGCGATATCATGGCGAAAGGCCAGCGCGGCGAGGCTGATATCCGAAAGGACGATGGCGAAAATGATCAGTGGAAACAGCCGGTCGACACCCCCGATCGGCGGGTTGGGAAAGACGATCTGCGGCAGCACCATCAGCACCGCCGCGCCGAGCAGCGACGCCAGCAATGAGACCAGCAGCGCATCGTAAAAGGCATGGGTTTCCTGTGCGGCCCGTGCCCCGGGGTGCAGCGCACCGCGCTGCGCCATGTCCTCGGCCAGGCCGCGCTTCAGCCCCAATGTCGCCAGCATCGCCACCAGCTCGACAACCATGGTGGCATAAGCGAAACGGCCGAGCGCATCGGCGCCGTACATGCGGCCGGCGATGAACAGGAAGGGGAAGCGCGCCGCCAGCCGCAGCACATAGCCGATGAAGCTGGTGCGGCCGCCACGCGCCAGTTCGGCGGTTTCGGCGGCCTCCGCGCGGGTATCAGCCGGCGACATGCACCCGCCGGTAGCGGCCATGCAGGTACAGCAGCGATTCGCGCGTCGGCGCCAGGCCAAGCCGGATCACCCGGCCAACGAGAATGCGATGATCACCGCCATCATGATCGGCGTGCAGTTCGCAGGCGAACGCCGCCTTGGCCTCGGCCAGCACCGGCAGCCCGTCCCAATCCAGCCACTCTGCCTCGGCAAAGCGGTCGATGCCCTTTTTGGTGAAGCGGTCGGCGATGTGCTGGCCATCGAGATCGAGCACATTGATGGCAAAGCGGCCGGTGTGGCGCAGCGTCGGCAGCGCCGAGGCCGAATTGGCCGGGCAGAACAGCAGCAGCGGCGGATCGAGCGAGACGCTGGTAAAGCTGTTGGCGGTGAGCCCGATGCGATTGCCATCGGCGTCCCGCCCGGTGACCACCGTGACCCCGGTGGCGAAACAGCCAAAGGCATCGCGCAAGGTGCGCGCATCGAAGGGCGGTGCGGCGGATTCGAGAATTGGCGGGGAAACGGTCATGACCGCGCACCCCTAAGCCATGGGCGGGCAGCGTCAATGCCCGCAGTCCCCGCCGCGACAAAGCTTGCCCTCGCTGTTGCAAGCCTGCGTCAGCCCTGCGATATGTTTCATCGAACATAACGCCATCGGACCATCGCTTGCGCCTGCGCCTTGTCCTCATCATCGGCCTTCTCCTGCTGCCGCTGCCGGCGCTGGCGGCGCCGTTGCGCGTGCTGGCGGCGAGCAGCCTGACCGAGGCGGTGACGGCCGCCGCCGACGCCTGGGCGGCCAGCGGCCATCCGCGCCCGCAGCTGGTCTTTGCCGGGTCGCCGGCGCTGGCCCGGCAGGTGCTGGCCGGCGCACCGGCGGGAATCTTCATTTCGGCGGACGGCGAATGGATGGATACAGCCGAACAGGCTGGCGCCATCGTGCCGGGCAGCCGCCGCATTATCGCCGGCAACCGGCTGGTGCTGGTGGTGCCGGCGGCCGACACGCGCCGCGTTCGGCTGGCCAAAGGCTTCGATCTCGCCGGTTTCGTCGGCACCGGGCGCTGGACGACCGGCGACCCCGATTCGGTGCCGGTCGGCCGCTATGCCCAGGCGGCGCTGATGACGCTGGGCGCCTGGAGCGCGGCGCTGCCGAAACTGGCGCGCGCTGAAAATGTCCGCGCCGCGCTGGCCTATGTCGAACGCGGCGATGCGGCGGCGGGGATCGTCTATGCGACCGACGCCCGCGCCTCCACCCGCGTCGCTGTCGCCGGCCAGTTCCCGGCCAACAGCCATCCCGCCATCACCTATCCGGCAGCGCTGGTGAAGGCCGGGGCCGATGCCGAAGCGCGCGGCTTTCTCGGCTTTCTCGCCGGCCGCCAAGGCCGCGCCATCCTCCAGGCCCAGGGGTTTACCACGCCATGATGCTGCTTCTCGCCGCCCTGCAGGTGCTGCCGATCCCGCTCGATGCCGCGGCCCGCGCCGGCCTGCCCGCCGCCAGTGCGACGCTGACCGCGCATGGCACGAAACAGACCTGCACCGGTGTCTGGCTGCGCGATCTAGCCGCCCGCGCCGGCGCGCCTTCGGGGGAGGCGGTGCGCGGCCCGGCGCTCGCCAGCGTCGTTGTTGCCGAAGCCCGCGACGGCTATCGCGTCGTCTTCAGCCTCGGCGAGATCGACGCGAAACTCGGCAACGCACCGATTCTCGTCGCCGATCGCTGCAACGGCCAGCCGATCGGCGACGCCGACGGCCCGCTGCGGCTGGTGGTGCCCGGCGATGCCCGCGGTGCCCGCTCGGTCAGGCAATTGCAGGCGTTGCGGCTGGCGCCGGTACCCTGAGCGGATGCCGCCCCTCACCCCGGCCGAACTCTCCGCCATCGCTGTCAGCCTGAGGGTCGCCGGTGTCGCGACGCTTTGCGCGCTGCCGATCGCCTTTGCGCTGGCCTGGCTGCTGACGCGGCGCGCCTTCCCCGGCAAGCCGGTCGTCGAGGCGCTGGTCAATCTGCCGCTGGTCATGCCGCCGGTCGTCACCGGCTATCTGCTGCTGCTCGCCTTTGGCCGCGATGGCCCGTTCGGCCAGGCGCTCGGTGCGCTCGGCATCTCGGTGCTGTTCCGCTGGACCGGCGCCGCCATTGCCGCCGGCGTGATGGCACTGCCGCTGATGATCGGCCCGATGCGGCTGGCGCTCGACGGTGTCGATGACCGGCTGGAGGCCGCCGCCGCGACATTGGGCGCCAGCCCGGCGCGGGTGTTCCGCACCGTCACCCTGCCGCTGGCGCGGCCCGGCATCATCGCCGGGCTGGTGCTCGGCTTTGCCAAGGCGCTTGGCGAGTTTGGCGCCACCGCCATCTTCGTTTCCAGCATCCCCGGCGAAACCGAAACCCTGCCGCTCGCCATCAACGCCTTTTTGCAGGTGCCGGGCCGCGAGGACTCGGCGCTGCGGCTTGCCCTGCTCAGCATCGCCATCGCCTTTGCGGCGCTCATCGCGGCTCAGGCCTGGCAGCGCCGCGCCACGGCGCACCGCCGATGAGCGTCAACGTTGCCATCACGCTGACGCGCGGCGACTTCCACCGTGATTTCCACGTGGAGTCCGACGCGCGGGTGACGGCGCTGGTCGGCCCCTCCGGCTGCGGCAAGACCAGCCTGCTGCTCGCCATCGCCGGCCTCGCCCAGCCGGAGCGCGGCCATATCCGCATCGGCAATGCCACCCTGTTCGACAGCGCCGCCGGCATCACCGTGCCGCCGGCACGCCGCCGCCTCGGCATCCTGTTCCAGGACACGCGGCTGTTCCCGCACCTCAATGTCGCCGCCAACCTCGGCTATGCCCGGCCCGGCGACCACGATGCCGTCATCGCCATGGCCGGCCGCCTCGGCATCGCCGCCCTGCTCGATCGTTGGCCCCGCCATCTGTCGGGCGGCGAAGCCCGCCGCGTCGCGCTCGGCCGCGCCCTGCTCGCCCGTCCCGCCGCGCTGCTGCTCGACGAACCGCTCGCCCATCTCGACCCGCCGCGCGCTGCCGATCTGCTCGATCTGATTGCCGATATCGCGGAGGTGCCGATCGTCTATGTCACCCATGAACTGGCGGAGGCGGAGCGGCTGGGGGCGACCGTGGTGTCGCTGGCGGGTTAGAAAAAGGCCTCCGGCGGCGGAGGCCCGCCGTCTTACGGACGCCCCGCCATCGCTTCGCCCATCCGGCGGATCGCTGCGATCTTCGCGGTCAATGCCGACCAGTCGTCAGCGGCGGCGATGGGCGCCCAGATGGCTTCGACCTCGTCGATCAGCATGGTGCAGGGTGCGGCGTCGGCCCAATAGGGGTGCGACGGCGCCGGGCCGGCATAGGGAGCAACGGCGGCGTGGAAGGCGGCAAAGGCCTCGCTGTCATAGGTCGCATCGGCCGGGCTGGCGGCACGGCGGCGGCCGCCGCGCCAATCGAACCAGAAGCGGTCGGGGTTGATGCGGCTCTGGGTCAGCGCGGTCTCGATGGCCTTGACCAGCGCCGTGTCGCGATCATCGCCCAGTGGCGCAACGCCGAGCCGGGCGAGCAGCGCCGTTGTCAGCGCGGCGCGATAGCGCGCTGGAAAGGCCTCCAGCGCCGGCTTCAGCGCCTCGACAGGTGCGAGCAGGCGCAGCGCCCCCGCCAACTGATAGGCGTTCCATTGCAGCGCTTCCGCCTGGCGCCCGAAGCTGTAGAGGCCGTGATGGTCGAAATAGGCCGCGGTGAAATCCGGGTCCCAGGCCGGGGTGAAGCGCCAGGGGCCATAATCGAACGATTCGCCGGTGATATTGATATTGTCGGTGTTGAGCACGCCATGGACGAAGCCCGCGGCCATGAACTGCGCCGCCAGCCGCGCGCCCGTGCTGACGGCGTGATCGAGCAGCGCCGCCGCCGGATCGGCAGCGTCGGCATGGGGCGCGAAATGGCGCAGCGCGTAATCGACCAGCCGCTGCATGGCATCGGCATCCTGCAGATAGGCCTGGCGCTGGAAACTGCCGTAGCGGACATGGCTGTGGTTGAGGCGTACCAGCACCGCGCCGCGGGTTGGCGAGGGTTCGTCGCTGCGCTGCAATGCCTCGCCGGTCTCGATCACCGAAAAGGTCCGCGACGTGTCAAGGCCGAGCGCTTGCAGCATTTCTGTGGCGAGGATTTCGCGCACCGCGCCCTTCAGCGTCAGCCGGCCATCGCCGAAGCGGCTGTACGGCGTCTGGCCCGAGCCCTTGGTGCCAAGGTCCATCAGCCGGCCGGACGCATCCCGGCACTGGGCGAACAGGAAGCCGCGGCCATCGCCGATATCGGGATTGTAGGTGCGGAACTGATGGCCGTGGTAGCGCAGCGCCAACGGCTGATCGAGGCTGCCCGGCAAGGCTCGGAACCGGCCGAAATGCGTGACCCAATCGGCGTCACTCAGCCCGGCAAGGCCGATTTCGGCAGCGGCGCGGTCGTTGCGGAAACGCAGGATGAGCTGCGGGAAGTGCGCCGGGGTGACGGGATCGAAAAAGCCGTCGCCGAGGGCAAGGATCGCCCGTTCCGGCGTAAATACGGGCACAAAATCGTGCAGTGTCAGCTCAGTGCGTCGGATAACCGCAGGCGGCGCGGACGAAGCGCACGGTCTCGCGTTCCACCCGTTCGGCCTCGGCAGGTGTGACGGCGAGCATCACCCGGTCGATGGCATCGCCGACGACATGATGGGTGAAGGAGGCGGCGATTTCGATATCGACATCGGTGATGCCGCGCTTGGCCATGGCGATGGTCATCTGGCGATGGATCCACTCGGTCGTCGTCGCCTTGGCGGCGTGATAAAAGGGTTCGGCGTCGGGGTTCTGTGCCATCGCTGCCTTGGGGCCGGGACCATCGCTGCAGGGCTGGCCGGTCATGCCTTCCCACATCATGTTGTCGCGGCAGAACTGGAAGACACGCGGGATGATGATGCCGGGCTCGAGGTCTTCCAGTCTGTCATTGCCTTCCATCGCCTCGATCATCATCTGGCCATGGCGCTTGCCGAGTTCAGCGAGCAGGGCCTTTTTCGATCCGAAATGATAGAAGATCGAACCTTCCGAAACATCGGCCTCGCGCGCGATGTCGGCGGTGCCGGTGCCGGCGAAGCCCTTGGTCGAAAACAGCATATGGGCGGCAGCGAGCACGCGCTGCTTGGTTTCGGCCGGGTCATAGCGGCGCGCGCGGGTGTCGGTGCGCGGTTCATGGCGCGGATCAGGCTTGAAGCCCTTGGTCTCAACGGTACGGGAATCGATTGCGCGCGTTGCCACTGGCCTGTTTCTTCCTTATCCCCCCCGGGAGCGATTGCATTAACTGACAACTGAGTCTGAGTCAAAATAATCCGGTATTTGCCCGTGAACGGGGCAGCAGGGAACAGGCGAATGGCAGGTCCAGCGCAGTGACATCGACGCCGGATCGGCAAGGCCAGGATGGCTGGTACTGGTCGAGCGACGGCCTGCGCCTGCACTATCGGCACTGGGATGGCCCTGCCGACCGCCCCACCCTGCTCTGCCTGCCCGGCCTGACCCGCAACAGCGCCGATTTCGTCGATCTGGCGGCGCGACTCGCTGGCCGTTGCCGCGTCGTGGCCGTCGATCTGCGCGGCCGCGGCGAATCGGCCTGGCCGCGCGATTCGCTGTCCTATGTGCCGCTGACCTATCTTGCCGACCTGAGGCTGCTGATCGAATCGGCAACCATCGGCCGCTTCGTGGCGCTCGGCTCGTCGCTGGGCGGTGCGCTGGCGCTGCGACTGACGGTGGCGCACCGCGCCCAGATGGCCGGTGTCATCCTCAACGACTTCGGTCCGGATATCGAGCCGGCGGGGCTGGCCCGATTGCGCGCCAATGTCGGGCGCAGCGGCAATTGGCCGACCTGGATCCATGCCGCGCGCGACCTGGCCAGCCGCAACGCCGCTATCCACCCGGATTGGACGCTGGTCGAATGGCTGGCCTTTGCCAAGCGACTGTGCCGGCTGACCGCGGCCGGGCGCATCATCTTCGACTATGATCCGCGCATCGCCGAGCCGTTCCGCCTGCCCAATGACGATGCCGGCAGCGATTTGTGGGCGGCGCTGGCGATGCTGGCCGAAACACCGGTGCTGTCGCTGCGCGGCGCCCTGTCGGACGTGCTGGGCGCCGAAGGCCAGGCGCGGATGGCGGCGCGCCTGCCACATCTGACGATGGTGGCGGTGCCCGGCGTCGGCCATGCTCCGACGCTCGACGAACCGGTGGCGCTCACCGCCATCACGACCTTTCTGGACCGGATAGACTGAGGAGCAAGCGAATGACGACACGGCATGTCTGGCGGCTGGCACAGCGCCCGGTGGGCGATATCGCCGATGGTGATCTGGTCTATGGCGCCGAGGCGCTGCCGCCGCTGGCCGATGGCCAGTTTCTGCTGCAGGTGATCTATCTGTCGCTCGACCCCACCAACCGCATCTGGATGAGCGATCAGGAGCAGTATATGCCGCCGGTCGAGGTCGGCGCCCCGATGCGCGGCGGCGTCTGCGGCCGGGTGATCGAAAGCCGCAAGGCCGGGGTCGCGGTCGGCGATCTCTATGCCGGGCTGGGCGAATGGGCTGATCATATCGTCACCACCGGGCTGGGCCTGTCGTCGCTGCCCAGCATCCCCGGCATCCCGCTGGCGACGCTGTTCGGCACATTGGGCCTTGTCGGTCCCACCGCCTATTTCGGCCTGCTCGACATCGGCCAGCCCAAGCCCGGCGAAACATTGGTGGTGTCGGCCGCTGCCGGCGGGGTCGGCCAGGTCGTCGGCCAGATCGGCAAGATCAAGGGCTGCCGCGTCATCGGCATCGCCGGCGGCCAGGCCAAATGCGATTATGTCGTCAACGAACTGGGGTTCGATGCCTGCATCGACTACAAATCCCAGGACGTCGGCGCCGAACTCGACCGGCTGGCGCCCGACGGTGTCGATATCAATTTCGAACAGGTCGGCGGCCCGATCATGGTCGCCGTGCTGGAACGCATGAAGCTGTTCGGCCGGGTGCCGCTGTGCGGGATGATCTCGCAATACAATGATGTCGACGGCAGCGAGCCGCCGGGGTTCTGGACGATGATGCTGATGCGCCGGCTGACCGTGCGCGGCTTCATCGTCACTGATTTCCTGCCGCGCTTCCCGGAAGCCGCACAGGCGATGCTCGGCTGGATCATGGCCGGCCAGCTGAAGACGCGGCAGGATATCCGCCCCGGCCTCGAACACGCCGCCACAGTGGTCAAGGACCTCTACAGCGGCGGCAATTTCGGCAAGCTGCTGGTGGAAGTGTCGCCGCCAGCTTGAGATTTGGCCATCACGCGCTGAAACAACGGCGTGGCCAGATGCGCCGCCAGCCAGTGTTGCAGACGCGGCAACGGCTGACCGGCGAACCAGGCGGAATCGACGGCGGCGAACTGGCGGACGAACGGCAGAATCGCCATATCGGTGAGGCCGGGCCGCGCGCCGCCGAGTTGTGGCTGGGCGGCGAGCCGGACATCGAGCGCCGCGAGGATCGCCAGCCCCGCGTCCCGGTCTTCCCCGCTGCCGCGATATTTCCAGGCGTCGAGATGCTGTTTGAAGGCTGTATCATTGGTGGCGATCACTGCAGCGTCGGCATGCGCCAGCCAGTGCTCGGGATCATGCAGCGCCAGCGCCCAGCGCATGATGTCGAGGCTTTCGTCGATGACCCGGCCGTCGGCCAGCACCAGCACCGGCACCGTCGCCTTGGGGCTGGCCGCCAGCAGCGCCGCCGGCTTGGCCGACAGCCTGACCTCGTGCACCGCCACATCGATGCCGCTGACGGCGAGCGCCAGCCGGGCGCGAATGGCGTAAGGGCAGCGGCGGAAGCTGAAGAGCAGGGGGCTGGCGCTACGGCCCATGCCGCGCACCGACATGCGCGACCCCGCGAGCGTCGGCCAGCGTCTGTTGCCGCTGGCGTTCGGCATAGCCGGCGCGCTGCGTGTCATCGCGGGTCGCATGGCAGGCCGGGCAGCTGACGCCTTCGACATAGAGCGGTGAGGCGCGGTCGGCAGGGCTGACCGGCATGCGGCAGGCGTGGCACAGACTGTGGCTGCCGGGGGCGAGGCCATGGCCGACGGCGACGCGCTGATCGAAGACGAAGCATTCGCCCTGCCACAGGCTGTCTTCCGGCGGCACGGTTTCGAGATATTTGAGGATGCCGCCGTCGAGGTGATAGACCTCGTCCACGCCTTCCGCCTTCAGAAAGGCGGTGGCCTTTTCGCAGCGGATGCCACCGGTGCAGAACATCGCGACCTTCGGCGGCGCATCGCCCGGCAACAGCGCATCGCGCTGCGCCCGGAACCAGGCCGGAAATTCGCTGAAGCTGGTCGTGCCCGGATCGATGGCCCCGGCAAAGCTGCCGACGCGCACTTCATAGGCGTTGCGGGTGTCGATGGTGATGGTGCCCGGCGCGCTGATCAGCGCGTTCCAGTCAGCCGGCGCCACATAATGGCCGGTGCCGGCGAGCGGATCGATCGCCGGCTCGCCCATGGTGACGATCTCGCGCTTGACCCGCACCTTGAGGCGGTGGAAGGGCATCGTCTCCGTCCAGCTGTCCTTCACCGCCAGCGTTTCGCAGCCGGACAACGTGCGGATGGTGGCAAGTACATCCGCGATGCCGGCGTCCGGCCCGGCGATGGTGCCGTTGATCCCTTCGCGGGCGATCAGCAACGTGCCGCGTACGCCCGCCGCAACGCAGGCGGCGTGCAGCCGCGCGCGAATCCCGGCGCAATCATCGAAACGGGCAAAGCGATACAGCGCGGCGATGCGGACCGGCGGCATCAGCAACTCAACGCCGGAACAGCGCCTCGCCCTGCTCCAGCGCGGTGCCGCCATGCGCGACCGGCTCGCCATGTTCGGCCACATAGGCGGCGGCGGTACGCTCGGCCTGCAGCTGCTCGATCAGCGCGGCACGTTCCTCGCCCAGCTTTTCCATGTCGACGCTGGTATCGATGCCGGCCTTCTTGGCGGCGGCAGCGACCAGCGCATCCATTTCGCGCTGGCTGGTCAGACCCAGGGTCACCGGATCGCGCGGCTGGAGATTGGCATAGTTCCAATGGCTCTTGTCGCGGATGGCGGCGATGGTGGTCTTTGTCGTGCCGATCAGCTTCGAAATCTGGTTGTCGCTGATTTCCGGATGGTTCTTGATGATCCACAGAATGCCGTCCGGCTTGTCCTGCCGCTTCGACACCGGGGTGTAGCGCGGGCCGGTGGTGCGGCGCGACTGTTCGGGCTGGCGCGACAGCTTCAGCTGGTAATCGGGGTCGGCCTGGCCGCGGTCGAGCTCGTCCTGGGTCAGTTCGCCGTTGCGGATCGGATCGCGGCCAGCCAGCTTGGTGGCGGCGGTATCATCGGCGATCGCCTGCACTTCCAGAATGTGCAGGCCGCAGAAGGTGGCGATCTGTTCGAAGGTCAGCGCCGAATTGTCGACCAGCCAGGCGGCGGTGGCGTGCTGCATCAGCGGATGGGTGGGAGCGGCCATGACAAAACCTTTGCATCAGGCCCGAGCGACGGGCGAAAATGGAAACAGCCGCCCCTTTTCGGAGCGGCTGTGCTGAGCCAAGTGTAGAGCGCCCGCGACACAACTTCAAGCGCCGTGGCAATCCCCCCTGTCGCCAGCCCCGCCGACGCTGCTATGCTGGCGTCATGAGCATGCCGCCCCCCGACGATCATAGCGACCATGGCGTCGGCCCGCAGGAGCGCGCCATCGCGCTGACCGGCTTCCGCCTCGTCGAGCGCATCCTGCTCATCACCATCGCGGTGATGACGCTGGGGGCCGCGGCCATCGAGGTCAATCGCGTCATCCTGGCCGGTGCCGCCAACCTGTCCGATATCCTGCTGATGTTCCTCTATGCCGAGGTCATCGGCATGATTGCGGTGTTCTATGGCGGCAAGGAATCGCCGTTCGTCTATCCGATCTTCATCGCCATCACTGCGCTGGCCCGGCTGATCGTGTTGCAGGGCAAGGCCATGGCGCCGGAGAATATCGTGTTCGAGGCCAGCGCCATCCTGCTGCTGGCGATCGCCGCCGTCATCATCGCCCGCACCAGCCGGTCGTGAGCCCGCCGACCCGCGCCGACTGCGCGGCGCTGGACGCCGCCGATGCACTGGCCTTTGCACGGTCGCGTTTCGCGCTGCCCGATGGCCTCATCTATCTCGATGGCAATTCGCTGGGGCCGCTGCCGGTGGCGACGCCGGCGCACATCGCCGAAGTCGTGACACAGCAATGGGGCCAAGGCCTGATCCGCAGCTGGAACGATGCCGGCTGGATCGACCTGCCGCTGCGCATCGGCGCCGCCATCGCGCCGCTGCTGGGCGCGGCGCCCGACAGCGTGGTGGCCTGTGATTCGGTGTCGATCAACCTTTTCAAGCTCGCCGGCGCGGCGCTGCAACTGCGGCCCGGCCGGCGGGTCATTGTGGCCGAAGCGGCGGATTTCCCGACCGATGCCTATATGCTGCAAGGCCTTGCCGATCTCGCCGGTGCCGAGCTGCGGCTGGCGGCGCGCGCAGAGCTGCCAGCGGCGCTGGGATCGGATGTGGCACTGCTGGCGCTGACGCACGCGCATTATGCCACCGGCGCCGTGCACGACATGGCGGCGCTGAATGCCGCCGCCCATGCCGCCGGCGCACTGACGCTCTGGGATCTGTCGCACAGCGCCGGCGCCCTGGCGCTGGCGCTGGATACGGACGGCGCCGATTTCGCGGTGGGCTGCGGCTATAAATATCTAAATGGCGGGCCGGGCGCTCCGGCCTTTGCCTATACGGCGGCCCGCCACCACGCCGCGCTGCCGGTGGTGCTGCCCGGCTGGATGGGTCATGCCGCGCCCTTCGACTTCGCGCAGCACCATGCACCGGCGCCGGGCGTGCGCCGCCTGCTCACCGGCACGCCGCCGATCCTCGCGATGGCGGCGCTGGCGACGGGCGTGGCAACATTCGACGGCATCGACATGCGCCTGGGCGAAGCCAAGTCGGCAGCGCTGGCCCGAGCCTTTGCGGCGCTGGTCGCGGCGCATTGCCCCGGCGTGCGCGTCGAAACACCGGTCGGTCGCCATGGCGCGCAGATCATCGTCCACCACCCCGCCGGCCGGCGGGTCATGGCGGCGCTGATCGCCCGCGGGGTGATCGGCGATTTCCGCCCACCCGATCGCATGCGCTTCGGCTTTCCGGCGCTCTACACCCGTTTTGTTGATGTGTGGGATGCGGTGCAGGCATTGGCTGACGTGCTGGCCAGTGGCGAATGGCAGGATGACCGCTTTGCCCCGCAGGGCATGGTCAGCTGACGCTCCCGCCAGTTGCGACGCGGACGCCGCGCGCGCAGACTCGCCGGCGGGGAGACAGGAATGACCGAACTGCCGATCGTGACCGAGGCCGCGCATGTCGACGCCGACTGGCTGACCGCGATGCTGCGCCAGTCTGGCGCGCTCCATGAAGGCCGGGTGACGGGCGTCACCGCCAGCCCGGTCGGCAACGGCCTGGTCGCCGACAGCTGGCGCTTCGCCCTCACCTATACGGCACCCGAACCCGGCGCTCCCGCCAGTGTCATCGGCAAATTCCCGGCCGCCGATCCGGTCAGCCGCAAATCCGGCAGTGACCATCTGCTCTATCTGCGCGAAACCCAATTCTATCGCACCCTGGCGGCGACCGTCGGCATCCACACCCCCGTCTGCCACGCCAGCCTGCACGATCCGGCCAATGACGATTTCACACTGATCCTCGCCGATCTGGCGCCGGCGCGGCAGGGCGACCAGCTCGCCGGCTGCAGCCTCGAAGATGCCGCCACCACGCTGCGCGAAGCCGCCGCGCTCCATGCGCCGCGCTGGGGCGACCCGGCGCTGCCGCAGCTCGACTGGCTGGCGCTGCGCCCGGCGGCACTGTCCGGCATGGTCGATGCCATGCTGCCAGCGATCATCGCGCTATACCGCGAACGCTTTGCCGGCGTGATCGAGCCCGAATGGCTGGCAATGATCGAGCGCCTGCCCGCCGCCCTCATCGCCATGCGCGGCCCTGTCGACGCACCGATCACCGTGCAGCACGCCGAT
Source organism: Alphaproteobacteria bacterium PA4 (assembly GCA_002256005.1). Classification (GTDB taxonomy): domain Bacteria; phylum Pseudomonadota; class Alphaproteobacteria; order Sphingomonadales; family Sphingomonadaceae; genus Sandarakinorhabdus. Next base: position 14,110 of record NKIQ01000025.1, on the reverse strand, counting down.
TTCCGGCTCGACAACATGATGTTCGACGTAAACGGCGGCGCCCGGCCGATGGCGACGCTCGACTGGCAAACGGTCACCGCCGGGCCCGGCCTCACCGATGTCGCCTATTTCCTCTCCGCCGGCATCAGCCCGGCCGAGCGCCGCGCCCATGAAAGTGATCTCGTCCGCCTCTATCACGCCGACCTGCTGGCCCGCGGCGTCCGCGATTACGACTGGGATGCCTGCTGGCGCGACTATCGCCGCTTCACCCTGCACGGCATCCTGATGGGCGTCTTCTCCGCCCTGTCCGTCGAACGCACGCCCCGCGCCGACGCGCTGTTCCTGCGCATGACGCGCGGCGCCTGCGAACAGGCGGCGGAGCATCGGAGCTTCGATTACTGGCTGTCGTAAAGGGGGCCTCCGGCGGCTGGGGCCTTAGGCCCCAGACCCCAATTGTTGGTGCGGTCCTGTCGCCTCAGAGGGCGATCCTGCGAAAAGGATGGTGGGGTCTGGGGCCTACGGCCCCAGCCGCCGGAGGCTATTTCCTGGAAGACCGTTGTCGGCACAGCGCCGATCACGCCGGCGCGAACAGCCCCACCGCCGCCGCGGCCATCTCGAAGCGTTCGAGCACCGTGTCGAGCTGCGCGGCCGAATGTTCGGCGCAGAGCGAGCAGCGCAGCAGGAACACGCCGGCCGGGGTCGCGGGCGGGCGCGACATGTTCACATAGACGCCGAGTTCGAGCATCGCCTGCCACATGCGCACCGTGGTTTCCTGGTCGGGCATCAGCACCGAGACGATGGCGCTTTCGGGGGTTTCGGTGGCGAGGCGGAAGCCGCGCGCCTTCAGGCCGCCGTGCAGCTTCCGCGTCATGTCCCACAGCCGTTCGCGCTTGGGGGCGGCGTGCATCAGCTTGCGGATGGAGGTTGCGGCGCAGGCGACGACGGCCGGCGGCAGTGAGGCGGTGAAGGTATAGGGGCGGCAGACGAGGCGCAGGATCTCGAACTTGGGGTGGTTGGAGACGCAGAAGCCACCGACCGTGCCGACCGATTTCGAGAAGGTGCCGACAACGAAATCGACATCGTCGGCGACCCCGGCGGCTTCATAGACGCCGCGGCCATGTTCGCCGAAGAAACCCATGCCATGCGCTTCATCGACCAGCACCATCGCGCCATGTGCCTTGGCGATGGCGACGAGTTCCTTCAGTGGCGCGATATCGCCGAGCATCGAATAGACGCCCTCCAGAATCACCAGCTTGCCGGCTTCCGGCGGCAGGCGGCGCAGGCGCTTTTCCAGGTCTTCGGCGCTGTTGTGCTTGAAGCGGACGATGTCGGCATTGCCGAGGTAGCAGCCGTCATAGATGGACGCATGGCTGTCGGCATCGAGGATGATGAAATCGCCCTTGCCGGCCAGCGTCGACACCATGCCGAGATTGGCCTGATAGCCGGTGGAGAACACCATGGCATGGTCCATGCCATAGAAGTCCTTCAGCGCGTCCTCGCATTCCTTGTGGCCCTGATAGGTGCCGTTCAGCACGCGGCTGCCGGTGGTGCCGGCGCCGAATTCGTCGAGCGCGGACTTGCCGGCGGCGATGACATCGGGGTCGAAGGTCATCCCCATGTAATTGTAGGTGCCGAGCAGGATGGTGTCGCGGCCATCGATCACCGCTTCGGTCGGCGATTTCACCTGCTGCATGACGATGCTGAACGGGTCGCGCACGCCCAGGTCGAGCAGGCCGGCGCGCTCGTTGATCAGCGCGTCAAATTTGGAAAACAGATCGCTCATTTCTTGACCAGCTTCGTCACGGCATCGGCGACCTGGCCGATGGTTTCCAGATCGGGCAACATGTTGAGCGGCATGACGATATCCCATTCGTCTTCCATCGATGCGACCAGATCCATCACCGTCAGCGAATCCATTTCCAGGTCGCCGGCAAAGCTGGTGTTCTCGCCCAGCGCCACCTTCTTGGGGTTCAGCGGTTCGATCAGTTCGATGATGCGGGCGTAAACCTGCGCGCGGTCGGTCATGGTGACTCCTTATCCAAGCAATGCCTTTGCCAGCACAAAATGGCCAAAGCTGGGCCGAACCTTCTCCCCTCCCGCTTGCGGGCGGGGCCGGGGGTGGGGTTACAGCCAGCCGCGCGCCCGATAGCCGGCGATGGTGTCGGCCACGCCGCGGGCCAGGTCGATCTCGGGCGCCCACAGCCCGGCCAGCGCCGCATTGCCGCCGCGCGCCACCCAATCGGGATGGGCGATATAGGCGGCGCGATCGGGGGTGAGCTTGGCCGACAGGCCGATCCGGGCGGCGAGGTGCAGCATCGGCAGCGGCAGCGGGATGACCTGCACGCGCCTGCCGAGCCCGGTGCCGATGGCGCGGGCGAAATCAGGGTGGGAATGGCCGGCGGGCGCGCCATCGTCGATTTCGAGGGAGGTCAGCGACGGCCCGCCCCCAGCCAGCGCCAGCAGCGCCCGGGCGAGATCATCGACATGGATCAGCGAAATGCGCCCCGGCGGCGCGATGTACAGCCGCCGCGTCGCCAGCTTGTAGATGTCGAGCATTTCGGCATCCGCGGGGCCATAGACGCCGGGCGGCCGCACGATCACCCAATCACAGTCACTGGCGCTGACCAGGGCTTCGGCCGCCGCCTTGGAGGCGCCGTACATCGACAGCTGCGGCTCGCGCGCCGACAGGCTGGAGACATGGACGAAGCGGCGGACGCCGGCGCTGCGGGCGGCATCGAGCACAGCGGCGGCGCCGGCGACATTGCCGGCGTCGAAGGCGGCGCGATCGGGCGCGCTGACGATGCCGGCGATGTGAATGACGGCGCTGGCGCCATCGCACAGGCGCGCCAGCGCGGTCGTGTCGGCAAGATCACCGCGTATCCAGGTGACGCCGGGGATTTCGGGCTGGTCGCGGCGGGCGAGAGCGCGGATGGGAGCGCCGGCAAGCGCCAGCACGCGCTGGCCGACGAAGCCGGTGGCGCCGGTGATGGCGAGAGTCATAACCTGCTCCCCTCCCTTTCAGCCGGAGGCGACGCTTTCGCGTCAACGGAGGGGCTGGGGGTGGGTCGGTCGGGAGGACTTCGCTTTGCGCCCAGCATTGGTGACTGTTTCAACAGAGGCACCCACCCCCGACCCCTCCGTTGAAAAGGAGGGGAGAAGCGATCACGCCGCCACATCGAATGGCTGGATCTCGCCGCTCAGATACTGGCTGCGCGCCTTCGACCGGCTCAGCTTGCCGCTCGACGTCTTGGGCAGCGTGCGCGGCGGCACCAGTTCGACGACACAAGTCATGCCGGTGATGGCGCGCACCTTGTTGCGGATGGCCTCGCGCAGGGCGTTGCGTTCGTCGACGTCGGAGGTGCGGCACTGCACCAGCACGGCCGGCGATTCCTCACCCGAGGGCGTGGTGATGGCGAAGGCGGCGATGTCGCCGGCCTTGAAACCGGGCAACTGCTCGATCGCCCATTCGATATCCTGCGGCCAGTGATTCTTGCCGTTGATGATGATCATGTCCTTGGCGCGGCCCACGATGAAGATCGAGCCCTTGGACAGATAGCCCATGTCGCCGGTGTCGAGCCAGCCATCGGGGCTGAGCGCGGCTTCGGTGGCCTCCGGATCACGGAAATAGCCGGCCATGACGCCAAGGCCGCGGACATAGACCCGGCCGATGGTGCGGTCGGGCAGCACGGCGCCGGCTTCGTCGCGGATTTCGATGGTGAGACCGGGAACGGCCTTGCCGCAATTGACGATGGCGCGATAGCGGGTGGGGCGACGCGGATCCGGCCGGGCGCTGCTGCCGCCCGACAGCGTGCGCTCGTCGATGAGGTCGGAGACGATGCCTTCGCCCAGCGGCATGATGGTGACGGCGAGCGTCGCTTCGGCGAGGCCATAGCTGGGCAGGAAGGCCGAGGCCTTGAAGCCGGCGGCGGCAAACACATCGACGAACGCCTGCATGACTTCCGGGCGGATCATGTCGGCGCCATTGCCGGCGACGCGCCAGCGCGACAGGTCGAAACGCTCCGCGACGTTGATCGAGGCCGAGATGCGGCGGGCGCAGATGTCATAACCGAAGGTCGGCGAATAGCTGAGCGTCGCATCCGGGTTGCGGCTGATCAGCGTCAGCCAGCTCAAGGGGCGGCGGGCGAAATCTTCGGTGGCGAGATAATCGACCGAAATCTGGTTGGCGAGCGGTGCCAGCATGCAGCCGACGAGACCCATGTCATGATACCAGGGCAGCCAGGAGACGACACGGTCGCCATCGCCGGCCTCCATGCAATGGGCATGGCCGGCGAGATTGGCGAGCAGCGCCTCATGCGTGACAGCGACACCGTGGGGGAAGCGGGTCGAGCCGCTCGAATATTGCAGATAGGCGATATCGGTCGGCTGGGCCTGCGGCAGCTGTGCGGCAGGCGCGCGGTCCGCGAAATACACCGACCAATCGTGCGCGGCGCACAGGCCCTCGGCCGATTGCTGCACCATGGCAAACAGGCCTTCCGGCGACAACACCAGCTTGGGGTCGCAGCTGCGCAGCTGGGTGGCGATCTGGTCGACATAGGCCTCGCGCCCGCCAAAGCTGGTCGGCAGCGGCAGCGGCACTGGCAGCGCGCCGGCATAGATGGCGGCGAAGAAGGCGGCGGCAAAGCCGGCCCCGGTTTCGGCGATCAGCGCAATGCGATCCCCCGGCTGCACGCCATCGGCGATCAGGCGCAGCGCCTGGGCGCGCGCATCGGCGGCCAGCTCGGCATAGGGATAGGCGCGGACCAGATCGGCACGGGCATCGTGGAAATTCATGCCCTTCTTGCCGAGCGCGGCGTAATCGAGCGCCTCGCCCAGCGTGCCGAACGACGCCCGGCGATAGGCCAGGTCGTCAAAGGTCGGCGTCGGCAGCTGCGTCAGGCTCTTGTCCAAGCCCTGTCTCCCTTGTCCCGCGCCGGTGGTTTGGTCCCGGCGCGCGCGAATCCATGATCAGGCTGTCGCTTTTGCACGGTCGACGCGTTTAAAATCCGGCCCGATCATGGCAGGAACAAGGCATGCCGAAAGATAGGGACGCGCGGGAGGAACGGCGGGAGCGGGCGCGCGCGCCGCGCCCGATCGATGCCGCGCAATTGCAGGAACTGGCGCTGGGCTATGCCGCCCGCTACGCGACGACGGCGGCCAAGCTGCGCCGCTACCTGCTGCGCAAGCTGGGCGAGCGGGTGTGGACCCCGGCGGAGGCGCCCGACATCGACGGCCTGATCGCCCGCATCACCGGGCTGGGCTATGTCGATGATCGCGCCTTTGCGGCGCTGAAGGCGCGCGATATGGGCGCGCGCGGCCTGGGCACGCGGCGGGTGGCGGGGGCGCTGGCCGCCGCCGGTGTCAGCCGCGACGATGTGGCGGCGGCGCTGGCGCCCGAGGACGCCCTGCCGGCCAATCCCTATGCCAGCGCCATCGCCTTTGCCCGCCGCCGCCGGCTGGGGCCGTTCGCCCGCGAAACCAGTGACGACCCCGCCCGCCAGCGCCGCGACCTTGCCGCCATGGCCCGCGCCGGCCATGATTTCGACGTGGCGCGGCGCGTGCTGACGGCGCGCGATGCGGCGGCAGCCGAGGCCCTGCTCGGCGACGACTGAACGCCGCTTGCCAAGTCCTGCCAACACGGGCTGTTATGGCGTAACAGTGACGGGGGTCGATCGATGCACGAGGCGCGCGCGTTGCAGCATGAACGGCTGCAATTCTTTTCGGACGCGGTGTTCGCCATCGCCATCACGCTGCTGGTCATCGAGATCAAGGTGCCGCATGTCGAGCCGGCAACCGAGGCCGGGCTGAGCGCCGCGCTGCTGCACCTCCTGCCCAATTATGTCGGCTTTCTCATCAGCTTCTTTGTCATCGGCCGCTTCTGGATCGGCCATCACCGCATCTTCGGGTTCCTGAAAACCTTCGACAATCGGCTGATCCAGCTCAATTTGCTGTTCCTTGCCTGCATCGCCTTCCTGCCGTTCCCGACCGCGGTGATCGGCGAATATGGCGGGGCCCGCACCGCCATCTATTTCTACATCGGCTGCCTCGCCGCCGCCGGCCTCGCCAACATGGCGCTGGCGCGGCATGCCCTCACCAATCCGGCGCTGCTGATCGCGCCGCTGACGCCGGCCGAGAATCACGAGACCCGCTATTCCTGGCTGCCGCTGGTCATCGCGGCGGCGGCGCTGATCGCGTCACAGGCCAGCCCGTTCGTCGGCCTCATCGTGCTGTCGGTCAGCCCGCTGCTGTTCTCGCTGGTGCTGTGGTGGTGGGGCCGACGCTATCGCTGATGCAGCCATCAGGCCGGCGATGCGTTAGCATGGCCAGCGAAGGAGACTCGCCATGCCGATCACATCCGACACCGAGATCACCGCCCTGCTGTCGGGCGCCCGCACCATTGCCCTTGTCGGCATTTCCGACAGGCCGGAGCGGCCCTCGTACGGCGTGATGGAATTCCTGCAGAGCCGGGGCTATCGCGTCATCCCGGTCAATCCGGCCATAACCGGCCAGCATGTGCTGGGCGAATATGTCTGGGAACGGCTCGACCAGATCGGCGTGCCGATCGACATCGTCGATGTCTTCCGCCGTTCCGACGCGGTGGGCCCGGTGGTCGACGACGCCATCGCGGTCGGCGCAAAGGCGGTCTGGATGCAGCTTGGCATCGTCAATGCCGACGCCGCCGCCCGCGCCGAAGCGGCGGGCCTCACCGTCGTCATGGACCATTGCCCCAAGATCGAGATCAGGCGGCTGGGGATCGCCCCTGTCGGGCCGCCGCAAAGAAGCTGAGTGCGTGATCGAGCCGGTCGCGCGCCACGCCATGCAGCGCCGGCGTGGCAGCGGCAATGCCGGCGAACTGCGGCAGCGGCTTGTTGAAGGCGAGTGGCGCGCCGTGGCGATCGCTGACAAGGCCGCCGGCCTCGGTCAGGATCAGCGCCGAAGCGGCGACATCCCATTCCGAGATATGCCGGCCTTCCAGCCAGATATCGGCCTCGTCCAGCGCCAGCTTGGCCATGCGCAGGGCGAGGCTATTGGGCTTTTCCACCGCTTCCCCCGGCCAGGGTTCCGGCCAGAAGCGCGCCGTCATGTTGCTGGCATCGATGGGCAGGCGCACGCCGGCCAGGTCTTCGCGTCCCGACACGTGCAGCGGCACGCCATTGCAGGTGGCGCCCTGCCCGCGCGCTGCCACGAACAATTGCCGTCGTGCCGGCGCCGCCAGCGCGGCGACGGTCACATCGCCCCGTTCGACCAGCGCCACCGACACCGCCCAGCCGGTGCGGCCGCGCACGAAATCGCGGGTGCCGTCGATAGGGTCGACGACCCAGACCCGCGACTTGTCCAGCCGGTCCGCCGTGTCGGCGGTTTCTTCCGACAGCCAGCCATCATCGGGCCGCGTGGCCGCCAGTTCCGCCTTCAGCCAGGCATCGACGGCGAGGTCGGCGGCGCTGACCGGGTTGCCCGGGCTCTTGTCCCACCAGTCGGGCGTACTGTGGAAATGCGCCAGCGCCATGTCGCCGGCGGCCGCGGCGATGCGCACCGCCAGCGCCAGATCCGTCTCTGCCTCAGGCACCGGCGATGGTCATGCCGTCGATGCGGATGGTCGGCACATTGGCGGCGTGGCGGAAGCTGAGGTCATTGGCCGGCACCAATGCCTTGAACATCGTCGTCAGATTGCCGGCGATGGTCACTTCGGCGACCGGCACGGTGATCTCACCATCCTCGATCAGGAAACCGCTGGCGCCGCGGCTGTAATCGCCGGTCAGGCCGTTGACGCCCATGCCGATCAGCTCGGTGACATAGAAACCGCGCTTGATGCCGGCCATCAGCGCCTGGGGACTGTCCGGCCCCGGCTCCAGATGCAGGTTGGTGGCCCCGGCCCCCGGTGGCCCGGAGGTGCCGCGTGCGGCATGGCCGGTCGGTTGCAGGCCCAGCTGCCGGGCGCTGGCGGCGTCGAGCAGCCAGCCGGTCAGCACGCCCTTGTCGATCAGCGCCGTGCGCTGCACCGGCAGGCCCTCGCCATCGAAGCCGCGCGAACGCAGACCACGCCGGCGCAGCGGATCATCGATGATGGTGATGCCGGAATCGAACACGGCGGTGCCGAGTGCATCCTTCAGGAAACTGGTGCCGCGGGCGATGGCGCTGCCGGTGATGGCGCCGATGAGATGGCCGATCAGCGTCGAACCGATGCGCGGATCGAAAACGATCGGCAGGCTGGCGGTATCGAGCTTGATCGGATTCAGCCGCGACACGGCGCGCTGGCCGGCGCGGGCGCCGATAACGGCGGCCGCCTCCAGATCGCTGAAATGCCGCGCCGAATGCCAGGCATAGTCGCGCTGCATGTCGCCGCCTTCGCCGGCAAGAACGCTCGCCGACAGGCCATAGCTGGTCGAGGCCTTGCCGCCGCGAAAGCCGGTCGAGGTGGCGAGCGCCGTCACGGCGCCGCCGGCCGACGCGCCGCCGCCTTCGCTGTTGGTGACGCCGGGAACGGCGCGGGCGGCATCTTCGGCCGCCAACGCCATGTCGCGCAGCCGTTCGGCATCGGGGCTCTGCCCGTCATCGGCATCGACATCGGGGATGGCGCCGCTGAGCAGGCGGTCGGCAGGGGCAAGGCCGGCCCAGGGATCGTCCGGCGCCAGCCGCGCCATGGCAACGGCGCGTTCGGCGGCGATGGCGAGGGCGGCGGGGCCGAGATCGGAGGAAGAAACGCTCGCCGAGCGCTGGCCGATGAAGACGCGGATGCCGATTTCCTCGCCCTCGCTGCGGCCAATGTCTTCCAGCTTGCCGAGCCGGACACTGACCGAGGTCGAGCCATCGCCGACATAAAGTGCATCGGCGGCATCGGCGCCGGCGGCCTTGGCCGCAGCAAGGGCGGAATCGAGACGGTCGAGGGCCTGGGGTACAGTCAGCATGCGTGTGACTTAAGGGGTCGCCGCCGCAATGTCATCCTGTCACCCGCACTGCGGCGACAGCGCAGGCCGGAAACATCTGACAACCGGCGCTGCGGATGCTCTGGAAGCATACCCGCTGCATGGTCGACATGGCGGCGGCTCAGGCGATCCGCAGCACCGTCTTGCCGATGCTGTCGCCGCTCAGCGCCAGGGTCAGCGCCGCGCCGAAGTCCGCGAAAGCCAAGATCCGGCCCACCGGCGGCACGAAGGCGCCCGCTGCCGCCCAGCCGATGATCTCGTCGAGATAGGCCGACCCTTGCGCCGTACCATAGGTCTGCAGGAACTGCCGGACATCGACGCCGAGCAGGCCCGCCCCCTTCAACAGCGGCAGATTGGCCGGCAAGGCCGGGATGTTGCCGGAGGCAAAGCCGATCACCAGGTGGCGGCCGCCCCAGCGCAAGGACCGGAACGCCGTTTCGAACAGGCCGCCGGTCGCCGGATCATAGACGACATCGATGCCGCCGGGCGCCAGCGCCTTCAGCCGGTCCCGCCAACCTTCGGGCTCGCGGTCGATGACGGCGTGGGCGCCGAAGTGCAGCGCCGCCGCCTGTTTTTCCGGCGTTGACGCCACGCCGATGACCTCGGCCCCCAGCAGGCGGCCGATCTGGACGGCGGCCGCGCCGACACCGCCGGCGGCACCAAAGACCAGCAGGCGTTCGCCGGCGACGAGGCGCGCACGGTCGCGCAGCCCGTGTAGGGCGGTGAGGTAGTTGAGCGGCAGCGCCACGGCGGTGGCATCGCCGATCGCGGCGGGCAAGGGCCGGGCCGCGGCGGCGGGGCACAGCGCATATTCGGCAAAGCCCTTTGTCGTCTGGGCCAGCACCCGGTCGCCAATGGCAAAACCGGTGACACCGGCGCCGACCTCGGCGACCGTGCCGGCGATCTCGCTCCCCGGAATGTGCGGCAGCGGTGGTTTCACCTGATAGCGGCCCAGCGCCACCAGCGCGTCGACATAGCTGACGCCGCACACCGCTACCTTGACCAGGATCTGGCCCGGCCCGGCGTGCGGCATGGGTGCGTCGCGCATGACATAGCCATCGAGCGAGGCATGGCTGCTGGCTTCGACGATCTGCATGCTGGACTCCGCTGTGTCGGCATCGCCCCGACGCGACAGCGGCGTGCTTAGCCGGACGCCATGCAAAGTCCAGACGGTCGCGCTTGCTTGCTGGCACCGGCCATGGCTCCTATGACGGCGCGGCAGGAGGCACGCCCATGAAGATCGTCATCGGAACCCGGACCCTATCGAGCTGGTCGCTGCGCGGCTGGCTGGCGGCGAAACTGTCGGGCCTGCCGTTCCACACCGAATGCATCGAAATGGATTCGCCCGCATGGCAGGACGGCAGCGCCAAGCGCGAACTGCCGTCGGGCAAGGTGCCCTATCTCGTCGATGGCGGCGTGCCGGTGTGGGACAGCATGGCGATGATCCTGTGGCTGGCTGACAAGGGTGGCCATGACCGTTTCTGGCCACGCGAGCTGCCGGCGCGCGGGCTGGCCTATGCAATGGCGGCGGAGATGCATTCGGGCTTTGCACCGCTGCGCAGCGGCTGCCCGATGCAGCTGCAGAAGCGCTATCCGGATTTCGTCGCCAGCGAGGCGATCCTTGCCGATGTGCGCCGCATCGATGCGCTCTGGTCGGAAGCGCGTGACCGCTTCGGCAGCGACACCGACCTGCCCTATCTGTTCGGCCCGTTCAGCGCCGCCGATGTGATGTTCGCGCCGGTCGTCTATCGCATCGACCATTATCATCTGCCGGTCAGCGCGACGGCGCGCGCCTATGTCGACGCCATGCTGGCCCACCCCTGGCTGCGCGAATGGCAGGCCGAGGCACGCCGGGAGGTGCTGCGCTATGACGCCTATGCACTGCCGGGCGGCGTCGCGGCTTGAACGGCGCGCGACAAGGCCCTAGCGTTCACACATCATTATCCGGAGCCTGCATGAAACCCGTTTTTGGCGCCCTTGTGCTGGCGCTTGTGGCAACACCCGTTGCGGCAAAGCCCGAATTTTCCGCCGATCGCGTCAAGGCGCATGTCGCCTTCCTGTCGGATGATCTGCTGGAAGGCCGCGGCACCGGCACCCGCGGCTATGACATCGCCGCGCGCTATGTCGCGTCACAATTCGCCGCCAACGGCCTGAAGCCAGCGGGCAAGAACGGCAGCTGGTTCCAGCCGGTGACACTGTCGGAAGCCAGCCTCGCCAAGGGTGCCAACCAGGTGACGATCACCACAAAGGCCGGCCCGGTTACCTATGCCCATGGCAGCGATGCCATCGTCAGCCCCAGCCAGCTGGCAACGAGCAGCGTGGCAGAGGGCGAGCTGGTCTTTGCCGGCTTCGGTCTCGATGCGCCGAAACAGGGCTTCAACGATTATGCCGGGCTCGATGTGCGCGGCAAGATCGTCGTCGTGCTGGGGGGCATTCCGAAGCGGGCGCCCGATGAAGTGCTGGCGCATCTCGGCACGCAGAAGGGCCAGATGGCGGCGGCGCGCGGCGCCATCGGTCTCATCACCATTTCCAGCCTGGAAGGCCAGAAGCTGCGGCCCTGGGCGCGGTCCCAGCAGACCGCCAGCGTGCCGCGCATGACCTGGGTGGCGGCCGATGGCACGCCCTATGTCGGGGCGCCGACGATCAAGGGCGCGGCCGCGCTCAGCCCGGCGGCGGCCGAGGCGCTGTTTACCGGCGCCCGCACGCCCCTGGCGAAAATCCTCGCCGAAGCCGACAAGCCCGGTGGCGCGCCCAAGGGCTTTGCCCTGAAGGCCAGCGCCCGCATCGAAGCCGCATCGGCGACCCGCAAGGTCGAAAGCAGCGAGATCATCGGCATGATCCCCGGCAGCGATCCCAAGCTGAAGGACGAATATGTCGTGCTGATGGGGCATCTCGACCATCTCGGCATCCGCCCGGAGCGGCCCGGCGACAACATCTATAATGGCGCGCTCGACAATGCCGCCGGTGTCGCCATCCTGATGGAGGTGGCGCGCGCCTTTGCCGGCGATGCGGTGGCACCGAAACGGTCCTTGTTGTTCGTCGTCAACACGGCCGAGGAAAAGGGCCTGCTCGGCGCCGAATCCTTTGCCAATGATCCGGCGGTGCCGATCGGCCAGATCGTCAGCGTCGTCGATCTCGACCAGCCGTTGCTGCTCTATGATTTCACAGATGTCATCGCCTTTGGCGGCGACCATTCGACGATGGGCGAATCGATCCGCGCTGCCGTGGCCAAGGCCGGTGTGGCGCTGTCGCCCGATCCGATGCCGGCGGAAACCATCTTTGTCCGTTCCGATCACTATACCTTCGTCAAGCGCGGCGTTCCGGCGCTGTTGCTCGCCACCGGCTTCGCCAACGGCGGCAAGGAAGGTTGGGAGCATTTCCTGTCGACCGACTATCACCAGCCGAGCGACGACATGAAGCAGCCGATCCACTGGAACGCCGGCGCCCGCTATGCCGAGGTGAATTACCTCATCACCCGCGAAATCGCCGACGCGCCGGCGCGGCCGCTCTGGTACAGTGGCGATTATTTCGGTGACACATTCGCTCCGGGCGCCCCCAAGGCCGCCCGCCAGAAGGGACAATGACAATGGCCGGGTCCAACAGCGGTGGAACATGGAGCGGGCGCATTGCCCGGGCCGCGATTGCAGCGGCCGTGCTGGTCCTGCTGGCCGGGCCCCTGATCAAGTTCGGCGTGCTCGGCTGGCAGGCCGGGCTGGCGATGTTCGCCATCTCGGCCCTGCTCGCCGGCGTCGGTGGCCTGATCAGCCTGGTCGCCGTGCTGCGCAAGCGCGGCGGGCTGCTGGTGGTGCTGGGGGCTGCGGCCGGCCTCGCCGCGCTGGCGGTGCCGGTCGGCATCGTCGTCGAGGCGCGGGACAAGCCGCGCATTCACGACATCACCACCGACACGGTCAATCCGCCGGCCTTTGTCGCCATCACGCCGGAACTGCGCGGGCCGAACACCAATCCCGTCAGCTATGATCCAAAGATCGCGCCGTTGCAGACCGCGGCGTTTCCGCAGCTGAAGCCGTTGATCCTGCCCGATGCGCCGGCCGCCGCCTTCGACCGCGCGCTGGCCGCCGCCAAGGCGCGCAAATGGACGATCGTTGCCGCCGATGCCGCTGCCGGCCGGATCGAAGCCACCGATGTCGTGCCCTGGTGGGGCTTCAAGGACGATGTGGTGGTGCGGCTGACGCCGGAAGGCAGCGGCACGCGCATCGATGTCCGCTCTAAATCGCGGGTCGGCGAGGGCGATCTGGGGGTCAACGCCCAGCGCATCAAGAACTATCTGGCGAAGATCGAGAATCCGTGACCGCACAGGCCTTGCCGCTGGCGCAGGCGCTGATCCGCTGCGCCAGCGTCACTCCTGATGACGCCGGCGCCCAGGCGGTGCTGGCGGCAGCACTGGAATGGTTTGGCTTCACCATCCACCATCTGCGCTTCGGCAGCGCGCCCGATGGTCCCATCGACAATCTGTTCGCCACCATCGGCAGCGGCGCGCCGCACTTTGCCTTTGCCGGCCATACCGATGTCGTGCCGGTCGGCACGCTTTCGGGTTGGAGCGTCGATCCCTTTGCGGCGGAGGTCAGCGACGGGCTGCTGGTCGGGCGCGGCGCCGCCGACATGAAAGGGGCGATCGCGGCGTTCGTGGTCGCCGCCGGGCGCCACATCGCGCGCGGGCTGCCGGGGCGACTCTCACTGATTATCACCGGCGATGAGGAAGGCCCGGCGACCTGGGGCACGGCGCCAATGCTCGACTGGCTGGAGGCGCAGGCCCTGGTGCCCGACCTGTGCTTGGTCGGCGAACCGACCTCGGCGCAGCGGCTCGGCGATACCATCAAGGTCGGCCGGCGCGGCTCGCTCAACGCCTGGATTCATGTAAAGGGCGCGCAGGGCCATGTCGCCTATCCGCAGCGCGCCGACAATCCGATCACCCGGCTGGTGGCCATCCTGGCCGATCTGAAGGCACGGGTGCTCGACACCGGCAGCGCCTGGTTCGACGCCTCCAATCTGGAAGTCACCGACCTTAGTGTCGGCAACACGGCAACCAATGTCATTCCCGCTGCCGCCCATGCCCGGCTGAACATCCGCTTCAACGATCAGCATCGCGGCGCCGATCTGGCGCAATGGCTGCGCGACACCGTCGCAGCCCATGCGCCGAGCGCTGATGTCGAGGTGAAGATCTCGGGGGAAGCGTTCCTGACCGAGCCCGG
>NKIQ01000053.1 GCA_002256005.1 Alphaproteobacteria bacterium PA4 | reverse complement strand
CGCCGCGCCCGGCGCTGGCAGTGTCGCGCGCCGGCGATGCCGATGCCGCCCAGGCGATGAGCCACAACAGCCCGGAGGTGCAGACGGCACTGGCGCTGGCGGAAGCGGCGCGGGCCGAAGCCCGGGCGACGCGCGCCGAGGCGCTGCCGCGGCTGACGGCCGGCGTGTCGGCGACGCGCTTCGCGGTGTTCGAGGCGGCGCACAACCATGATGTGCGCGGCCAGTTCAGCCTGTCGCAGCGCCTCTCCACCGGCGGTGCCGAGGCGGCGCGCACGGACGAGGCAACCGCCCGCGCCCGCGCCGCCGGCTTTGCCAGCGACCGGGTGATCGCCGGCGCGGAACGCGACGCGGAGACGGCGCTTGCCGATGCCCACATCCTCGATGCGACGGTCGCAACGCTCGCCACGGCCTATCGCGCCAACCGCCGCAACCGCGACACCATGGCCGAACAGTTCCGCCTGTCGCGCGGCAGCCTGATCGACCTCATCCGCACCGAGCAGGATTATGTCGCCGCCGCCCGCGCGCTGATCGAAGGCAGCATCGAGCGCGACCTGGCGCATCTGACATTGCTCGCCCGCACCGGCGAACTGCTCGATCATTTCGGCATCGTGCTGCCGGCCCGCCCGTAAATCCCAACGAAAGCCCGCGCCATGGTCGCCCTGCCCGTACACGCCCGATTTTCCCCCGAAATCCCCCCGAAATCCCCCGACGCAGCCCGCCTGCCACCCCGCGCCGGGGACTGGTTGCGCGCGCCGCTATGGGCCAATCGCGCCCTTTACGGCCAGGTCGTGCTGGCGGCGGTGCTGATCAATCTGTTCGGGCTGGCGACCTCGTTTTTCTCGATGGCGGTCTACAACAAGGTGGTGCCGGCGGCGGCGCTAAACTCGCTGCTGGCGCTGGTCATCGGCGTGCTGGGCGTGCTGGCGTTCGACTTCATGCTGCGGACGCTGCGCGGCTATTTCGTTGATATTGCAGGCCAGAATGTCGACCGCGCCCTGGGTTCGGCGATCTTCGACCGGCTGCTGGCCATGCCGCTGGCCGACCGGCGCGGCGCCAATGGCGCCTTTGCCGGCGTGCTGCGCGAGTTCGAGACGCTGCGCGATTTCTTCGCCTCGGCGACCGTCGCCGCGCTGGTCGATGTGCCGTTCGTGCTGGTCTTCATCGCCGTCATCGCCTGGGTGGCGCCGTCGCTGGCGCTGGTGCCACTGCTCGCCATCCCCATCGTCATCGGCAGCGCCCTGCTGGTGCAACCGCTGCTGGCGCGGCTGGCCGAGGCCAGCCTGGGCGAAGGGCTGAACAAGCAGGGCATTGTCGTTGAAACGATAGCGGGCCTCGAAACCGTCAAGACCAGCCGCGCCGCGCCGCTGCTGCGCCGGCGCTGGCAGGCGGCGGTCGCGCACCATGCCGCGCTGGCGCTGCGCCAGCGGCTGGTGGCTGCGCTGCCGGTCAACATCGCGCTGTCGGCGCAGGCGCTGGTCTATGTGGCGATGCTGGCATTGGGGGTGTCGCTGGTCATCGAGCAGCGGCTGACGATGGGCGCGCTGGTCGCCGCCACCATGTTGTCCGGCCGCTGCGTGGCGCCGCTCGGCCAGATCGCGACGCTGCTGACCCGGCTGACGGCGACGCAATCGGCCTATCGCGCGCTCGACCGGCTGATGGCCGGCGCCGGTGACGGCCCGACACCGCTGCGCCGGGCGCACCTCGGCGGCGGCATCACCTTTCGCAACGTCAGCTTCCGCTATCCGGGCAGCGCCCGGCGCACGCTCGACGCCGTCAGCTTCAGCATCGCACCGGGGGAGCGTGTCGCCATCATCGGCCGCGTCGGCTCCGGCAAGTCGACGATCACCCGGCTGGCACTGGGCCTTTACCAGCCGGAGGATGGCGCCGTGCTGATCGACGGCAGCGACATCCGCCAGCTGCACCCGGATGATATCGCAGCCAACATCGGCAGCGTGCTGCAGGATATCGTGCTGCTGTCCGGCTCCATTCGCGACAATATCGCGCTCGGCGACCCCGCCATCAGCGATGCCGAGGTGCTGCGCGCCAGCCGCCTCGCCGGCGCGCATGATTTCATCGGGCAACTGCCCGACGGTTATGACCGCCAGCTCGCCGACCGCGGCGAGGGCCTGTCCGGCGGCCAGCGCCAGGCCCTCGCCATCGCCCGGGCGCTGGCGGGCACAAAACCCATGCTGCTGATGGACGAGCCGACCAGCGCCATGGACAGCCAGTCCGAAGCCGATCTGATCGACCGGCTCGCCGATGACCTTGACGGGCGCACGCTGCTGCTCGTCACCCACCGCCAGTCGCTGCTGCGGCTGTGCACCCGCATCATCATGGTCGATGGCGGCCGCATCATCGCCGATGGCCCGCGCGACGATGTGCTGCGCGCCCTGCTGCCGGCCTGACGGAGGATCGCCATGAACCTGACCCTGACCCTCGACACCATCAGCGATCGCACCGCGCCGGCGCGCGTCGCCCATGCCATGCTGTGGGGCATCGCCGGCGCATCGGCGCTGCTGCTGCTCTGGGCCGGCATCGCGCCGGTGCCGGAAATCGCCGTGGCGCCGGGTCGGGTGGTGCCGCAGCGGCAATTGCAGACGGTGAGCAGCCTCGACGGCGGCAGCATCGCCGCCATCCTGGTCCGCCCCGGCCAGCGCGTCGCCGCCGGGCAGTTGCTGCTGCGACTGGACCCCGGCAGCGCCAGCGCCGAGGCCGGGCGCCAGGGCGCCGCCATGGCCGCGCTGCGCGCCCGCATCGCCCGGCTGGAGGCCGAGCTGGCGGGCGG
>NKIQ01000052.1 GCA_002256005.1 Alphaproteobacteria bacterium PA4 | reverse complement strand
TCGGCGGTCAGCTTTTCGACATCGGGCATGTCGATCGTCTCGCAATCCGGCGAGGCGTCGCTGGTGACCGGCTTGCCATTCTCGACCCGGGCGGTCTTGAAGCAGCGGACGATGATGCGCTTGCCATCCTTGCCGGCCAGTTCGGCGGGGCCATCACCGCGCGTCATGATGATGGTCTTGACCTGCTTGCCGGGCTTGCCGGCGTCACCCGTCTCGATGACCCGCACGGTCGACCCGCTGGTCTTGCCGTCCATGACGACCTTGCCATCCTTGATGACGATGACATGCGGCGCGGCGGGCGGTGCCGGGGGCGCCGGCGGTGCGGGCGCAGCCGCCGGTGCCGGCGGGGCTGCCGGCACCGGCGGGGTCGGGGCGGCAGCACTGCCTGACGCGGTCAGAACGAGGCCACCGGCGACCAGGGCAAGGGCAGACACCGCGCCGGCAAGGCGGCGGGCAAGCCCGATACGACGATCCTTCATCATCACGATCCTTTGTTTCAATTGGCTCTTGTGGTTCATCGCGCAGGCGGCAGCGGGGGTGGTGCCGCAGGCGGATTTCAGCACGGCACGACCATAGGCCATGCGGTGTTCGGGGCTGGCGCCGGCCAGCACGGTGGCATCGCAGGCCAGTTCCTGATCGGCGCGGAACGCCCGCCAGGCCCAGTGCGCCACCGGGTTCCACCAGTGCAGCGCCAGCACGGCGAGGGCGGCGAGATTGGCATAGAGGTCGCCGCGGCTGTGGTGGGCGCCCTCATGCGCCAGCGCCAGCCGGCGTTCGTCGGCGGTGTAGCGGCTGGCGAAGTCGCTGGGCAGGAAGATACGGCGATGGCGGATACCGGCGGCCAATGGCCCGGCGACGGCCGGGGAGACGAGCACCGCCACCGGACCGACCGGCGCCAGCGGCTGTGCATCGGTGAGAGCGGCGCGGATAAAGCGACGGTAACGCGACGCCTGAATCGCGATCCAGACCAGGCTGCCGAGCGCCCAGACCAGCCCGAGCAGCGGCAGCAGGGCGAGCGCCTGATCAGCCAGGCCGGGGTCCGGCAGCGGCGCGGGCGCAGCCACAGCGGGCGCGGCAAAGGTCGCCGCCGCCACCGGATCGGGCAGCGCTGCGGGCGCCGCGGCGGGCGCCATCGCCCAGGGCGCGGCCCAGCCCGGCAGCGGCGGCAGCAGCAGGCGCAGCACCGGCAACAGCCACAGCGCATAGGCGATGTGCGGCCCAAAGGCCTGCGCCACCGGGCGGCGCACCGCCAGCACCAGCAGCATCAGCAGCGTCGACGCCGCCAGCGCCTCGACCAGCCAGCCGATCATGCCTTCAGCTCCCGCACCAGCGCTTCCAGCTCGGCGATGTCGGCGTTCGACAGCTGCCCCGATTCGGCGAGATGGGCGACCAGCGGCGCCGCCCGGCCGCCGAACAGCCGATCGACCAGCCGGCCCGATTCCTGCGCCACATAATCGGCGCGGGCGATGGTGGGGCGATACAGGTAGCGCTTGCCCTGTTCCTCATGCGCCAGCACGCCCTTGGCGAGCAGCCGGCCGAGCATGGTCTTGACGGTGCGGTCGCTCCATTCGCGGCCGGGCTCGATGCGGGTGGCGACGTCGAGCGCGGTCAGCGGCGCTTCCGTCCACAACACTTCCATCACCGCCAATTCGGCTTCGCTGATCCGGTCCGACACGCGACTCACTCCCGACTACATGTGTAATCGCTATCGATTACAGCTGTAGTCGTCAAGTCCCCGGCTTTCGCCGTGTCGGCCCCGGGCGTATGAGCGCCGGCATGACCAGTCTCGATGCCGCCCGTACCGCCATGCGCGCCCTGCACCGCGCCCCCGAACCCGATGTGCTGGCCGGGCTGCTGCCCGCCGCCACGCTCGACACTGCCACCCGCAACGCCGTCGTCGGCCGGGCGCTCGGCCTGCTCGCCGATCTGCGCGCCGCGCAGGGCGAAGGCTGGGTCAATCGTTTCCTCCAGCAATATCGGCTGAACACCGCCGAGGGCGTGGCGCTGCTCAGCCTCGCCGAAGCGTTCCTGCGCGTGCCCGATGCCGAGACCGCCGACGCGCTGATCCGCGACAAGATCGGCACCGCCGACTGGGCGGCGCACGCCGGGGAGAGCGATTCGGCGCTGGTCAATTCCGCCACCTGGGGGCTGGTGATGACCCGGGCGCTGATGGGCGAAGAGGGGAAATCCTCCGTCCTCAAACGCCTCGTCGCCCGCGCCGGCGAGCCGTTCGTGCGCCAGGCCGTCGGCGCCGCGATGCGGATGATGGGGCAGGTTTTCGTCATGGGCCGCACCATCGATGAGGCGCTGGCCCGCGCCGGCGAAAAGGACAATCGCGGCTTCACCGCCAGCTTCGACATGCTGGGCGAGGCGGCGCGCACGCACGCGGACGGCGCCCGCTATTTCGCTGCCTACAAGGCCGCCATCCAGGACACGGCCAAGGCGGCGAAAGCGAATGCGATCACCGACCGTCACTCGGTATCGGTGAAACTCTCCGCGCTCCACCCGCGCTACGAAACAGCCCATGCCGGCACGGCGGTCCCCGCGCTCACCGCCATGCTCGCCGAGCTGGCCGGTGATGCCGCCGCCTGCGGCATCGGGCTGACCGTCGATGCCGAGGAATCGGAACGGCTGATGATGAGCCTCGACATCATCGAGGCGGTCGCCGGCCTGCCCGAGCTGCGCGGCTGGGACGGGTTCGGCATGGCGGTGCAGGGCTATGGCAAGCGCGCCCGCGCCGTCATCGGCTGGGCCGAGGCGCTGGCCGCCGGCACGCACCAGCGGCTGACCGTGCGGCTGGTGAAGGGCGCCTATTGGGACAGCGAGATCAAGCGCGCCCAGGAACAGGGCCTGGCCGGCTATCCCCTGTTCACCCGCAAGGCGGCGACCGATGTCTCCTACCTCGCCTGCGCCCGCGACATGCTGGCGGCGCCGCATCTCTGGCCGGCCTTTGCCAGCCATAATGCGCTGACCGTGGCGACGATCCTCGAATGGGCGGGAGAATCCCGCGACTTCGAATTCCAGCGGCTGCACGGCATGGGCGAAGGCCTGTTCGAACGGCTGGTGCGCGACGAGGGCTATCGCTGCCGCACCTATGCGCCGGTCGGCGGCCATCGCGATCTATTGGCCTATCTGGTGCGGCGCCTGCTCGAAAATGGCGCCAATTCGAGCTTCGTGCACCAGCTCGCCGATGCCAGCATCAGCGACGATGTGCTGTTGGCCGACCCGGCGGTGAAGATTGCCGCGGTGGCGGGCACGGCGCATCCGTCGATCCCGTTGCCGGTGCGGCTGTATGGAGAGTCGCGGGACAACAGCGCCGGGCTGGATCTGGCGGATGATCGGGTGTTGAGCGCGGTGGCGGAAGTGGTGGCGAAGCCCCTCTCCCGGCTCGGCGAAGGCGCCGAGTCCGACCTCCCCCCGGCGGGGGGAGGTATTGTGGCGCCCGGCATGATGGCGTCGCACTATGCCCCGCGCCAGCCGGTGCGGTTGAACGCCGTCACCGCTCATGCGTCC
>NKIQ01000024.1:43947-50143 GCA_002256005.1 Alphaproteobacteria bacterium PA4 | reverse complement strand
GCGGCAGCGGGGCCGGTGCGGGCGGCGGCGGCGGGGGCGGCGGCGGGGGCGGCGGGGGCGGCGGGGCCGGTTCGAAGAAGTTATAGGTCAGCGTCAGCAACAGGCTGTGGCTGCGATAACGGGTTTCGGTGGCCAGGCCGTTGGTCGTGAACGTATCGACGGTCGGCACGGTGAAGAAACGATACTTCAGGCCGAGATCGACATGGTCGCTGATCGGCTTGTAGACGCCGGCGAGGATCTGATAGGCGAAGCCGGTGTCGCTGTCGTTCAGGAACTCAGCGCCGAACTTGGCGAACTGATAATGGCTGTGCTGGACGCGGGCGATACCAGCGCCGCCACCGATGAAACCACCCCAGTCACGGTCCTTGCCGCCGAAGTCGAACATGCCATTGACCATGAACGACAGAACGCGGGCATTGCCATCAGCCAGCGGGTAGGAACCCAAAGCCGGTACGCCGAGCGTGCCATTGGCCAGGCGGATGGCCGGAACGGCCTGTTCGACGTTGAACTGGTCGAGGTTGTTGTCCTTGTAGGCCACTTCGAATTCGGTGCGGAACGCGCCGAAGTCATAGCCGATGTTGCCACCCACATCGTAACCGATTTCGTGACGAGCGCGGATGCCGTCGTTGATCACGGTCGCTGCGGTCGTGCCCACGGCCGGACGCGTAACGTCGAACAGCTGGTTCTGGGTCAGGTTCGGACCTGCCTCCAGACCGATGTACCACGAATTGTCACGTGCGAGCGCCGGACCGGCAAGTGCCGTCGTGGCGAGCGCCAGTGCAGCAGCAAATTTGCGCATTGTCATCCCCTTTCAACTCCAATTTCTGTCGAACTGCCTGAACGCTTTAAACCAGCCGGATAGATCCGCGCAAGCAGCGATTCAAACAGTATGTTGCGCTTTGGCAACACAATCACAGGGAAGTGAAAGTCGAGGATTCCAGCTGTTCCGTCAAGCGGCAATGCCCTGCGCGCGCAGTGTCGCCTGCAGCGCCACGATCGCTTGCCGCGCCTCGGCATCGATGGTGGCGCCGCCGCTGGGCGCATCGAGAATGACCGGTACCGCCCCCAGCACGATGCGACCGCCTATGGCGAGCGCCCGCACCGGCCAGGCCGCCGCTGCCCAGCCATCGCTGTAAACGGCAAACACGCCTTCATCCTGCAACCAGGCCAGGCAGCCCGGTGGCGGCGCGTCGAACAGCCAGCCAAAGCCGTCATGGCACGCCAGCCGATCCACCTGCCCCGCCCAGGCCCCGGTCGCCGCGGCCGGGACAATGTAGCAGTCCCCCGCCGCTGGCGCCGGCGGCGGCGCCGGGACGCTGCGGCTGCGTACACAGAGCTGCACCAGGCGATCGAGCGCCAGCAGCGCCTCGTTGTGCGTCACCTCCTTCTGCGCCTGGCCGGCGGCGAGCAGCGGCAGCGCGTGACGCGGGGTGATTGCCATGTTCGGGGTCATTTTCGGGCTCCTTGCGGTCAAAGCGTGATGCTGGCGGCGTCGCCGGGGCCGACACTGGCGCTCAGCTGGCGGACGCTGAGGGTGATGGCGCCATCGCCATCGGCGGCGCGATCGGCAGCAGTGTAGACAAAGGCTTCCGTCGTCACGCGCTGCTGCCGCAGGCAGCCTGCCCCGTAGTGATCGTCGAGCGGGTGAAAGCCGCGAATGTGCAGCAACCCGGCACGATCCCCGAAGCTTTCCGCCGGATAGCGCGTCACCACATCACCAGCGCGGTACAGATAGGCCCCAGACCCCATCAGTTCAGGTCGCGCTTTTGTTTCGATGTTCGAGCTTCAATCGATTGGGGTCGCCGAGCGTGCGGCCGATGCTGTGGGCGGCCTGTTCGGCGTCCCCGGTTTCCACCAATTTGGCGATGAAGGCGCGGCGATCGCGGATCAGCCAATACCAGCGCGGAGAGGTCATCTTCGGCCCTTTCGCGGTGCCGCCCCGTGGTGGGCGGATTCGTGAAGCATGCCGAATGTATAGCCAGAAGCGTTACGATAGTCAAGAGAAAAGTGCGTATATGGTTATTATACCATCCTCTCCCTTGAGGGGAGAGGCGACTCGCGCGCCAGCGCGGCGGGTGAGGGTGGTGCCACGCTTCGACACAGAAGAGAAACCCTCACCCGCTCGCCCAAGGGGGCGAGTCGACCTCTCCCCTGAAGGGAGAGGTAAGGCAAGCCCTTCAATAATAACGCTCTTCTTCCCACCAGGGGTAAAAATCCGGCATGTCGCTGCTGACCTTGTCCGGGTACGCCGGCGCGCGTTTCTCCAGGAACGACACCACGCCTTCCTTCGCATCCCCGGCTCGCCCACGCGCATAGATCGCCCGCGAATCGAGCCGGTGCGCATCCCAGGGGCTGGCGGCGCCCGCCATCCGCCACAGCATCTGCCGCGTCATCGCCACCGACACCGGTGCGGTGTTTTCGGCGATTTCCAGCGCCAGGGCGCGCGCCGCCGGCAGCAGATCGTCCGCCGCATGCACCGAGCGCACCAGCCCGCCCTTCAGCGCTTCCTCGGCGCCGAACACCCGGCCGGTCATGCACCATTCCAGCGCCTGCGGCAGGCCGACGAGTTTCGACAGGAACCAGCTCGATCCCGCCTCCGGCACGATGCCGCGCCGGGCGAAGACAAAGCCGAAGCGCGCCGATTCCGACGCCATGCGCACATCCATCGCCAGCTGCATGGTAACGCCGATGCCGACCGCCGGGCCGTTGACCGCAGCGATCACCGGCTTCAGCGATTTGAAGATACGCATCGTCACGCGACCGCCACCGTCGCGCACCGCCTCATGGGTGTAATCGACGCTGCCGTCCTCGCGCACCGGGCCGGACCGCTTGCCGCCGGCCAGCTTCTCATAGTCGAACGTGGCGGCGCCGGCGCTGAGGTCGGCCCCGGCGCAGAACGCCCGGCCGCGCCCGGTGACGATGACGGCGCGCACCGCGTCATTCGCATCGGTCAGGTCGAAGGCGGCGATCAGTTCCTCCATCATCGTGCCGGTGAAGGCGTTGAGCTTGGCCTCGCGGTCGAGCGTGATGGTGGCGATGGGGCCGTCGATGTCGAGGGCGATCTGGGTGAAGGTCATGGGGGGTCCTTTCTTCCCTCTCCCCCAAATTCTTCCCTCTCCCCTTGCGGGAGAGGGCGACTCGCGTAGCGAGCGGGGAGAGGGGTTTGCTATTGCGAGGCTCTGGCCCCCTCTCCCCGCTCGGCTGGCGCCGAGTCGCCCTCTCCCTCAAGGGGAGAGGAGGAGGAAGAAAGGCAAGAAATTCAGAGCGCCTCGATGATCGTGACGTTCGCCAGCCCGCCGCCTTCGCACATCGTCTGCAGGCCCCAGCGCTTGCCGCGGGCGTGCAGGGCGTGGACCAGCGTCGTCATCAGCTTGGTGCCACTGGCCCCCAGCGGGTGGCCGAGCGCAATCGCGCCGCCGTTGACGTTGAGCTTGGCCGGGTCGGCGCCCAGCACCTTCAGCCAGGCGCCGGGCACGCTGGCGAAGGCCTCGTTGACCTCGAACAGGTCGATGTCATCAAGGCTCATGCCCGAGCGGGCGAGCGCGCGCTTCGTCGCGCCGATCGGCGCTTCCAGCATGATCACCGGGTCTTCGCCCACCACGGTCATGTGGTGGATGCGCGCCATCGGCTTCACGCCCAGCGCCTTCAGCCCGCGTTCGTTGACGATGAGCACCCCCGCCGCGCCATCGCAGATCTGCGAGGAGGTCGCCGCCGTCAGCCGGCCGCCTTCCTGGATCAGCTTGACGCCGCGAATGCCTTCCAGACTGGCATCGAAGCGGATGCCTTCATCGACGATATGGGTGTGCGCCGCGCCCTCATGCGTCGTCACTTCGATGGGTACGATCTCCTTGTCGAAGGCGCCGGCCTTGGTCGCTGCCGCGCCGCGCTTCTGGCTTTCATAGCCGAACTCGTCGAGCCAATCCTTTGACAGGTCGTACTTTTTCGCGATCATTTCGGCGCCGGTGAACTGGCTGAACTGGATACCGGGATAGCGCGCCTTCATCGCCGGGCCACCGAAGGGCGAGCCCATGCCGCTGTCATGGCTCAGCTTGGCGGCCGCGCCCATCGGCACCCGCGTCATCGATTCGACGCCGGCGGCGATGACCACGTCCATCTGGCCGCTCATCACCGTCGCGGCGGCGAAGTGCAGCGCCTGCTGGCTGCTGCCGCACTGGCGGTCGACACTGGTGCCGGGCACCGATTCCGGCAGCCGCGACGACAGCACAGCGTTGCGCGCCACATTGGCCGATTGCTGGCCGAACTGGCTGACGCAGCCCATGATGACATCCTCGATCAGCGCCGGGTCGGCGCCGGAGCGGTCGACCAGTGCATCCAGCACCTTGCCGGCCAGATCGGCCGGGTGCCAGTCACGCAGCATGCCACCCCGACGGCCACCAGCGGTGCGTGCCGCCGCCACGATATAGGCTTCGCTCATCCGATCCTCCCAAAAACGCCCGAAATCTCCGTGAGTGACTTTACGCCATCGCGCGCGCCCGGCAATGACAGCGAAAGTGACAGGTCAGGACGACCGCACCGGGGAGGCAGACCAATGCGCACCATCACCAATATCATCGCGGCCCTGCTGCTGACGACGAGCGCGGCAGAGGCCCGCACGCCGGTGAAGCCGGTGACGCCCACCACCAAGCCGGCGGCGAAACCCGCTGCAAAACCCGCAGTGCAGCCGCCGAAGCTGGTGCCGCTGCCCGATACCGAGGAAGCCGCCCAGCTGCGCCGCGCCTTCCGCTTCGCCTTCCCGATCTATGAAATGATGCGCACCCGCAGCGTGCAGCTGGGCGCGGCGCGCGGTTTCGGCCTGCCCAACGCCGTCAATTTCATCCTGCCGCGCCTGAAGCTCGCCGATGCCGCGGCGCGCGAGGTGACGACGCCCAACAACGACACGCTCTACGGCAGCGTCTGGCTCGATCTGGCGGCCGGGCCGGTCATCATCGACATGCCGGCGCTGCCCGGCCGCTACAACAGCGCCGCGCTGATGGGCGTCAACACCGATGTCACCAGCATCATCGGCACCCGCACCGGCAGCAAGGGCGGCCGCTATGCCTATGTCGGGCCGGGCTATACCGGCCCCACCCCCGATGGCGCGGAGCTGGTGCGCGCCACCAGCAACGATGCCTGGCTGCTGATCCGCGTGCTGGTCAATGGCGAGGAAGATCTCGCCGCCGCCGGCGCCGCCATCGGCGGCTACAAGGTCAGCCTGCCGGATGGCCGCGCCGCCGCGGTGCCGGCGATCCAGACCGTGCCGGTGGCGCCGGATGCACAGACCTTCCTCGCCGTGGTCAATGAGGCGCTGGCCCGCTCGGCCAGCAGCGCCGCACTCATCGCCCGCGCCAATGGCTTTGCCGCGCAGGGCCTGACGACGAAATGGGAAAGCCTGACCCCCGAAACCCGGGCGCTTTGGACCAGCGCGATGCCGGCGCTGCGCGCGGAGCTGAAGGTCGGCCTCGGCGCCATCGGCGATGTCGTCGATGGCTGGTCCTACCCGAAACTCGCCATCGGCGAATATGGCGAGGACGATGACCTGCGCAGCTATGTGGCGCTCGGCGGCCTCGGCGCCCTGCCCCGGCTGGAGGCGATGTACCTGTCCGCCCGCGTCGATGCGGCGGGCGAGGCGCTCACCGGCGACAAGGCCTATACGGTGCATCTGCCGCCGGGCCTGCCGGTCGGCGCCTTCTGGTCCTTGACCATGTACCAGATCGAAGCGGACGGCCGGCTGTTCTTCGTGCCCAACGAATTGTCGCGCTATGCCATCGGCGATCGCTCGCCGCAGCTGCGCTCCAACCGCGACGGCAGCTATGACATCTTCATCCAGACGGGCAAGCCGTCCGGCGAACGCGTGGTGAACTGGCTGCCCGCGCCCAAGGGCAAGTTCAGCCTCGTCTTCCGCGGCTATCTGCCCCGCGCGCCGCTGCTCGACAGCAGTTTCCGCCTGCCGGCGGTGGCGGTGACGGAACGGATCGAGTAGCGGGCTTCGCGAACGAGGGGGCCCCCTCCCTCCCCCCCTTGCGGGGAGGGCGACTCGGCGCCAGCCGAGCGGGGTGGGGGAACCCGGCTGCTGTTACCAAAGGTGTAACCCCCACCCCGCTCGCTTCGCGAGTCGCCCTCCCCGCAAGGGGGAGGGAGAGATTACAGCAACAGCGTCGCCGCGTGGATCACAACGCCGACCGTTCCCCCGATCACC
>NKIQ01000024.1:0-43937 GCA_002256005.1 Alphaproteobacteria bacterium PA4 | reverse complement strand
CGGCTGGTGTCACCAATGGCGCAACCCCCACCCCGCTCGCGCAAGCGCGAGTCGCCCTCCCCGCAAGGGGGAGGGAGGGGGACGCTGCAAGCGCGGCACGATCCAGCCCGTGTCCCCTTCCTTTCAGTTCAATTCTTCTGAAATTGCTATAAGACGCGGCCCATGACGCGTCCCGGCAAGCATATCCTTCTCGACCTGCTCCATTCGGAGGGCGTGGAGTTCATCTTCGGCAATCCCGGCACCACGGAGCTGCCGTTGATGGACGCGATGGTGGTGGAGGACCGGCTCCGCTACATCCTCGGGCTCAACGAGGTGGTGGTGATGGGCATGGCCGATGGCTATGCGCAAGCGACGGGACGCCTTGCGGTGTGCAACCTGCACGCGGCGCCCGGCCTCGGCAATGCGATGGGCATGCTCTACAATGCGGCGAAGGCGGGGGCGCCGATCCTGGTCACGGCCGGGCAGCAGGACATGAGCATCCGCCTGACCGAGCCCTTGCTGTGGGACGATCTGGCGACGATGGCGCGGCCGCTGGTGAAATGGTCGTTCGAGGTGGCGTCGCTGGCGGAACTGCCGCGTGCCATCCGCCGCGCCGCAAAGGTGGCGCTGACCGCGCCGACCGGGCCGGTGTTCCTGTCGATTCCGGGCGATGTGCTGACGGCGCTGGCGCCCGACGATCTGGATATGGGCGCGCCCACCCGCATCGGGTCGCGGCTGCGTGGTGATGCCGACGCCATCGCCGCCGCTGCCGCGCTGATCCGCGACGCGCAAAACCCGATCCTCTTTGCCGGCGATGCGGTGGCCAAGTCCGACGCCCATGCCGAACTGGCGGCGCTGGCCGAAGCGGTCGGCGCGCCGGTCTATCTGGAGGCCATGGCCAACACCGCCGCCTTCCCGACCGACCATCCGCTCTACGCCGGCACGGTGCCGCGGATGACGCCGGCGCTGCGCAGCGTGATGGCGAACCACGATCTGCTGATTTCCATCGGCGCCGATCTGATGACGCAGAGCCAGGCGACCGGCGTGGAGGCGCTGGCGCCGGGGACGCGCGTCGTCCATCTCGACGACGAACCCTGGCAGATCGGCAAGAATTTCGCCGCCACCGCCGCCATCCAGGGCGACCCCAAGGCGACGCTGCCGGAACTGACGGCGCTGGTGAACGGCTGCGGCGCGCACCGCGTGCCGGGCATCGTCGCGGATCTGGCCGCGAAACAGGCGGCGCTGCTCGCCCGCGCCGATGCGCTGGCCGGGGACATGCCCTTGCAGCCGCTGCCGGTGCTGAAGCTGATCGGCGAACTGCTGCCCGATAATGCCATCGTCATCGAGGAGTTGCTGTCATCCGGCATGAACACCGTGCGCCAGCTAATCCCCGCCACGCGGCCCGACAGCTGGTACGGCATGCGCGGCGGCGGCATCGGCGTCGCCATCCCGCAGGCGGTCGGCATGCAGCTCGCCAACCCCGGCCGGCCGGTGGTGGCGCTGTCCGGCGACGGCAGCGCCATGTATGCGGCGGCGGCGCTGTGGACGCTGGCGCACTATCGGCTGCCGGTCGTCACCATCATCTTCAACAACCAGGGCTATCGGATCCTGAAGCAGCGCACGCGTGCCATCGGCGATCACAGCGCACGCACCGACACCTATGTCGAAATGGACATCCAGAATCCGGCCATCGATTTCCAGGCCCTGGCCCAGGCGCATGGCGTCGCGACGGTGCGGGTGGAAACGCTGGACGCGGTCCGCGACGCGGTGACGGCGGCGCTGGCGAGCGATGCGCCCACGCTGATCGAGGTGGTGGTGGCGCGGGAAGTGTGAGGACCACCTCCCTCCCCGCAAGGGGGAGGGAGTAGAAGTGCAGCAAACCCGCGCTTAGTGCTGGGTTTCCGGCATGTTCAGCACCAGCCCGTCCAGATCGGCACTGGCCTTGATCTGGCACGCCAGCCGGCTGTTGGCCTGGCGGCCATCGGCAAGGTCGAGCATCGCCTCTTCCAGCTCGCTGATGCTGCCGGTGCGGTCGCCCCAGCCCTCGGCGACATAGACATGGCAGGTGGCGCAGGCGGCGTTGCCGCCGCAATCGCCATCGATGCCGCTGATGCCGTTCTGCAGCGCGCCTTCCATCAGAGAGACGCCATCGGCGACATCGACGGTGGTGCTGGCGCCGTCATGGGCGACATAGGTGATCTTTGCCATTGCTGGTCCTGTAGCTCGAATGCGGGGAAGGTCAGGCCGGGATGCGGACCATCAGCGACTTGTAGCCCTTGACGAAGGCGGAGGGCACGCGCTCCGGCGCTTCCACCACTTCGATGTTGTCGAAGCGCTTCATGATCTCTTCCCAAAGGATCTTCAGCTGCAGCTCGGCGAGGCGATTGCCAACGCAGCGGTGGATGCCGAAGCCGAACGACATGTGCTGGCGGGCGCGCGGGCGATCGATGATGAAGGCATCGGGGTTTTCGATGGCCCGCTCGTCGCGGTTGCCCGACACATACCACATGATGATCTTGTCACCCTTGGCGATATGCTGGCCGCCGAGGATGGTATCTTCCAGCGCGGTGCGGCGCATATGCGCCAGCGGCGTCTGGTAGCGGATGATTTCCGATACCATCGACTCGATCAGTTCGGGGTTGGCGCGCAGCTTGGCGTATTCGGCCGGGTTGTCGTTGAGGAACTTCAGCCCGCCGCTGATCGAATTGCGGGTGGTGTCGTTGCCGCCGACGATCAGCAGCACCAGATTGCCCATGAATTCCATCGGCGGCATGTCGCGCGTGGCGGGATTGTGGGCGAGCATGGAGATGAGGTCGCCCTTGGGTTCGGGGTCGTTCACCCGGGCGTTCCACAGGCCCATGAATTCTTGCAGCATGCCCATCAGCACGGCCTGCCGCTCTTCCTTCTGCAGATTGCCCGGCACTTCCGGATCGGCCGTCGCGATGTCCGACCAATAGGTTAGCTTACGGCGATGTTCCTGCGGGAAATCGAACAGCGTCGCCAGCATGCGGCTGGTCAGCTCGATCGAGACGCGGTCGACCCAGTCGAACACTTCGCCGCGCGGCAGACCATCGAGCACTTCCTGGGTGCGGCTGCGGATCAGTTCCTCGAAGGCGGCAAGGTTGCTGCCCGACACGATCGGGTTGACGGCTTTCCGCTGCACATCATGCTTGGGCTGGTCCATGGCGATGAACATCGGCATGATGAAGTCCTGGTCCATGTCGAACAGCGTGATGCCGCCGAGATGGGCGTCCGACGAGAAGACCTGGTGATTGGTATCGACCGCCATGATGTCGGCCCAGCGGGTGACCGACCAATAGCCGCGGTGGCGATTGCTGTTGTGATGGGTGAAATGGATCGGCGCTTCGTCGCGCAGCCGCTTGAAATAGGTCCAGTGGCAGTCATTTTCCCAATAGATGGGATCGGCAATGTCGACTTCGTCGAGCGGCGCCGTCGCCAGATAGGCGCTCAGCGAGCCGGCGGTATATTCCGGCAGGTCGGGACGATGGCGCGGCGGCAATGGCCAGGTATATTCGAACTGTTCCCGCGGCACGGTGTGCTTGATCGGTGCTGCGGCGGCAAGGTTCGGCTGCGTGGCCATCATTCTTCTCCCATACCCGAGCCGCAACATGTACGACTCGACTCCATCCCCACGACTGCGTTCCTACACTACGCGAAATTCAAGTGCCACTCATATTTTTGCCCCGCTCTGGCGCGGGCCGGGCGTTTCTGGAAGGGTAACGACCGCGAACATCGCAACGGAAAGGGCGCGCCATGGCCGATCTGGCGACTTTGGTCACCGACATTGCCGACCGGCTGATGACCCGGGCCGAACGCGGCCGCGTTGCCGATTACATTCCCGAACTGGCCAAGGTCTCGCCCGGCCATTTCGGCATGGCGGTGGTGACGGCGGACGGCCGCGAATTCGCCGCGGGCGACGCCGACACCGGCTTTTCCATCCAGTCGATCAGCAAGGTCTTTGCCCTGGTTGAAGCCTCGTGCCGCCACGGCGACGCCGTCTGGTCGATGGTCGGCCGCGAACCTTCGGGCAGCGCCTTCAATTCGATCATCCAGCTGGAGCTGGAGGCCGGGCGGCCGCGCAACCCGTTCATCAACGCCGGCGCCATCGCCGTCTGCGACCTGATCGCGCAAGGCCAGGACTCGGCCGATGCCATCGCCGCCATCCTGGCGCGCGTCCGCGCCCTCGCCGATGACGACAGCATCGATATCGACACATCGGTGGCCTGGTCGGAAGCCGTCACCGGCTTTCGCAACGCGGCGCTGGCCAATTACATGCGCTCGTTCGGCGTCATCGCCGGGCCGGTCGATGCCACGCTGTCGGTCTATTTCCAGCAGTGCGCCATCGCCATGTCGTGCCGCCAGCTGGCGCGCGCCGGGCGTTTTCTCAGCCTGGGCGGCGTCGACCCCGGCACCGGGCTGCCGATCATCAGTGCGGAGCGCACCCGCCGCATCAACGCGCTGATGCTGACCTGCGGCCATTATGATGCCTCCGGCGATTTCGCCTTTCGGGTCGGGCTGCCGGCAAAGTCGGGCGTCGGCGGCGGCATCCTCGCCATCGCCCCCGGCCGCGCCAGCATCGCAGTCTGGTCGCCCGGCCTGTCGGCGCAGGGCAATTCGCTGCTCGGCACGCTGGCGCTGGAGGAACTCTCGCAGGGCATGGGCTGGAGCGTGTTCAACCCGGACGTCGACTGACGCCGGCACGCCGCCCTCGCCATCATGCCGCATTGCGCGCGGCGCCACCGGGCCTAAAGCCCGGCCATGTCCAGCAACGTTCCCGGCGGCCGTGCCGTCCCCACTGGCCGGCTGGCGCGGCTGGCGCGCTTCGGCAGCCTGGCCGGCGGCGTCGCCGGCAGCATGCTGGCCGATGGCGCCCGGCAATTGGCGACGGGCAAGCGGCCGAGCGTCGCCGACCTGCTGATGACGCCGGCCAATGCGCGGCGGGTGACCGAGCAGCTGAGCCAGCTGCGCGGCGCCGCGATGAAGCTGGGGCAATTGCTGTCGATGGACAGCGGCGAGATCCTGCCCCGCGAATTGACCGATGTGCTGGCCCGGCTGCGCGCCGATGCCCAGCACATGCCGGCGAAACAGCTCGATGCCGTGCTGGCGCGCGAATGGGGGCGGGACTGGCGCGGGCGTTTTCTGCGCTTCGACGTGCGGCCGATCGCGGCGGCCTCCATCGGCCAGGTGCATCGCGCCCAGACGCGCGATGGCCGCGACCTCGCCATCAAGATCCAGTACCCCGGCGTGCGCGCCAGCATCGATTCCGATGTCGACAATGTCGCGACGCTGATCCGCCTGTCGGGCCAGCTGCCCGCCAGCCTCGACATCGCCCCGATGCTGGCCGAGGCGAAGCGCCAGCTGCACGAGGAAGCGGATTATGCCCGTGAGGGGGCGTGTCTTGCGCAGTTCGGCGCGCTGCTCGCCGACCGGCCGGACTATCGCGTGCCGGGCCTGCACGCCGACCTGACCACCGCCAATGTGCTGGCGATGGATTATGTGAAGGGCAGCGCCATCGAAACGCTCGCCGATGCACCGCAGACCGAGCGCGACCGGGCGATGACGCTGGCGCTGGCGCTGGTGCTGGCCGAGCTGTTCGATTTCCGGCTGATGCAGACCGACCCGAATTTCGCCAACTACCGCTATGACCGGGAGAACGCCCGGCTGGTGCTGCTCGATTTCGGCGCGACACGGGCGTTCGCGCCAGAGGTCACGGACCGCTATCGCCACCTGCTCGCCGCCGGCCTGTCCGGTGACGATGCCGCCGCCGCGTCCGCCATGCAGGCCATCGGCTTTTTCGGCGCCGACACGCCGGACCGCCACCGGACCCGCATCACCACCATGTTCACCACGGCGATGGCGCCGCTGCGCACCAGCGGCACCTTCGATTTCGCCGACAATGCCATGGTGGCGCAGATCCGCGACGATGGCCTCGCCATGGCGAAGGACCGGGACTTCTGGCACATCCCGCCCATCGACACGCTGTTCCTGCAAAGAAAGTTCGCAGGCCTCTACCTGCTTGGCAGCCGGCTGCGCGCCCGCGTCGACATGGCGGCGTTGCTAGAACCGTATCAGGCGGCCTGAATGGCCTGCTCGATCCAGGCGCGGGCCTGGGGAATCGCCGCCTCGACCTGGGGCAGATCATTGACGCAAAGGAACTTCACCTCCGGCTGCAGGGCGCGGCGCAGATAGCGGCGGACATCGGCCAGCGGCAGCTCGGCAATGGCGCCGGAGCGCAGGTGGAGATGGTCGGCCGCGTCGCGCAGCACGCAGTCGCCGGCCCTGATGCAGGCATGATTGTGCAGCGTCTGCGGCAGGAACTGGCCGGTGTCGCGGAAACGATGCCCGATATTGGCGATGAAGGCGGCATGGTGATCGTCGAACAGCGCTGCCAACACCGACCGGCGCATCGGGTGCACGACATGGGCGCCGGCGAACTGCCGCGCCGGTGCAAAGCCCAGCATGGCGGCCGCATTGCTCTGGGCGAGTTCGTTGAGCCGCGCCGGATCGTGCCGCGCCGCCGCATCGGCAGCCAGCGCGCTGCGATCCACCCATTTGCCGCGCAGCACGGGCTTCATGCCGGCAAAGACATCGCCCGGCCGGATCGGCGCGGTCAGGAACACGTCATCGTTGAAATAGACGAAGCGTTCCGCCAGCCCGGGAATGCGCCAGATCAGGCTTTCGATGGCCATGGAATTGAAGGTCGGCAGCGCCGCCTCATGCCCGGCGAACAGCACGCGATGATCGATGATGGTGATGCGGTCGGCCAGCGCCGGCGGGATCGACTGCGGCCGCGGCGTCTGGGCATCGGTGACGATCCACACCCGGCCGATCCAGGGCGCATGATTGGCGATGGAGCGCAGACAGAAGCCCAGCTCGTCGCTGCACGCCCAGCGGTGCGGATTGGTGCCGTTTTCATTGGCCGGGGCGGCGAGCATGTGGCGATGGCGCTTGGCGCGATGCGCCGGGTCCGCGCCATCCACCCAGGTGATGACGGCGTCGATCCGGTCACCGACCGGCAGGGCATTTTGGAGCATGTGAAGTGTTAGTGCTTTTCAACCAGACGCGCGGCGCTGCAGAACAGCACAAGGCCGATGCGATCATCTCGCATCGGGATGGAACGCCCTGTCCCTAGCGGCGTTTGCCGAAAAATCCAGCCGTGATTGGCGGTTGCGCCGGTTTGGCGCGGTTTGGTCGCGGCGGAACGAACGCCGCAGGGCCTCGTTCATGACATCGCTAGCCCTCAAGGAGCGATCATCATGCAACGCCACATCCCGTTCACGACGACTGCCATTCTGCTGTCCATCGCCGCCATGCCGGCCCAGGCCGGCGAAGCCGATCGCGCCCGCACCGCCATTGCCGAAGCGCGCGGCAAGATCACCGCCGGCGACAAGGTCGGCACCAGCAATGGCGCACCACTGCTGCAGACCGAAGCGCGCGCCGCGCTGACCGATGCCGAAACGCTGCTGTCCCATGGCAAGAAGAGCGAAGCGATCGTCGCCGCGCACCGCGCCGGCCAGCTCGCCGACCAGGCCATCGTCAACGCCGACCAGCTGAAGATGACGGCAGCGCGCGAACGCCGCATGGACGCGGAAGCGACCGCTGCCAACGCCCAGGCCGGCGCAGCCGCCGAAACGGCGCGCGCCAATGCCGCCGAACGCGCCGCCGATACGGCCAACGCCCGCGCCGATGCGCTGGCGCGGCCAGCGCCCGTCGCCACCACCGTGCAGATCGTCGAAAAGACCGTGACGCCAGCCCCGGTCAAGCGCACCACCACGCACAAGCGCACGGTCGTCCATCACAAGGCCCCGGTGACCACGGCCAGCACCACCACCACGACGGTGACCAGCAAGCCGAACTGACGGACGGCAACGCGCCCCGGTGGGGCGCAGCCCCCCTAGCCGACCAGCGCCAGTTTCGGCGCCGCTGTCACACCGACGGCGGCGCCGAAATGCTGTTGCACCCGCGCCTCCAGCTCGGCATCGAGCAGATAGTCGCTGCCCAGCGCGACACGGGCGACGCCGCTGCTGCACGGCACTTCGGCAATCAGCGCGCCGCGCCCCTTGCCCCGCGCCGGCGTCACCAGATCGACCAGCGCGCGCACCGCGATGGCGTCGCAAACCTTGACCGTCAGCCGGCTTTTCGTCCGCCGCGCCATGTCGGCGAGGCTGGTGACCCCGTTGATGCGGACGCGCGGCACATCCTCGCCCTCGCGCCATTGCAGTTCGGCCTGCACCAGCACGGCGGGCGAATCCTTGGCCAGCGTTTCGATCCGCGCCTGAGTTTCCTCCTCGAAACAGCTGCCGACATATTGGCCGGAACGATCGGACAGGGTGACGAACATGTAGCGGCTGGACTTGCCGTTCTGCGGGGTGCGCCAGCGCGCCTCCTCGATCAACCCGGCCATGACGACGCCCATGCGGCCGCCGCCCGGCGGTGCGGGCAGCGCCGCCACCTCGGCAAAGCTCTTGACGCCATTGGCCTCCAGCACGCTGCGCCAGGCCTCGACCGGATGGCCGGAGAAGAAGAAGCCGAAGGCTTCCTTTTCCTGCGCCATGCGCTCGGCCAGCGTCCAGCTGACACTCGATGGCACCAGCATGGCAAGGCCGCCGTCATCGACAAAGCCGGTCGCTTCACCGAACAGCGCGGTCTGTGCGGACTCGCGCGCTTCGGCGGCGGCTTGCGCGGTGCCGAGGATGGCTTCGGCGAGCAGATGGACGCCGGCGCGGTTGGCCTCGATGCCATCGAAACAGCCGGCGGCGATCAGGCTTTCCAGCTGGCGCTTGTTGATGAGGCGCGGATCGACCCGGCGCGCGAATTCGGCAAGGCTGGCATAACCACCACCGCGACCATCGGTGACGATGGCCATGGCCTTTTCGCCGACATTCTTCAGCGCGGCGAGGGCATAGCGTACCGCACCATCCTGCACCGCGAAATCCGCCGCCGAGGCGTTGATGCACGGCGGCAACATGGTGACGCCGCTGCGCCGCGCATCCTCGACGAAGATCGCCAGCCGGTCGGTATTGTCGATGTCATAGGCCATCGAGGCGGCATAGAATTCCACCGGATGATGCGCCTTCAGCCAGGCGGTCTGGTAGCTGACGAGGGCATAGGCGGCGGCGTGCGATTTGTTGAAGCCATAGTTGGCGAATTTCAGCACCAGGTCGAAGATCGCCGAGGCGGTGTCCTTGGGAATGTCGTTCTTGGCGGCGCCTTCGGCAAAGCGTTCCTTCTGCGCCACCATCTCGGCATGGATCTTCTTGCCCATGGCGCGGCGCAGCAGATCGGCTTCGCCCAGGCTGTAGCCGGCCAGCGTCCGGGCGATCTGCATCACCTGTTCCTGATAGACGATGATGCCATAGGTCTCGCGCAGGATCGGCTCCATCGCCGGGTGCAGCAGCACCACCTCTTCCCGCTTGTGCTTCCTGTTGGCAAAGCTCGGGATATTGTCCATCGGGCCAGGGCGATAGAGCGCGCCGAGCGCGATGATGTCGCCAAAGCAATCGGGCCGCACCTGCCCCAGCGCCCGGCGCATGCCTTCCGATTCGAACTGGAACACCCCGACCGTGTCGGCGCGGGCCAGCAGGGCATAAACCGCCGGGTCATCGAGCGGCAGGCCGTTCCAGTCGACGCTGACACCGCGGTCGGCGAGCAGCTTCGCCGCGCGGTCGAGCACCGACAGGGTCTTGAGGCCGAGAAAGTCGAACTTGACCAGCCCGGCCTTTTCCACCGCCTTCATTTCGAACTGGGTGACCGCCATGTCCGACCGCGGATCGCGATACAGCGGCACCAGTTGCGACAGCGGCCGGTCGCCGATGACCACGCCGGCGGCGTGGGTGGAGCTGTGGCGCGGCAGCCCTTCCAGTTGCAGGGCGATCTCGATCAGCCGCTTGACCTTGGGGTCGCGATCCCGCTCGGCGATGAATTCGGGCACGCCGGTGTAGCGCTTGCCGTCCTTGTCCTTGCCCAGCCCCAGCGTGCGCGCCAGCGTCCAGGGGTCGGTCGGGTGGCTGGGGATCAGCTTGGCCAGCCGGTCGGTCTGGCCATAGGGCATCTGCAGCACACGGCCGACGTCCTTCAGCACGGCGCGCGCCTTCATTTTCCCGAAGGTGATGATCTGCGCGACCTGGGCGTTGCCATAACGCTGCTGGACATAGCGGATGACCTCGCCGCGCCGCGTTTCGCAGAAATCGATGTCGAAGTCGGGCATCGAGACACGATCCGGGTTCAGGAAGCGCTCGAAGAGCAGGCCATGCTCCAGCGGATCGAGATCGGTGATGGTCAGCGCCCAGGCGACGACCGAGCCGGCGCCGGAACCGCGGCCTGGCCCTACGGGAATGCCTTGGCGCTTCGCCCAGGCAATGAAATCGGCAACGATCAGGAAGTAACCGGGGAAGCCCATCGAATTGATGACGCCAAGCTCGAACGCCAGCCGCTCGCGATAGGGCGTGGCGGCCTCGCCGCTGATGCCGCGCGCCGCCAGCCGGGCGTCGAGCCCCGCTTCGGCGGCGGCAACCAGCGCCGGATCTTCCGAGGCGCCGTCGCTCGCCATCCGCGGCAGGATCGGCTTGCGATAGGGCGCGGCGATGGCGCAACGCTGGGCGATGGTGACGGTGTTGGCGATGGCTTCCGGCAGATCGGCAAAGGCCTTGCGCATCTCGTCGGCGGATTTCAGCCGATGCTCGGGATTGGACTTGCGGCGCTCGTCCGCCTCCACATAGGCCGAATCGGCGATGCAGAGCAGCGCGTCATGCGCCAGATGCACACGCTCATCGAGGAACTTGACCGGGTTGGTGGCGACGATCGGCAGCCCCCGCGCCTGCGCCAGCCGCAACAGGCCGGGCTCGCTGCGCTGCTCGATAGGGTCGTTGGCGCGGGCGATCTCGACATAAAGCCGGCCGGGGAACAGCCGCACCAGCGCATCGGCATATTCGTCGACGGCCTGGCCATCGGCGAGCAGCCGCGCCAGCGCGCCATCGGCGCCGCCGGAGAGGCAGAGGAGGCCGTCGGTGCGCCCGTCGAAATCGCCGAGCAGCAGATGCGGATCATCGGCGGGGTCGGCACCGAGATGGGCCTGGCTGACCAGCCCGATGAGATTGGCATAGCCGCCGGCATCTTGCGCAAACAGCACCAGCCAGTCATGGACCGGCCGTGTCAGCGCGCTGCGCGTGCCCGGCCGCTCGACCGCGACCATGGCGCCGATGATCGGCTGCACACCGGCGTCCTTGGCAGCCGCCGAAAAATCCATGGCGGCAAACATGTTGCCGCGATCGGCCAGGCCCGCAGCCGGAAACAGTCCGCGCCTACAGGCCTTGGCCAGGTCCTCCGGCTGGATGGCGCCTTCCAGCATCGAATAGGCCGATTGCAGGCGCAGGTGCACGAAGCCGGCATGGGCGGAGGTGGAATGGAGGGAGGCAGCAGCCATGGCCGGGATAGTGTCCGCTCGCCGCGATTCGGAAAAGCGCCGCGATGAAGTTACGCACAGCTTTTGCGACGCACCGAGCCCGGGGCCCGGCGGGTCAGACGACAGCCAGCCGTCCCTCGTGCAGCGTCACCACCCGGTCCATCTGGCCGGCCAGCGCGACATTGTGGGTGGCGACCAGCGCGGCGCTGCCCTGGCCGCGCACCAGCGACAGGAATTCCGCCAGCACCTTTTGCGCCGTGGCTTCGTCGAGATTGCCGGTGGGTTCATCGGCAAGGACCAGCACCGGCTTGTTGGCCAGCGCCCGCGCCACGGCGACCCGCTGCTGCTCGCCGCCGGAGAGTTCGGACGGGCGATGGTTGAGCCGGCTGCCGAGGCCGAGCGCCGTCAGCAGTTCATCGGCGCGCGTCGCCGCTACCCTTTCGGCATGGCCGGCGACCAGGCCGGCGAGCAGCACATTCTCGCGGGCGCTGAAATCCGGCAGCAGATGGTGGAACTGATAGACGAAGCCGAGCCGGTCGCGCCGCACCCGCGTGCGGCCGGCATTGTCGAGCGCTTCGACGCGCTCGCCGGCGATGCTGATCCGGCCCTGGAAGCCGCCTTCGAGGAGGCCGACCGCCTGCAGCAGCGTCGACTTGCCGGAGCCACTTGGCCCGAGCAGCGCGACGATCTCGCCGGGGTTCACGGCCAAGTCGACGCCCTTCAGTACATCGATGGTGACCGAGCCTTGCGTGAAGCTGCGGCGCAGGTCGCGAACGTCGAGGGTGGGAATCATGACCCTACCTCCCCCCGCCGGGGGGAGGTCGGACTCGGCGCAGCCGCGCCGGGAGAAGGGTTCAAGCCTGGGAACGAGACGCCCCTCTCCCGGCTCGCGCGAGCGCGAGTCCGACCTCTCCCCGGCGGGGCGAGGTAAAAGTTACTCATAGCGCAGCACCTGCACGGGATCGGTACTCGCGGCCTTCCATGCGGGATACAGTGTGGCGAGAAAGCTCAAAAGCAGGGCCAGCAGCACGATGCCGACGACCTCCACCGGGTCGGTCTTCGACGGCAGATCGGTCAGATAGCGCACGGACGGATCCCAGAGATTGGTGCCGGTCAACCGCCCCACCCCGGCGACGATGCCGGCACGGAAATAGAGCAGGGAGAAGCCGAGCACGCAACCGAGCGCGATGCCCAGCCCGCCGATCAGCGTGCCGACCGTCATGAACACCCGCATCAACGCGGCCCGGCTGGCGCCCATGGTGCGCAAAATGGCGATGTCGCGGGTCTTGGCGCGGACCAGCATGATCAGCGAGG
The DNA here is from genome assembly GCA_002256005.1 of Alphaproteobacteria bacterium PA4. Lineage (GTDB taxonomy): Bacteria > Pseudomonadota > Alphaproteobacteria > Sphingomonadales > Sphingomonadaceae > Sandarakinorhabdus. The sequence goes on along the minus strand of NKIQ01000024.1, from coordinate 31,222 downwards.
AGAGGATGTTGAACACGGCGACGAGGATGATGATCGACAGCACCCAGAACATCACCGTGCGCTCGACGACCAGGGCTGAGAACAAGGCCGAATTGGTCGATTTCCAATCATTCACCACGGCCTGGCCGGCGATCTGGGGGACAATCGGGGCAAGAATGGCGCCAACCTTGTCGGGATCGCTGGTCACCACCTCGACCATCCCCACCGCGTCGCCGAGCCGGAGCAGCGTCTGCGCATCACTCATCGGCATCACCACAAACGCCTTGTCATAATCATAGACGCCGACCTCGAACACCGCGACGATGCGATAGGCGATGATGCGCGGCACCGTGCCGAACGGCGTCGATTCCCCTTGCGGGTTGATCAGCGAAATGGAGTCGCCGATGCGCGCGCCCAGCGCCTCCGCCAGCCGCGCGCCGATGGCGACGGTGTTGGTGCCGGGTTGCAGGTTGCGCAGATCGCCGGCGACGACATTGTCGGCGATCACCGGCGTGCCATTGATATCGGCCAGCGTCATGCCGCGCACTAGCACGCCTTCGACCCGGCCGCCGAAGCTGCCCATCAGTGGCTGCTCGATCAGCGGCGTCGCGCTGACCACGCCGGGCAGCGCCTTCAGCTTCGCCTGCAGCGGCTGCCACGCCTCGATACGTCCGCCATAGCCCTGCACCACGGCATGGCCGTTCAGCCCCAGGATGCGGTCGAACAGTTCGGCGCGGAAGCCGTTCATCACGCTCATCACCGCGATCAAGGCCGCAACGCCGAGGGCGACGGCGACCAGGCTGATGCTGGCGACAAGGAAGATGAAGCCCTCGCCGCGGCCGGGCAGCAGGTAGCGCCGCGCGATCAGGCGTTCGTAGCGGGTGATCATATCAACTCCCTCCCCCTTGCGGGGAGGGCGACTCGCGGTACGCGAGCGGGGTGGGGGTTCGCGTGTGGCGATGCGGGGATCCCCCACCCGCTCGGCTGGCGCCGAGTCGCCTCCCCCCTGGCGGGGGAGGACATCAACGCAACCGCTCCACCGCATCGGCGAGCGCGATCTCCACGCGCTCGCCACCGCGGCGCTTCAACTCGACCACGCCATTGGCGATTCCCTTCGGGCCGACGACCAGCTGCCACGGAAGTCCGATCAGGTCGGCGGTGGCGAACTTGGCACCGCCACGCTCGTCGCGATCGTCGTAGAGCACCTCGACACCCGCGGCGGTCAGCTGCGCATAAAGATCGTCCGCCGCCGCCGCACAGGCGGCATCATCGACGCGCAGATTGATCAGCGCCACCTTGTACGGCGCCACCGCCTCCGGCCAGATGATGCCATCCTTGTCATGGCAGGCCTCGATGATCGCGCCCATCAGGCGCGACACCCCGATGCCATAGCTGCCCATCAGCGGCGTGATGGCGGTGCCGTCCGGCCCCTGCACGGTGACGCCCATGGCTTTCGTGTATTTGTCGCCGAAGTAGAACACCTGGCCGACCTCGATACCCTTCGATTGCTTGAGCTTGTCGCCGGCGGCGGCTTCGGCGGCCAGGTCGCGCTTTTCATCGGTGGCGGCGTAATCGGCGTTGAGGCCGGCAATGAAACCCTCCAGCGCCGCCGCATCATCGGCATCGATGGCGCTGGTGTCGCGCGCTGCCAGCCAGTTTTCATGATAGAAGACGTCACTTTCGCCGGTCGGTGCCAGCACGATGAACTCATGGCTCAGGTCACCACCGATCGGTCCGGTGTCCGCCTGCATTGGAATCGCATCAAGGCCCATGCGAGCGAAGGTGCGCATATAGGCGATGAACATGCGATTATAGCTGTGCTTGGCGCCGGCAAAATCGACATCGAAGCTATAGGCGTCCTTCATCAGGAATTCGCGGCCGCGCAGCACGCCGAAGCGCGGGCGCACCTCGTCACGGAACTTCCATTGGATCTGGTAAAGGTTGCGCGGCAGGTCGCGATAGGATTTGGCGCCGTTCTGGAAGATCGCCGTGAACAGCTCCTCCGCCGTGGGGCTGAACAGCATCTCGCGGTCATGCCGATCGATGATGCGCAGCATTTCCGGGCCATAGGCGTCGTAACGGCCGGACTGCTTCCACAGCTCCGCCGACTGGATGGTCGGCATCAGCACCTCGATGGCGCCGGCGCGGTCCTGCTCCTCACGGACGATCTGCTCGATCTTGGCCAGCACGCGCTTGCCCAGCGGCAGCCAGGCATAGATGCCGGCGGCGGTCTGCCGAATCATGCCGGCACGCAGCATCAGCTGATGGCTGATCACCTGGGCGTCGCCGGGCGTTTCCTTGAGTACGGGCAGAAAATAGCGGGACAGGCGCAAGGGACATCAACCTTTGGTCAGGAAATCGTGATGGCAGCGCGTTTAGCACGCCCCCCGGCCTGTGCAATGTCATAGGCCGACATGACGACATTGTTGCAACGTCGCAACAGTCGCGCCGCAACTGCATGGTGGCACTTCAGAATCGATGACAGCACCATCCAACAGGCGTAACCACCATGTCGAAGCTTTTGCCACAGGCGGAAGGTTCAGGGAGACTGATTGGTCGCAAGACCATGGGGTTACGCAGGTTGCCGCCGGCTTTGCCGGATGCGCGATCGCCGCAACCGGCAGGCGGGGGCTTAAGTCCTGCCGGTTGTGACCGCCCCCAGGGTTCGATCTCGTCACGGGAACGCCCGGGCTTTACCGCCCGGGCGTTTTTCGTTGCCCCCTCCCACTTGCGGCAATGGCAGGCGGCGCGACGGACGCGCAAAGCTGTCCCCGTCCACAGCAAGGGGAGCCAGTCATGGCCTATGAACATTGCAGCGTCGAACGCGACGGCCGTATCCTGATCGTCACCATCAACCGGCCCGACCGGATGAACGCCCTGCACCCGCCGGCCAATGCCGAGCTGGAACAGGTGTTCAACGATTTCGCCGCCGATCCCGAATTGTGGGTGGCGATCCTCACCGGCGCCGGCGACCGCGCCTTCAGCGCCGGCAATGATCTGCGCTGGCAGGCCGAAGGCAATGCCGTGACGGTGCCGGCGACGGGCTTTGCCGGGCTGACCTCGCGCTGGGATCTCGACAAGCCGGTGATCGCCGCGGTCAACGGCGTGGCGATGGGCGGCGGCTTCGAAATCGCGCTCGCCGCCGACATCATCCTCGCCTCCGAGAACGCCAGCTTTGCCCTGCCCGAGCCCAAGGTCGGGCTGGCGGCACTGGCCGGCGGCCTGCACCGCCTGCCCCGCGCCATCGGGCTGAAGCGCGCCATGGGCATGATCCTGACCGGGCGGGTGGTGCCGGCGGCCGAGGGCAAGGCGCTGGGTTTCGTCCATGATGTGGTGCCGGCCGGCGAACTGCTGGCGGCGGCACGGGCGCTGGCGGCGCAGATCTGCGCGCTGTCGCCGATGTCGATCCGCGCGTCGAAACAGGTGGTCAGCCGCAGCCTGGATACCGCGTCGCTGCGGGAAGCCTATGAAGGGCAGATGGCGCATCCGGCGGTGGCAGCGCTGTGGAAATCCGAGGATTTGCGCGAAGGACCGCTGGCGTTTGCACAGAAGCGCAAGCCGGAGTGGAAGGGGCGATAGCCCTGCGAGGGAGAACCCCTCACCCGGCTCGGCGAAGCCCCCGAGTCCGACCTCTCCCGCAAGGGGAGAGGTGAAAAGGTAAGGGCCGCCGGTTTCCCGACGGCCCTTCGACATTGCCGGTTACGCAACCGGAGATGGCGCTGATCCTCAGACTGTTGCGATTCCCACCGCAACCACCAACGCACCGGACCGTAACGTGAGACAATGAGACATCCGACCACCTCCTTTCGTGTTGTTGAACACCACGGCGAATGTCAGACTGATTGCCGGCAAGCGCAAGAGGCAAAATGATCGCGTCGGGACAGGTGGCGGAACTGCGGATCGGCCGGATCGCGCTGTTGCCGAATGCCGGCCGCGGCGGCGCCGGCATCATGACGGGGTTCCGCAAAAGCCCGGTCACCGGCCCGGTCGCGGCGGGGATTTCGGGGCTTTTCGGGGACGAACAGGGCAATCTTCGGGTGCACGGTGGCCCGGAAAAGGCCATCTATGGCTATCCGCTGTCGGGCTATGCCGGCTGGCAGGCGGAATTCCCCGATCTCGCCCATCAACTCGTCGCCGGCGCCATGGGCGAGAATCTGGTCGTCACCGGCCAGGACGAAGCCTCGATCTGCATCGGCGACATCATCCGCTGCGGCACCGCGCTCCTTCAGATCAGCCAGATCCGCGAGCCGTGCAGCACCTTTGCCGCCGTGCACGGCACCGCGCGGGTGGTGCGGGCGATGACGCGGTCCGGCCGCTGCGGCTGGTATTACCGCGTATTGGAGCCGGGGCAGATCGCGGCGGGTGACAGCCATGACGTGATCGAGCGCCCCAACCCCGGCTGGAGCATCGCCCGCTTCGCCGGTTTCGCCGCAGGCCGCGCCGGCACCCGCGACGCCATCGCCGAGCTGACCACCCTGCCCGGCCTGACTCCGGCCTGGCAGGCCCGCGCCGCCAGGGCGCTGGCCGAGCAGATGGACTGACCACCTCCCTCCCCGCAGGGGGGAGGGAGGGGGCCACACCCAGCCCTGCCCTACGCCACCACCACCCGGTTCCGCCCCTGCGCCTTGGCCGCGTACAGTGCCGCATCGGCGATATGCACCCAGGAATCCACCGAATCGACCGGCGCGCGCAACCCGGCGACGCCGATGCTGGCCGTGATCGCCACGCCCGGCAGTTCCGGCACGATCGTCGCCGCAATCGCCGCGCGGATCGCCTCTGCCACGCCGGCGGCGTTCTCGTGCAGCAGCACGCCGAACTCTTCCCCGCCCAGCCGGCCCAGCCGGTCGTGCGGGCCCAGCACCGTGCAGATGGCGTGCGCCACCGCCACCAGCACGGCATCGCCGCAGCCATGGCCGTGGCAATCGTTGATCGCCTTGAAATGGTCGAGGTCGATGATCGCCAGCGCCGGTTCCGCCGATCCGGTCGGGCCATGGCGGTCCGCCAGCCGGTTGTAGAGCAGCTGGTCAAAGGCCCGCCGCGTCAGCATGCCGGTCAGACTGTCCTGGCTGGCCAGCTGGCGCAATTCCATCTGCGAGACGACGACATCGGAAAACCGCCCCAGAATCTCGCGCTCTTCCGCTGAAAACTGCCGCACCTCGTCGCTGATCACGCACAGCGCCCCCACCTGATAGCCATCGGGCGTGCGCAGCGGCGCGCCCAGATAGCTGCGGATGTGCGGTTCCCCCGCCACCAGCGGCGTGCCGGCAAAGCGCGGATCGAGCCGCGCATCCGCCACCGCCAGCCCTTCGGCCGCGGTGATGGTGTGGTGGCAAAAGGCGATGTTGCGCGGCGTTTCGCTGGGCCCCAGCCCGCGCCGCGCCTTGAACCATTGCCGGTCGCGATCGATCAGCGTCACCGCCGCCATCGGCGTGCCGAACACCCGCTGCACCAGCTGCACGATCTGTTCGAATTCCTCCTCGGCCGCGGTGTCGACGATCTGGTAGCGGTCGAGCGCCGCCTGCCGGCCGGCTTCATCATCCAGTTTCAGGCGAAACGGCATCGTCGGCCCCTAGGCTGACCGCGACACGGCAGCGACACGGCCCGCCCGCCACGCCCGCCATTCCAGCCAGGCGATGACGCAAAGCCCGAGCAGGAACGGAATATAGGTATAGATCAGCCGGAACAGCACCAGCGCCGCCAGCACCCCGGCCTTGGGCGCCTCCGGCATCAGCAGCAGGATGATACCTTCGAACACGCCCAGCCCGCCCGGCGAGTGGCTCATCGCGCCCGATACCATGGCGACGGCATAGATGGTGAGGAAGGTGAGCAGCCCCGGCACACCGACATCGGGCAGCAGCAGGTAAAGCGCCCCGCCGGCAAAGGCGAGATCGACGGCGCCGATGATGATCTGCCCCACCGTCTCCCGCCCGTCGGGAATGAAGAATTTGTACGACCACAGCCGGAATTCCCGCCGCCACAGGCTGGCGAGCAGCAGGTACGACAGCGTGCCGGTGAGCAATATCGCCCCGGCCCAGCGCTCGGCACTCGGCGCCAGGTCCTTGAACGGCGTCGCCAGATCGGGCGAGATCACCAGCCCCAGCCCGGCGACCGCGACGATGCCGAGCCAGAAGGTCCAGCCGCACAACAGGATGATCATGGCGATATCGGCGGCGCGCACCCCGGCGCGGGTGTAGATGCGATAGCGCACGGTGCCGCCGGTCAGCACCGTCACGCCCAGCGTGTGGCTCATCGTGAAGCTGGCAAAGCTCGCCGCCGCCAGCGTGGACCAGGGCAGCCGATAGCCCAGGTGCCGCGTCGCCAGCCAGTCATAGCCGACAAGGACGACATAGGACGCCGCGGCCGACAGCCCGGCGAGGATGAACAGATGCGTCGGCGTATCGCGGATATCGGCGATGATCTCGGCGAGCGTCACCTGCCCGGCGATCATGCGGATGCCCCAGATGGCCAGGCCGAGCACGATCAGGCCGAGCCCGGCCCCCAGCCATTGTTTCCAATTGGCCCGCGGTGCTGCGACGGATTCGGCCCCGCCATCGCTCATCGGCGGCGCGGGCGCTTGCTGATCCGACAGGGTCCACTCCTCTCAACTCGACCGGTGGGCCCGGAGGGATTCGAACCCCCGACCTAGCCGTTATGAGCGGCCAGCTCTAACCGCTGAGCTACAGGCCCGGCCCGGTGACTCCGAGTAGCGCATTGGGGGCAGCGGCGGCAAGGGAGGAGGGAGAGAGGTGCGACGAGGTGGCGGGGGCGGGTGGGAATCGAGCGAATAATTGGTGGCCGTGTTCGACCCAACTCACGCCGTTCGAAGACCCGCGCTAGGAAAGCTGCTATTAGCGGAACCCGCTACTTCACAACCAAGAGCGTCAGTCGAAATCGTATTCGTCGACGGATCGATTTGCATGCCGAATTGCGGCTGCTGCATTGAGAAGCGATTGACGTTGGTGAAGGGGTGTCCGGATATCGAGTCCCTTCGCCTCAAGGATGCGAGCACCGAGCAATCGATCTTGCACCGTCTCAGAACGGACCTTTCGCCGCGCAGCCTCTGCGCCTTCATAGTCTGTCTGTGTTAGCTTTATTTCAGCTTCGATTCGGTGATAAGTGTCTTCGCCGCCCTGCCTAGGGCGTAAATGGGCCGCGTCCCGGCGCGCTTCCTCATAGCGCTTACCGCGGGCTGCAGCGAGAGCACGAAGACGGCGAACCCCAAGCGCTCCGCGCGTCTGGCGGTTCAGCACAGCGGTCAGCAATTGATAGGCAACTTCGAAATCATGATCGCGATTCATTAGGATCGTCGCCGTGCGCGAGTCGGCGCGCCCATCATCGAACGGCATCGCACGGAGCCGTCCAATTTCGCGCTCTGCCTCTTGAAATTTACCTGCGGCGACGAGTATCCCGATTTTGATGTCCAGAAGGACTGGGTTACCGTCAACTTTGTGGGCCTCCTCTTGAAGAAGTGTGTCTAAATCGGCCCACCTTCCAAGCAGTTTAAGACAAATGGCGAGATCGGCGATCACGCTGTTTAGATATTTGCCGATTTCCCGTGCTTCGCGAAGCAGCAAAACAGCGTCATTCAAATTCCCACCCGACAATCGAAGCAGAAACGCCTCGAGATACGCAGCTGATCGGAATCCGCTATCTTTAATTAGAACGAGCACACGTCCGGCTTCGGGAGAGCCTTGCCGGACCAGCGCACGCATCAAGTACGACAGAATCTCCTCTCGGGTGTTCTCATCCATTTTCATGTCGATCGCAGGCATCCCCCACGCCACGACGCGATCTAGAGCGTGGTCGTCGATATGACGTCTATCGTAAGCATCACGCACAAGGTCTTGTAGGGTCGACGGTAAAAGAAGGCCCTTGAATTCCTTGGGGAGCGAGCCTCCCTCAAGTGCAGTCATGTAGACGAAAGCATCGAACAATTCGGATCTCAATTCGTCATTCTTGACGGCATCTTCCCACTCTGCCTTCAGATAGCGTGCGAAGATTGTGCGAAGTTCGGTGCTACCGTAGCCATGCTTCCGACGAAACATTCCGCGAATTGGCGCGGAGATAAGGTAGTTGGCACCGCTGATCTGCATAAGGCACCCAGCAATTAGAAATTCTACCGTCTCGACCATCTCCTCTTGCTTAATACTGTGATGGCCTTGGATGATATCTGCCATCATCCGTCCATTAAGCTGGGGAACCCAGCTCAAAATTGAAAGGATGTCTCGCTCGATCGGTTTCAGACGATCGAAGCTGAGGCTTTCAGCTAGAAGCTCCTCCTGAATATCATAAAGCTGCTTCGGATCGCTATCAACGACCACTGGACCACCATGGGCAATGAGGCGGGCGACGGTACGCGCTACAGTCGGATGCCCACCGATTGACTGGATCACAGTATCGTTCGGCAGAGCGGGTGTTCCCCCAAAAATCGGAATTGTCTCTAAGATCAGATTCCGAATGTCGGGCGCCTCAAGCTGCTCGACATCGACCTGCTGGACATTGTGAAGAGGTCTCAGGTCCTTGAATTTCAATTTACGCGCGGAAATCAGGCATAGCTTAAGCTGGTCATACCGCGCGGCAGCGCTCAACAGTGCAGCGGCCCAAGGCTTAAGTTCACCGCGATCCTCATACAGGCCAAAGCCAATGACGACCGTCACCGTCTGACCAAGCTCAGCGAAGTGACACATCGATCCGAGAATTTCGTTGACTTGCTCATCAGTCGACGCATCATTGAAAGCGGCCAAGGCACTTTCGAATTGTTTGATTGAGAAATGGTCTTCTAACTCCTGTCGAACGGCGCGGTAGATGTCGCCGAGGCCGGCATGGGGCGGAAGTTCAAACTCCGGACCGAAGTTCATCTCAGGCCGTGTTGGAAAGAGCGTCGGAATGAGGAGGCGTTTGACCGTTCGGCGACCAACGCCGGCGTGGCCGGCGAACAGGAACAAGCTTGGGGCGACCTTGTTGGTGAAGGTGGCATTCTGATATTCACGGCGTGCCTTATCAATGAGGCCGCCGCGTCCAAAGGGCGGCAGGATCGTCCCGCTAAGTTCTGCCATGCTAGCTAATACACCCCGCAGATAACGGGCGATATCTTTGGTGGTGTGGCCCGCAGAAGGAATCCACGCCTCGCGCATCCAAGCCGGGAGCTTGTCACGGTCAACACCGGGCTCCACCGGGAAGACAAAGCATTTGAACCCTGGATTCTGGATTTTGTTGAGGCGCGCGCGCTCGATCTCAAACTGGACCCAAACGGAGTCGACCGACGCCCGTGATGCGAAGAGTACGAATATGCGACTTTCCGCTACCCGCTCTTCCATCGCCGAGATGAGGTTCTCGCCATTCTCAAAGCTCCTTGGATAGAAATACGCCATGCCGGGCGGTATGTGGCGCTCGACATTGCCGACAAAACTTACGTCGACGCCAGAAAGCGATAGAAACACAGTCGGCAGCATAGTCCCCCATTTTTATTAAGTGTGATCAAGTTGGGTGCCAAGTTTAGCGAAAGCCACGCATTCTTTACAGAGGGCATCTAGGGTAGTTATCGGCGCCTCGGTCCGGGGGGTCCTCAGCGCAGCACCACATTTGGTCGCCTGTCTTTTTCGGCTGCAGGTCGCTAAGCAGCATGCCAACAGAACGCGGAAACTCGGACTTCGTTCAGAAAATAAACGGAGAAAGGTTGTCCATATAGCGCCATCGACGGGCGATAAGTCAACAAATGGAACGTCCACGGTCAATCTGCAATGATATTCGTGCAAGGCTTGGCCTGCTTTTCTCATCCAAAGCCCCTAGACAAAGTTGTATCGGGAATGGCCATTTGGTCACCAAACAAAACATCAGACCACGACTAACAAACCCAAAAAAAAAGACCGGGCCCGTGCGGTGCACGGGCCCGGTCGAAATGGTGATCCGCGGCGGCTTGGCTCCAGGGGGGGTGGGAGCAGCGGGCGCGGATCGATCAGGGGCCCGTCGAGGGGGAGGGGAAGGGCCGATGATCTGGCAACCGGCTGCCGTTGCTGTCTGTGACAGCGACCCCCTCTATTTAGGCGTTCCGCAATTTTTGTGCAGTGCACAATGCTGCAATCCAGCTATGCACCCAGCGCATAGCGATCGATGTCGAGGTGCGCCGGCGTCATCCGTTCGACAAGGAAGTCGCGCAGCGCGGCGACGCGCAGGGAGCGGCGCAATTCAACGGGATAGGTGAAGAAGGTGCGGAACACCGCCCCCTCCACTTCCGGCAACACCACCCGCACCTTGCCGGAAAAGCGGATGAGATAGCTGGGCAGCGCGGCGATGCCGGCGCCGGCCTCCACCGCCTGCAAAACCCCATGGCTGTTGTTGATGGCCAGCGCCGGCGACCGCGGATGGCCTTCATGGCCCAGTTCCAGCGCCCAGTTGATGCCCTTCAGGAAATCCGGCGCGGTGTCGCCATAGGCGATGAGGCGGTGGCGGTTCAGATCCTCCACGCTGCGCGGCACGCCATGGCGGGCGAGATAGTCCGGCGAGGCGCAGAGGAAATGCCGGATCGGCAGCAGCGGTTTCTGCACCAGTTCCGATTGCAGCGGCGGGTGGAAGCGGATGGCGACATCGGCCTCGCGCTTGGCCAGATCGACGTCGAGATCGGTGAGGTGCAGGCTGATGGTGATATCGGGATAGAGATCGAGGAAATCGCCGAGCTGGCGCGCCAGCCAGGTGGAGCCGAAGCTGACCGTGGTGGTGAGGCGGATTTCGCCGGTCGGCCGATCGCGCGAGGCGTCGATGGCCTGGCGGGCATGCTCCAGCCGGTCCTGCATGTCGTGCGTCGCGGCGCGCAGCTGCTCGCCTTCGTGCGTCATGGCGAGGCCGCGGGCGTGGCGGTGGAACAGCTTGGCGCCGACCTGCTCCTCCAGCGCGCCGATCTGGCGGCTGAGCGCCGGCTGGCTCATGTGCAGGCGGCGCGCCGCCTCGGTAAAGCTGCCCGATTCGGCGACCAGCTCGAACAGCCGCAGCTTGTCCCAGTCGAGGTTCATTGCGCCGGGTGGCCGCCATGCGCCAGGAAGCGCGCGGCCTCCAGCGCCGCCATGCAGCCCATGCCGGCGGCGGTGACGGCCTGGCGGTAGACCTTGTCCTTCACATCGCCGGCGGCGAACACGCCGGGCACCGAAGTGGCGGTCGAATCCGGCGCGGTGATCAGATAGCCCTCATCGTCCATGGCCAGCGTGCCGGTGAACAGCGATGTGGCCGGCACATGGCCGATGGCGATGAACAGGCCATCGCAGGCGAGGCTGCGCGTCGCGCCGCTGACCGTGTCGCGGATCTCGACACCGGTGACGCCCAGCGGATCGCTGCTGCCCTCGACATGAGTGATCTCGCTGTTCCAGTGCATCTCGATCTTCGCATTGGCGAACAGCCGGGCCTGGTTGGTCTTGTCGGCGCGCAGCTCGTCACGGCGGTGGATGAGATGGACCTTCGACGCGAAATTGGTGAGGAACAGGGCTTCCTCCACCGCGGTGTTGCCGCCGCCCACGACGGTCACCACCTTGTTGCGGAAGAAGAAACCGTCGCAGGTGGCGCAGGCCGAGACGCCGAAACCGCGGTAGCGCGTTTCGCTGTCCAGCCCCAGCCAGCGCGCCTGGGCGCCGGTGCAGATGATCAGCGTGTCGGCGAGGAAGGCGGCGCCGGAATCGCAGGTGACGGCAAAGGGCCGCGCCGACAGGTCGACACGGGTGACGATGTCGCTGATCAGCTCGGCGCCGACATGCCGGGCCTGTTCGGCCATGCGGATCATCAGGTTCGGGCCCTGCACGGTGACGTCACCGGGCCAATTCTCCACCTCGGTGGTGATGGTCAGCTGGCCGCCGGGCTGCAGGCCTTCGATCAGCACCGGATCGAGCGCGGCGCGGGCGGCATAGACGGCGGCGGTATAGCCGGCCGGGCCGGAGCCGATGATGAGGACTTTGACGTGGCGGGGTTCGGACACGGGGGGATGGTTCCTGAGATGGGGAGATGGTTTTGCGCACAGACCGTCTCCCTCCCCCTTGCGGGGAGGGAGGGCGATCAAGCCTTAACTTGACTGACCGACCCTAGCCGCCGGCGCGACAATTTGCACCCCCCTGCGCCGCCATGCCGCCGGGGTTTCAACCCTGCTGACGCTTGCGCGTTCCGGTAATATTGTTATGTTGACCGGGCAGTTTCTATCATGGAGTTTCGCCGATGCACCGGTCCCGGTTGCCGATCGACGATATTGATCGTGTCATCCTTCGCCATTTGCAGGCCGAAGGGCGCATCACCAACGTCGACCTGGCCGAACGCGCCGGGTTGACCGCCCCGCCCTGCCTGCGCCGCGTCCGCGCGTTGGAGGAAAATGGCACCATCCTCGGCTATCACGCCGATCTCGACGCCCAGGCGCTGGGCTATGGCATCACCGTGTTCGCCATGGTGTCGCTGCGCAGCCAGGCCGAGGCCGATCTGAAGGCCTTCGAGGAGCATGTCGCGACGCTGCCGCAGGTGCGCGAATGCCATATGCTGAACGGCGAGATCGACTTCATCCTGAAGGTGGTGGCGCATGATCTGCAGGAATTTCAACGCTTTCTGACGAGCGCGCTGACGCCGGCGCCGAATGTGGAGAGTGTGAAGACGTCGTTTGTGATCAGGACGGCGTTGTCGCGGCCGGGGGTGCCTGTCGATTGAAGCGCGGCCAGCGGCCAACGCGCAGCGTTGGACGCGGACTCGCGCGAAATCGGCCGGCGGGGCGGCGCGGGCGAAGCGCGCCGAACCCGTCCGACGGCGCGGCTATGCCGCGCACTTTTCTTTCTGCCTTTACGCCTGAAGCAGACTCGGCGGCTTTGCCGCCGGCTGCGGCCGCGCGGACCTGCACCGGTGACGAATTGATGTCCCCTGCCCTGCGGCCGGCGGCAAAGCCGCCGAGTCCGCTGGTTCGTCACAGAAAGTAAGCAAGGAAGAGCGTGGCGGAGCCACGCCGTCGGACGAGTCAAAAAGGGGCGCCCTTGCGGGGCGCCCCTTTTCGCTCGCCGTCCGCGCTGGCGCGAGTCTGTGGCTAACGCTGCGCGTTAGCCACAAGCCGCGCTGCGCTTAGAACTTCACCCGCGCACCCACGCGGATCTGCCACAGCGACTGGTTCTGGAACAGCGTCTGCGCCGGCTCCGTCACCGCCGTGCCGGAACGGTTGCTGTAACGATACTGCGCGCAGGGCTGGGCCGGCGTGGTGTTGGTCGCACCCGTCGAACCGGCGGTGGCGACGCAAGCGACGTTCACCAGCGTGCCATAATAGGGGAAGGCCACCTGGCGCAGCGAGCCCCAGTCGCTGTCGATCAGGTTCAGCACGTTTTCCAGATCGGCGAAGACTTCCATCTTGCCGCCGAACACGAAGGGCAGTTCCTGCTTCACGCTCAGATCGAGCTTGTTGAAGCGCGGGCTGCGACCGATGTTCTTCGGGGCGATCTGGCCCTGGAACTTGTTCAGCACGCCGCCCTGCACCAGCTTCTGGAAGCCGGCGAAGTCGAAGCCCGTGGCGTACTGCACCAGCGGATCGGCAGTGGCCGATGCCACATTCGGCACGTACATCAGGTAACGGGTGTTGGTCTGCACGGTGCCGAACACGGCCGAACGATTGGCCGTCGCGGAGTTGTTGATGGTGTCGGCCATCGTGTAGCTGAAACGCTGGCCGGCGCGGCTGTTGAAGAACAGTTCGATCCGGGTCTTGTTGTCACCGAACCAGGCCTTTTCATAGCCAATGGTCAGGCGATAGGCATCGTCGATCTGATAGTTCGACGTGCCATAGGCGCCGTTGTTCGGATCGATACCAGCCGCAGCGTTGCCATAGTTGGAACCGGCGGTCGACGAGGTGCCGGAATTGACGTCCTTGGCGCGCTGGAAGGTGTAGGCGGCACCGAGGTGGAAGCCGTTTTCCCATTCCTTGTCGACGCGGGCGACGATGTTCCAGCTGTAGCCGAGATCGGTGTTGGTCAGCAGCAGATCGGTGTTGGAACCGGCAGCGGCGTTGAACGCCTGGTAACGCTGGCGGCCATCCGGCGTGGTGGCGCCACCCGGGCTGGTGTTCGGTACCGAACGCAGGTCGACATAGGTCAGTGCGCTCTTCACCTTCGACCAGACGACATCGGCGCCGAGGTTCCAGTTGTCACCCAGGAAGCCAAGGTTGGCGTTGTAGTCGACGGTACCCGAAACGCGCCACTGCGAAGGGATCTCGAAGTTCGGATCGAGCACGTTGGTCGGTGCCGCGGCCGAACCGGCGGCCTGGATCAGCGTGGTCAGCTGCTGCGGAATACCGGCGCCGCCGGTGACGTTGTTCAGCGTGGCGGCACCCAGGGCCTGGACATCGACACCGGTGGTGTTGACGCCGGTGATGGTGAAGGCACCGGTGGCGCCGCGGGCGACGGTCACCGAACCCAGCGTCGGGCCGGGGTTCGAATAATTGTTCGAAATCCAGACGTTGGGGTTGCCGCCGGCGAACAGGCCGGCCGAGGCGCGGACCTTCAGGCGGTCGCTGGGGTTCCACGATGCGGCAATGCGCGGCTGGAAGGCGGTGCGGCCATTCAGCGTCGAATTGTTCGGGAAACCGGTGCGGGCCAGGAAGTCGGCGTTGTAGACCGGCTCGTCCGGGGTTTCATAGATGTCCCAGCGGAAGCCGGCGGTCAGCGACAGGGTGTCGGTGACATCCCAGACGTCCTGCAGACCGACGGTGTAGACATTGTTGGCGAACAGGGCACGCGCCGTATCGATGCCGCCGCGGATCGGGGCGGCGTAGATCAGCTGGTTGGCGCGGCCGGCGTTGAGATCGGCGAGCGAGTCGAAACGGAAGTTGCCCGACACATTCTGCGCGAACAGGTTGTTGAAATCCTGGGCGCGGCGCTCGGCGATGAACTTGACCGTGTGATTGTTCATCTTCAGCTGGGCCTGGAATTCGATGCCCAGCGTCTTGGCCGACAGTTCATTGGCCTGGCGCGACACATCGGGGCCGAACTGGATGCGGCGGGTGCCGACCGGGCAGGCCGGGCTGGTCGAACCGGTGCTGACATTGGGGTTCGGGTTGAGGCAGACCTGGAACTGACCGAAGCTGCGATCGCCGAACGGCACCTGCAGACGGACATAGTCATTGTAGCTGACGCGCAGCTGGGTCGAGAAGTTGTCGCTCCACTGGTCGTTCAGCTGGAACACGCCGTAATGGTTGGTCGAGCCCTGCGTGTAGTTGTTCGACAACAGCGACAGGGTGGCGTTGCCGTTGACAATGTTGTTGATTTCGCCAGTGCCGGTCTGGCCGGCGAGCAGGTCACCCTTGTTGTAGATATAAGTGAAGGCGGCGCGGTGGCCGTCAGCAATGTTCCAGTCGATCTTGGCAACGACCTTGTCGTCGTTTTCCGGCACGTTGGTGGCAACGTCGCCGGCGTCGAACTTGTAGCGCGTGTCGGCGATGCTGTTGACCTGGTCGATCTGCGCCTGGGTGATGCCAAGGTCGACGGCCTGCACGGCCGACGGGGTTGTGTCACGCAGACGTTCCCAGGTGACGGCGAAGAACAGCTTGTCCTTGATGATCGGGCCGGTGATCTGGGCGCCGAAGATCTTCGATTCGAAATTGCGGTCGCGCTGGACACCGCGGGTGGTGTCACCGGCCAGGGCGTCCGACGAATAGGTGAAGAAACCCTGGGCGGTGAAATCATTGCCGCCCGACTTCAGCTGGGTGTTGATGGCGCCGCCCTGGAAACCACCCTGCTGGATGTCGACGGGCGCGATTTCGACCGAGAATTCGCCGATGGCATCGAGCGGCACCGGGCCGCGCGCCGAAGCGAGGCCGCCGGCTTCGAGGCCGAACGGGTCGCCGAACTGGATGCCGTCGACCGAGATGCGGTTGAAGCGGTTGTTCTGCCCGGCGATCGAAATGGCGCCGCCGTTGGTCGGATCGAGGGAGACCAGCGGGTTGCGCACGGCGAGGTTGCGGATGTCGCGGTTGACGGTGGAAATGCCGCGGATGTCGTCAGCGCTGAGCACGGTGGCCGGGCCGCTGGCGATGGCGATGGAAGATTTCTGCCGGCCGGCAGTGACGACGATGGTCTGACCGACCGGCGCCATGAACACTTCCAGGCGCTGCGGCGTGCCGGCGAGCAGGTTGGCAACCGTTTCCTTGGCCGCATCGAAACCCGGCGCCGTCACGACGACGCTGTAGGGGCCGCCGAGGCGCAGGCCGCCGGCGTTGAAATTGCCTTCGCCATCGGTCGTCTGGGTGGTGCGGGTACCCGACGGGATATGGGTGATGACGACCGTGGCGCTGGCGATGCCGACGCCGGTATCGTTGGTCACCTGACCGCGGATGGCGGACGTGGTGTCCTGGGCGTGGACGGCGGCCACCGGCGCAACCAGCGCAGCAATGGCACAACCGAGACGAAGATGACGCATGATGGGAGACCCCTTTTTGGATGACGGGCGCGGATTGCGAGATTCAGCAGATATTCAGGAACCGATGGCATACCGGCTCGAATCGATGCTGCCCCTTTGAGCGTCAAATGTGACAGTTTCTTTACAGCGATGTGGGGACATTGTGACACGCACAGATGCCGCGCCGTTGTTGCATTGCAGCAACACCGGTCGACGGTGGCGTTGACGTCTGTTTTCAACGGTTTGCTGGAAATGGTGGGCGATGACGGGCTCGAACCGCCGACCCTCTCGGTGTAAACGAGATGCTCTACCAACTGAGCTAATCGCCCCGGCGCCGCAGCGACTGGTGTCGGGCACCTAGCGCGGCGGGCGGCGGCATGCAACGTTGCTGGAAATCAGGCCGGGGGCGGATGTGTTGAACAGCGTACAGATTGGCGTCTTCGCGGTGCTGACCGTGGCGATGGCGCTGGCCACCTGGTGGCAGGTGCGGCGCATGGCGCGCGCGGCGGGCGAAACCACCGGGCGCAGCAGCGATTCGAACCGCGAATTCTTCCTGGCCGGCGGCGGGCTTACCTGGCCGTTCATCGCCGGCTCCATCACACTCACCAACCTGTCGACCGAGCAGCTGGTCGGCATGAACGGCAACCAGATGCTGCTGCTGGCCTGGTGGGAATTGTCGGCGGTCGCCGGCCTTGCCATGCTCGCGCTGATCTTCCTGCCGATCTATTATCGCAACAATTGCACGACGACGACCGAGCTGTTGCAGAAGAAATATGGCTCGAAGCATCTGCGCGCGCTGGTGTCGGGGCTGTTCCTCATCGGCAATGTCTTCATCTATCTGCCCATCGCGCTTTACACCGGCGCACTGTTCCTGCGCACCGTGTCGGGGGTCGATCTACCGCTGCTGCCGCTGGCGGCCGTGCTCGGTATCGCCGGCTCGCTCTATGCCATCCTCGGCGGCCTGCGCGCGGTTGCGGTCTATGACACCATCGCCGGCGTCGGCGTGCTGGGCAGCGCGCTCGCCGTCATGCTGCTGGCCATGTCTGCCATCGGCTTCAGTTTCGACGGCATTCCGGCCGAGCGGCTGAGCATGGCCGGCGGGCCGGACAGCCCCATCCCCTGGCCGACGCTGCTGACCGGCATGATCTTCATCCAGATGTTCTACTGGTCGACCAACCAGACCATCACCCAGCGCGCCATGGCCGCGCCCAATCTGCGCGAGGGGCAAAAGGGCGTGTTCGCCGCCGGCGTCATCCGCATCCTGATCGTGCCGGCCATCGTCGTGCTGCCCGGTGTGGCGGCGTTCAAGCTGTTCGGCGCCACCGGCGACGCCACCTATGGGCGGATCGTCGCGCATGTGCTGCCGGCCTGGGCCTCGGGCGCCTTTGCCGCCTTCATGACCGCGGCGGTGCTGACGCACTATACCTCGATCCTCAATTCGACGACGACGCTCTATGTCTGCGATCTGCACGAAAGCTATGTCAACGCCAGCCCGGATGTGCGGCGGCTCAACACGCTGATTTCAGTGGGTTTCGTTGCACTCTCGATCGTGCTGGTGCCGGTCTATGCCGGCACCGCCTCGATCATCAACCTCGTCCAGCAGCTGAACGGGCTCTTGTCGATGCCGATCCTGTCGGCCTTCATCGTCGGGCTGCTGTTCACCGGCGTGCAGGCCCGCGCCGTGATGGTCGCCATCGCCTTTGGCGTCGGGCTGTATGCGGTGTTCACCTGGGTGTGGACCCCGGTGCACTACATTCACCTGATGCTGGTGACCCTGCTCGCCTGCATCGCGGTGGCGCTGGCGGTGAACCGGATGCTGGGCGGCGAGGCGCGGTTCGTTCGCGCTGCTACTTGACGCCATTGGCGGCAAGGAAGCCGTCGATCTTGCGCAGCATGTCGGCCCGCACCTGCGAATCCTCGAGATAATGGTCGAGCTTGTCGAACACCACGAGTTCGGGCCTGGCGCCTGCGGCGGTCAGCTGGGTCAGCATGGTGCGTGACTGCGCAATCGAGACGTTGCGATCGAGCGTGCCGTGGAACATCAGCACTGGCGCCTTGATGCGCGCGGCATTGTTGGCCGGCGAGCCTTCGCTGATGTGCGGGCCGCTGCCGATATAGCGGCTGGTCACGATGAAATTGGTGAAGTTGCGGCTGTCCTCCTTCAGCTTGGCGAGGTCAGTGACCGGGGCGATGGCCACCACCGCCTTGAACAGGTCGGGTGCCGTGGCGGCGGCCTGCAGCGCGGCATAGCCGCCATAGGACCAGCCGACGATGCCGAGCCGGCCCGGCGCCGCGATGCCCTGTTGTTCCAGCCAGCGGCCGCCATCGATGACGTCGCCAATGGCGATCTTCCAGGATTTGAAGCCATTGTCCTTGAACCAGGCGTCGCCATAGCCGCTGGAGCCGCGGAAATTCGGGCGCAGCACGGCATAGCCTTGCGCTGCAAAGAATTGCGACAGCCAATCGAACCCCCAGACGTCGCGCGCCGCCGGCCCGCCATGCGGCAGCACGATGGCCTTCAGCCCCTTGCCGCTGCTGCCCGGCGGCAGGGTGAGATAGGCCGGGATCGGCGTGCCATCGGCGGCGGGATAGGTGATGGCCTTGACGCTGGCCAGCGTCTGGCCTTCCAGTTCCGGCCGCACGATATCCAGCGTGTCGAGCTTGCGACTGGTCTTGTCGAACAGATAGTAAAGGCCGGGGTCGGTGTCGCTGCCGGCCCAGAACAGCAGCCGCGATTCATCCTCGCTGGCGTCGACGATGCTGACGATCGGCTGGTCCGGGATTGCCGCCTTCACCGCCTTCAGCATCTTCTGCATCGCCGGATCGAAAAAGGCGACATTGTGCACATCGGTGGTGAAGCGCGCGCCGATCACCCGGGCGTGACGGCCGACCTGCACCACGCCATCCACATCGACATCCGGCCGCTCGAAGACCAGGGTTTCGGTGGCGGTGCCATCGAGGGTGATTTCGTAAAGCGCCCGGCGGCCATCCTTGGATTTCAGGCCATAGGCAATGTTGCGGCCCGGATCGACCGCCAGCGGGATGAAGCCGGCGCCGGTGTTGCTGTCATAGCTGGTCAGCTTGTGCCAATTCTGTTCGTCGGGGCCGCGATAGAGATAGGTGAAGACGCCGCTGTCATAGCCGGTGCTGCTGACCTTTTCGGCCTGTTCCATGATGCGGACATGACCGATGCCATCCGAGAGATAGGACAGGGTGTTGAGGCGGGGCCGCTCGACAACGGAAGCGACCAGGGTCGCCGTATCGATCCTGTCGACCCCCAGCCCTTCCTTGGCCGATCCCACCCGCGATCCGGTGTGATCATCGGGCAGATAGGTGCGCGCGAACAGCACCGAGCCATTGGCCTGCGGCAGCAGATCGATGACATCGCCATCGCTCAGCATCATCCCGCGCGTATAGGCGTTGGCCTTCTGGCCGAGCGAGCGCATGTTGCCGCCATTGGCATCGACGGCAATCCAGCGACTGAACGGCAACACCTCCAGATCCCCGACCACGCCATAGGCCTGGCAGACCAGCCGGGCATTCGATACCCAGCGGCACGACCCGATGCGGTCGGGATCGCCCGAGGCCTGCATGGCCTGCACCGGCTTGGCACCTTCGGCCAGCGACAGCGTATAGACGGCGGAGCCGCGGCCCCCCTTGGGCACCACATAGGCCACCGTCTTGCCATCCGGCGACAGGCTGGCCTGATCGATGCGCTGCCGAGCGCCGAACCGCGTGGCGGCATCATCGGCAGCAAGCGCCGCCGTTGCGACAGTTGCCGATAGTAAAAAGCCCGCCGCCAGCGACCAATTCATGACATCATGGCTCCGATTGCACCCCGCAATCGAATTTATGCAAATCATTGTTGTACGCAAGCCCGGAATCGGCAGCGGGCAATTGCGATGTAGCGAATTTTTATTGGCAGCGCGACCGTTCGTCATGCGCTGCGACCTGCCCCACCCAGGCTTCCGCCAGCATGAGCGCGCGGGGATCGTCGATGTCGATCCAGTCATGCTCCGAGATATCGACCACCGCCGCCCGGCCGCGCGCCGCCAGGGCGCGCACGCCGTCGGACAGGCCCGGCGCCGGCAGCGGCGCCAACGCGTCCGTCAGTTCCGGGGTGATCAGGAACACGCCGCAATCATGGGCGTCATAGGTATTGATCGCCTTGCCGATGGCGGTGATGCGGCCCTGCCGGGTGGCAACGCGGGTGACGTCGGATTCATCGGCCCAGGGATGGCCCATGCGGCGATCGATGCCGAGGACGAGGCCGGCATCGGGCCGGCCGGACGCGGCGACGGTGGCATAGACGCCGGGGCTGGCAAGGTGATCAGCCATCAGCAGCAGCGCCGACGCTTCGAGTCGCGGTGCAGCGGCAAGCACCGAAACGCCATTGGGCTGGTCCCAATGCGGATTGTGCAGGGTTTCGGCGCCGGCGGCATGGGCGACGGCCGCCACCTCGTCACCGCGATAGCCGGTGATGACGAGCGGTCGGGTGACGCCGGCGGCGCGCAGATTGGCCAGGATGCGGTGCAGCAGCGGCTGGCCGGCGACCATGGTCAGCGGCTTTGACGGCGACACGGCGCGCAGCCGTGTGCCCATGCCGGCGGCCAGGATGATGGCTTGCATTCGCTATCGTCCCCGTGCGCCGGGTGAGGTGCTGTGGACGCCCACCCCCGGCCCCTCCCGCAGGCGGGAGGGAAGAAGGTCTTTAGTTGGCGGTGCCGGCGATGAAGGCTTCCAGCTGGGTGAAGGCTTCATCGTCGGTGATCTGCACCGGCGGATGCTTGCAGAAATACGACGACGGCGTGAGGATCGGGCCGCCGAGACCGCGATCGAGCGCGACCTTGGCGCAGCGGATCATGTCGATGGCGACACCGGCGCTGTTCGGCGAATCTTCCACCGACAGGCGCATTTCGAGGTTCATCGGCACCCCGCCGAACATGCGGCCTTCCATGCGCAGGAAGCAGACCTTGTTGTCGTTCTGCCACGCCACATAGTCGGACGGGCCGACATGGATGTTCTCGTCGTCGAGGCGATGGGCGGCGACCGACTGCACGGCTTCGGTCTTCGACGTCTTCTTCGACGCCAGCCGATCCTTGTTGGTCATGTTGAGGAAGTCGGTGTTGCCACCGGTGTTGAGCTGATAGGTGCGATCGAGCGTCACGCCGCGCTTGGCGAACAGGTCGGTCAGCGTGCGGTGGACGATGGTGGCGCCCAGCTGCGCCTTGATGTCGTCACCCAGGATCGGCACGCCGGCGGCGCGGAAGCGTTCGGCCCAATCGGGATTGGAGGCGATGAACACCGGGATGTTGTTGACGAAGGCGACACCGGCGGTGATTGCGCAATCGGCGTAGAATTCGGTGGCTTCCTGGCTGCCCACCGGCAGATAGTTGGTCATCACCTGGGCGCCCGAGCGCTTCAGTTCCTCAACGACCGATGCCTTGGTGGCCTGCGGCGCATCGGCGACGACAAAGCGGCGATCGGCCGGATAGGCGTTCATGTGATCGGACACGCCATCGAGGATGCGGCCCATCGACACCAGCGCGCCGGTATCACCAACATGATCGCAAAAAATCGCAGTGTTGTTCGGCTTTTCAAAGATCGCCTTGCCGACATCCTTGCCCACCTTGCGGGCGTCGACGTCCCAGGCGGCGACGATCTGGATGTCCTTGGGCCGATAGCCGGCCAGTTCCCAATGCATCAGCCCCTGTTCGTCGTTGGAGCCGCCATTGGAGTAATAGGACAGGCCCTGGACGAGCGAAGATGCACAGTTACCAACGCCAACGATGGCGACGGGAATGGACGACATGGTGTAAGGTTCCTTCTCACGCGGCGCAGGGTTGCGCACCGCTGACCCCGGTTGCAAATGTTGCAGTTAGACTACAGCGGGCCGGGGGGCAAGAAGGTGTAGCCGGTTGCGGCATAGTTTGCGGCAATCCGTGCGCCATGGTCACGGCCATAGGCCGACAGCCGCTTGTAGAAGCGCCATTGCGCCACGGCGGTGGTGACGACACTATAGGCAGCCAGCATGACAAACCCTTGAAACCACAGGCCAAAGGCGGCAAAGCCGAGATAGGTCCACAAAAAGGTATTGCGGCGCCCGGCGACCAGCCGGATGCGGCGTTCGGTAACCCCGGCATCGTCGAGCTGGGCGCCGGTCATGCGACGGAAAAATTCACCCTGTACCGCTTCGGCCACAGCCGGCACGATGATCAGCGTCGCAATCGCCCAGGGCAGCGCCGAATCGCGCGTGACCGCGAAATGCCACGCCAGGGCCAGATACCAGCCATATTCGAGCAGCTTGTCGACCAGATGTTCGAGATCGCCCCAGCGCGAGAATTCCACCCGGGTCCGCGCCAGCTTGCCATCGACACCGTCGAGCGGCCCGGTGATCAGCGCCAGCACCAGCCCGGTCCACAGCCAGCCCAAGGCAAAGGCGACGCCGGCGATGATGCCGATGACGCCGGTTGCCGCCGTCACCATGTTCGGCGTCACCCGCGTTGGCGCCAGCAGCCGCACCAGCGCATCCTCGGGCCAGGGGTGCAGGAAGCGTGCCGGCCAGTCGAGGCAGCCCTTTTGCGCCGCGGCGATGATGGCGGCACCGGCGGCGTGCGCCGCAGCCGCATCCTGCGGCCGTGCCCAGAGCATCGGCACGGCGCGACGCCGCGCCGGGGCGTAGAGCGGCAGGGCGGCAAAGGCGATGCGCATGGCCTCTGGCGCCAATGTGCGCAGCAGCGTCGAATGCAGGTCCCAGTCACCGATGTTGGCCGCAACACCGCGCACCATCTCGCCCGGTGCCAGCATGATGCCGGTGGCGAGTGTGTTGGCATCGAGCCGCTCCACTCCGGATGCCGCTGTGCCATTGCCGGGCGACACCAGCAGTGCGGCACCCTCGCTCGCCAGCATGGCGGCAATGGCGCGTTCGTCGATGACAAGGCCGGGGGCCAGGATGATGACACGGGCATCGGCGGGCACCGCGGCGGCCAGCTCGGCGCTGCGCCGGGTTTCGGTGCCGGCGGGCAACGGTTGCAACGGCACCGGATCGACGATGATGATGCGGCCGACGCCGGCGTGGCGCAACTGCCGGGTCTGGCGTTCCAGCACGGTGATGCCGGCGACGATCAGATCGGCCGCCGGCTCCGGCGGCGGAAACAACAGGCCGATCACGGGGCTGGACGAAGCTCGGCGCATGGCGCTGTCCATAGGGTCTGGCATGGGCGCTTGCAAAGGGGTGACGCCGCGATGATCGTCCGGTGCCATCACTGCGGGCGACAACAGCAGCGAAGTTTCGGGTACGCGCATCATGGGGACACTCTTAACACGGGGGCTGCTTTCCATTAGCGCTTGCGTGTGACCATTGCAGCCCCCACCGCCGCCCGGCCGGCCATGATCGAGGATCCCAGCAATCTCTGGCTGGTGCATCCGCTTGCCGATCGCCTGCTCGCCCCGGCGTTGAAGGCGGGCCTGCATCCCAATACCATCTCCTTCACCGGCATGGCGCTGGGGGCGTTGGCCGGCTGGTGCTACACGCATTGGCACCAACCCCTGGCGGTGCTGGCCGGTTTCGTGCTGATGATCGGCTGGCATGTGATGGATGGCCTGGATGGCAAGCTGGCGCGCGCCAGCGGCAAGGCCAGCCCGCTCGGCCGGCTGATCGACGGGCTGTGCGATTATTTCGTGTTCATCCTGGTGCTGGTGCCGCTGGCACTCAGCTTTGCGAATTGGCAGGCGACGCTGCTGCTGGCGCTGGTCTCGGGCGCCTGCCACGCCATGCAATCGGCCTGGTATGAAGGCGAGCGCGAGGCATGGAAACGCCGGGCGCGCGGCATCTTCGGCGTCGAACCGCGCACCGCGCGCTTCTGGGGCGAAAAACTCTACAATGATTTCGAAGCGAAGTTCGGCAGCGCCACCCGCCCGATCGACGCCGTGCTCGCGGCGCATCCCGACCGGCTGTCCGCCTATCTCGAGGCGACCGCGCCGCTGGTGCGCCGCCTGTCGATCCTGTCGGCCAACAACCGCACCATCGTCATCGCGCTGGCCTGCCTGGCCGGCGACCCGCGCTATTACTGGTATTGGGAAATCGCCGTGCTGAGCGTCGCCGCGCTGCTGATGGCCGCCAATCTGCGCCGGGCCGAGGCGCAGTTCGCATGAGCGACGACGCCGACCTTGACGTGCCGCCGCCGCGGCGCTGGCCGCTGGTGCTGGCGCTGCTGGCGTCGCTGCTGTGGCTGGCGTTGCTGATCCTGCTGGGGCTGGAACTGCTGCAACCGGGCACGCTCGCCTCGGCCGGGCTCGATGCCGCGCGGCTGGTGCCGGCGCTGGCGCTGGCTTTGGGCGGCAGCACAGCGCTGGCGGCGCTGTGGCTGATCGCCGAGCGGCTGCGCGATGCCAGCGGCGCCCGCGCTGCACAGGCCGCGCTGCTGGCCCGGCAGATCGCATTGGCCGATCAACAGCTCGACCGTGGCACAGTGGCGCTGGCCGGGCTGGAATCGCGACTCGACACGCTGTTCGAGCGCATCACATCGCTGGCGGCACCGATCGACGCGCAGACCACCGCGATTGCCGCCAGCGGCAGCGGCCTGGCGGCGGTCGCCCAACAGGTTCTCAGCGCCGGCAGCCGGCTGGCGGACGCGGTGCCGGCCGCCCGCGCCCAGGCCGACGCGCTGGCGATGCTGCTCACCGAAACCGAAGCGCGGCTGGCGACCCAGGTCGCCGACACCGAAACCCTGCTCGCCGGGCTGTGGAGCCGCGTCGCCGATCTGACTGCCGCCACCGCCACGGCCACCGACATGGCCAATGAACGGCTGGCGGCGATCACCGCCGCCGCCGCCAATGCGCAAACGGCGCTGGCCGCCCCGATCGCCGATATCGCCGCCGCTGCGGATGCCGCCTTTGCCCGCACCGCGGCCGCCGCCGATGCCACCCGCGACGGCGTCCACACCCAGACCAGCGCCCTGCTCGCCAGTGTCGAACAGGCACGCGTCACCTTCGATCACATCGGCACCGAATCGGCGCGGCAGATCAGCCGGCGGCTGGAAACGCTGCTGGAAGGCGCCGCGCAATTGTCCGAACAGCTGGACAGCCACGCCGCGCGCTATCGCAGCCTGTTCGAGCAGGTGGAGCGCGGCTTCGGCGTGCTCGATGCCAAGCTGGGCAATTCCATCGCCACCGGCAATTCGGCGCTCGAATCGGTGGCGCTGCGCATGACCGATGCCCGCGACGCCATTTTCCGGCTGGGAGAACCGATTGCCGCCACGGAGGCCGCGCTGGTCGCCGTCGAAGGCCGCGTCGCCGATGTCGGCAGCAGCACGCGGACGGCGCTGACCGCCATCGGCAGCGACCTGCCCGCCGCGCTGCCGCAAGTCGCGGCGCTGGCGGAGGGGTTGGACCGGCTGCACGAGCGCAGCACCGCGCTCGCCGCGCCGATTGCGACAGGCGGCGAAACCATTGCCGAGGCCGAACAGCGGCTGGAACTGGCCCGCCGCTCGCTCGATGCGGCGGCAGTGACCTTGGCCAGCGAGCTTGCCACCGCCCGCGCCACACTTGCCGATATCGAAACGCTGACCGGCACCGCCTCGCTGGCCGCATCCAGCCAGCTGATCGACGTGTTCGGCCGGGTGCGCGACATCGCCGGCCAGACCGCCGGCACCATGCGCGATACGCTGGCCGGAATCGTCAGCGAGGCCGAAACCGCGCTGGAGGCCGCCGGCAGCCGCCGCGCCGAAACAGCCTTTGCCACCCCGATCCGCGCCCGGCTGGCCGAAATCGAAACCGCGCACGACCGCGCCGCCGCCGCCGCCCAGGCCGCCACCGAGCGGGTCACCAACCGGTTGCTGGCGCTGACCCGCACGATTGCCGAAGTGGAGGCGCGCATCGACGAGGCCGACGCGCATTATGACATGCGGCTGCGCGACGACATCGCCAAGCGCTCGCAGACCCTGCTTGCATCCTTGCAGGATGGCGCCATCGACATCGCCAAGCTGCTCTCCAGCGATGTCAGCGACGAAGGCTGGGCGCGCTATCTGCGCGGTGACAAGGGGCTGTTCGCCCGCCGCGCCGCCCGGTTGATCGATGCCAATACCGAGCGCGCCATCGCCCGGCATTTCAAGCATGACCCGGCCTTTGCCGAACAGGCCAGCCGCTACATCACCGAATTCGAGGCGCTGATCGCCCGGGTGCTGCCGGATCGCGAGGGCAAGGGGCTGGCAGTCACCCTGCTCTCCTCCGATGTCGGCAAGCTGTACGTGGCACTGGCGCAGGCGACCGAACGGTTGCGGTGAGAACGCGTATCAAGACCTGCTGCATGGCGAGCATCGCCGAAATGCAGATGGCGGTGGCCGCCGGTGCCGATGCGGTGGGGCTGGTCGGCGCCATGCCCTCGGGGCCGGGGCCAATCGCCGATGATCTGATCGCCGCCATCGCCGCGGCGGTGCCGCCGCCGGTCGCCGCCTTCCTCTTGACCAGCGAGACACGCGCCGATGCCATCGCCGATCATGTGCGGCGCACCGGCGCGCCGGTGGTGCAGATCGTCAGCCATATCGACCCTGTGGAATCGGCGCGGCTGGCGGTGCTGTTGCCGGACGTTCGCCGCGTGCAGGTCATCCATGTCGAAGGGCCGGACGCGCTGGACCTGATCCCCGCCTATGCGCCGCACGTCCACGCCTTCCTGCTCGATTCGGGCAAGCCGGGCGCCGCGATCCCGACGCTGGGCGGCACCGGCGATGTCCATGACTGGGCGATAAGTGCCGCCTTCGTCGCCGCCAGCCCGCACCCGGTGTTCCTCGCCGGCGGGCTGACCCCGGCCAATGTCGGGGATGCCATCGCGCGGGTGCGCCCTTTCGGCGTTGATCTCTGCTCGGGCATCCGCACTGCCGGCGCGCTCGATGCGATCAAGCTGGCGGCGTTCGTCGCAGCCGTGCGCGCGGCCGATGCGGCTCAGGCGGCGGGGCGATAGGGTCCGCTGTGTTCCCAGCCGGGAATGTCGTCCAGATGCACCCAGCCCTGCCGGTAATTGGCGTAGAACAGCGCGAACAGGATGGTGGCGACGATGGTCGTCCAGAGGATCTTCCTGGCCAGCATCGGATTGTGCGGGGCGGAATCGGCCTGGCCGGGCAGCGGTTCCTCGCCCAGTTCGCGCGTGGTCTTGACGCCGAACGGCAGCACCAGGAACAGGCTCAGCGACCAGAACAGCAGGTAGATGGCGATGATCGAGGCGGGTTTCATGGGTGGTCGTCAGCCCTGATGTTGTCATCCCGGGCTCGACCCGGGACCCAGCTTCTTCTTCCGAACGTGCCAAAAAAGCTGGGTCCCGGGTCAAGCCCGGGATGACGGGAATGTACTACAGCCGCACCACCTGCACATCGGTCACCGGCTTCTTGCCCGTCCATTCGCGCGCCACCTTGCGGACGGCAACGCGGATGGCCTCGGCGAACTTCTCCGCCTGCTTCGGATCGGCCTTCTTGGCGGCTGCGGCGGCGGCATCGGCGCACTGGCCGATGAAATCCGCCTTGTCCTCCTCCACCGGCACGCCCTGCGCTGTCACCGCCGGGGTGGCGGCGACGCGGCCATCCTTGCCCAGCACGACGGTGACCCCCATATGGCCGTTCATCATCAGGCGGCGGCGCTCGACGATGGTGGCGCCATTGGCGGGCAGGATGACATCGCCATCCAGCACCAGCCGGCCGGCCTTTTCATGGCTGAGCAGCTTGGGGCCGTTGGGGGCCAGGCGAATGGCGCTGCCGTTGATCGGCACCATGGCGCGCGGCACGCCATTGGCCAGCGCCAGCTTGGCATGCGCCTCCATGTGGCGGCGCTCGCCATGCACGGGGATGGCGATTTCGGGGCGGATCCATTCGTACATCGCCTCCAGCTCCGGCTGGCCGGGGTGGCCGGAGACATGGACATGCGCCTGCTTCTCGGTGATCACCTCGATCCCGCGGGTGGCGAGCGCGTTCTGCACGCGGCCGATGGCGAGTTCGTTGCCGGGAATCTGCTTCGACGAATAGACGACGAGATCGCCGGGCTCCAGCTTCAGCACCGGGTGCGAGCCATCGGCGATGCGGCTGAGCGCGGCCATCGGCTCGCCCTGAGCGCCGGTGCAGAGGATGAGGATCTTCGACGGATCCATGTTGGCGGCATCGTTCCACGACAGCGTCGGCGGCATGTCCTTGAGGTAGCCGGTCGCCTTCGCGACCTGGGTGATGCGGTCCATCGACCGGCCGGCGAGCACCAGATGGCGACCGGTTTCCTTGGCCACCCAGCCCAGGGTCGCCAGCCGTGCGGCGTTGGACGCGAAGGTAGTGACCAGCACCCGACCCTTCTTCCGTGCCTTGACGACCTTCAGCAGGCCCTCGCGGACATCGGTTTCGCTGCCCGAGGCCTTGGTATTGAAGACATTGGTCGAATCGCCGATCAGCGCCAGCACGCCGGAATCGCCGATGGCGGTCAGCTCGGCGGCGGACGCCGGGGTGCCGAGCAGCGGGCCGTCATCCAGCTTCCAGTCGCCGGTGTGGAAGATGCGGCCATAGGGCGTGTCGATGACCAGCGCATTGCCTTCCGGAATCGAATGCGCCAGCGCCACATAGCGGAAGTGGAAATCGCCGAGCGTCAGGCTGCCATCCATCGGGATGATGTTGAGCTTGACCTCCTTCGTCAGGCCTTCCTCCTCCAGCTTCTTGGCAATGAGGCCGGCGGTGAAGGGGGTGGCATAGAGCGGCACGCCGAGATCATTGGCGAGATAGGGAATGGCGCCGATATGATCCTCATGGCCGTGCGTCAGCACGATGCCGAGCAGGTCACTCGCGCGGTCCTCGATGAAGCTCAGGTCCGGCAGCACCAGTTCGACGCCGGGGTAGGACGGGTCGGCAAAGGTCATGCCGAGATCGACCATCACCCATTTGCCGTTGCAGCCATAGAGATTGACGTTCATGCCAATCTCGCCAGACCCGCCCAAAGGCAGGAAAATCAGTTCTTTACCGGGTTTCATTCAATTCTTTTCTGTTGGCCCCAAACTCAGGGCTTGCTTGTTTGCCCTGAATTCAGGGCGTGGATGCGGACGAGGCCGCGAATCGTCAAATCACCATCGACATGGTCGATGGCGGATGTGTGGCGGTTGAACAATGTGGCAAGTCCGCCCGTGGCGATCACCGTCACCGGCCCAACGATCTCTGATGTAATGCGTTTCAGCAAACCTTCAATCAGGCCGACATAACCCCAGAACACGCCGGACTGCATGGCGTGCACCGTGCCCTTGCCGATGACGCCCAATTCATTGCCACCACCATCGGTGGGCGGCTCGACGGCGATGCGGGGCAGCTTGGCCGCAGCCATGTAGAGCGCATCCATCGAAAGGTTGATGCCGGGCGCGATGACGCCGCCCTGATAGGCGCCATCGCCCGACACGACATCGAACGTCGTCGCTGTGCCGAAATCGACGATGACGAGGTTGCCCGCGTGGGCCGCATGCGCGGCGATGGAGTTGACCAGCCGGTCGGCGCCGACCTCCGCCGGATTGGGCAGGTCAATGCGCAGGCCCAGATTGACGTTGCCCACCGCCACCACCAGCGGCTCGACATCGAAATATTTGCGGCACAGGCGCTGCAGGTTGAACAGCGTCGGCGGCACCACGGTGGCGATGATCGCGGCATCGATCAGCGTGCGCTCCACGCCTTCCAGCTGCATCAGCTGGTGCAGCCACACGGCATATTCATCGGCGGTGCGCTGGCCATCGGTGGAGATGCGCCAGCGCCACTTGATGTCGTCACCATCGCAGATGGCAAAGACGATGTTGGTGTTGCCGACATCGATGGCGAGCAGCATGGCCCCCTCCCCCGTTACAGCGCAAAGACTTCGCCGGCATGGATGGCACGCACGCTGCCATCGTCAAGCCGCAGGCGCAGCGCGCCATCATCATCCAGACCGTCAAAAAGCCCGGGCACATCCTCCTGCCCCAGCCGCGCCAGGATGCGCCCGCCCAGCCCGCTGGCCTGCGCCAGCCAGGCGGTGCGGACGCGCGCAAAGCCCCGCGCGGCCCAGACGCCACGCCAATGCGCGAAGTAGTCCATCAGCGGCGCAAGCAGGGTCAGCGGTTCCGGCGCATCCAGCCCGGCGGCGGTGAGCGAGGTCGCCGGCCGCTCGGTGCCCTCGGGATGGCTGGCGATGTTGACGCCGAAGCCGATAACCAGCGCATCACCGGCCCGCTCCAGCAGGATGCCGGAGACCTTCACGCCGTCCAGCAGCACATCGTTGGGCCATTTGAGGACCAACCTCTCCTCCCCCTCACGGGGGAGGAAATTGGTGATTGCGCCGTGTAACGCCAGCGCCGCGACGAACGACAGTTGCTGCACCGGGCCACCGCTGCGCACCAGCACCGACGCCATCAGATTGCCGGCACCATCGTTCCACACCCGCCCGCGGCGGCCGCGCCCGGCGGTCTGGCGATCGGCGATCACCCAATGGCCATCGGGCAGCGTCTCGGCGCGCGTCAGCAGCCAGTCATTCGTCGAACCCACCGTGGCGAGATGGGTGAAGGCGGGCGTCATGCTTGGGGGCCGAAGACAGGGTGCCTCCGGCGGCTGGGGCCGCAGGCCCCAGACCCCATTTGTTGGGGCAGACTGATGCGCGACGTGCGGTCTTCAGGGCACGACAATGAAAATGGGGTCTGGGGCCTATGGCCCCAGCCGCCGGAGGCATCTCCAACTGTCATGCCGCAAGCGCCAGCCAGGCGCTCACCCCCCCGCCAGGAACAGGGTCGCAGCCGCGCGGCCGGCGGCGGCGACGATCGGCGTCATCACCAGCATGCCGACCGGCGAGCAGAACAGCGCGGCAGCGGCGATCATGGCGCCATCCGCGCAGCCGC
>NKIQ01000051.1 GCA_002256005.1 Alphaproteobacteria bacterium PA4 | reverse complement strand
CCCCCGCCCGGCCACCCTTCTGGATTATCCTTGGTGGGTGGCCCGGAGCGGATGCGACCTCTATCGCGGGCGGGGGAGCGGGCCAGTGCCGACTTCACTTCAACGCAATCGACTCGAGCAGGTCCGCGCCATGCTAGAAACCAACCCCCGATGAAGCCCGCCCGCACCCGCCTGCTGCCCGCAGCGCGCCGCGCCCAGCTCGTCGACCATGCCATCGCCTGCTTTGCCGAGCATGGCATCGCCCGCGCCACCCAGGCCCAGGTCGCGGCCCGCGCCGGCGTCTCGGTGTCCGCCGTCTATGCCTATTTCCGCACCCGCGCCGATCTGGTCGATGCCGTGCTGGCGGCGGTGGCGGCGGCGATCGTCGACATGGTGACCGGCGCACTGGCGACCCCTGCCCCGATGCCGGCAACGCTCGCCCGGCTGGCCCGGCACACCGCCGACATGGCGCGCGACCAGCCCGACAGCGTCCGCGTCTGGCTGGACTGGAGCAGCGGCGTCAGGACCGATGTCTGGCCGCAGTTCCTGGCGCTGCAACAGCGGCTGCAGGCCATGGTCGAAGCCGTGCTGGTCGCCGATGCCACGCCCGACCGCCGCAGCCGTTCGGCGGCGCGGCTGTTCGTCGGCGGCGCCCATACGCTGGCGCTGATGCGCTTCGAAGGTATCGGTGACGCCGATCTGGCGCTGTTCATCGACCAGATGGTCGGCGGCGTGCTGGCGGCGCTGGCGCGCGACGGCGCCTGACCCGGCGCTATCGCGCCGGCGTGTGCGTCGCCGTCAGCCCCAGCTGCCAGCGCTTCTGAAAGCCCTTCAGCGCGCCCTTGTCATCCGCATCCAGCCATTGCGCCGCGCTCGCATCGCCCTTCAGCGTCAGATCGAGAAAGGCGCCCATCTGGCGGAAGATGATGGCGTCCATCATGTCCTTGCGCCACGCCGCCTCGTCCAGCATGTCGCGCAGCCGGCCGGTATCGGGCGCCGCCGCCGGCGGCGGGTTGCCGCCGACATTGTGGCGGGCATTGGCAAAGACGATCAGGCGGCGGTCGCTGTGCACGGCGGCATCGTGCAGCCAGCGGATGCCGGCCGACATCGCCACATCATCCTGATCGCCCATCACCCACAGGCTGGGGGCACGGACGCTGGCCAGCGCCGCCGGCGTCCAGGCCCGCACATCGGCACCGCCGCCCCAGGGCGCCAGGAGCACCAGCGCCTTCACCGCCGGATCGGCCCCGGCGCCTTCCAGCACCGCGTCCATGCTGCCCGCCGGCACCTTGTCGACCATCGGCCCCGAGCGGGCATAGCCGGCGCCGCCGGTGGCCAGCGCGCCATAGCCGCCCATCGAATAGCCGATGACGGCGATGTTGGTCGCGTCGATGCGCGCGGCAAGCGGGTCCTTGCCCCGGGCAAAGCCCTGCAACCAGGCGATGGCGGCGCGCTGGTCGGCGCTGCGGCGCACAAAGGCGGTGGCGAACACCTGCAGCCATTTCGCCGGGTCCTGCGCGCCCTGGTCGTCATGGTCGATGCTGGCGACGACATAGCCGCGCGAGGCCATGTTCTCGGCCATGCCGCTCATCGCCGTCGACCAGCGGCCAAGGCCATGGCTGAACAGCAGCAACGGCAGGCGGGGGCCGGCGGCGGGCGCCGCATCGGCGCTGGCCGTGCCTTCGAAAATCATCATTTCGGGCACGCCGGCGGGCGGATTGACGATCTGGTGCGGATAGCGGGTCGGGGCGCTGGCGGCCGCTGCCGGATACCAGAGCGTCAGCCCCAGCGTGCGGCCGGGCGCCGCCGCGAAGCGCAGTTCGCGGACGCCGACCGGCAGCGGACCGGGGGCGCTGCGTTCCGGCGCATCGGCGGGGACCAGACTCGGGGCGCGCGCGGCGACCGGGGCCGCCACGGCCAGCAGCAGCGCCAGAATCGACAGCTTCACGCCCATGGCGAACGCGCCTGCAGCACAGGGGTCATCGTCAGCATCCTTGCCAGCAGCACCGCACCACCCGGCACGCTGCCTTGTTGAAACACAGGCCATAGTCTTGGGCGAAGTCGCCCGTGCGGGCAAGCTGCACCATGATCGCCAGCGCCCCCGTCGCTTGCCCGCACGCGCCATTTTTGCGACGCTGCATCCTTAATGACCAAGCCGCCGCCTCGCCGCCGCCTCGATCCCGCCGCGCGCCGCGACGAGATCCTCGACGCCGCTGCGGCCATGGTGATGGCCGACGGCGTCTCCGCCGTGTCGATGGAAGCGGTGGCGCGCGCCGCCGGCATCTCCAAGGCGCTGGTCTACAATTATTTTTCCAGCCGCAGTACGCTGCTGTCGGCGCTGCTGCGACGCACGGTGGCCTGTTTCGAAGCCGAAGGCGCCGCCGCCGCGGCCAGCGCCGGCGACTTCGTCGATCTCGTCCGTGCCACCACCCGCGCCTATCTCGCCCATGTCGCAACGCATGGCGTGCTGATCCAGCGGCTGCTGCGCGAACCTGCCGTTGCCAGCACCATCGAAGCCGACGAGGCCAGCCGCCGCATGACCGCGGATTTCTTCGCCCGCGCCATCACCCGCGAATATGGTACCCCGCCGGCCCGGGCCGCCACCATCGCCGCCATCCTGATGGGCCTGACCGGCGGCGCCGGCGACCTGTTGCACCGCACCGGCGCCGATGTGGACGCCGTGACGGACCTGACGGTGGCGATGCTGCTGGCAGCGATTGCGGCGGTCAGCACCCGCGGGCCGGCATGAGCAGGCGGCAATAAAGGCGGCCCTGCCACAGGCCGGCCGGCGGCGCGTCGCCCCGGCCAGATCCCCAAAAACGACCGCCAGTCATTCGGACAGGATGTGCCGGGACCATCAGCCGGACAAGGCCGCAGCCACCGGCAGCACCATCTCCACCCGCAGCCCCGGCGCGTTGTCCACCAGCCGCAATTCGCCATCGTGCAGCCGCACCACCGCTTCAACCAGAGCCAGCCCCAGCCCCGCACCGCTGGCATGGCGGGAGGGATCAAGGCGGACGAAGCGGCGGCGCGCGTCGTCGCGGCGATCGGCGGGGATGCCGATGCCATCATCGGCGACGGTGAGGACAAGCTGATCGGCCGCGACATGGGCGCCGACGGTGATGCCGCTCGCGCCATCGGCGTAATGCAGCGCGTTTTCGACCAGATTGGACAGCGCCTGCTGGACCAGGTCGCGGTGCAGCCGGGCGCTGCCGACGGATGCGCCGGCGACGGTCAGCGCCAGGCCCTGGTCCTCGGCGGAGGGGCCGAACACTTCGACGATATCGGCAATCAGCGCATCGACATCGGTGGCGATGAAACGGTCGCGGCCGATGCCGGCTTCGGCGCGGCTGATCTGGAGCGCCGTGGTCAGCATGCCGAGCAGCCGGTCCGTCTCTTCGCCCGCAAGGGTGATGGCGGTGCGCAACGACTCCTCATCATCCTCCACTTGCGCGCGTTCTAGGCGCACCTTCAGCCGGGTGAGGGGAGAGCGCAAATCATGCGCCAGCCCATCGGTCACAATCCGCAACTCAGAAATCAGCGCCTCAATACGTTCCAGCATGGCGTTGAGTGTGGCGGCCAGCCGGTCAAAGGTGTCGCCGCTGCCATCCAGCCAGACGCGCTGCGACAATTGGCCTGCACTCACGGCCTTGGCGGTTTCGCCAATATCATTGACCCGCGCATTGATGATGCGGACGGCAGCAAAGGCAGCAAAGGCAGCAAAGAGCGCCAAGGGCAGGCCGAAGATCAACGCCGTGCCCGTCGCACGATCAACAATTCGCGAGAGGCGCCGGTCATTCTCGATGATCTGCCCGGTCAGCAGGCGCGATCCATCGGGCATGTTGGTGACGAGAATGCCCATCTGTTCGGGCGTCCCGGAACCGTGGCGGTACAGCTCAATCTCGCTCCATCCCGGCTTGGCGCTGGGGGCCAGCCCTGCAAATTGCCTGCCACAGGCTTGCCTTTGGGGTCGACCATCAAAATGACGGCCGCGCGCCCTTCGGAAAACAGGATGCGGAGCGCCGCCAGCTTCTGGAAATCTTCCTTGCCCTGTTTCTGATAGACAGGCCCAAGCTCTTGCGTCAGCTGCGCGGCATAGCTTTTAGCATCGCGTTCCAACTCGGCCCGCGTCAGCACCCGCAAGGTGAGCGTCATGCCGGCCGCCAGAATCAGCTCGATCCCGAACACAAGCGTGATGAACCTTGCGGTCGAGGAGCGCCAGAATTTGAGCACTGGCGGCGGGCTATTCCCCGGCGCCGAGCCGGTATCCGGCGCCGCGTACGGTGTGGATCAGCGTG
>NKIQ01000023.1 GCA_002256005.1 Alphaproteobacteria bacterium PA4 | reverse complement strand
CGAGGCCAAGGTCGCGGGTGACCTCGCCGGTGATGACGTTCATCGACAGGCCGGGCACGTCGATGGTGAGGGTGAGGATGCCATCGGCATCGAGGTCCTGGTGGATGGCGGTATCGGTCATTGTTTCATCCTTCACTCCCCCTCCCTGCAAGGGAGGGGGCTGGGGGGAGGGTTGCTGTTACGGCTTTGGCGGAAGGGTGTGCACCTGGGGGGAGGGTTGCTGTTTCGGCTTTGGCGGAAGGGTGGGCACCTGGGGGGAGGACCCTCCCCCCGGCCCCCTCCCTTGCAGGGAGGGGGAGAGGTGGGTCAGATCCGCTCGATGATCGTGCCGGTGCCCATGCCGGCGCCGACGCACAGGTTGATCAGCGCGGTGCCCTTGCCGGTGCGCTCCAGCTCGTCGAGCACGGTGCCGAGGATCATCGCGCCGGTGGCGCCGAGCGGATGGCCCATGGCGATGGCGCCGCCGTTGACGTTGATGCGGTCATGGCTGATGTCGAGCGCCTGCATGTAGCGCAACACCACGCTCGCGAACGCCTCGTTCAGCTCGAACAGGTCGATGTCGTCCTTGCTCATGCCGGCGCGCTGCAGCACCTTGGCGGCAACGAATTCCGGCCCGGTCAGCATGATCATCGGTTCCGAACCGATGCTGGCCATGGCGCGGATGCGGGCGCGTGGCTTCAGGCCATATTTCTCGCCCATTTCCTTCGACCCGACCAGCACCGCGGCAGCACCATCGACGATGCCCGAGGAATTGCCGCCATGGTGGACATGGTCGATCTTCTCGATTTCGGGGTAGCGCATCAGCGCGATGGCATCGAAGCCCGGCATCTGCTCGCCCATCGCCTGAAAGGCCGGGGCGAGGCTGCCCAGCGACTGCATGTCGGTCTGCGGGCGCATATGCTCGTCATGCGCCAGCACGATTTCACCGATGACATCCTTGACGCCGATAACGCTGTTCTTGAAGCGGCCCTCGTTCCACGCCTGGGCGGCGCGGCGCTGCGATTCCATCGCATAGGCATCGACATCATTGCGGCTGAAGCCATATTTCGTGGCGATCAGGTCGGCGCCGATGCCCTGCGGCGCGAAATAGGTCTTGTAGGCGACCGCCGGGTCCATCGCCCAGGCGGCGCCATCGCTGCCCATCGGCACGCGGCTCATGCTCTCGACACCGCCGCCGATGGCGAACATCGCTTCGCCGGTCATCACCTTGGCGGCGGCCATGTTGACGGCTTCGAGGCCGGAGGCACAGAAGCGGTTGATCTGCACGCCGGCAGTGGTTTCGGCATAATCGGCATTCAGCACGGCGACACGGGCAATGTCGCTGCCCTGCTCGCCGACCGGCGAGACGCAGCCGAAGACGACGTCATCGACATCGGCCGTGTCGATCCGGGTGCGGTCGCGCACCGATTGCAGCACCTGCGTCGCCAGCTGGATCGGCGTGATCTCGTGCAGCTTGCCGTCCTTGCGGCCCTTGCCGCGGGGGGTGCGGACGGCGTCGTAGATATAGGCTTCGGCCATGGTCTTGTCCTTCTTCTCCCTTCCCGCTTGCGGGATGGGTCGGGGGTGGGTTCGTGTCACCGGAGCTGGCTGCAGGTCCCACACACCCACCCCCAGCCCCTCCCGCAAGCGGGAGGGGAGTTAAAAGGCCGCCACCGGCATCGCCATCATCGCTTCGCTGCCGGCTTCCAGCTTCGCCCGCAGCGCGCGGGCATCGGGGAAGTAGCGGGCGGCATAATAGCGCGCGGTGATCAGCTTGGCGGTGTAGAAATCGGTATCGCTGGCGCCCTCATCGAGCGCGGCAAACGCCGCCTTCGCCATCACCAGCCACATATGGCCCAGCGCGACGATACCCATCAGGTGCAGATAGGCGGTGGCGCCGGCGCCGGCATTGTCCGGGTTGGTCATGCCGTTCTGCAGCAGCCACATGGTCGCCGCCTGCAAGTCGCCCAGCGCTTTTTCGAGCGGCGCTGACACGAAATTCAGCCGCTCGTCACCCTTGGCATCGGCCAGCGCGCCATTGACCAGCGCGAGGTATGCCTGGGTGCCGCGCCCGCCATTCTGGCCGAGCTTGCGGCCAACGAGGTCCATCGCCTGGATGCCGTTGGTGCCTTCATAGATCTGGGCGATGCGGGCATCGCGGACGAACTGGTCCATGCCCCATTCGCGGATATAGCCATGACCGCCGAACACTTGCTGGCTGGCGGTGGCGATCTCGTACCCCTTGTCGGTGCAATAGCCCTTGATGACCGGGGTGAGCAGCGAGATGAGATCATCGGCAAGCTGGCGTTCTTCCGGCGTCGCCGCCTTCTTCGCCAGATCGACCTGCAGGGCGCCCCACAGGATCAGCGCCCGCGCACCCTCGTTGAAGGCGCGGCCGTCCATCAGCATGCGGCGGACATCGGCATGGACGATGATCGGATCGGCCTTGGCGGCGGGGTCGGCCGGGCCGGTCAGCGCCCGGCCCTGGATGCGGTCCTTGGCGTAGGTGACGGCGTTCTGATAGGCGACCTCGCCCATCGCCAGCCCCTGCACGCCGACGCCCAGCCGCGCCGCGTTCATCATGATGAACATGGCGCGCAGGCCCTTGTTCTCCTCGCCGATCAGATAGCCGGTCGCGCCGTCATAATTCATCACGCAGGTGGCGTTGGCGTGGATGCCCATCTTGTGTTCGATCGAGCCGCATTTGACCGCGTTGCGCGCCCCGAGGCTGCCATCGTCGTTGACGAGGAACTTCGGCACGATGAACAGCGAGATGCCCTTCACATTGTCGGGGGCGCCGGTGGTCTTGGCCAGCACCAGATGGATGATATTGTCGTTGAGGTCGTGCTCGCCGGCCGAAATGAAGATCTTGGTGCCGGTGATCCTGTGGGTGCCATCCGGCTGCGGCTCGGCGCGGGTACGGATGAGGCCGAGGTCGGTGCCGCAATGCGGCTCGGTCAGGTTCATCGTGCCGGTCCAGCGGCCCTGCACCATGTTGGGCAGATACTTGGCCTTCTGTTCATGGCTGCCCACCGCCTCGATCGCCGCCTGCGCGCCTTCATTGAGGCCGGGGTACATGCCGAACGCCATGTTCGACGAGGACATGTACTCCGAAAACGCCGTGCCGATCACATAAGGCAGGCCCTGGCCGCCCCATTCCGGATCGGCCATCAGCGTACCCCAGCCGGCGTCCATGAACTGCTGATAGGCCGCCTTGAACCCGGCCGGCGTCGTCACGCTGCCATCGTCGTGGCGGGTGCAGCCTTCGATGTCGCCGGAAAGGTTGATCGGCGCCAGCACCTGCTCGCAGAATTTGCCGCCTTCCTCCAATATGGCCTTCACCACATCGGGGCTGGCATCGGCAAAGGTCGGCAGATTGGCATAGCGATCGAGACCGACGACGGCATCGAGGACGAACTGCGTGTCCTGCACGGGAGCGCGATAGGCGGGCATGGGGTGTTCCTGATCGGTTGACGGTTACTGGTTCGTCGCCTTGGGCGTCACGGTTTCAACCAGCGCACAGAAAGATTGCAGTTCTTCGATCGTCGCATCGATATCGGCGCGCTGTTCGGCCAGCGCCGCAATACGGGCGCGGCATTTGTCCAGCGTCACCCGCCGCTGGGTCGAGCGGCCATCGCCCAAATCGTAGAGGTCGATCATCTCGCGGATTTCGGCGAGGCTGAAGCCGACATTCTTGGCGCGCAGGATCCAGGCCAGCCGGGCGCGGTCGCGGCGCGAATAGACGCGGTTCTGGCCCTGCCGCTCCGGCGCGATCAGGCCCTGATCCTCATAGAAACGGATGGCGCGCGGCGTGACGTTGAAGGCCAGCGCCAGCTCGGTAATCGTGAAGCTTTCCGAGCCGCAGGCGGGCGCCGGCTGCGGCACCGTGGCAAAGCTGTGGAGCAGGTCGGACATGGCGTCGCAGTCTAGTTGACGTTAACGTAAGGGTCAAGGCGCAACAACCTCCCTCCCCCCCCCTCCCCCTTGCGGGGAGGGCGACTCGGCGGCAGCCGAGCGGGGTGGGGGTTTCCGCGTTTCGGAGCGTGTGACCCCCACCCCGCTCGCTTCGCGAGTCGCCCTCCCCGCAAGGGGGAGGGAGTCCGCGCTCCTATTCCCCCGGCTTCGCCTCACGCTGGATCACGCCGATCAGCACCGCGGTCACGATGGCGAACATCATCAGGCCGTTGGCCGCCTCCATCGGCGCCAGAAAGCGGGCATGGTCATGGATGACGACATCGCCATAGCCCAGCGAGGTGAAGGTCACGCCCGAGAAATACATCGCCTCCTCGGTGCTGGCGAACAGGCCGCCCAGCCGGTACAGCGCCGCCCACACCGCCATCTGCACGACGATACCGAGCATCAGCAGCACCATGACGATGCTGATGCGCAGATAGCCCTGCCCGATGCGCCGCCGCGTCGCCTTGTGCCGGGCATGGACGAAATAGCGCTGCGCCAGATAGGCGGACCCGGCCTGCAGGCCGAGGCAGAAGGCCGTCATCGCCAGCCCGACGAGCAGCAGCACCATCATTCGGGCGCCTGCGCCAGCCAGTCGTTGAACAGCACATAGCCGACGCCGAGCAGCACCGGCCCGACGAACAGCCCGACCAGCCCATCGGCCAGCATGCCGCCGATGACCCCGACGAGGATGACCGGCATCGGCACCTCCAGCCCCCGGCCCAGCATCAGCGGTTTCAGC
Organism: Alphaproteobacteria bacterium PA4; assembly: GCA_002256005.1. GTDB lineage: Bacteria > Pseudomonadota > Alphaproteobacteria > Sphingomonadales > Sphingomonadaceae > Sandarakinorhabdus. Next base: position 50,531 of record NKIQ01000023.1, on the reverse strand, counting down.
ACATTGTCGGCAAGGCCGGCGACCAGCATCCACACCGTGAACACCGCCGCCGCGGTGCTGCCGAGGTGCGACCAGGCCCAGGCGATGGCCGGCAGGCTGAACAGCAGCGCCGGCAGTTGCAGGATGCCGAACAGCAGCACCGCCAGCGTCAGCGCCCCGGCAAAGGGCACGCCGCCGGCAAAAAAGCCGATGCCGAGCAGCAGCGCCTGGATCAGCGCCACGCCGACGACGCCCTGCAGCACGCCGCGCACCGTGGCGGCGCTGAGCAGCAGCAGGCGCTCGCCGCGTGCCGCATCGCCGGTCACCCGCACGAAGATCGAACGCACCTGTGGCGCCAGCCGCTCGCCATAGGCGAGCAGCACCGCCGCCAGCGCCAGCGCGCCGATGAACACCCCCAGCGTCGCGGCGATGCCGCCGGCTTGCCCCGCCAGCCACAGCACCACCGATTTCACCGTGTCGGCATTGGATTGCAGCAGCGCCGGCAGATCACTCTGCGCCTGCGTCCACAAGGCCACCGCCTTGGCACCGATCAGCGGCCAATCGGCAAGGCCGGCCGGCGGCGGCGGGATGGCGATCGGGCCATTATGGTGCGCGGCGACGATATCGGCGATGGAGCCGATCAGCGAGCTCGCCACCAGCGCCGCCGGCACCGCCAGCACGGCGACCCCGCCGACGCCGATCAGCGTGGCGCTGCGGCTGTTGGCCAGCCCCTTGCCGATCAGCCAGCGATGCACCGGCGCCAGCATCACCGCCAGCAGCACCGACCAGAGCAGCACACCGACAAAGGGCTGGATGATGCGCAGACAGGCGAGGATCAGCACGGCGAGCAGCCCGAGCCGCAATGCGATGTCGATGATGCGCGCCGGCGCACCGCTCTCGTTGGTCATGTCCATGTCTCCCCCGGCGGCCAGAGGTCGCCGAATCACCGGGGCAAGTCAATCAGCGGGGCGGCGGGCGGAGCTGTTCGAAATCACGGCAGAGATAACACATTGGCTGACGACAGAGCCTCCGGCGGCTGGGGCCTTAGGCCCCAGACCCCATTTATTGGCTGCCGCAAGAACCACAGGCGGCTTTCCAGGCAAAATCTTTGCGAAATGGGGTCTGGGGCCTACGGCCCCAGCCGCCGGAGGCCATTTATTGATGGTCGATAGCCATGGCACTCGCATCAGGCCGGTGGGTCGCGCACCAGCCCGCCATCGGTGACATGGCGATAGAAGCAGCTGCGTTCGCCGGTGTGGCAGGCCGGCCCCGCTGGTTCGACCTTCAGCCAGATCGCGTCTTGGTCGCAATCGATGCGCATTTCGACGACCCGCTGCGTGGCGCCCGATGTCGCACCCTTGTGCCACAGTTCCTGCCGGCTGCGGCTCCAGTAATGCGCCTCGCCGGTCGCCAGCGTCGCCGCCAGCGCATCGGCGTTCATATGGGCGACCATCAGCAGCTCGCCCGTGGTGGCATCGCTGGTGACGGCGGTGATCAGGCCGTGCGCGTCCCAGCGGGGCGACAGGTGCAGGCTGGTGTCGGCGGCGTGGCTCATATGACAGTTCCGTGGCGGTTATGGGGGCGACAAACGGGTTCCACGCTCCTATATGGCGGCCAGGCGCGGCGCTGACGAGGCTGTTTCACCAATGGACGAGATGCTGACCACCCAACCGTGGGAAGACGATCATCTGCATGAAGAATGCGGCGTGTTCGGTGTCTATGGCGCCGATGGCGCGGCGGCGCTGGTGGCGCTCGGCCTGCACGCCCTGCAGCATCGCGGCCAGGAGGCGGCAGGCATCACCACCTTCGATGGCGCCAATTTCCACACCCATCGCGCCATGGGGCATGTGGCGGGCAATTTCGATTCGGACGAAGTCATCAGGAAGCTGAAGGGCGACATCGCCATCGGCCACAACCGCTATGCGACGACGGGCGAAACCGCGCTGCGCAACGTGCAGCCGCTGTTCGCCGAACTCTCGTCGGGCGGCTTCGCCATCTGCCACAATGGCAATATCTCCAACGCCATGGCGCTGCGCCGCGACCTGGTGCGCCGCGGCTCGATCTTCCAGTCGACGAGCGATACCGAGGTCATCATCCACCTCGTCGCCACCTCCAGCTATCGCACCCTGCTCGACCGCTTCATCGACGCGCTGAAGCGGGTGGAGGGCGCCTATTCGCTGCTCTGCCTGACGCCCGAAGGCATGCTGGCCTGCCGCGACCCGCTGGGCGTGCGGCCGCTGGTGCTGGGGCGGCTGGGGGACACCTATATCCTCGCCTCCGAAACCGTGGCGCTCGATGTCGTAGGTGCCACCTTCCTGCGTGCGGTCGAACCCGGCGAGATGATCATCATTTCCCCGCGCGGCCTGCGCTCGATCCGGCCCTTTGCCGAGCAGCGGCCGCGGCCCTGCATCTTCGAGCATGTCTATTTCAGCCGGCCCGATTCGATGGTCGATGGCTCCAGCGTCTATCAGGTGCGCAAGTCGATCGGTGCCGAACTGGCCCGCGAAAGCGGCGTTGCTGCCGACATGGTGGTGCCGGTGCCCGACAGCGGCACGCCGGCGGCCATCGGCTATGCCCAGGAATCGGGCATTCCCTTCGAACTCGGCATCATCCGCTCGCATTATGTCGGCCGCACCTTCATCCAGCCCGGCGACCAGATCCGCAATCTGGGCGTCAAGCTGAAGCACAATGCCAACCGCGCCATGATCGACGGCAAGAAGATCGTGCTGATCGATGATTCGATCGTGCGTGGCACCACATCGCTGAAGATCGTCCAGATGCTGCGCGATGCCGGGGCGGAGGAGGTGCACATGCGCATCGCCAGCCCGCCGACCCGGCACAGCTGCTATTATGGCGTCGACACGCCGGAACGATCGAAGCTGCTGGCGGCGCAGATGGATGTCGCGCGCATGGCCGATTACATCAAGGTCGACAGCCTGGCCTTCCTCAGCATCGACGGCCTCTACCGCGCGCTCGGCGAAGCGTCGCGGGTGGATGAGGCCCCGCAATATTGCGACGCCTGCTTCACCGGCGACTATCCGACCCGGCTGACCGACCAGGAGGATGTCGAAGTGCCCGACCAGCTGAGCCTGCTCGCCGAACGGGTGATCTGAACCTGCTCCCTCCCCCTTGCGGGGAGGGTAACTCGGGCGCAGCCCGAGCGGGGTGGGGGTAACGCCCTTGCCGTTGCCGGCCACACTCCCCAATTCTCCCGAAACCTCCCTAATTCCCCCTTGATCTCCCCGCCGGGAGCCACTTGCAGGACCCCGATGACCGACACGACCAAGCCCCTCGCCCTTGTCACCGGTGCCAGCCGCGGCATCGGCGCCGCCACCGCGCTCGCGCTTGCCGCCGCCGGCCACCATGTCGTGCTGACGGCGCGCGACGAGAACCGCCTCGCCGAAACCGAAGGGCGCATTCACGGGGCGGGCGGCACCGCCACCATCGCGCCCTTCGACCTTAGCGACTATGACGCCATCGACCGGCTCGCCGCCGCCATTGGCGCGCGCTGGCAGCGCCTCGATGTTCTGGTGCTGAACGCCGCCATGCTCGGCACGCTGGCGCCGGTGCCGCACCTCGACACAAAGGAATGGGACAAGGTGATGGCGCTGAACCTGACCGCCAACTGGCGGCTGATCCGCGCCTTCGACCCCTGGCTGCGCCAGAGCGCCGCCGCCGATGTCGTCGCCATCACCTCCTCGGTCGGCGCCCGCCCGCGCGCCTATTGGGGCGCCTATGCAGCGTCGAAGGCGGCGCTCGACAATCTGGTGGCGACCTATGGCGCGGAAGTGTCCGCCGTCACCCCCATCCGCACCCATGTCATCGACCCCGGTGCCACCCGCACCGCCATGCGCGCCCGCGCCTTTCCCGGCGAGGACCCAGCCACGGTCAAGCCGCCGGAAGACGTGGCGGCGATGATCCTGGCGGCGATCGCCACCCCCCGCGGCTGACGGCCATGGCCGACGAAACCCCCGCCGCCCGCCGCCGCCGCTGGCTGACCATCGGCGAGATCGTTGGCGTGCTGGCCCTGGTGATTTCGGCGGCCAGCCTGTGGGATTCGCATCAGGACCGCGCCGAAACCCGCGCCGAAGCGGCGGCTCGAGCCAAGGCGCCCAGCAAAGCTTTGCTGCTCACCGCCCGCGCCGAGGATGAGGGGCGCAGCCTCGCCATCGCCAGCCCGGACAGCGGCCGCATCATCCAGACCCAGACCGTGATCTTTCCGTCGCCACTGGCGGTCGACAAGGCGGAAACCGTCGGCAATCCGCATATCGAGGCTGGCTGGTTCGCCGACGCCCTGCACAGTGCCGCGCATGTCGAGAACGGTCGGGGCCGCCTGCCGGTGGTGATCGTCACCGATTACATCGACGACGGCACCCGCCGCACCGATACGGCACTGTATGACATCGGCTATCGCTGGCGGTCGCGCCTGTTGCAGGCCGATGTGCCGGCACTGGAAGGGCTGACGCTGGTGGCGCGCGGCGTGAAGAGCCCGCAGGCGGCGGTAGATGCCCGGTGGAAGCGGCTGCATCCGGGGACGTAGCGGTGGCGGGCACCCGGCGGTGCGCCTGTCCTACAGGCTGGCGATCTGATAGGGTTGATAACGCTATCGGCTCTTTGACATTGCTGGACCCGATTTCTTTCGAGTGGACTCGTCATGCTGAACTTGTTTCAGCATCCATTGTGATGCGGGAAAGCGTGTCCCGTCGGTAAGGTGGATGCTGAAACAAGTTCAGCATGACGAAGCGCTTCAACCAGATTGCGATCGATCATAGCGAAGGGGGGCGAATGAGCTACATCGCCGCAACCGCCGGACAGCGGTCCGATCTGTAAACTTTGTCAATTTGTAAAGAAAAAGTTAAAGCGTACTACCGGCCGCTTACATCTTTTGGCGGCGCAGCTTTTCCAGCTTTTTCAGCAGCATGTCGCGCTTCAACTTCGACAGATGATCGATGAACAGCACGCCGTTGAGATGGTCCATCTCGTGCTGCAGGCAGGTCGCCAGCAGGCCGTCGAGTTCCTCTTCATGCGCGGCGCCCTGTTCGTCGAGCCAGCGGGCGCGGATGCGGGCCGGACGATCGACATCGGCATACATTTCAGGGACGGACAGGCAGCCTTCGTTGTAGACGCCCATTTCCTCCGACTCCCACAGGATCTCGGGGTTGATGAACACCTTGGGGTCCTTGATCCACTGGATCTTCGCGGCGGCTTCCTCGCTGTCCGGTTCAGCGGCATCGGGATCGGCCGGGCGCTGCAGATCGATGACCAGAATACGCTCCGGCACGCCGACCTGGATGGCGGCAAGGCCGATGCCGGGCGCGTCGTACATGGTTTCGAACATGTCGGCGATCAGCGTGCGGTGCGCGTCGGTCACCTCGGCGACGGGCTTGGAAATGACCCGCAGCCGCGCGTCCGGGGTTTCGATGATGTCGAGAATGGCCATGGCGGGTCAGGTAGGGATTGGCAGCGCCGGGGTCAAGAAACCCCCTCCCTCCCCCTTGCGGGGAGGGCGACTCGCGCAGCGAGCGGGGTGGGGGTCCGCACGCGGGCACATGAGAAACCCCCACCCCGCTCGGGCTGGGCCCGAGTCGCCCTCCCCGCAAGGGGGAGGGAGGGGGCTATTCCACCAGCCGCCGCGCGCGCAGCGCCAGCGCCAGCGTGCCCTCGTCGAGATAATCGAGTTCCCCGCCGACCGGCAGGCCGTGCGCCAGCTGCATGACGCGCACATCGAGCCCGGCCAGCCGCTCGGCGACATAATGCATCGTCGTCTGGCCTTCGAGCGTGGCGTTCATCGCCAGCACCACCTCGGCAATGCCGCCGGCAGCGACACGCGTGACCAGCGCCTCGATGGCCAGATCCTCCGGCCGCACCCCATCCAGCGCCGACAATTTGCCGCCGAGCACATGGTAACGGCCGGCGAACAAGCGCGCGCGATCAAGCGCCCAGAGATCGGCGACCTCCTCGACAACGCAGAGCAGCGCCGGGTCGCGGCGCGGATCGGTGCAGACACCGCAGGGATCGCTTGTATCAACATTGCCGCAGATGCCACAGGTCACCAGCCCGCGCGCCACCGCCTGCAAGGCCGCCACCAGCGGCTCCAGCGCCGTCTCGCGGCGCTTGATGAGGTGCAGCACCGCCCGCCGCGCCGAGCGCGGCCCCAGGCCGGGCAGTCGCGCCAGCGCCTGGGTCAGCGCATCGATTTCGGGGGAAGCCATGGCGGAGATATGGCGGGCAGCGGCGGCAACGGCAAGCGCCCGCCTTCAGCCCCCGGCCTCAGCCATTGCCGCGCAGCACTGGGCATGGCGGCAATTGTCCGCGCGTCGCCCGCATCGCCAGATCCGCCGGCACGCCAGTGACCGTCAGGCCGGCATGGCTGCCCTCGAATGCCAGCGAAACGGGCGCGCGCAACCGGCGTTCCGACACCGGCGGCCGCCCGGTCAGCGCCGCGGCGACACTTGCCGGGCAGACGGTCGCCACCGTGCCGGCGAGACGGAAACCGGTCCGCCCCAACGGCACCAGCGTCGCCTTGCCGCTGGCCACCTCCCCGGTCGCATCGCTCAGCGTCAGGCTAGCGATCTCGATGGTGCCACTGGCGGCCCAGCGGTCGTAGGCGGTCAGCCGCGCCGGCCCGGTGACCGCCAGATCGGCGGCCAGCGCCAGCGGTCCGCCGCCACCGATACGCAAATGCGTCGCCGCCAGCACCAGCTGGCCGCGCACCGGCCCGGTCGGGCTGCCCGGGGCTGCGGCGCCCAGGCGTTCGCGCAAATGCAGTTCCAGCGTATCGGCAGTCAGGGCGGCGGGCAGGAACCCCAGCTGCACATTTGCCTGTGCGATGACGTTCGACAGCCGCACCAGCCGACCGCCGGTGCTGTGGACACTGCTCGCCGCGCTGCCGCCGGTAATCGACACGCGCAACGCGGGGCTGATCCGCGCGGCAAAGCGTGGACCCTCGCTGGCGATCACGGTCAGGTCGGGCTGCCAGGGGCCGCGGTTGATGCGGGCGCTGTCGGCGCTGGCGGTCAATGCCACGGCGTCGCCACCCTGCCAGCGCGGCGCGGTGACATTGGCCTCCATGCGATAGGGAAAGCCGGTAACACTGAAGCTGCTGCCCGGCAGCCAGGGCCTGAGCGTGGCAGCAAAGTCCGCCGCCCAGCCGTTCCACAGCCAGAAATACAGGCCGATGCCGGCGATGAGCGGCACCAGGCTGAGCAGCAGCGGCGTGCGGGTCTTGCCGGTCACATCCTGTCTCCCGCCGGCCCGTTCAGCGTGTTGATCGCGGCACGCACCCGCGCCTCGATATCGTCGCGGTCCAGCCCCGGCGCGATGGGCGCGCCGACCTTCATATGCACGGTGCCGGGATATTTGATGAACGCCTTGGGCCAGACCTTGCCGGTATCGAGCGCGATCGGTACCACCGGCAGCTTCAGCATCTTGTAGAGCCCGGCGAAACCGGCGGCGAGCGGCGGCTGGGTGCCGCGCGCCACCCTTGTGCCTTCCGGAAAGATCACCACTGGCCGGCCGGCTTTCACCGCCGCCTGCGCCGCCTTCATCATGGCGCGCAGCATGGTGGCGGAGCCGTCGCGATCGACCCAGATCGAACCCTGCCGGTCGGACGCCGCGCCCCAGATCGGGATCTGCTTCAGCTCGGCCTTCATGACGACGGCGGGGCGGGCGAACCACCACAGGGTCATGATCGCTTCATAGGCCGATTCATGCTTCAGCGCGAACAGCTGCGGCCCCGGCGGGATATCGCCGTCAACGACCAGCCGGATGCCGACGATCCAGCGCGCGCAGAGATAGAACCAGCCGGCCCAGAGCTTTGGCCCGATGAACAGCAGCCGCTGCGGCCATAGTCGGCCGGTGACCAGCACCAGCGGCACGATGATCAGCGAGCCGCCGTAGAAGGCGATGGTGAAGAGCAGCGAGCGCAGCAATGCGACCAGCGTGAACAAGGGCTGCATCACACCGCCCCCAGCGCGAGCGCGGCGCGGCGCAACAGATATTTGCTGTACTCGGTGGCGATGCTGGGGGCCTTGGGTTCGATGGGCACGGCGTCGGGAATGACGATGACATCGGCGGGCAGCACCCGTGCCAGCTCCAGCCGCGCCCGCCGCATATGGCCGGTGGAGGTCACCAGTCGGAGCGAGTGAAAGCCATAACGCTTGACCCAGCGCGCGGTTTCCTCGGCATTGGACCTGGTGTCGACGGCTTCATAGCCGAGATCGGTGGTCTTCAACCGCGGCAGGTCCAGCCCCGCCGCCGCCGCCAGCTGCTTGCGCGTCGTCTGGCGGCCGACGCCCGACACCAGCATGCGGCGGGCGCTGCCGGCCTCCAGCACGGCCAGGCCGCGCGCCAGCCGGCCGCCGCCACCGGTCAGCACGACGACGGCATCGCTGCGCGTCGCGATCGGCGCCGGGTGCGGCAGCGTCAGGCTGAACAGGATGAACCCGCCGGCCCAGAGCAGGGCGAGCACGGCGATGATGCGACCGAAAACGCCGGCAAGGCTGACGCGGGGCGCGCGGCGGCGTTCCTTGATGACCGGCTGGCGCGTCCTGGCCGGTGGGCGCCGGGGGCTGCGGCTCACATCTCGCCGCGCTGACGGCGCAGCGCGTACCATTTGGCGACATTGGCATTGTGCTCGGCCAGCGTCGTCGCAAAGACATGGCCGCCACTGCCATCGGCGACGAAATACAGCGCCCTGGTCGGCGCCGGATCGAGCACGGCCGCGATGCTGTCGCGGCCCGGATTGGCGATCGGACCCTTGGGCAGGCCGGGCTTCAGATAGGTGTTGTAGCCGGTATCGCGGGCGAGCTCGGAGCGGCGGATGCGGCGGCCCAGCGGCTTGCCGGCGGTGATCGGGTAGATGACGGTGGGATCGGCATCCAGCTTGATGCCCTGGCGCAACCGGTTGGAATAGACACCGGCGATCAGGCGGCGCTCGCTGGCCTTGCCGGTTTCCTTTTCAACGATACTGGCGAGGATCACGGCTTCCGCCGGCGTTTTCACCACGGTGGCATTGCTGCGCTTCGCCCATAGGTCGGCCAGTGTCTTGTCCATCGCCGCGGTCATGCGGCCGAGCAGGCGGGCGCGCGGCTCGCCGGGTTCATAGGCATAGGTATCGGGCAGCACGCTGCCTTCCGCGGGCACCGCGGCCTTGCCGGTCAGATCGGTGAGCGCCGCCAGCCGTTCGGCGACGGTGATCGAGGGCAGCCCTTCTGGAATGGTCAGCGTTGCCGCCGCCACCCGGCCCTTTTGCAGCGTTTCCAGATAGACACCCCAGCCGCCGCCATGGCGCAGGCGATAGGTGCCGGCCTGCACCGGCGCATCATCACCGAGCAGCCGGGCCAGCAGGCGGAACTGGCGCGGCGCATCGATCAGCCCGGCGCGGTTGAGATCGCTGGCGACGGTCGCCAGCGAGGCGCCCTTGGCAACGGTGAACCTGATCGAATCGCCGGGCGCCTGCCCCCAGCCATACCAGGGCGCCACGGCCAGCGGCACGCCGACCACCAGCAGCAGCGCCGCAAAGGCAGGCAGGATCCGGCGCGGCATCGCCCCGGTCAGACCGCGCGCATGACCAGAGTGGCGTTGGTGCCGCCAAAGCCGAAGCTGTTGTTGAGCACCGCCTTGATGGCGCGCTTTTTCGCAACATGCGGCACGAGATCGACGCCGATGCAAGCCTCAGACGGGTTGTCGAGATTGAGCGTCGGCGGTGCCACCTGGTCGCGCAGCGCCAGCAGGCAGAAGATCGATTCGACCGCACCGGCGCCGCCGAGCAGATGGCCGATCGCCGATTTGGTCGAGGACATCGAGACGGTTTCGATGGCGCTGCCGAACAGGCGGCGGACGGCGCCGAGTTCCAGCTCGTCACCCATCGGCGTCGAGGTGCCATGGGCGTTGATATAGTCGATGTCGGACGGGTCGAGACCGGCCTTGCGCAGCGCCATCTGCATCGAACGGAAGGCACCCGAGCCTTCCGGGTGCGGCGCCGTCACGTGCCAGGCGTCGCCGGTCAGGCCATAGCCGATGACTTCGCCATAGATCTTGGCACCGCGCTTCTTCGCCCGCTCATATTCTTCCAGCACGACGACGCCGGCGCCTTCGCCCATCACGAAGCCGTCGCGGTCGCGGTCATAGGGCCGGCTGCCGCGAGTCGGATCATCATTGAAATGCGTCGACAGCGCCTTGGCCTGGGAAAAGCCGGCGATACCCAGCGGGCAGATGGCGCCTTCGGCGCCGCCGGCGAGCATGACATCGGCATCGTCGAGGGCGATCATCCGCGCGGCATCGCCAATGGCATGGGCGCCCGTCGAACAGGCGGTGACCACGGCGTGGTTCGGCCCCATCAGGCCGTATTTGATGCTGACCTGGCCGGAAATCAGATTGATCAGCCGGCCATGGACGAAGTGCGGCGAAACCCGGCGCGGCCCCTTGGTGTGGAGCACCACCGATTCTTCCTCGATGCCGGGCAGGCCACCGATGCCGGACCCGATCGAAGCGCCGGCGCGGAAACGCTCTTCCTCGCTCATGTCGGTCAGGCCGGCGTCTTCCAGCGCCTGGCCGGCGGCATCGATGCCATAGGTGATGAACGGATCGACCTGGCGCTGCACCTTGTAATCGACGCGCGTATCGGCGTTGAAGGTGTCGCCGGAGCCATCGCCACGTTTCACCTCGCAGGCGATGCGGCAGGCATAATCCGTCGCATCGAAGCGCGTTATGGTGGCAGCGCCGGATTTCGACGCCAGGATATTCGCCCAGACGGTTTCGACATTGGCGCCCAGCGGCGTCACCATGCCCAGTCCGGTAATCACGACCCGCCGCATCGGCAGTGTTTCCTTCCTCAAGTGCGCCGCTTGCGGCGGCTCGAACAAATGTGCCGCTGCATTCGCGGCCGATTTGTCAGCTTAAACGCGAAACGGCCCTTCGCATATCCGCGAAAGGCCGCCCCGTCTGTTTCAGAACCTGCCGTATCACCGGCGGCCGGCGGAACGCCGGATCAGCCCTTCTGGTTGGCGCCAATGAAATCGATCGCGTCCTTGACGGTCAGGATCTTTTCGGCGGCATCGTCGGGGATTTCGACACCGAATTCTTCTTCGAACGCCATCACCAGCTCGACGGTGTCGAGGCTGTCGGCACCCAGATCGTCGATGAAGCTGGCTTCGGTGGTGACCTTGTCGGCTTCGACGCCCAGATGCTCAACGACGATCTTCTTCACGCGGTCTGCGACGTCGCTCATGGAATCCCTCTTTCGAATTGCGCACACGGCTGCATGCGGCAGTGTTGGTTACCGGCAAGCCGATAGCCCGGCACAAGGGTTGTGACAAGAGGCGGGTATGACGGCCCGCCGCCTCAGATCATCGCCATGCCGCCGTTCACATGCAGCGTCTGGCCGGTCACATAGCCGGCCTCGCGCGAGGCGAGATAGACGACGCCGGCAGCGATATCGCTGCCTTCGCCCAGCCGCCCGGCCGGGATGCGGCCGGTCAACGCGGTCTTTTGCACGTCGGGCAGCGCATCGGTCATCGGCGAGGTGATGAAGCCCGGCGCGATGCAATTGACGGTGACATTGCGCGACGCCACCTCCTGCGCCAGCGCCTTCGACATGCCGATGAGGCCGGCCTTCGACGCCGCATAATTGGCCTGACCGGGATTGCCGGTAACGCCGACGACCGAGGTCACCGAAATGATGCGGCCGAACTTCTGCTTCATCATCATCGGCTTCAGCGCGGCGCGGGCGAGGCGGAAGGCCGCTTCCAGATTGACGCGGATGACCGTGTCCCACTCCTCGTCCTTCATGCGCAGCGCGAGATTGTCGCGGGTGACGCCGGCATTGTTGACGAGAATGTCGAGACGGCCACCCAACGCTTCCAGCGCCTGGGGCACCAGCGCATCGACGGCGGCGGCGTCGGACAGGTTGCAGGGCAGCACGACGGTATCGCCACCGATCTCGGCCCGCACCGCCTCCAGCGTGTCGGCGCGGGTGCCGGACAGGGCGACGCGGGCGCCCTGGGCGGCCAATGCCTTTGCGACAGCACTGCCGATGCCGCCACTGGCGCCGGTGACCAGCGCCGTCATGCCTGAAAGATCGAACATGCTCAGATCTCCTTGGCCAGCGCTTCGACGCCGGCCATATCGCCAGCGCTCAGCACCGGGACATCGGGGGTGATGCGGCGCACCATCGGCGCCAACACCTTGCCGCCCAGTTCCACGAAGCCGGTGACGCCGAGCGCCGCCATCGCCAGCACCGATTCGCGCCAGCGCACCGTGCCGGTGACCTGTTCGACGAGCAGGCGGCGGATCGCGCCCGGATCGGTGACCGGCGCCGCCGTGACATTGGCGACCAGCGGCACGAAGGGCGCGCGCAGCTCGGCGTCGGCCAGCGCCGCCGCCATCGCTTCGGCGGCCGGCTGCATCAGCGCACAGTGAAAGGGCGCCGACACCGGCAGCAGCACCGAATGGCGGGCACCGCGGGTGCGGGCCAGCGCCATGGCGCGGGCGACGGCATCGACATGGCCGGAGACGACGACCTGGCCGGGGGCATTGTCATTGGCGGCCGCACAGACCTGGCCTTGCGCCGCCTCTTCGGCGATCGACTGCACCGCTTCGAAGCCGAGGCCGAGCAGCGCCGCCATGGCACCTTCGCCAACCGGCACCGCCGCCTGCATCGACTGGCCACGCAGTTTCAGCAGCCGCGCCGTCTGGGCAAGCCCAAGGGCGCCGGCCGCGGCCAGCGCCGTATATTCGCCGAGGCTGTGGCCGGCGACATAGGCCGCCTTGTCGGCCAGGTTGAGGCCGCCTTCGCTCTCCAGCACGCGCAGCGCGGCGATCGACACCGCCATGATCGCCGGCTGGGCGTTTTCGGTCAGCGTCAGCTGATCTTCCGGCCCCTCCCACATCAGGCGGGACAGATGCTGACCCAGCGCCTCATCGACTTCCTCGAACACGGCGCGGGCGATGGGGCTGGCTTCGGCCAGGCCGCGGCCCATGCCGACGGACTGGCTGCCTTGCCCCGGAAACAGGAATGCGCGGATGATGACCTCCCCCGACTATCATGGCCTTTCGGCCTTGTGGCGCGATTAGGCGGTTCGGCGGCGGGGTGCAACATGGCGTCGCAGCCATTCGGGCGTTGCACACGGCGCGCGATTGGATAAGGGTAGCGCGCCTGCGGCATCGGGGGGTGCGCGGCCGTTCATCCCCCGGCCAGCCGTACTGCTTCATTCGAAACGGTACGAAACGTTCATCACCGGCGCAGCGTTATGGCTTGCGCAACGCGAAGAGGGATTTCATGCGACCGACGACCTACGCCTTCACCCGTATCGCTGCTCTGGCCCTGATGGCGGCGCTGCCCGCCCTGCCCGCCAGCGCCGCCGTGTCCCCGGCGGTCGGCAAGGCCCTGAACGCCGCTGCCTCGGCCGCCAAGTCCGGCAACACCAGCGCGGCCATCGCGGCGGTGAACCAGGCCCAGGCCGCAGCCAGCACGGCGGAAGAAAAGGAAAAGTCGGCGCAGATGGCCGCCTATGTCTACACCCGCGCCGGCCGCTACAATGATGCCGCCAGGGCGCTGGAAGCCACCGGTGCCAGCCCGCGCCAGCTGGCGCCGCTCTATTATCAGGCCGGCAATTATTCCAAGGCCGTGGCGCTGGCCAAGCAGGCCGGCGGCGAGGACATGCAGATCCTCATCGCCCAGGCCTCGGTGAAGCAGGGCCGCTATGGCGAAGCCGTGACCGCCTACAACAACCTCATCAAGGCCAACGGCCCCAAGCCGATCTACCTCGAGAATCTCGCCGGCGCCCAGTACAAGGCCGGCGACAAGAAGGGCTATCTGGCCACCACCACCAAGCTGATCCGGGTCGATTCGTCGCCGGCGCGCTGGAATGCCCTGCTCACCAACTTCCAGCAGAATGCGATGCGACCGGAAGCCAAGCTGGGCCTGTATCACCTGATGTCGGCGACCGGCACGCTCAGCCGTCCGGCCGATTACCAGGAGTTCGCCAAGCTGGCACTGGTCGCGGGCCAGGGTGGCACGGCAGCCCAGGCCCTGGCCAAGGGCGGCAGCGGCGGTGGCGATGCCATGGCGCAGCGCCTTGCCCAGGCCGCCAGCGGCATGGCCGCCAAGGCCCCGACGGAAGCGCCGAAGCTCGCCGCAGCGCCGGCGACCGCGGTGCGCGGCGGCAATGCCTATCTGAGCATCGGCCAATATCCGCAGGCGATGGCGGCCTTTGACAAGGCGATCGCCGCCAATGGCGCCGACGCCGACCAGGCCAGGCTGTTCAAGGGCATCGCCGCGCTGCACGCCGGCAATGTCGCGGTCGGCAAGTCGAGCTTCGCCGCCGTCAGCGAAAAGAACGGCCTGAAGGACATCGCCGACCTGTGGGGCCTCTATGCCTCGACCAAGGGCGCCATCGCCGGCTGAGGCGCGAGCCTGACAGCAAGAGGGGCGCGCTTCCCACTGGAAGCGCGCCCCTTTTTGTTGCGTCTGTCGCCCGGGGTCAGCTTTCGGCGGGCTTCGACTGCAGCTGCAGGTAATTCTGCAGGCCCATCTGGCTGATCATCGTCTGCTGGGTTTCGATGAAATCGACATGTTCTTCCTCGGCGGCGAGGATTTCGGCGAACAGGTCGCGGCTGACGAAATCGCGGACGGATTCGCAATAGGGAATGGCGTCCTTCAGCAGCGCGATGGCGTCATGCTCCAGGTCGAGATCGGCCTGCAGCACTTCGGGCACATTTTCACCGATGCGCAGGCGGTTGAGCGCCTGCATCGCCGGCAGGCCGTCGAGGAAGAAGATGCGCTCCATCAGCTTGTCGGCATGGCGCATCTCGTCGATCGATTCATGCCGTTCATAGTCGGCGAGCCGCTTGATGCCGAGATTGTCGAGCAGCCGATAATGCAGCCAATATTGATTGACTGCAGTCAGTTCGCCCTTCAGCACCGCATTCAGATATTCGATGACCTTGGTATCGCCGCGCATGACAAAAGCTCCATCTTGTGGAGCTGCTATGCCGAATGGCGCCCGGCGCGTCAATCAAGCCTGCAATTTATCGCGATATTTCAGCAGTTTGCGATTGCAAATCGCTTGCAGTCGCATCAGGCGAAGCTGGTTTCCCTGGCCAGCACTTCGCGCGCGAACGGCAGGCACTGGCCGCATTTAGGCTTGCAGCCCAACTGCGCATAGGCGGTGACCGGGCAATCGCTGCGCGTCACGCGCGCGGCTTCCCTGACCTGATTTTCCTTCAGCGCGTTGCAGACACAGACGATCAAGGCCGGCCCTTCGAATCACCAGAGGATTGCGATGCCCCGTTATCGGCGATCCGTGCTGCTAATGCAAGTGGTTCGCAATATCCGTAAGAGCCCGTAGCCGCGGATCAGCGGCGCCCGAACAGCCGCTCGATATCGGGCTTGGCCAGCCGCACCCAGGTCGGGCGGCCATGGTTGCACTGGCCGCTGTGCGGTGTCACTTCCATCTCGCGCAGCAGGGCATTCATCTCGCTGAGGCTGAGCGCCCGGCCGGCGCGGACGCTGCCATGGCAGGCCATGGTCGCGGCGACACTGTCGAGCCGTTCCTTCAACGTCACCGCCCGCCCCCAGGCGGCCAGATCGTCGGCAAGATCGCGGACCAGCGCTTCGGCATCGGCGTTGCCGAGCAGCGCCGGCACGGCGCGGACCAGAATGGCACTCGCGCCAAAGGCTTCGATTTCAAGGCCGAGTTCGGCCAGTTCCGCCGCCCGGTCGGCGATGCGCCCGGCGGCAATCTCGTCGAGCTCCACCACCACCGGCAGCAACAGCGCCTGGGCCGCGACGGCGCCCTGGCGCAGCGCGGCGTTCATGCGTTCGAGCGTCAGGCGTTCGTGCGCGGCGTGCTGGTCGACGAGGATCAGCGCATCCTCGGTTTCGGCGACGATATAGGTGTTGGCGATCTGGCCGCGCGCCGCACCGAGCGGGAAGCGGTCGGCGGCCGGCGCCGGCGCCACGGGCTGCGCGCTGCTGTCCGCCGCCGGCGCAAAGGCAGGGGGGAATTCGCTGAACAGGCGCGGCGGCTCGGCGAGCGTCATCGCCGGGGCGGCCCAGTCGGCAAAACCGGCCGGGGCCGCCGGCGAAACCGCCGGCGCCTGCGGCACGGTGAAGGCCCCCAGCGCCGCCGCCGATACCCGCGTCGAGGCGCGGTGCCCCGCCTCGTCGAGCGCCCGGCGCAGGCCCGAGACGATCAGCCCGCGCACCAGCGCCGCCTCGCGAAAGCGCACTTCGGTCTTGGCCGGATGCACATTCACATCGACGAAATCCTGCGGCACATCGAGGAACAGCGCCGCCACCGGATGGCGATCGCGCGCCAGCAGATCCTGATAGGCGCCGCGCAGCGCCCCGACCAGCAGCCGGTCCTTCACCGGCCGGCGGTTGACGAACAGGAACTGATGATCGGCGATACCGCGATTGTAGGTCGGGATCGCCGCCAACCCGCCGAGCACCAGCCCTTCGCGGTCGAGATCGATGGCGACGCTGTTGTCGGCAAAATCGGCGCCGAGCAGCGCCGACAGGCGGGCGACAAGACTGGCCGGGCTGGCATCGGCGCCGGCCGGCACCGCCAGCAGCCGCCGGCCACCATGGCGCAGTTCGAACGCCACATCCGGCCGCGCCATCGCCAGCCGCCGCACGACATCGACGCACGCCGCCAGTTCCGAGCGTTCGGACTTCAGGAATTTGCGCCGCGCCGGCACCTGGGCAAACAGGCCGTCGACCGTGACCCGTGTGCCGATTGGCGTCGCTGCCGGTCCGTCGCCGGCCAATCGGCCATTGTCGATGACCAGCCGCCAGCCGGGGCCGGTGGCGGTGCGACTGTCGAGCGTCAGTGTCGCCACGCTGGCGATCGACGGCAGCGCCTCGCCGCGAAAGCCCATTGTCGAAATCGCCGACAGGTCGCCATCGGGCAGTTTCGAGGTGGCGTGCCGTTCGATGGCCAGCCGCATCTCGTCAGGTGCCATGCCATGGCCATCATCGCTGACCGACAGATGGTCGATGCCGCCATTTTCCAGATCGACGGCGATGCGCCGCGCCCCGGCATCCAGGGCGTTTTCGACCAGTTCCTTCAGCGCAGCGGCCGGCCGTTCCACCACTTCGCCTGCCGCGATCTGGTTGACGAGTGTATCGGGCAGGCGGCGAATTGGCATTTCCAACCCCATCTAGCCGATAAATCGGCTCGCGTCAGCGCAGGATGCGGCCAACATGGCGGAAAAGCCCGCTGCAACCCTGCCAAATCCCCGTGGCTTGCTTGCAAAATCCCCTGCGCAACGCCTAAACGCCAGCTACGATTCGCGCCGCACGCGCGCTTGCCCTCCAGCCCCTGTTTGGTCCCTGCCCCATGTCGCTTTTCAGCCGGATGTTTTCGTTCCTCAGCCAGGATATGGCCATCGATCTGGGCACCGCCAACACGCTGGTCTATGTGCGCGGCCGCGGCATCGTGCTCAACGAGCCGTCGGTGGTCGCCATCGAAACCATCCGCGGCACCCGCACCGTCAAGGCGGTCGGGCTGGAAGCCAAGGTGATGATGGGCAAGACGCCCGGCAATGTCGAATGCATCCGGCCGCTGCGCGATGGCGTCATCGCCGACATCGATGTCGCCGAGCAGATGATCAAATATTTCATCGCCAAGGTGCACACGTCGAAGCTGCCGCGCTTCCCGGAAATCGTCATCTGCGTGCCATCGGGTTCGACCAGCGTCGAAAAGCGCGCCATCCGCGACGCCGCCAACAACGCCGGCGCCAGCCAGGTCTATCTGATCGAGGAGCCGATGGCCGCCGCCATCGGTGCCGGCATGCCCGTCACCGAACCGATCGGCAGCATGGTCGTCGATATCGGCGGCGGCACCACCGAAGTCGCCGTGCTGTCGCTGCGCGGCCTTGCCTATACGACCAGCGTCCGCGTCGGCGGCGACAAGATGGACGAAGCCATCGTCTCCTATGTCCGCCGCAACCACAACCTTCTCATCGGCGAAATGACCGCCGAGCGCATCAAGAAGGAAATCGGCACCGCCAAGGCGCCGGCCGACGGCATCGGCCTGACGCTGGAAATCAAGGGCCGCGACCTGATGAACGGCGTGCCCAAGGAAATCACCATCAACCAGGCCCAGGTTGCCGATGCCCTGTCGGAACCGGTGGCGACAATCGTCGAGGGCGTGCGCGCCGCGCTGGAAAACACGCAGCCGGAACTGGCCGCCGATATCGTCGACCAGGGCATCGTGCTGACCGGCGGCGGCGCCCTGCTGCGCGACATCGATGTCGTCCTGCGCGAGGCCACCGGCCTGCCCGTCACCGTCGCTGATGATCCGCTGACCTGCGTCGCCATCGGCACCGGCCGCGCGCTGGAAGACCCGATGTATCGCGGCGTGCTGACCACCGCCTGAGTGCCCGCGTTGGCGGACGCCTTCAGTCGTTCAGGCATGGCGACCGTCATGCAAACCGGTTAATTCTACCCCCAAGTGCACGATCGGGCCCGACCGGCCCGCTGGAAGAGACGAACCATGGACTGGACGCCCGCGCCGAGACGATCGAGCGCCATGCGCCGCGAGCAGAACCTCGCGCTCGTGGGGGCCGTCGTGTCGGGCGCTGTCATCGCCACGGGGCTACTGCTGTTGCTGGTGGCGCGCGTCAATCCGGAGGCCGGTGAACGACTGCGCGGCGTCGCGCTCGATATCGTCACACCGGTGTGGAGCGTGGTGCGCGCACCCTTCGACGGCATCGGCCGGGCGCTGTCTTGGGGCGGCGATTATTTCGCCGCGGTCGATCGCAGCCGCGACCTGGAACAGCAACTCGCGGCGGCCCGCGCCGAACTCAATCGTGCTGCCGCCGACCGGCTGGCGCTCGCCAAGCTGAAGCGGCTGCAGACCGTGCGCGACCCCGGCCGCCGCCTGATCGCCACGGCCCGCATCGTGTCCGCCACCTCCGGCTCCGTCGTCCGCTCGGCGATGATCGCTGCCGGGCGCGCCGATGGCGTGGTGCCCGGCCAGCCGGTGATCGGCGCCGATGGCCTGATCGGCCGCGTCATCGAGGCCGGCAATCATGCGTCGCGCGTGCTGCTGCTGACCGACCCGGCCAGCCGTATCCCGGTCATGGTCCAGCGCACCGGCCAGGCGGGGCTGGCGGTCGGCAGCAACCGCCCGGCGCTGGAACTGCGCGACCGCGTTGGTGCCGAGGTGCCGCTGCGCACCGGCGACCGGCTGGTCACCTCCGGCGATGGTGGTGTGTTTCCGCCCGGCATCCCGGTCGGCACCATCGTCGCCGGCGGAGTCGAACCGGCCGCGGTGCGGCTGGCGGCAACGCCGGTGGGTGCCGCCTATGTGACCATCGAGGCGGCCTGGCTGCCGCTGCCGGTCGAAGCGGCCGAACCCCGGCTGGACGCGCCGGTGCCGATCGAGGCGGTGCGCAGCGGTGCCAAACTGCCCAAGGCCAGTGCACCGCCGGCAACGCCGCTGCCATGACCCGTCGACGCTGATGGTCCGCAACGCACCTCCCTGGCGTCTGATGAACGCCGCCGAGCGCCGCCGTTACTGGTGGGGGCATTGGCGGCTGTTCGTGCCCGCCGGCGTCACGCTCGCCCTGCTGTTTCTGATGACGGCGCCGCTGCTGGTGCCGGTGCCGGTGTTTCCGCAGCTGGGCCTGCTCGCCATCTTTGTATGGGCGATGTTCCAGCCGGGCCTGATGCCGCCCTGGGCCGCCTTCCTGATCGGCATCATCGCCGATCTGCTGTTCGCCCAGCCGATCGGCGTCAATGCCACGCTGTTTGCCGCGGCGGCAGCCTTTGTGCGGGTGTTCGAGGCGCGTTATGGCCATCACGCCCATGGTTTCGACTGGGGCGTGGCCAGCGCGGTCGTCATCGTCTTCGAAGCGCTGACCGCCCAGTTGATGGCGCTGGCCGGGCAGCCGACCCCGCTGCAACCGCTGGCCTGGCAAGCGGTGACCAGCATCATCGCCTATCCGCTGGTCGTCTGGCTGTGCGCCGTCGTGCAGCGCCGCGCCTTCGGCGCCGGCTTCGTCCGGTGAGCAACGAAGCCGCCCGCGAACAAAGCTTCACCCGCCGCGCCTTTGTCCTTGGCGGCGGCATGGCGGCGGTCGGCGCCACGCTGATCGGCCGGATGACCTGGCTGTCGATCTTCGAGGGCGAACGCTACCAGCTGGCCTCCGAAGAAAATCGCGTCCAGTTGCGACTGATCCCGCCACGCCGCGGCTGGATCGTCGATCGCAACGGCAAGCCACTGGCGCTGAACAAGCCCGATTACCGGCTGGAGCTGATTCCGGAACAGGTCGTCGATCTCGACGCGACGCTGGCGCGCGTCACCAAGATCCTGAACCTGGATTTTGCCGACGAGCTGCGCATCCGCGCCGATATCGCCATCCAGCCGCGCTACATGCCGGTGGAGGTGGCGCGCGATCTCGACTGGCCGGCCTTTGCCGCCCTCAATGTCCAGGTCGCCGATGTGCCGGGCCTGCAACCGGTGCGCGCCTTTGCCCGCGTCTATCCCGATGGCGACCAGTTCGCGCACCTGCTCGGCTATGTCGGCGCGCCGACGCCCGAACAATATCGCGAGCAAAAGGACCCGCTGCTGATCTTTCCGGGCTTTCGCATCGGCAAGGACGGCATCGAGCGGCACGAGGACAAGGGGCTGCGCGGCACGGCCGGCGCGCTGAAGGTGGAGGTGACGGCGCGCGGCAAGGTCATCCGCGAGCTGGGCACCCGTGCCGACAAGCCGGGCGAGACGCTGAAGCTGACCATCGACCGCGATCTGCAAAATTACGCCGCCCGTCGGCTGGGCGACAACAGCGCCAGCGTCATCGTCATCGATTGCGAAACCGGCGACATCCTAACCATGGTTTCGATGCCGGCCTATGACCCCAATCTGTTTTCGACGCGGGTGCCGGCCAAGCTGTGGAAGGAATTGCAGGAAAACGACCATAACCCGCTGCTCAACAAGAGCGCGATGGGCCTCTATCCACCAGGATCGACCTTCAAGCTGGTGACGACGCTGGCAGCGCTGGAAGCCGGCGTGACGCCGGATCAGGGCGTCATCTGCAACGGTCGTTACCGGTTGGGCAACAACACCTGGCATTGTCATTCGCGTCGCGGCCATGGCCATGTCGACATGCACAGCGCGCTGCCGAAAAGCTGCGACATCTATTTCTACCAATATGGCCGCCAGATCGGCATCGATGCCATCGCCACCATGGCGCGGCGGCTGGGGCTGGGCCAGAAATACGAGCTGCCACTCGCCGGTCAGGCTGCCGGCATCGTGCCGGACCGCGCCTGGAAGCTGAAGCGCTACAAGAAGGACTGGGGCATCGGCGAAACGCTGAATTCCGCCATCGGTCAGGGCTATATCATCACCAACCCCTTGCAGCTGGCGGTGATGACGGCACGCATCGCCAGCGGCAAGGCGGTGATGCCGCGACTGATGATGCCGGCGGGCGGCGCCGCGCCCGTTTTCGATTCGCTCGGTATTCCGGAGGCGCATCTCGCCATCGTCCGCCAGGGCATGTTCGATGTGGTCAACAGCGGCATGGGCACGGCGCGCGGCGCGCGTTCCCCGGTCGGCGGCATCCATATCGCCGGCAAGACCGGTACCGCCCAGGTGCGCCGTATTACCGCCGAGGAGCGTCGTCACGGCGTCAAGCGCAACGAGGCGCTGCCCTGGAAACAGCGCGACCATGCGCTGTTCGTCGCCTTCGCCCCCACCGAAAGCCCGCGCTACGCCGTCAGCGTCATCATCGAGCATGGCATTGCCGGCGGCAAATATGCAGCGCCCATCGCCCGCGACGTGCTGACCTATCTGTTCGAGCCCGAACGCGCGCTGGCCGCGCTGGCCCCGATCGAGCGCGAGGTGGCGGCCCGCCGCGAAGAGAATGCCCGGTTGCAGGCGCTGGCCGACACGACCCAGGACCAGCAGGCGCTGATGCCGTCCTGGCTGCGCACCGATCTGGTGGCGCCACCGACCTTCGAGATCGCCGATCCCGACGCGCCGGTGCCACCGCGGGATGACAATTGATGTTGAGCGCGCTCCTCAACGGGCCCTGGCGGCGCGAGCTGAGCCGGCTGCCCTGGTCCATCATCGCCGTCATCGTCGCGCTGGGCGGTTTCGGCCTCGTCATCCTCTATTCGGCCGCCGGCGGCTCGCTCGATCCCTGGGCTTTGAAACAGGGCATCCGTTTTGCCATCCTGCTCACCGCCATGCTCGGCCTGGCCCTCATCAAGCCCGACACCTGGCTGCGGCTGGCCTGGCCGATCTATGGCGTGGTGCTGGCCGGACTGCTCGGCGTCGAACTGCTCGGCCAGATCAGCGGCGGCAGCCAGCGCTGGCTCGATATCGGCATCATCCAGCTGCAACCATCGGAGTTCATGAAGCTGGCCATCGTGCTGGCGCTGGCGCGCTATTATCAATTTCTGCCGCGCGGTTACGAAACGCGCCTCAACGCGCTGATACCGGCGCTGGCGCTGATCGCGGCGCCGGCGGCGCTGGTCATGCTGCAACCCGATCTCGGCACGGCACTGTCGATCACCTTTGGCGGGGTCGTCGTCATGTTCCTCGCCGGCGTGCGGCTGTGGCTGTTCGTCAGCGCCGGCGTGGCCGCCATCGCCGCCATGCCGCTGGCCTGGTCGATGCTGCACGATTACCAGCGCAAGCGCGTGCTGATCTTTCTCGATCCGTCCACCGATCCGCGCGGCGCCGGTTACCACATCACCCAGAGCAAGATCGCCATCGGCTCGGGCGGGCTGGACGGCAAGGGCTTCCTCAACGGCACCCAGAGCCATCTCGACTATCTGCCGGAACTGCAGACCGATTTCATCTTCGCGACGATGGCCGAGGAATGGGGCCTGCTCGGCGGCCTCTACATCATCCTGCTGTTCGGCGTGGTGCTGTTCTGGGGTATCCGCGTCGCGCTGCAGGCAAAGGGCCAGTTCCAGCGGCTGCTGGCGCTGGGGCTGACCGCGACCCTGTTCTTCTATCTCGCCATCAACATGATGATGGTGATGGGCCTCGCCCCGGTCGTCGGCATCCCGCTGCCGTTGATCAGCTATGGCGGCTCGGCGATGATGACCGTGCTGATCCTGCTCGGCCTGATCATGGGCGTTGCCCGCCACAACAAAATGCCGGGCAACTGACCTGCGGAAAGGCTGGACAACCCCCCGCCCCCCTGCTAACAGCCCGCCTCCACGCAGTTTCCTGCGCACGGACGTATAGCTCAGTCGGTAGAGCAGCTGACTCTTAATCAGCGGGTCCCAGGTTCGAACCCTGGTGCGTCCACCATCCTTTTCAGTTGGTCGAAAGCGCGCTCAAGGCGCAAACCCAGGCGCTGGCGGGTTGAAATCCGTGTTGCCGGTCACTCAGACAGCGCGTGAGAGCGCGTCGCGGAGCATGTCGACCATGGTGTCGATCTGCCGGGTTTCGACGATCAGCGGTGGGGACAGCGCGATGATATCGCCGGTGACGCGGATCAACAGGCCGCGTTCGAAGCAATCGACGAAGACATCATAGGCGCGCGTGCCGATGGCACCGGCGCGCGGTGCGAGCTCGATGCCGGCGACAAGACCGATGGTGCGGATATCGATGACATGCGCCGCATCGCGCAGCGACAGCATGGCGGCCTGCCAATAGGCAGCCAGACCGGCACCCCGCGTCATCAGGCCCTCGCGGGCATAGATATCAAGCGTGGCCAGGCCAGCAGCACAGGCGACGGGATGCGCCGAATAGGTATAGCCGTGGAACAGCTCGATGGCGTTGGCCGGTCCGTGCATCAGCGCATCATGGACATGGCGGCCGCAGAACACCGCCCCCATCGGCAGGGCGCCGTTGGTCAGGCCCTTGGCCGTCGTCATCAGATCCGGGGTCACCCCGAAATAATCGCTGGCAAAAGGCGTGCCGAGCCGGCCGAAACCGGTGATGACCTCATCGAAAATCAGCAGGATGCCATGGCGGCTGGCGATGTCGCGCAGGCGTTCGAGATAGCCGACCGGGGGCAACAGCACGCCGGTCGATCCGGCCACCGGCTCGACGATCACTGCGGCGATGGTTTCGGCGCCGTGCAGCTGCACCAGCCGTTCCAGATCATCGGCCAGCTCGGCGCCATGCGCCGGCAGGCCGGCACAGAAGCTGTTGCGGGCGAGATCATGGGTGTGGCGCAGATGGTCGCTGCCCGGCAATGTCGTGAAGACCCGCCGGTTGTTGACCAGCCCGCCGACCGAGATGCCGCCGAAACCGACGCCGTGATAGCCGCGTTCCCGCCCGATGAAGCGGGTGCGGGTGCCCTGTCCGATGCTGCGCTGATAGGCGAGTGCGATCTTCAAGGCGGTATCGACCGATTCGGAACCGGAGCCGGTGAAGAAGATCCGGTCCAGCCCGGCCGGCGCGATCTCCGCCAGCCGTTCGGCGAAGCGGAAGGCGGCCGGGTGCCCCATCTGGAAGCTGGGGGCGAAGTCCAGCGTGCGCAGCTGGGCGCCGACCGCATCGGCAATCTCGGCCCGGCCATGGCCGGCGTTGACGCACCACAGGCCGGCGGTGCCGTCCAGCACGGTGCGGCCATCGTCGCTGGTGTAATACATGCCACTCGCCGCGGCGAGCAGGCGCGGCGCCGCCTTGAACTGGCGATTGGCCGTGAACGGCATCCAATAGGCGTCAAGCGATGGGGTGTTGGTGATCGTCATGCGCCTGTCCTTGCTCGCCGGCCCTGGCAACCCAGGGCGGTCACGGCATGGCTGCCGGGGTCGGATGACGGACCTCTAGCGGTCCTGCCGGCGTGAGGCAAAGCCCCACGCGGGCAGCACGCGACGGAGCGTGGCGGTCAGGCGTCGAGCAGGCGGGTCAGCAGCACCACATCGGCGTCGATTTCGCGGTCGCTGGCGCGCAGTTCCTCGATGCGCTTCACGGCGTGCATGACGGTGGTGTGGTCGCGGCCACCGAAGCGCCGGCCGATTTCGGGCAGCGAGCGCGGCGTCAGCTTCTTTGCCAGATACATGGCGACCTGGCGCGGCCGCGCGACTTCGCGGGCGCGGCGCGCCGACATCAGGTCCGCCATCTTGAGGTTGTAATGCTCGGCAACCTTGCGCTGGATCTCGTCGATGGTCAGCTTCTTTTCATGGGCGCGCAGCAGGTCGGCCAGCGTTTCACGGGTGAACTCCAGCGTCACCGGCTGGTTGACCAGCGCCGCATAGGCGATGACGCGGTTGAGCGCGCCTTCCAGCTCGCGGACATTGGCGGTGATCTTGCGGGCAAGAAACTCGACGACCTCGGCCGGCACCGCGATGTTCTGGTGCATGCCGGCCAGCTTGGCGTGCAGGATGTTGAGGCGCAGCTCGTAATCGGCCGGGTTGATGTCGGCGACCAGGCCCCAGGCCATGCGGCTGAGAATGCGATCCTGGATGCCTTCGAGATTCTGCGGACTGCGGTCGGCGGTGATCACCAGGCGCTTCCCGGCGCTGATGATCTCGTTCATCGTGTGAAAGAACTCTTCCTGGGTCGATTCCTTGCCGGCAATGAACTGCACATCGTCGATCATCAACAGGTCGACGGAGCGCAACCGCTGCTTGAAGGCGATGGTGTCCTTGGCGCGCAGGGCGGCGAGGAATTCGACCATGAAGCGTTCGGCCGACATATAGGCGACCTTGGCATCGGGCTGGCTTGCCAGAAAGGCGTTGCCGATGGCGTGCATCAGATGGGTCTTGCCCAGCCCGGTCGTGCCATGAAGGAACAGCGGGTTGAAGCCGATCGGACCCGGCTCGGCGACGGCCTGGGCGGCGTTATAGGCCAGCTCGTTCGACTTCCCGACAATGAAATTGTCGAAGCTGTAGCGCGCCTCGACCGGCAGTTGCAGCGCCGGCTGCGGCGTCGGGGCGCGTGTGGGCGCCGCAACGCCCGCCTGCACAACGATGCTGACCTGGCGGGTACCGGGACGCTGGGCCGCCCAGCCCAGGCGCAGCGCGTCGGCATAATTGTCGCTGACCCAATCGACAAGAAAAGCAGACGGCCCGGCAAGGCGCACACGGTCGCCTTCCACACCGAGCAGAACCAGAGGGGCGATCCAGCTGTCGTAATTGGCGGCGCCGATATCGGCGCGCAGACCGGCACGGACGCGGTCATGGGCGGCAATGTCCGATTCGCTGACGGCATCAGCGCCGGCGCGCATCTGCGACGTCCAGCCAACAGTACGCGTGGCAGCAGCGGCGGCAGGCGATGATGTCGGAATTGCCGTACTTGCCACTTGTTCTACCCCTCCCGCACCCTGGCGGTTGTTGTTCGTTTTGCCATCCCGCGCCACGATCGGTGCCAACCACAGGGGCCAGAGCGGACGCCGTGCGTCCCACCGATCCCGGTACCGGTTACCGACGGGCGAAAGGCAAAATCCACCCCGACACGCGGACGCCACCGCATGCGAATATGAACGTCGCTTTCAAACCACCGACCGGCACGGGTTGTGCCGCCAGCGCGAGACAGGCTGTGAATAAAGCAACCGCGAAGCCCGCTAGCAAGCGCAAGATTTGCAGGATCAGTGAAATATTCCGATTGACACGCACTTCGGCCAAATCACGTTGGCATGCCGACAAGGCCCTGTTTTTTCGTGACAATCATGTGACCGACTGATGACAGGCGGTCAGCGCCCCGAAACCAAATTATTGTTTTTCATGGATTTTATAGCGCTCGCCCCGCCACGCGATTCGGGTCAGTCGCGACATGGACACCAACATTGCCGATCAGCAATATTGATAGGCACCGTCATGAAAGCGTCATCTGCACGGCCAGGACGCCCTGGGCACGGCCCGCGCTGTGATTCGGGCGATTCGGTTGCCAGACCCGGTCAGCGGCCCGATCTCCGTTCCATCAGAACATGGAAAAGGCGCGGAACGACCCGCGCCTTTACACATTATTTACGAATTGACGCTGTGCGGATCAGGCCGGGGCGAGTGCCTTGGCACGCTTGGCGAGGCGCGAAATCTTGCGGGCCACGGTGTTCTTGTGGAGCACGCCCTTCGACACGCCGCGCATCATTTCAGGCTGGGCCGCGGCGAGCGCCGCAGCGGCAGCGACCGGATCACCGGCGGCGATGGTGGCTTCCGCCTTCTTCACGAAGGTGCGGATACGGCTGACGCGCGCCTTGTTGATGTCGGCGCGGCGGGCATTGCGACGGATGCGCTTTTCAGCCTGGGGCGTATTGGCCATGGTCGTCCTTGATCGGTTCGGTTGGTGCTGACTGCCCGGCACGGTGCCGGGCAAACGCCAGGTCACCCCAGCGCCGGAAGCCGAGCCGCATAGCCGCGAAGCCGGGCGGGGTCAAGGATGAGCGGTCGAAAATCTGCCCCGGCAACGCGCTAGGCCGTATCGACATTCAGCATTTCAGCCGTTCGGAACGCTGGTTACGATAAAAGGAGCCTCCGCCCCGGATCAAGTCCGGGGTGACAGGCTGGGGCCATAGGCCCCAGCCGCCGGAGGCCGCTGCGACCTTCAATGTCGATTCAGCCTAGTGCTGACACTTCGGGCAGAAGAAGCTCGACCGCCCCGACTGCACGATGCGCGCGATCAGGGTGTCACAGGTGACACACGCCTCGCCCTCCCGGCCATAGACGTGGAAGGCCTTCTGGAAATAGCCGAGCGTGCCATCGGGCGCCGCATGGTCGCGCAGCGAGGAACCGCCGGCGGCGATGGCCTCCTCGAGCACCGCCGGCACCGCAGCGGCGAGCGATGTCAGTCGCGCCGCCGCCACCGTGCCGCCGGCCCGCGCCGGATGGATGCCGGCACGGAACAGCGCCTCGCAGACATAGATGTTGCCGAGGCCGGCGATCAGCCGCTGGTCGAGCAGCAGCGCCTTGGCCGGCGCCAGCCGGTCGGCAAAGGCACGGGTGAGCAGTACCGCCCCGAAGTCCGGTCCCAGCGGCTCCGGCCCGATGCCGGCGAGCAGCGGATGCGCCGTGGCATCGGCCGTCGCCACCAGGTCGAGCGAGCCGAAGCGCCGCGCATCGTTGAAGGCGACGACCCGGCCATTGCCGGTTTCGAAGACGACATGATCATGCTTGCCGATCGCCTCCGGATCGACGCGCATCCGCCCCGACATGCCGAGGTGGAGGATCAGCGTGTCGCCGCGATCGGTGTCGATCAGGCCGTACTTCGCCCGGCGCCGACAGGCGGTGACCGTCGCCCCGGTCAGCCGCTGGCCCAGGTCTTGCGGAAACGGCCGCCGCAGATCACCACGGTTGAGCGTGACACGGGTGAAGCGCTGCCCAAGCCACACCGGGCTCAGGCCACGCATGACGGTTTCGACTTCGGGGAGCTCGGGCATGACTGCGACTTAGGCGAGCGGTGCAGCGCTGGCCAGTGCCCGGCGCTCGCTGCGTTCACGGATCACGTGCAGAACATTGCGGTGAAAATCACCGATCAGCAGCCGCCCCCAGGCGATGCAATACCAGTTGAGTCGCGTCGCCAGAAGATAGTCGGTGCGCAACGACAGTTTCGTGCCACCTGCGACCGGCTGTAGCGTATAGGTCCCGGCATCGACCTTCAGATAATCGCTATCGGGGTCGATATGATCATCGATCGCCGTCCCGAACGAGCCTGGGTGAAAGGCGAATCGCCATGCGAGTCGATGGTTGGGTTGCCATTCCGTCACCCGTTCCTCGAAATTGATGCCGCGGCCCCAGCGCACATGGCGGACAGCCCCGACACCGCGGCCAACCAGCCGCGCATCGACCGGTTTGGGAATCCCCACGATGTCTTGGGCAAAGGTCGTCACCTGTTCGGCCGGCGCAATGTCGCGCACTTCGACAAGCTGCTTCCAGACGCGTTCCGGCGGGGCCGCAATGACGATGCTCGTTTCTTCACTGACCGATTGGACCGGCGGCAGCATCGCGCCCTCGACTGGCAACAACAGGAGCGGCAGCGCGATCAGTGCTTGCATCTGCAGGGTCGAGCGGTCGCGCATGATGCCGCCGGTGGCCATCGCGCTGACGATCGAGGCGACCAGATAGATCGGCGAAACCATCACCAGACATATGCCGAGCCCGTCGACGGCAAGGGCGGCGAGCGTCAAGGCGACGAAGACACCCAAGCCGATCCAGCCATGACGCGCCTGCGACAACCTGCCGGCCGGATCGATCAGGCGGATGGCAATCGATGGTGCGAACAGCGGCACACCGAACAGGAAGGAAAAGGTCATGAAGCCCGAGCCTTTGCCACCCCAGGATTCGAGATGAGCGGCGACAGCATAGAGCAGCAGGCCATAAACCGTCGCCAGCCCGATTGCGACGACTGGCGCGCGCGACCAATGCGGGGGTTCGGACGAATTCACAACGAGCGACAATAGCGCCGTTTGCGGACCAGCCAATGGCACGTTAGGACGCATCACATGACCGACACCGCGCCCGATACCGTCAGCTTCGGCTATGAAGATGTGGCTCCTGCCGAAAAGACCCGGCGGGTCGGGGAGGTCTTCGCCTCCGTCGCCAAGCGCTATGACATCATGAACGATCTGATGTCGGCCGGCATGCACCGGCTGTGGAAGGATGATTTCGTCCGCCTGCTGAAGCCCCGCGCCGGGGAGCGGATTCTCGACATGGCCGGCGGCACCGGTGACATCGCCTTTCGCATCGAGGCGTCGGGCGCCGACGTGACGGTCGCCGACATCAACCCCAACATGCTCGCGGTCGGCATCGAGCGCGCGGCGAAAAAGGGCCTCACCTCGATGGTCTGGCGCGAGGAAAATGCCGAGGTCCTGTCCTTCCCCGATCGCAGCTTCGATGGCTACACAATCGCCTTCGGCATCCGCAACGTCACCGACATTCCGGCGGCGCTGAAGGAGGCGCACCGGGTGCTGAAATTCGGTGGCCGCTTCTTCTGCCTCGAATTCTCGACAACCGAATGGCCGGGCTTCGGTGAGCTTTACGACCTGTACTCCGAGAAACTGGTGCCGCGCATCGGCGAAGTCGTGGCCAAGGATGGCGAATCCTATCGCTATCTGATCGAATCGATCCGCCGCTTCCCGAAGATGCCGGACTTTGCCGCGATGATCAGCGCCGCCGGCTTCGGCAACGTCAAATATCGCCCCATCCTGGGCGGCGCCGTCGCCATCCATTCCGGCTGGAAGATCTGACCATCGCATGACCGCGACCGTCACCCATCTCTGGCGGATGCTCGTCTGGGGCCGCCGCCTCGCCCGCCATGGCGCGCTGCGGCCCTTTGAAAGCGCCAAGGCGCCACTGAGCCTGCGCCTGGTCGCACGGGTCGCCCGCATCGGCACCGGCGCACCCAAAACGCCGGATTTCGCCGCCGGCCTGTCCGCTGTCGGCCCCGCCGCCGTCAAGCTGGGCCAGGCGCTGGCGACGCGGCCCGACCTGATCGGCGAGGCGGCGACCCGCGATCTTGTCCGCCTGCAGGATTCGCTGCCGCCGCTGCCCTTTGCCGAAATGGAGATCGGCCTCAACGCCGCTTATGGCGGGGATTGGCGGACTCAGTTCCAGTCGATCGACCCCGTCGCCATCGGCGCCGCCTCGATGGCGCAGGTGCATCGCGGTATCACCAGCGACGGCCGCCAGGTCGCCATCAAGATGCTGCGGCCGGGCATCGAGAAGCAGCTGGCCGAAGCCATCGCCACCTATGAATGGGCGGCCGGCCATATCGAGCTGCTGGGCGGCGAGTTCGCCCGGCTGCGCCCGCGCGCTGTCATCGCCACCTTCAAGGGCTGGACCGAAGCCGAGCTCGACCTGCGCCGCGAGGCCGCCAATGCCTCGGAACTCGCCGAGACGGTGGAAGGCGAAATGGAGTTCGTCGTCCCCGGCATCGACTGGGCCCGCTCCACCCGGCGCATCCTCGTCATCGACTGGATCGACGGCGTGAAGATGGGCGACACCGCCGGCCTTGCGGCGCTCGATTTCGATCGCAGCCGGCTGGCGCGCGTGCTGGTCAATGGCTTCCTCGCCCAGGCCATCGCCAAGGGCTTTTTCCACGCCGACATGCACCAGGGCAATCTGTTCGTCATCCCGCCGCAGGGGGACCTGCCGGCGCGCCTCGGCGTCATCGATTTCGGCATCATGGGGCGCATCAACCGCCGCGCCCGCATGTATCTTGCCGAAATCCTGCACGGCCTCGTTACCGGCAATTACGCCCGGGTGGCCGAGATTCACTTCGAGGCCGGCTATGTGCCGCCGCGCCACAATGTCGGCGCCTTCGCCACCGCGCTGCGCGCCGTCGGCGAGCCCATCCGCGGCAAGCGCGCCAAGGATGTCAACATCACCCAACTGCTCGACGGCCTGTTCGCCATCACCCGCAGCTTCGACATGCCGGTGCAGCCGCATCTGCTGCTGCTGCAAAAAACCATGGTGATGGTCGAAGGCGTCGCGCTGACGCTCGACCCCCAGGTCAACATGTGGGAGGTCGCCGAACCCTATGTCGCCGCCTGGGTGCGCGACGAAATGGGGCCGGAAGCGGTGATCGCCGACGCGCTGGTCGAAAATGCCCGGGCGTTCGCCCAGCTGCCGCGCATCCTGCGGCAATGGGTCGATGCCCATCCCATCCCCGGCGCCGCCCCCGAAGGCCCGGCGCTGCCGCCGCTGCCGGCGCGTGGCACCCGCCGCGGCTGGTCCTCTGGCGCGCTGGCGCTGGCCGCCGGTCTGGGGGCAGCGGCGGTGTACTGGCTGGGCTGAACGGGGCGATTTGGGGCGATTTCGGGGTGATTTCGGGGGATTCAGGGTGATTTCCGGTGTTTCCGGGTCTGTAGGGTTTGGAAGTACACGCCCAACGCCGCTTTTTGTGACCTTCCGATTGCGGCGGGACGTTTGACGCATCGCCCCCATTTCTAACCGAAATGGCTACAAAAGTCAAGGCTCCCGCGCCGATCTTGAGGCATAAGTCTCTGTAATTACGAAAATTAATCGCGTGCAATCCCGGCCGCAGCGATCCGGCTTCCCCAAAAGCAACGGCCGCCGGTGCCATCGCACCGGCGGCCGCAGGGTCCCAATGTCGATTCCGCTTACGGCACCGTTACATCGACGCGGCGGGCGTTGGTGAAGTCGGTGGTCGTGTCGGTGGTGTCGGCCGGCTTGACCAGGTCGATGCGGGCTTCCGCCACGCCCAGCGTCACCAGCGCGGCCGCCACCGCCTTGGCGCGGTTCTTCGACAGTTCGGCGTTCATCGCGGCATCGCCACGCGGGTCGTTGTAGCCCGATACCGCCAGCCGCGCTGCGGGATTGGCCGTCAGATAGGCGAGCAGCGGCGCAGCAGCGGCCGGCAGGTCCGGCGTGATGTCGGCCTTGGCAGTGTCGAAATAGACGCTCAGCATCGGCTTGCCGGCCTGATCGGCAGCAACGACACCGGCCCCTGCCGGCACGGCCGGTGCGGCAGCGGCAGCCGGCGCCGGGGCCGGGGCGACCGCCGGGGCAGCGCCGGGATGCCCCTTGGCGATGATGCCGAACAGGCCGATGGCGGCGAGCAGGAACAGCAGGATCGGCACATATTGGCCCTTGCCGCCACCGGCCGCGATGGCGCCACCGGCGCTGCGCTGCGTGTCCGCCGGCGCTGCCATCGCAGCGGCAAACAGGGGCGTGACAGCCGCCGCCGGGGCATCGCTGCCGCCGAACAGGCCCAGCTTCCCATAATGTTCGGCGAGCAGATAATAGACCGTGACGCGGTTCTTCGTCGGGTCGCCGGCCATGCGCGCGCCCACCGCCGCGATCGCGGCATCGATGGCTTCGTCAGGATCGGTCAGCGCCAGTTTCTTGCGGCAGTAATTGTCGCGCACCCGGCCGGTTTCCACCGGGTCGCTGAACGCCACCAGCGAGGCATCGCGCGTGCGCAATGCAATGCCGCAATAGCGGACGATGGCGGCAATCACCGCATCATCGGCATCCGGCACATATTTCTTGACGTCGATCGACCAGTCTTCAGCCATGACTATCCCCCCAGGATCCGGCGGCCCATGTCCGGTTCGACCGCTGCCGCGACGCGGTCGAACCCATTATTTTGCCCACAGGTTACCGGCGTTTCATGACAAGGTAAAGGCAGGCGGCGTGACCGGTTTGCGCCATGCCCGGAAGCGGCTTAGGCTCCATGCCAGCGGGGACAATGACATGACCAAGGGCATCGACAGACGGCATCTGGTAATGGGCTCCGCCGCCATCGGCGCGGTGCTTGCCGCAGCGCCGGCCGCCACCGGGCCGCTGCTGCGTGTCGATGGCGCCCGGCTGCGCGAGACACTGGAAGGCCTCAGTCGCTTTGGCCGGCCGGCGGGTGGCAGCTTTGCCGATGGCGTCAGCCGCACCGCCTATTCCGACGCCGACATCGCCGGCCGCGCCTATGCCATGGATCTGATGCGAAATGCCGGCCTCGATCCGGCCATCGATGCTGCCGGCAACATCATCGGTCGCCGCGCCGGCAGCGTTTCGGGCGCAAAGCCGATCATTATCGGTTCCCACATCGATTCGGTCCGGGCCGGTGGCAATTTCGATGGCGATGTCGGATCGATGGCCGCGCTGGAAGTGCTGCGCACGCTGGATGATCACCGCATCAAAACCCGCCACCCCATCGAAATGGCGATCTGGTCGAACGAGGAAGGCGGCACCGTTGGCAGCACCGCCTTTGCCGGCCGGCTTGGCCCCGAAGCGCTCGACAATGTCTATTATGGCATCACGCTGCGCGACGGGCTGAAGCGCATCGGCGGCGACCCTGACCGGCTGGCCAGCGCCGCGCGCCCCGCCGGATCGATCCATGGCTATCTGGAACTGCACATCGAACAGGGCGGCGTGTTGGCCAAGGCCGGCATTCCCATCGGCGTCGTCGATGGCATCGTCGCCATCGATCGCTTTGTCGTCACCGTCACCGGCTTTGCCAACCATGCCGGCACCACCCCGATGGCCGGCCGGCGCAACGCCCTGATCGCCGCGGCGCGGCTGGTCGAGGCGGTCGACATGATCGTCAAGGCTGAGCCCGGCCGCCAGGTCGGCACCGTCGGCCAGCTCGCCGTGTTCCCCAACGCGCCCAATGTCATCCCCGGCCGTGTCGAAATGACCGTGGAGCTGCGGGATCTGTCCGAAGCCAAGGTGGCGGCGCTGGGCGCGGCGGTGCAGGCCCGTGCTGCCGGGATCGCCACCGAAACCGGTACGACCATCGATTTCCACCTCGCCGAACGCGTGCTCGCCGCGCTCGCCGATCCGGCGGTGCAGGCCCGCATCGAAACGGCGGCGCGCGCGCTCGACCTGCCCTTCATCCACCTGCCGAGCGGCGCCGGCCATGATGCGCAATTGCTGGCAAAGCTGGGTCCGATGGGCATGATCTTCGTGCCCAGCATCGACGGCATCAGCCATTCACCCAGGGAACTTTCGACCTGGAGCGACTGCGCCAATGGCGCCAATGTGCTGCTGCACACGCTGCTGGCGACGGACAAGGCTTAAGCACGGGATCTGGCAATTGCCGCCGGGGGCTGTGGCCCCAGCCACCGAAGGCCCTTTCTGGCTGTAGCCAGTGCCGACGCGATGCAGGTTCGACACGTCGCCGACAGCGCGCTAAACCGGCCCTGTGCACGGCAAGACCATCCTCCTCATCATCGGCGGCGGCATCGCGGCGTTCAAGGCGCTGGAGCTGGTGCGCGAACTGCGCCGCGCCGGGGCGCGGGTGCTGCCGGTGCTCACCGAAAACGGCGCGCGCTTCGTGACGCCGCTCAGCCTGTCGGCGCTGGCCGGCGAGAAGGTCCGCACCTCCCTCTGGGATCTGGAGGACGAAGCGGCGATGGGCCATATCCAGCTGAGCCGCGCCGCCGATCTGATCGTCGTCTGCCCGGCCACCGCCGATCTGATGGCGCGCGCCGCCACCGGCCAGGCCGATGATCTGGCGACGACGCTGCTGCTGGCCACCGACACGCCGGTGCTGATGGTGCCGGCGATGAATGTGCGGATGTGGCTGCACGCCGCCACGCAGCGCAACATCGCGACCCTGCGCGGCGATGGCATCATGGTGATGACGCCCGATGACGGCGTAATGGCCTGTGGCGAGTTCGGCCCCGGCCGCCTGCCGGAGGTGCCGGCGATCATGGCCGCGATTGCCGCCGCGCTGGGGCCGAAACCGCTCGCCGGCAAGACCGCGCTGGTGACGGCGGGGCCGACGCATGAGGCCATCGATCCGGTGCGCTTCATCGGCAATCATTCGTCGGGCAAGCAGGGCTTTGCGATTGCGGCGGCGCTGGCGGCGGCGGGCGCGCGGGTGACTTTGGTCGCCGGCCCGGTGGCGCTGCCGACGCCGGTGGGCGTCACCCGCGTCGATGTCGTCAGCGCCCGCGACATGCTGGCGGCAAGCCTCGCCGCCCTGCCGGTCGATATCGCCGTGATGGTCGCCGCCGTTGCCGACTGGCGAGCGGAGGCGGCTCCGGGGAAGCTGAAGAAGGGCGCCGATGGCCCGCCGGCGCTGGCGCTCATTGAAAACCCCGACATCCTGGCCACCGTCGGCCACCATGCGCAGCGCCCCCGCCTCGTCATCGGCTTTGCCGCCGAAACGGGGGACCTGATTGCCCATGCCGGGGCAAAACGGGTGAAAAAGGGCGCGGACTGGATAATCGCCAACGACGTGAGCAACGGTGTCTTCGGCAGTGACGACAATCATGTCCATCGCCTCGGTTCCGCCGGCGTCGAGGATTGGGGCGCCGCCAGCAAGGCCGAGATCGCGGCGCGGCTGGTGCGCGCCATCGCAACCGAGTTTCCCGCATGATCCATATCGCCATCACCATCCTGCCGCACGGCGAAGGCCTGCCGCTGCCCGATTATGCGACGCCGGGTGCCGCCGGCATGGATGCCGTCGCCGCCGTCACCGAAACCGTGATGCTGGCGCCGGGCGCACGCTTCCCGGTGCCGCTGGGCTTCTGCATGGCCATCCCCGATGGTCATGAGGTGCAGGTGCGCCCCCGCTCCGGCCTGGCGCTGAAACATGGCATCACCGTGCCGAACAGCCCCGGCACCATCGACAGCGACTATCGCGGCGAAGTGAAGGCGCTGCTGATCAACCTGGGCGATGCGCCCTTTGCCATCGAACGCGGCATGCGCATCTGCCAGCTGGTGCCGGCGGCGGTGACACGCGCGGCGCTGACCGTCACCGACAGCCTCGATGCCACCCAGCGCGGTGCCGGCGGCTTCGGCTCCACAGGGACATGAGCGACTTTTCGGATGACGAGCTCGATCGCTATGCCCGTCATCTGGTGTTGCGCGAGATCGGCGGGCGTGGCCAGGCCGCGCTGAAGGCAGCGCGGGTCGCGGTGATTGGCGCCGGCGGCCTCGGCAGCCCGTGCCTGCTCTATCTCGCTGCCGCCGGGGTCGGCCAGTTGACCGTCATCGACGATGATGCCGTGGCGCTGAGCAATCTGCAGCGCCAGATCCTGTTCACCACCGCCGACGCCGGCACGCCCAAGGCCGCCACCGCCGCGACGCACCTCCGGGCGCTCAACCCGCACGTCGCCGTCACGCCGCTGGCCGTGCGGCTGACGGCCGACAATGCCATGACCCTGCTCGCCGGCCACAGCCAGATCGCCGACGGCTGTGACAGTTTCACGACGCGGCTCGCCGTCAGCGACGCGGCGCAGGCGCTGCGCATCCCGCTGATCTCCGGCGCGGTCGGCCCGTTCGATGGCCAGGTCGCCACCTTCCGCGGCCATGACCCCGCCCTGCCCTGCTACCGCTGCCTCGTCGGCGCCGCCGCCGACCGCGCCGAACAAAGCTGCGCCGAGACCGGCGTGCTCGGCGCCCTGACCGGCGTCATCGGCGCGATGATGGCGCTGGAGGTCATCCGCGAGATCACCGGCTTCGGCGACAGCCTAGCAGGCCGGCTGCTGCTTTACGATGCGATGGGCGCGCGGATGCGGACGGTGCGGCTGCCGAAGGACCCGGCCTGTGCGGGGTGCGGCGGCTGAAATAATGCACGGCTTCCCTCCCCGCAGGGGGGAGGGAGGGGACGGCGCCTTACCCCCCACAAATCCGCCTTCCCGCCGCGCCGGCAATTGCCTAAGCCAGAGCCCATGAAGATCACCGCTGCCGTTCTCGATGCGATTGGCGCCGCGCGTCCCTTTGCCGACAGCCAGCCGCTGCGCATGGCGAGCCTCGACCTCGCCGCGCCGCGCGCCGGCGAAGTGCTGGTGCGCATCGAGGCGGCGGGGCTGTGCCATTCCGACCTGTCGGTGGTGAACGGCGATCGGCCGCGGCCGGTGCCGATGGCGCTGGGGCATGAGGCGTGCGCGACGGTGGTGGCGACCGGGCCGGACTGCCGGCTGGCGGTGGGTGATCGGGTGGTGCTGGCCTTCCTGCCGGCCTGCGGCCATTGCGAGGCCTGCGTGTCGGGCCAGGGCTGGCTGTGCGCCACCGGCGCCGCCGCCAATGGCAAGGGCGAACTGATCGGCGGCGGCCAGCGGCTGAGCGATTGCGGCCATGCCGTACACCATCATCTCGGCCTGTCGGCCTTTGCCGATCATGCCGTCATCGACCAGCGCTCGGCAGTGAAGATCCCGGATGACATTCCGGTGGAGATCGCCGCGCTGTTCGGCTGCGCGGTGCTGACCGGCGTCGGTGCCGTGTTCAATTCCGCCGCGGTGCGCCCCGGCGAAAGCGTCGCCATCTGGGGCCTGGGCGGCGTCGGCCTCGCCGCGCTGCTCGGCGCCATCGCCGCCGGGGCCGAGCCGGTCGTCGCCATCGACCCGGTGCCCGAAAAGCGCGGGCTGGCGCTGGAACTGGGCGCCCGCGCCGCCGTCCATCCCGACGACGCCGAAGCGACCTTTGCGGCGCTGGGCGGCGCCCATGTCGCCATCGAAAGCGTCGGCAATGCCGCGGTGCTCGCCACCGCCTATCGGCTGACCCGGCGCGGCGGCCGCACCGTCACCGTCGGCCTGCCCAACCCCGCCGCCCAGCTGCAGATCCCCGCCGTCAGCCTGGTCGCCGAGGCCAAGACGCTGATCGGCAGCTATATGGGCAGCGCCATCCCGGCCCGCGACGTGCCGCGCTATATCGCGCTGTGGCGTGCCGGCCGCCTGCCGGTCGAACGGCTGCTGTCGGGCAGCCGGCCGCTGTCGGAAATCAACGACGCGCTCGATGCGCTGGCCAGTGGGCAGGCGATCCGGCAGATTTTGATTCCGGGGTGATGGAGAGAAAAGGGGCCTCCTGCGGCTGGGGCCTGAGGCCCCAGACCCCCATTTGTGGGGAACCACGCTTCGGCTCCTTTCGAAATGGGGTCTGGGGCCCGAGGCCCCAGCCGCCGGAGGCCCTTCCTTGATCCCCGCCGCCCTCGGCCTCCTCGCCGGCCTTATCCTCGGCAGCTTCATCGCCGCGCTGACCGCGCGCTGGCCGCAGCGGCAGAGCATCGCCACCGGCCGGTCACGCTGCCCGCATTGCAGCACCACGCTGGCGGCGCGCGATCTGGTGCCGATCGTCAGCTATATCGCGCTGAAGGGGCGGTGCCGGCGGTGCGCCGCGCCCATCGCGATGCGCTATCCGCTGATCGAGGCGCTGGCCGGCGGCATCGGTGCAGTCGCCCTTTGGATGCATCCCGATGCGGCGGGGCTGGCGAGCGCGGCCTTCGGCTGGGGGCTGCTGGCGCTGCTGGTGCTGGATCTGGAGCATTTCTGGTTGCCGGATGCGCTGACGTTGCCGCTGCTGGCGGCGGGGCTGGCGCTTGGGGCGGTGCTGCCGCCGGCGCTGACCGACCGCGGCATCGGCGCGGCGGCGGGATTCGCCACCCTGTGGGGGATCGCCGCCCTGTACCAGCGCGCCACCGGCCGCACCGGGCTGGGCGGCGGCGACCCCAAGCTGTTCGCCGCCATCGGCGCCTGGCTGGGCTGGGCCTTGCTGCCGTTCGTGCTGCTGCTGGCGGCAACGCTGGGCCTGGCGCTGGTCGGCTATGATCGGCTGATGGGCGTGCCGGTGACGCGGCACAGCCGGGTGCCGCTGGGGGCGCTGCTGGCGGCCGCCGCCTGGCCGCTCAGCCTCCTGAACTTGAGTGTGGCGGCGCTGCCCGCTATCGGCTGACGCATGAGCACAGCCCGTTTCGCCGGCGCCCAGCGCCTGCCGTTCCGCGATGTCGAAATGTTTCAGCGGCGTGGCTTCATGACGCCCGACGAATGTGCCGCCATCGTCGCGATGATCGACCAGCGCCGCCGCCCCTCGGGCCTTGCCGATCATGACGGCAGCCCCGGCTATCGCACCAGCGAAACCTGCGATCTCGATGGCGACGATGCGCTGGTCATCGCCCTCACCCGGCGCCTTGCCGATTATGCCGGGCTGGACGTGGCGCATTGCGAGCCGGTGCAGGGCCAGCGCTATGCCGTGGGGCAGGAATTCAAGGCGCACACCGATTATTTCGAGCCCGCCGGCCTCGGCTATATCGAGCATTGCGGCACCGCCGGCCAGCGCACCTGGACGCTGATGGTCTATCTGAACGAACCCGGCGCCGGCGGCGCCACCCGTTTCAAGCAGCAGAACAAGCTGTTCCAGCCCGAAACCGGCAAGCTGCTCGCCTGGAACAATCTGCTGCCCGATGGCCGGCCCAATTACGCAACGCTGCACCAGGGCATGCCGGTGCGGGCGGGGACGAAATACATCATCACGGCCTGGTTCCGGGAATTGCCCTGGCGGGTGTGAGGACGGGGGCTGGGGCGGCTGGGGCCGACGGCGCCAGACCCCGTTTGCAGCTTCATCTGCAAAAGACAGAAAGAAGCTGGGTCCCGGGTCAAGCCCGGGATGACAGGCAGTGGAGCACAAAATGGGGTCTGGGGCCTTCGGCCCCAGCCGCAGGAGGCAGCCTGTATTTCTACCCTCACGCCGCCGCGGCAAGCGCCCCCCGCCCGATCAGCGCGCGGGCCATCGTGTCCGCCACCGCGTCGGTCGGGCGGCCGCTGCGATCGGCTTCGCTGAAGATGTCGGCAAGGCGGCCTTCGATGCGGGCGATGGCGCGGGCGACATGGGCCGCGTCGGCATTGCCGAGATATTCGGCGACGACATTGATGATGCCGCCGGCGTTGATGACATAATCGGGGGCGTAGAGGATGCCGCGCGCGGCGAGGCGGGCGCCGTCATCGGGGGTGGCGAGCTGGTTGTTGGCGGCGCCGGCGACGATGGCGACGTCCAATGCCGCGATGGTCGCGGCATCGAGCACGGCGCCGAGCGCATTGGGGCTGAACACATCGGCGGCGACGCGGGTGATGTCGGCGACCGGCACGGCGGCGCCGCCCAGCCGCGCCGCATAGGCGCGGGCGCGATCGGCGTCGATATCGGCGAGAGTCAGGCGGGCGCCGGCGACCGCCAGCTTCTCGGCAAGCGCGCCGCCGACGCTGCCCAGGCCCTGGATGGCGACATGCACGCCCTTGAAGTCATGGCGGCCGAGCTTGTGGGCGACGGCGGCGCGCATGCCGACGAAAATGCCCTCCGCGGTCATCGGGCCGGGGTTGCCGCCGACGCCGTTGCCATGCACCGGCAGGCCGGAGACATGGCGGGTACGGCGGGCGATGACCTGCATGTCGGCATCGACCATCCCGACGTCCTCCGCCGTGACATAGCGGCCACCGAGCGAATTGACCGCCTCGCCAAAGGCTTCCAGCAGCGCCTCGGTCTTCGGCGCGGTTGGCGATTTCAGGATGACGCCCTTGCCGCCGCCCATCGGCAGGCCGGCCATGGCGTTCTTGTAGCTCATGCCGCGCGACAGGCGCAGCGCATCGGTCAGCGCCGCGGCATCATCGGCGTACTGCCACCAGCGGCAACCGCCGGCACCGGGCCCGAGCGCCGTCGAGTGCACGGCGATGATGGCGCGCAGCCCGGTGGCGCTGTCGTGGACGAACTGCACCGTTTCATGGGCATCGAAATCGGCGGCATCGAACAACATGGGAGACGCTTTCCGGAACGGTTTAAGGAAATTGCGGATACGCGCAATAATCGAATACGACTGGCGGCGAAAGCCTGAATCGCCCTCCCTGCATCGCGGGCCTTGCACGCGCCGCCGCGCTCCTCTATCTGCGTCCCCTCGCGTGGCGACCGTAGCTCAATTGGTTAGAGCGCCGGTTTGTGGTACCGGAGGTTGCGGGTTCAATCCCCGTCGGTCGCCCCAGCGAACCCCCCTTGTTACGGAACGGCAGGCGCCGGCGGCGTGGCCGGTGGCGGCTTGATCCGCCTGGCCGTCAGGATGCGGATCGGCGCCGCGATCATCTGGCCCTTCATGGCGCCTTCGCCGGCGGTGGGGGACGTCGGTGCCGCCATGATGCGGCGGACGATGTCCTGGCCGCCCGTCACATGGCCGAACACGGCATAGCCATCGGCGTCGCCGCTGCCCGGCGGCTGGGCATCGAGGCCGGACAGGCCGCCGATGATGATGAAGAAATCCCCGGCGGCGCTGCCCGGCGCGCCGCGCGCCATCGAAATCGCCATGTCGTCATGGGACAGGCCGGTCCTGGCCGTCGATTCATGGGCGATCGGCGGCAGGATGCGCTTGGCCTCGTTGCGGATACCGCCCTGGATCAGCCCGATGGGCGGATCGCGCG
The DNA here is from genome assembly GCA_002256005.1 of Alphaproteobacteria bacterium PA4. Taxonomy (GTDB): domain Bacteria; phylum Pseudomonadota; class Alphaproteobacteria; order Sphingomonadales; family Sphingomonadaceae; genus Sandarakinorhabdus. Next base: position 9,059 of record NKIQ01000023.1, on the reverse strand, counting down.
GGAAGGACATGGCCCGGTAGAAGCTGGTGCCGTCCAGCCGTTTCTGGTCGACATAGCGCAGGAAATTGGCGCTGGTCAGCGGCGCCTTGCGGCTTTCGAGCGTGATGGTGATCAGGCCCTCGCTGGTGGCGAGGCCGACCATCGGCAAGGGCGGTGCGGCGGGCGCTGGCGGCGCGGCAGGCGCTGGCGGCGCAGACGGCACCGGCACCTCCTGCGCTGTCGCGGCAGCGGCGAGGACGAGCAGGAGGGGCAGCAGGGCCTTCAACATGCCGCGATGATGGCGGCAATCGCCGCCGGCTTCAAGCCGCGGTGTCGGCCGCCCCCAGCCAGCGTTCGCGCTTGCGATAGAGCGTCGACGGGCTGACCCCCAGCTGCCGTGCGGCATTGGGCAGGCTGCCACCGGCGCGGGAGATGGCATCCTCGATGGCCAGCCGCTCGATCATGTCGAGCGTGAGGCCGGAGAAATCGACAGCCGTGGGCGCGGCAGCCTGGGCGGCGCTGCTCGCGGCCAGACCGGCGCTGGCCGGCGGCGCTTCGACCAGCGGAAAATCGCCGACCGACAGTTCATTGCCGGTGGCCATGACCACGGCGCGGCGCACGGCATTCTGCAGCTGTCGGACATTGCCCGGCCAGCGGTGGCGCAACAGATGGGTGCGGACCTCGGGCGACAGCGGCGCGAACACCTTGCCCTCTTCCGACGCGAAACGCTGCAGAAAGGCATCGGCGATCAGCACGATATCGTCGCCGCGGTCGCGCAGCGGCGGCAGGTCGAGCGGGATGACGGCAAGGCGATAGAACAGATCCTCGCGCAGCCGGCCTTCGGCGACTTCGCGGGCGGGGTCGCGGTTGGTGGCGCAGAGGATGCGGACGTCGACCGGCTCGGCACGGCCGCCGCCGACCGGCTGGACCATGCCCGATTGCAGGAAGCGCAGCAGCTTGACCTGCAATTGCAGCGGCATTTCGCAGATTTCATCGAGGAACAGCGTGCCGCCATCGGCCTCGCGCGCCGCGCCGGTGCGGTTTTCGGTGGCACCGGTGAAGGCGCCGCGGACATGGCCGAACAGTTCCGATTCCAGCAGGTTTTCCGGAATGGCGCCGCAGTTGAGCGCGACAAAGGCGCGTTCGCGGCGGCGGCCGGCACGGTGGATGGCTTCCGCCGCCACTTCCTTGCCGGTGCCGCTTTCGCCGCCGATGAACACGGTGGCCTTGGAATCCGCGACATTCTCGATGGCGCGATAGACGGCCTGCATCAGGTGCGAGGCGCCGATGAAACCCTGGAAACGGTCGCGCCCGGTCAGCGAGCGGACGGCGACGACTTCCTGGGCCAGCGAGCGGCGCTCGAAGGCGTTGCGGACGCTGGTGGCCAGGCGCTCGGGTGCCAGCGGCTTGACGAGGAAATCATAGGCGCCGAGCCGCATCGCCCCGATGGCGCGGTTGATCGAGCCATCGGCGGTGACGACGATGACGCTGCTGTTGCTGGCCAGATCGGGCGATTCGGCGAGCAGTTCCAGTCCGTCGGCGTCGGGCAATTGCAGATCGAGCAGCACGACATCGTAAACGACATCGCCGGCCAGCCTGGCGCGCGCCGCGGCACCGGTGGCGGCAATGGTCACTTCATGGCCGGAGGCTTCCAGCTGCGCCGCATAGCTCATGGCCAGCGACGCTGCATCCTCGATGATCAGAACGCGGGCGCTGCCGGTCATGCCGCGGCCTTCAGGGCCGGGGCCAGCACGAAGCGGGCGCGATGCAGGCTGCCACCGTCCTGCCAGGTGATGGCGCGGGGATCGCTGAAATGGACGAGACACTGGCGCAGCAGGCCGAAGCAGAGATGCGCCAGCGGCCGGTGCGATTCATACAGGACATGCAGCCGGTCGCCATCGGCAGTCGCCGTGATGCTGGGCGGGCGCGCATCGGGGTAGAGAATGACGACTTCCTCATGGATGTGCGACGCGACATGGCAGAGCATGTCTTCGGCGGTGCGATAATGGGAAATGATCGCCGGGAACAACACGACCAGACTGGTGTAGAGATAGCTGCCATAATCCTGGAGCAACCGCTCGAACGGCAGGCCGGTCTCGGCAGCGGCTGCCTCGACGATCTTCAGCGCATAGCCGGCGGGATAGTTGCCGACCGAGGTAAAGGCACCGTCATTGGGCAAGGCCGCAGCACCGACAATCCGATCAGCCGTGACAACACCCAGCTGGGATTCGAGGAATCCCATCAGCTCGGTGAAAACGATCCCCTTCATTTGCTACTCGCCATGGACAACTTCTCAATTCGCCATGCAAGAAATATGCCAGTAACCATTTGCCGTGTTTGCCAACGCAAAGGCGCGGCAAATACGCGCTCAGCTTTGCCAATTGAGAAGATTTCAATGCAAAATGCAAATAATTTTTGCAAAGCGCGACATCAGGCCGCGAGATGCAAGCGCGCCTCAGCAAACAGGCTGTTGGCCGCCTGTTCCACCCGATTGACCGCATCGACAACCGGTGCCGGGTCGGATTCATCCGTCAGCGCCGCCAGCGCCACCAGAATGGCGCTGCCGCCGAAATGCCCGGCCACCCCCTTCAGACTGTGGGCGGCGCGGCGCCGCGCGGTCACATCCTGCTTGCCATGGGCGGCGACCAGCGCCTGCGCCTGCGCCCGGCAATCGCCCAGCGCCTGATCGAGCAGCCCCTGGCGCCGCTGCGGCGGCAGCGCCGTGAAGGCCGCCGTGAAAACGACCTCATCAAGCGGCGAATCCTGGACGCGCGTATCGCCGCTGCGCGCCCAGAGGCTGACCAACGCCTCGCGCAGCTGCGCGGTATCGACCGGCTTGGTCAGGCAGACATTCATGCCCTTGGCGAGCAGGGCGTCACGCTCGGCCTGCAGGCCATGCGCCGTGACCCCGATGATGGGGATCTGCGCCTTGGGCCCGGCCATGGCGCGGATGCGCTGGGTGGCTTCGGCGCCATCCATGTTGGGCATCATCACGTCCATCAGCACGGCATCGAATTCGCCACCTGTCACCGCGGCCACGGCCACGGCGCCATCGACGGCAAAGGCATGGCTGCACCCCATGCGTTCGAGCAGGCTGCCGAGCACGATGCGATTGGTTTCGACATCTTCGGCGATCAGCACATGCGGGACGCGGCCGGCGACGCGCAGCGGCACGGGTTCGGCCAGCTGGGGCACCGGTATCGCCATATCGGGCGCGGCGACGACCGGCACATTGATGGCCGGCATCGTGCCGTCCGCAACCGACCCGCCCATGGCATTGGCAATGCGGCGGGCGATGACGCGACCCTGGCCGGTTTCGCTGTCATCGCGCAGCGTTTCCGCCGTCAGGCTGATCCGCATCATGTCGCCCATGCGGGTCGCCGCCAGTTCGACAAGGCCGGCCTCGCAATCGCCGAGCAGCCCTTCCAGCATCTGGCGAACCCGCCGGCCATCGAGCAGCAGCAGTTCCGGCAGGGTCGGATCGACCTGCCAGCGCAGGACATGGCCCGGGTGGCGCAATTGCCACAGGGCTGCCAGCGGATCGAACAGATTGGCGAGCCGGGTCGGCTCCGGCGTCAGTTGCAGCTCGCCGGCGCCCATGTCGGCAATGTCGATGATGTCGCCGACCAGCAGGCGCAGCTGGTCGCCGGCATCGCGCATCATGTCGACCATCCGTCGCTGCATCGGCGGCAATTCCGATGCCGACAGCATCTCGATCATGCCGAGCAGGCCGTTGAGCGGCGTGCGGATGTCATGACTGGTCATGGCGAGGAAGCGGCTGTGCGCGCCATGCGCGGCATCGGCCTCGGCCTTGGCACGCAGCAGATCGTCGGTCAGGCGCATCAGCTGGGCGGTGCGCCGATCGGCGATCAACTGCAGCGCGCGGGCGCGACGATCGGTGGTGCGGGCCTCGGTGATGTCCTGCAGCGTACCGAACACCGACTGAAAATGCCCGCCGGCGTCGCGCATGATGCGGATATGCCAGCGCAGCCAGCGCAGCCCGTCCTCGCCGCGCTCCAGGCGATGTTCATAGCGATAATCCTGGCCGGGTTGCGCCGAGGCAAAAAACGCCTGGCTGGCAGCGGCAATCCGCGACCGATCGAGCGGGTGGATCAGCCGCAACAGGATTTCGGGATCAAAGGCGCCTTTGGCTTCAAAACCGATCAGCTTGAAGAATTGCGAGGACACGAAGGGCAACGCCCCGCGGTCCATGTGGAAACTGGCGATGGCCGCGGTCTGCTGGGCATGCAGCAGGTGACGATTGCCCTGTTCCAGCCGGGCAACCAGATCGCTTTCGCGCTGCGTCAGCTCGCGGTTGCTGCGGGCCAGCACGCGACTGTGGCGCTCCAGCAGCAGCTCTGCCTCGGCGCGCGCCATTTCGGCACGGCGCAGGCGGCGTTCATAGACAGCCACCAGCGTTTCGGTGTCGGTGCTGCCCAGATGGTCGAAATTGGTCGTGGTCATAATGTCTTGCCGATGGCGGCAAAGGCCGGTCCGGCGGCGGCGAGCGTGGCGGCGACGCTGTCACCAATCAGATCGGCCAGCCAGCGGCAGGGGGCGGGCCCGACGGCGGACAGCACGGCCTCGCCGAAGTTCGTCAGCGCCACCAGGTCGCGCGCGCCCAGCGTTTCGGCAACGCCGCGCAGGCCGTGCAGGGCAGCCCCGGCGGCGAGTCCATGGCCATTGCCGATGGCCGTGCCGACATCGCCGGCGAGGCGGATCATGTCGCGCATGATGCTTTCAGCGAGCATGGCGCGCACCGATTCCGGAAAGGCCGCCAGCGTTTGATAGGCCGCGGCACGGGTATCGGTCGGCGCCACCGGCGGCTGCCTGACAAGGGGGGCCAGGGCGCGGTGCAGCGCCGGTCGCCACAGCGGCTTGGTCTCGACAGAGTTCATGCCGGCTTCGACCAGGCTGGCCAGCAAGTCACTGTCGGAATGCGCAGTCAGCCCCAGGATCGGCGGGCCGCCGCCGGGCAGCAGCCGGATCAGCCGCGCCGCCGCCGGGCCATCGAGCACCGGCATGTTGCAGTCCATGACCACGGCATCGAAACTGTCACGGGCCAGCACCGCCACCGCCGCCAGGCCATCCTGAACGGATTCGACGCGGCAACCCAGGGCTTCCAGCTGCGCCTCGGTGGCGATCCGCACCGAATCGCTGTCTTCGACCAGCAGCACGCGCGGCCCTTCGCCCCGACTGTTTTCCAGCGGCGGCAGCACCTCCGGCTCCGGTGCCTTCAGCGGCGCCGCCGGTGCCAGCGGCAGTTCCACCCAGAAACGGCTGCCGCGGCCCAGCTGGCTGCTGACGCCGACATTGCCGCCCATCGCCTCGGCCAGCCGCTTGCTGATGGCAAGGCCGAGGCCGGTGCCGCCGAACTGGCGATTGGTGGCGGCCGAGGCCTGGCTGAACGCGGTGAACAGCCGCGACATGGTGTCATCGTCCATGCCGATGCCGGAATCCGACACCTCGATCCGGCACATGCCCGCGGCATAGCGCCAGGTCATTTCGATCAGCCCGGCCGAGGTGAATTTGACGGCATTGCTGGTGAAATTGGAAATGATCTGCTGCACGCGGGTCGGATCGCCGGAAACCCACAATGGCCGTTCGCCGCTGCAATAGAGCGTGATGCCCTTGCCGGCCGCCTTGGCGCGGAACAGCTCGGCCGTCTGTTCGACCACTTCAGCGAGATCGAACGGGATGGTTTCGAGGCTGAGACGACCCGTTTCGATGGTCGAATGGTCGAGGACATCGTCCAGCACCCGCATCAGCGTGCGCGACGAACGCTGGATGCTGGCAATCGCCGTGGCGCGACCGGATCCGGTCATCGTCGCATCCAGGGTTTCGAGCATGCCGATGATGCCCGACATCGGCGTGCGAATCTCATGGCTCATCACCGCCAGGAATTCGGTGCGGGCGCGGGCCGCGGCATCGGCGGCATTGCGCGCCTCGATGAGCTCGGCCTGCGCCACGATCTGATCGGTGATGTCGCGCAGCACGCCGACCATGGCGACATTGCGGCCGGTGGCATCGAATTCGGGCTGGCCCTTGATATCGACATGGCGGATGGCACCGTCCGAGCGGACGACATCGACCTGGAAGGCAAAGGGCGCGCCGGTTTCATGCGCGACGGTCAGCCGGTCCTTCATCAGCGTGATGCTGTCGGGCGTATAGCATTTCATGACGAAATGGATGTCGAGCGCCTTGCCCTCGGGCACACCGAAGATCCGGTACATCCATGGCGACCAGTCAACGGTGTTGGTATAGAGATCGTGCCGCCAATGGCCGAGCTCGGCCGTGTCCTCGGCCATTTTCAGCAGGCGCAGACTTTCCTCGATCTGGCGTGCCTGCTGCCGTTCCGCCGTCACATCGGTCATGACGACGGCATAGCCCGTCACACCGCCTTCGATGCCGGGGATCGGATCGATCTGCAGATGCGCGATGAAGCCACGGCCATCGCGATGCTGAAACCGGGTTTCCTCGCGCAATTGCCCCGCGGCGGCATTGGCCAGCAGCCTGTCCGGAACGCCGGCAGCGACGTCGGCGGCATCAAAGAACAGGCCGAAATGCGAAGCCACGGCATCACCGGCGGCGATGCCGGTGATCTGCTCGGCGCCGCGATTCCAGTTGAGGACATGGCCATGCCGATCGAGCATGAACAGCGCGACATTGCCGACACTGGCGGCAAACAGATCGAACGAGCGCTTGAGGCGCCGGCGCTCGGCCATGACGCGACTTTCCATTGTCGCAAAGCTGGCATCCAGCCGTTCTAGTTCCGAACCATCGGCCGGCATGACCGCATGGGACCCGCCTTCATCCGGCCAGGCGCCGTCGGTGGACATGTCGGCCAGCGCCTCGGCGCGGCTCGTCAACCGGCTGATCGGCTCCCCGACCTGGCGGCGCAGCACGTGGCGCAGCACCAGCGCCTGCAACAGCATGATGACGGCGCCGGCGAGGATGACCCAGCGCGCGGCATAGGAGGCGGACGCATTGACCTTGGCGGCCGAAATGTAGCTGAGGGCATACCAGCCCGGCGTCTTCACCGCGCCCAGGGCGACATAACCATTCAGCCCGTCGACATAGCCGACAAAATCCTTGCCATCACGATGGGCCTGCAAGAACGTCCATAGCGCGCGCAGGTGCGGATCCGTGGACTTTGTCAGGTCCAGATTGCCGGCCGTGCTGGTGTCGGCCTGACGCGTATACTGCGGGTGATAGATCAGACGCCCTTCGCGCGACACCAGGATCGGCGTGCCGCGCCCCAGCGACAAGGGCGTCGACAGACTGTCGAGCAAGAGGCTGATGCCAAAACTGCCGACATGCCGGCCGTCCAGATCGACGGGCATCATGCAACCGGTCGTCCAGGTCCGGCCGCTGCGATCATAGACGATACGTTGCAGGCTGGTGCAGCGCAGGGCCCGCGTCGGATTCCGGTCCGGCCGCACGATGTCGGCGAATTCTTCCTTCTGAAAGCTGAAACTGGCCGGCGCCTTGTGCCGATAGAATTCCAGACGATCCGGGCGATCCGGCGCAAAGATGATCAACCGGTCCTGCGGCGTGTAGAAATAGAGACTGCTGAGTTCCGGCCTGATGCCCGCGCCCAGGCTCCGCACCGTCAGAAAGGCGGCCATCAACTGGCGACGCTCGGCGAGCGTCAGGCGGTCGCCATTGCTCATGAAGGCGGCGAACCCGTTGACCAGCCCGATGCCCGGCACGTTGGTACCGGTGAACAGGCCATCGCGACTGCGCCGCGCGCCATCCTTCGACAGCGGAAACAGCGCATCGAAACGGCGGTCATCATCGGGGCCCAGCACGGCGAGCTGGGCGCGAAAGATCGTCTGCGCATTCTGTTCGACCGACGCGATCCTGGCAAAACGCGCTTCCTCACCGGCTGCGAACTGCCGCTGTTCCGCGTCGATCGCGCGCTGGGAATTGGCAATGGAGCGATAGCGGATATCGAGCGTCACCAGCACCGTGGCGACCAGAAACAACAGGCCGATCGCCAGCGTCAGCTGTGCGGTGACGCGACCGGCAATCGTGCGGCCGTCGCGCTGTTCATGGCCCGACGTCGCAGTCATGCGACTCCGGGACTGCAAACGCCCGTTGAATGCCGGGCATCCAAGGACCGCAACCCTGAGGACATCATGCTCATCATGACACTTGTGCCATAGCCGCGTCTCTCAACGCAAGCAAAAAAATTAACCAAAAGTTTACGCATTTTGTAGATCGTCGGCGCGCCGTGCCTGTCATTGCTGCGCCGGCGTATCGGCGCCGGTGCGGCTGTGGGTAGCGATGGCGGCCGTCACCGGATTCAGATATTCGCGCAGCCCGACGATGTGGTTGCGCCGCAGATCAAAGCGGATGACATAGCGGTTGCGATAGGGCGTGCCATCGGCCAGCCGCATGCTGCCCCAGGCCTCGAAGAAGATGACATCACCCCCGGCCGATCGCGTCATCACCCGGTCCGTCCAGTCGATGCTGGCAATCGCCGCGAAGGCGCGGTCGACATAATTTGCGAGGACAGCGTCGCGTCCGACAAAGCGCCGCCACGATCCCGGCTCGGTCTTGCCGGACCGATCAAAGGGATATTCGGCAACGGCATCGGCATCGAGCAGATCGGCTGCCGCCGCGCGATCCTTGCGAGTCATCGCATCCAGAAACGCCGTGACGATCGCTTCAGGGGCTGCGGCGGACGGCCTGGCAAGCGCCGGTGCCGCCGGTCCGAACAGCGCCGGTCCCAACAGCGCCGCAACCACCAGCAGCAGCGGCAAAACGGCCCTGCGCCCTGCCCGAAAAATCCACGCCATGGCCACTGTCTGTCTGCACCCGTTCCCGGTCTCGGCCTGCCGCGACGCGCCGACCGTTTCCTGAACGTCAGTGGCAAAGTGCAAACGTTTGCGCAATGCAAATATCGTATCGGCCGCGCGCGAGTCGATCGCGCTGAAGCGGTGGCGGCACCGGCCCGCTCCCCCGCCCTCGGCAAGCGACTCCAGGCGGAATCGACATTCAAGGTTGAAGCGGCCTCCGGCGGCTGGGGCCGTGGGCCCCAGACCCCATTTCGCTTTGGTTTGGCCTGCAAAGCC
>NKIQ01000022.1 GCA_002256005.1 Alphaproteobacteria bacterium PA4 | reverse complement strand
ACGAGGACCGCGACCTCCGCCGCCAGCCCGGCCAGCCCCTCCGCTGCCGCCGTCACCAGCATATGGCCGAGCGCCGGCGGCAGCGGCAGCGCCGCGACGGCCGCGCCATGCGGCGTCACCCGACCATCCGTGTCGATCAGGCCCAGCGCGCCCAGCCGCGCCCGCGCCTCCGCCACCGCGCTGTCCGGCGGCGCATCGAGCCAGCGCAACTGGCCGGGATCGGTGGCGCCCCAGCGCGCGCATTCCAGCACCAGCCCGGTCAGGTCGCTTTCCAGAATCTCCGGCGGGTCGAAGCGTGGCCGCCCGGCGGTTTCCGCCGCCGCCCACAGCCGGATCGCCACGCCCGGCGCGGTGCGGCCGGCGCGGCCGGCGCGCTGGGTGACGGCGGCCTGGCTGGCGCGCTCCGTCACCAGCCGGGTCAGGCCGACGCTGCGATCATAGCGCGGCCGCCGCGCCAGCCCGGCATCGACGATGATGCGCACGCCATCGATGGTGATCGAGGTTTCGGCGATGGAGGTGGCCAGCACCAGCTTGCGCCGGCCCGGCGGCGCCGGCGCAATGGCGGCGCGCTGGTCGCTGCCCTCGCGCGCGCCATAGAGCCGGTAGAGGTCGATATCATCGGCCAGTCGCGGTGCCAGCCGTTCCGCCACCCGCTCGATCTCGGCGGCGCCCGGCAGAAAGGCGAGCAGCGAGCCGGGCTCCGTCGCCAGCGCCGCCAGAATCGCCGATGTCATCGCCTCCTCGATGCGCAGCTCGGCATTGCGGCCGATGTGGCGCAGCTCCACCGGGAACATCCGCCCCTCGCTGCTCACCCGCGCCAGGCCGGGGATGATGGCATCATAGGCGGCACCATCCAGCGTCGCCGACATCAGCAGCAGGCGCAGATCGGGGCGCAGCGCTTCCCGCGCCTCCAGCAGCAGCGCCAGCGCCAGATCGCTGTCGAGGCTGCGTTCATGCACTTCGTCGAGGATCACCGCCGCCACGCCGGTCAATTCCGGATCGGCGATCAGCTGGCGGGCGAAAATGCCCTCGGTCACCACCTCGATGCGGGTCGCCGCCGACACCTTGCTGTCCATGCGGGTGCGATAGCCGATGCGGCCGCCGACGCTGTCCCCGGCCAGCGCCGCCATCCGCTCCGCCGCCGCCCGCGCCGCCAGCCGCCGCGGTTGCAGCAGCAGGATGCGGCCATCGCCGCGCCACGGGGCGTCCAGCAGCGCCGGCGGCACCAGCGTCGTCTTGCCGGCGCCGGGCGGCGCCACCAGCGCCACCGGCACATTGTCGGCCAGCGCCGCCAGCAGGTCCGGCAGCGCCGCTGCGACCGGCAGCGGCCCGCTCACCGGCGGCTGCGCAGCGCGACGACCAGCCCGGCCAGCGCCAGCCCGCAGCCGAGCAGCGCCAGCGGCGACCAGACATAGGCTTCGAACAGCGTCGACAGCGCCATGGCGACGATGGGGATGACGACGCCGCTATAGGCCGCCGGGCCCGGCCCGATGGCGCGGATGATGGCGTAGTAAAGGCTGAAGGCCAGCGCCGAGGCGACCAGCCCCAGATAGGCGACCCCGGCGAGATAGGCCGGCGAGGGGTCGATGACCGGCGGCCCGGCCAGCACCAGCGCCACCCCGGCGTTGAGGGCGGCGCCATAGAGCATCGACCAGGCCAGCCCGCCCTCCAGCGGCATGGCGCGGCCGGCGGGGCTGGCCTGCATGACATTGGCGATACTGGCCGAGAACACGCCGGCAAAGGCGAGGCCGAGGCCGGTGAGGATTTCCCGATCATCGGCGCCGGGCAGCAGCAGATCGCGGGCGAACAGCAGCAGCACGCCGATGATGCCGAGCGCGCTGCCCAGTGCAAAGCGCAGCGTGATGCGCTGGCCGAGGAACAGCGCCGCCAGCACGGCATTGGGCACCAGCAGCAGCGCGAAGCTGAGCGCCACCAGCCCCGAGGTGACATGCTGTTCGGCGCGATAGACCAGGTTGAAATTCAGCACGAACTGCATCACCGCGACGATCAGCGCAAAGCCGTGCTGGCGCGCCGTCAGCCGCAGCGATTTGCCGGTGGCGAGGCACATCAGCAACATGGCGGTGCCACCGACCAGAAACCGCCAGGTCACCGACCAGGACGGCGGCACCACGCCCAGCTGCGTCTTGATGACCAGCCAGGTGCTGCCCCAGATCAGCGTGATGATGGCAAAGCTGATCCAGACGCGCGCGCCGAGGCGGCCGGCGGTGGCGGTGGCGGGCATGGCGCCGAGCGCCTAGCGGCTGAGCGCGGCGGCGAGCGCCGCGACATGCGCCGGCGGCGTATCCCAGGCGACGACGAAGCGCGCCTCATCCGCTCCCGCCGCGCCCCAATCATAGAATTGGAAGCCTTCGGCGCGCAGCGCCTCGGCCTCGCCGGGGCGCAGCTGCACGAACACTTCATTGGCCTCGACCGGGTAGAGCAACCGCCCGGCGGCGGCGGCGGCCAGCGCATCGGCGCCGGCATTGGCGGCGCGGGCATTGCGCAGCCAGACATCGCCCTCGATCATCGCCAGCAGCTGCGCCGCCTGAAAGCGCCCCTTGCTGGGCAATTGGCCGGCGCGCTTGCGGCGGAAGCGCAGATCATCGACCAGCGCCGGATCGAACACCAGCAGCGCTTCGCTGAGCAGGCCGCCATTCTTGATCATGCCGAGGCTGAGGATATCGACCCCGGCGCGGCAGCTGATGTCACCGGGGTGACAGTTCAGCCGCGCCAGCGCATTGGCGAAGCGCGCGCCATCCAGATGCACGCGCCAGCCCCGCTGCCGGGCATGGCCGCACAGCGCCGCCAGTTCCGCCGGCGTATAGACGGTGCCGCATTCGGTGGCCTGGGTCAGCGACAGGGCGCGCACCTGCACCTGGTGGACATCGCCGCGATGGGCGGCGAGGCCATGATCGAGGCCTGCCGGCGTCAGCTTGCCATCGGCACCGGGCACCAGCAGCAGCTTGGCGCCGCCGGTGAAGAATTCCGGCGCGCCGCATTCATCGACATGGATATGCGCCTCGTCATGGCAGACGATGGCGCCATAGGGCGGCACCAGCGCCGCCAGCGCCAGCGCATTGGCCGCCGTCCCGGTCAGCACCGGCAGCACCGTGCAGGGCTGGCCGAACACCGCGCCAAAGGCGGCATCGAGCCGCGCCGAAATATCGTCACCGTCATAAGCGCGGGTGCCGGCCGGCGCCGCCGCCATGATGGCCGCCAGCACTTCGGGACAGGGCGAGGCGGCATTGTCGGAGAGGAAATTCATGGCCGCAGCGCTAACCACTCGCCGGGAACCGGTCAACGGCGGCGCGTGCGGTGCGGCCGGGCCGGCGCAACGAAAAAGGCCGCCCCGGTCGGGAGCGGCCTTGATCGTCAATTCCATGCCGAAAAAATGGTGGGCACGACAAGGATTGAACTTGTGACCCCTGCGATGTCAACACAGTGCTCTACCACTGAGCTACGCGCCCACGCCGGCAGGCTGTTAGTCCGAACCCACAAGCGTTGCAAGCGCGAAGTCGTTGGCGTTGCCGGTCATCTGCCGGTAACAATCGGCCATGGACGATTCGATGCCCAGCGGTTTCGATGTCAGCGGCGATTGCGATGGCCGCTGGCCGCTGCTGCTCGCCTCGCCGCATTCGGGGCGGCACTATCCCGATTCGTTTCTGGCCGCGTCGCGGCTGACGCTGGCCCAGCTGCGCCGCGCCGAAGATGCCCATGTCGATGCGCTGCTCGATGGCATCACCGGCGTGCCGGTGATGCGGGCGCGCTATGGCCGCGCCTATCTCGATCTCAACCGCGCCGCCGATGAGCTGGACCCCGGCATGTTCGACGGCGTCCTGCCCGGTCATATCCAGATCAGCGACCGGGTCGCCAGCGGGCTGGGCGTGCTGCCGCGGGTGGCGGCGCAGGGGCTGGACATCTACCGGCGGTGCCTGCCGGTGGCGGAAGCGGCGGCGCGCATCGACCGGCTGCATCGCCCTTGGCACGACAGCATCACGGCACAGCTGGAACGCGCCCGGGCGCGCCACGGCTATGCCATCCTGCTCGATTGCCATTCGATGCCGCAGCCGCTGGGCATCCGGCCACCGCAGATCGTCATCGGCGACCGCCATGGCGAAAGCGCGGCGCCGCAGCTGGTGACGCTGATCGAGCGGCAGCTGGCGGCCAGCGGCTGGCGGATCGCGCGCAACCACCCCTATGCCGGTGGCCATACCACCGAATTTCATGGCCGGCCGCTGTCCGGCATCCACGCCGTGCAGATCGAGATCGACCGCACGCTGTACATGGACCCGCAAAAGCTGGTCTGTCACAGCGGTTTCGGCCCGGTTGCCGCACAAATGACGGCGCTGGTGCGCACCATCCTGACCGCGGCACCGCAGCTGGGCCTGGCGCCGCCGCTGGCCGAAGCCGCCGAATAAAGAACCGCCCCCCGCACACAGGCGGAGGGCGGTCAAGGTTCAGGGAGGTGGATCGGTCTCGGGGGAAGAACCGATCCCTGCGCGCGCTGCCAAGGGGGGAAAGACAGCGGCGACGAGGCTGAAATAGGGTGGCGGCGCGCGATTTCAAGGCGCGCGCGGGCCTGCGCTATTTCGCCACCTGCGTCGCCCAGAAGGCGTTGCCGCGGGCGATATTGCCCGGCACATCGGCCAGCCATTTGGCGTCGGCGGCCGGGCTGCAATTCAGGTACAATTTGCCATCGACGATGTGCCAGATGGTGGGGTCGGGCTTGGCCAGCCGGCCATCCGACGCTGCCCAGGCGCAATGGCCGCCGAACTGCGGGGCATAGCGCGCCGGATCGGCGATGAAGGCGGCGCGGTTGGCGGCGCTGGCAAAGCGCCAGCTGATGCCCTGCCAGACATGGGCAATGGCGGGGTCGCCGGGCAGCGGCTTGCCGCTGGCATAGCTGACGGGGTCATAGCCGCTGATGGCGGGTTCATTGGCGTCGGCGCCTTGCCAACCGATTGCAATCGCCGGATAAACCGGGGCGACGACGGGTGCCAGCAGAGCAATCAGCAGGGCGAGACGGGGGGAAAGACGGGACATTTCGGGGCCTTTCGGGAGAAAACGGGAGCTTAAAGTCGATTGCGTTGAAGTGGAGTCGGCACCGGCCCGCTCCCCCGCCCGGCCACCCACAGCGTAAACTGGAATTGGGTGGTCGGGCGGGGGAGCGGGCCGGTGCCGTCCGACTGCAATCGACTCTAATCCCCCGGCAGCCCCTTGCCCAGCAGCGCCGCCTTCACCCGCACCGATTTCAGCGCAATCTGCACTTCATAGAGGAACAGCATCAGCCCGGCGATGAGCAGCAGCATGGCAAGGATGAACAGCACGGCGACAATCCCCGTCCAGCGCATCGGCATCAGGTCGCCGATGAACAGGATGGCGACGACGATGCAGACCAAAAGCGCCGACAGGGTGCACAGCGCGATGGCGCGGTGCGTCGCCGCCATGCGCCGATCGAGGATGCCGAGCTGCTGCAGCGCCTCCTGTCGGCGCGTGGAGGGATAGCCCGGAATCTCCGCCTCCAGCTTCCTTGCCCGGTCCGTCACCCGGCCCAGCCGCGCGGCGAGCACATTGAGGATCGAGCCGATGCCGGTGAGCAGGAACACCGGCGCCACGGCGAGCTGGATATTGTGGGCGATATCGTTGACGGGTGCGAACAGGGCCATGCTGCCTAGATGGGCGGGCCGGCCGGCAACGGCAATGGCTATTGCCCCAGCGTCACCCAGTTCCTGTCACCCTTGGCGATGAGGCCGGGAATGTCCTTCTCCCACTTCACCTGCACGTCGCGGTTGTAGTTGAGGTAGAGCTTGCCGCCGACGATCTTCCACACCTTGGGGTCGCCGGCGAAGCGATAGTTGTTGGCCGCCGCCCAGGCGCAATGGCCGCCGTACTGCGGGGCATAGCGATCGGGATTGGCCTTGAAGGTGGCGAGATTCTGCGCATTGGCGAATTTGAAGGTGGCGCCCTTGTACAGCGTCACGAACTTGTCGCTGCCCTCCACCGGCTGCCCGCTGAAATAGCTGACGCTGTCATAGCCGCCGACGGCGGCGGAGGTGCCGAGGATGCCGGTCCACACCGGCGCGGCGACCGCCGGGGCGGCGGCGAGCATGAGGCTGAGGGCGATGGCGATGGCGCGCATGGGGATGGTCCTTTGGTCGTTGCTGCCCGGTTGTTCGCGCCCGCGCGCAGTTTCGTTACAAGCCGGCTGGACAGGCCGGGGCCGCTTCGGCATAGTCTTTGCAACATGATCCGGAACGCCCTGCCCCTGCTTCGACTTACGCGCCCTTAGGCGCGACGTTTCTGCTCGCCCATCAGGGCTTGAGCCACCGCGCCTGAGGGACCTTTCCGCCACACATCCGGAAACCCGATTTCAGACAGGCCCACATCCATGACCGACCATATCCGCATTTTCGACACCACGCTGCGCGACGGCGAACAATCGCCCGGCTGCTCGATGAATCTCGAGGAGAAGCTGAAGGTCGCCGCCCAGCTGGAAGCGCTGGGCGTCGACGTGATCGAAGCCGGCTTCGCCATCGCCAGCGACGGCGATTTCGAAGCCGTCACCGCCGTCGCCAAACAGTGCGAGACCGCCATCGTCGCCTCGCTGGCCCGCGCCGCCGCGCCCGATATCGAGCGCGCCTGGGCCGCCGTCCGCCACGCCCGGCGGCCGCGCATCCACACCTTCATCGCCACCTCGCCGCTGCACATGCGGGCGAAACTCAACAAGACGCCGGCGGAGGTGCTGGACGCCATCGCCTTCTCCGTCGCCCACGCCCGCAATCTGTGCGAGGATGTCGAATGGTCGGCGGAGGATGCCACCCGCTCCGACCCCGAATTCCTGGTGCGCGCCGTCGAAACCGCCATCCGCGCCGGGGCGACGACGATCAACCTGCCCGATACCGTCGGCTATGCGACGCCCGAAACCTATGGCGCCATGTTCCGCGACGTCATCACCCGCGTGCCCGATTCCGACAAGGCGATCTTTTCGACGCATTGCCACAATGACCTGGGCCTCGCCGTCGCCAACACGCTGGCCGCGATCATGGCCGGCGCCCGCCAGTGCGAGGCCACCGTCAACGGCATCGGCGAGCGCGCCGGCAATGCCGCGGTCGAGGAAATCGCCATGGCCATCAAGGTGCGCCACGATGTGCTGCCGGTGCGCACCGGTATCGTTTCGACCGAAATCACCAAGGCTTCGCGCCTCGTCTCCGGCATCACCGGCATGGCGGTGCAGGCCAATAAGGCGGTCGTCGGCGCCAATGCCTTTGCCCATGAAAGCGGCATCCACCAGGACGGCATGCTGAAAGACAGCAGCACCTATGAGATCATGACGCCGGAAAGCGTCGGCCAGGGTGCCACCAATCTGGTGCTGGGCAAGCACAGCGGCCGCGCCGCCTTCCGCCAGAAGCTCGCCGAAATGGGCTATGACCTGTCCGACAATGAATTCGGCGATGCCTTCAAGCGCTTCAAGGATCTGGCCGACGCCAAGAAACAGGTGTTCGACGAGGATATCGTCGCGCTGGTCGATGACGAGGTGCTGCGCGGCCATGACCGCATCCAGGTCGTCGAGGTCGAGGTCTATTGCGGCTCCAACGGCCCGCAGCGCGCCATCCTGACGCTGAACATCGATGGCGAGGACCAGACCGCCGCGGTGCGCGGCAATGGCCCCGTTGATGCGCTGTTCAACGCGGTGCGCAAGCTGGTGCCGCACGATGCGGCGACGCTGCAACTCTATCAGGTCCACGCCGTCACCGCCGGCACCGACGCCCAGGCCGAAGTCTCGGTCGTCCTTTCCGAAGACGGCCGCACCGCCCGCGGCACCGGCGCCCACACCGACACGCTGGTCGCCAGCGCCAAGGCCTATTGCAACGCGCTGAACAAGCTGATGGTCAAGCGCGGGCGCAGTGCGCTGGCGGCGGCGGGGTAAGGCGGCTGAGTCGGCTTTGATTTGGAGCCTGCGGCAACTGGAGCCGCAGGCCCCAGACCCCTATCATTGGTGCCGTCCGAGTGGTGACAATGTGACTTGGTGCCGTAGGCATCACGGCTGCTATCGCCCATTAGCGGACGCTGAGTGGGTCGTCCGGCAAAGTCTGGAGATAGGCAGTGATTGCTTGAACCGTGGCGGCACACGCTTGACGCGTGACATCCGTAGACGGCCCCATGCCCATGTGCTCGGCTCTTACCCAGTCAAGATATTCGATGGCTTCCTCGGAGGATTTTCCCTGATTTAACATGCCGACGACCTGAAGCAGGTAACTGTCATATTCGTCGGCGCAATCTTCAGGCCAACCCTCTCCCGGCAATCCCAAGCCGATCGGATCCCAAAGCTCCCATCCGATGTCGCGCAAAAGCGAGAGTTTGATCTTCGGATTGCGGGTCATCTTGGCCTTATATGTCCTATTTCCGCTCACACCACTTATAGCCGTTCCCAGGTCGGCTAGGATAGCGGGCACGGCTACGGCGGCTAACGCCCAATAGCGGGCATTGGAAATAAGCAGTATAAAGTCCACGATGCGCGCCTCGCCATACATTTTGCTTTGTGTACCACTGCTCGCTGGATGCGAACCGGAGCGTGGTATTCGGGCAAGCAGGGACTTTAGTTCACAGGTTGACGTGGCGTGCGTTGACCAAACACTACGCAAGACATTCGGCAGCGTGGAGCGCTGGAATTACATCAGTGATGGCGGCACGTTTCCCAAAGGAACTGCCGTTACGCAATTCGCCTATCAGCAATGGGACCATGGAGTTGGGTGGACGACGCTTCATATCGGCGCCGTAGGCAAAGGAGTTCGCATTTCGCACGAGTTTACCGGGATGGGTGCGGAATTACCCCAAGCGTCGTTCCCGCCCGCTCTACGGGCTATGGGGAACGCCAGTGCGGCCCTACGGTCGGCATGTGGTTTAAACCTGTCGGCGTTGCAATGGCGAGAAATCGGGCAGGACGTAGAGGCACTCGATTGATCTCGTACCAATGCCCGCTTTCCACCAATTCCTGCCATTCGTAGACCCGTCAAGACGGGTATCAAGCGTCAGATTTTATCCACCGGCGACAAAACATCGTTGTCAGGTTCGCTATCAAATGAGGCCTGAGGCCCCAGCCACCTGAGGCAATTTCTCTCTTGATTCCAGATAATTGCAATCAGGCTTCCGGGTCCGGATACAGGATCGCCAGCTTTGCCGCGACGGCTGCCAGCCGCCGGTCGCGCGTCCACAGGCGACCGCCCGGCATCAGCAGCACCGACGCCAGCAGATGCGCGTCGACGAAGCCGACGTCGGTGCCGAACAGCGGCACATTTTCAATGAGGGCATGGACTTCGTCATGCGTCGCCACCGGGGCGGTCGGCAGGCTGTCGAGTGCGGCCAGATTGGCGGCACGGCGGGCGAGATTGCCGAGGGCGAGTTCGCCGCGCACCATCGGGTGCATCCGCACGTCGCCGCTTTCGAGCAGGGCGCGCATCCGATCATCGCCATGGCTGATGAAATCAGCCCAGACCATGGTATCGGCGAGGATCATTCGGGATCGAAATAGCGCTTGCGCGGGCCGGGCTTGAAATCGGGCTGGCTGCCGCCGAGCGCGATCAACCGGCGTGCGGCCTCGCGGGCGACCAATGCCTGTACCGCCTCGCGCAACAGGGCGGAGCGTTCCTTGATCCCGGTGTATTCGGCCGCCTTGGCCATCATCTCGTCATCGAGGGTCACGGTGGTGCGCATGGCTGCCTCTCCCTGATGCGAATTATAGCATCAATTGATGCCAATCTCCATGCCTTGCGCATATGGCACATCGGCAATGGCTACCGCCCCGCCCGCTCGCTCACCACGAACCACAGCGCCAGCACCCCGATCAGCGCCGCCAGCGCTGCCAGTTGCGCGCCTGTCGCCTGGGCCGCCACCCACAGCATGATGGCGATGACGATGGGGGCGGCGAGCGGCAGGCCGGGCAGCGCCGAAACCGTGCCGCCCAAGGCCACGCCGCTGCGGCGCAATTGCAGCGCCGCCAGCGCCGCGCCGATGAACAGCAGCACCAGCATCAGCGTCGAGACGGTGGCGAGCAGCGCGAAGGAGCCGGCGATGGCGAGGGCGCCGGCGGCAGCCAAATGCACGGCGATGGCGCGCACCGGCACGGCATGGCGCGGATCGACGACGCCGAGCGCCGCCGGCAGCCGGCCATCCCGCGCCAGCGCAAAGACCAGGCGCGGCGTGCTGAGCGCGTCCGACGCTGTCCAGCCCAGCATCGAGATGAGCGCGCCGACCAGCATCAGCGCCCGCAGGCCCGGCGAGACGGTGCCGAGCGCATCGGCCAGCGGCGTCGCCGCGCCGGCCAGCGCGGGCCCGAGAATGCCCTGCGCCACCAGCTGCGCGCCGACGAAGACGAAGGTGATCGCCGCCAGCCCGATGGCCAGCGCGCGCGGCAGGGTGCGCGACGGATCGCGAATTTCGCCGCCGGCGAGGATGGAGCCATGCACGCCGGCGAACAGGAACACCGCCAGCAGCGCCGCATCGCCGAGCCCGGTCGCCGGCAATTGCGGCAGCGGCAGATTGGCCGGATCGACGAGGAAGACGCCGACGCCCAGAAAGATCGCCAGCGGCACCAGCTTGATCGTCGCCGCCAGCGCCACCATCCGCGTCGCCACTGCCACGCCGCGCAGATTGATGGCGAACAGCAGCGCCAGCCAGCCGATGATCAGCCCGGCGCGGATGGCGGGGGCGGCGAGCGCCGGCACGAACGCCGCGGCGGTGTCCGCGGTCGCCGCCAATATGGCGCCGGCGGCGAGCAGATTGGCGAGATAGGTGAAGATGCCGGTGAGAAAGGCGGCAAAGCGCCCGAACGCCAGTTCCGTAAAGCCGGCCTGGCCGCCGCTGGTCGGCACCCGCGCCGTGGCCTCGGCATAGCAGATGGTCAGCGCCGCATTGGCGATGGCGGCGATGAGGAAGGCAACCGGCGCCCAGGCCCCCGCCGCCTTGGCGGTCAATGCCGGCATGACGAAGATGCTGGCGCCGACGGTGTAATTGACCATGTTGGCAGCAAGGCCGACCGGCCCGATGCCACGCACCAGCCCGCGGTCACGGGCGTTGACTTCAAGGGTGGCGGGCGCTCTAACCACCGAATGTATTCCAAGGACGAAGGGCGTCCCCACCCCCAGCCCCTCCCGCAAGCGGGAGGGGAGTCAGTAGATCAGACTCAAACAGGTCAGCCCGGCCTCGGCCTTGGCGAATTCCGAAATGTCGAGAAATTCCACCGCGAACCCCGCCGCGGCGATCCGCGCCAGCGTCTGTTCGCCCGTCGCATGGAACACCGTGTTGCCCACGGTCAGGCTGTTGCCGGCGAAGGGCTCGCCGGGGGCGCTGGCGATGTGGCGGCGGCCGAAGATGGCGGGGTCGAGCCAGTCGGTGTTGACCAGCACCAGATCGTCGGCAAGCGCCGAGACGGCGGTTTTCAGGTGCAGCGCCTTGGCCAGTGGCACGGCGGTGACGCGATACCCGTGCGCCGCGACACCGGCGGCGACCTGGGCAACAGCCTCGGCATTGGTGCGCCGGGTCAGCCCGATGAAGATGTCGCGGCCGACGACCATGACATCGCCGCCATCGATGGTGCCGGGCGCGGTGATGACCAGCTGCGGGCGATCGCCGGGCAGGTGCGGCACGATGGCGGCAATCTCGCCGCGCCGCGAGGCCGCGCCGGGCCGGGTGACGATGGTCAGTTCCGGCAGCATCACCGCCGTGTCCTCGACGAAGCAGCAATCGGGATGGTCGGGCAAGGCGGGCAGCACGGTGACGCTCGCGCCGGCGCGGGTCAGCGCCGCGCGATAGGCCGCATGCTGGGCCAGCGCCCGCGCCATGTCGACGGGCACGCGGTCGATATGGGTCAGCTCGGCGCGGTCGAGCGGACCGGGGAGACGGGTGAGGGCGTGTATCATGGCGGCACAGTGGCGCTGTCCGTGGCGCGTGACAAGAAGGCGCACACCGCCGGCACAACCCGCTTGGCAAAGCAGGCGATGTCGTTACGATGCTGATGCGTTTGACCGGGGGGATTTCAGGTGCGACATCAACATGCCCGGCAGGTTTGCCGGACCGCCGGCCTTGCCCTGCTGCTGATGCTGTCCGTGCCGGTACAAGCCCAGCCGGTTGCGGCGGCGCCCAGCGCTGCGGAAATCGCGGCGAACCCCGATGTCGCGGCCGCCGAGCGATTGTTCAGCGCCTGGCTTGAAGCGCAGATCGCCTATCGCGGCCTGCCCGGTGTCGCCGTTGGCGTTGTCCATGATCAGCAACTGGTCTGGTCAAAGGGTTTCGGCTTTGCCGATATCGCGACAAAGCGACCGATGACGGCGCAAACGCGTTTCCGCATCGCCTCCAATTCCAAATTGTTCGCTGCCATCGCGATCATGCAGTTGCGCGAGGCCGGCAAGCTGCGGCTTGATGATCCGGTGGTGAAGTATCTGCCCTGGTTCACCCCCAAACCGGCCGGCCCCGACGATGGCCCGATCACCATCGAGCAATTGCTGTCGCATTCATCGGGCCTGCAACGCGAAGCAGGCGACCATTGGTCAAGCTTCAATTTCCCCAGCGAGGCCGAGCTGATCAAGCTGATGCCGGACCGGCAAGCCGCCTTTCCGCCGCAAACCCGCTGGAAATACAGCAACCTCGCTTTTGCCGTCGCCGGACAGATCGTCGAAAAGATCACCGGCCAACGCTGGGCCGATTATGTGCAGGGCCATATCATCGCGCCGCTGGGCATGACCGCCACAAGCGTCGACAAGCCCGATCCGCTGCTTGCCACCCCCCTATGCCGCCCGCACGGCGCAGGGCAGCAGGCGGATCCTGCCATTTGTCGATGCCCATGGCATGGCATCCGCCACCGGGGTCACATCGGACGTTGATGACCTTGCAAAAATCATCGCTGCCCAGTTCCGGCGCGGGCCAACGGGTGGCGCCAACATTGTTTCGGCGGGATCGTGGCGCGAAATGTTGCGGGTACGCTCGGTCGATGAAAGCTGGCAATCGGGCTCCGGCCTTGGCTTTGATCACAGCCGTTTCAAGGACAGGACCTATGTCGGCCATGCCGGTGGCTATCCCGGCAACACCACCCAGACGCTGGTGCAACTGGACGACAAGATCGGCGTCATCGTGCTTACCAACACCAATGATTCAGGACCGGGTGACATCGCCCGGCAATTGATCACGACCGTTGGTGATGCCGTCGCCAAGGCCGCCAAAGCGACCAAGCCGCCGATATGGGACGATACATGGGCGCGTTTCGCCGGGCTTTATCGCAGTCCCTATGACGATTCGATTACGCAGGTCGTGCTGCTCAACAAGCAATTCGTCCTGTTGGACGCCAGCGCCACGGCCGCCGAAACCAGGACCGTTCTCGAACCGATCGGCGACGGCCGCTTCCGCCTGATGGCACCCACCGGCGGCGACGAGATCGGCGAAGTCGTCCGCTTCGACGAAACCCCCGGCAGGCCGGTGCGGCTTGTGACCGGCGATACCTGGTCGGAGCGCGTCCCCGGCTTCTGACGCCGGCAGGCCCTTTGGCTCGATTGCATCGAAAATCAATCGTCACCCCCGCGCAGGCCGGAGACCATCGCCCATGCTTCGGCCCCATGTGGCGTCGTTCCGGCGATCGCCGCCCGCCTGCGCGGGGGTGACGATGTGTTTCAACGTGTGTGAAACAAACCCTAGGCCAGCGCCGCCTTCAGCCGCTCGTTGACCACCGCCGGATTGGCCTTGCCGGCCATCGCCTTCATGGTCTGGCCGACGAAGAAGCCGAACAGCGCTTCCTTGCCGGCCTTGTACTGGGCGACCTTGTCGGCATTGGCGGCGATGATCGCGGCGATGGCGGCGTCGATGGCGCCGGTGTCGCTGACCTGTTTCAGGCCGCGCGCCTCGACGATGGCGCCGGGCATCTCGCCGGTTTCGAGCATGATCTCGAACACCTGCTTGGCGAGCGGACCGGAAAGCGTGCCCTCCGCCTGCAGCGCCAGCAGCTCGGCCCCGGCAGCCGGGCTGACCGGCGATTCGCTGATGTCCTTGCCCAGCCGCTTCAGCGCGCCGAACAGGTCGCTGGTCACCCAATTGGCGGCGCGCAGCGCGATCTCCGCCTCGGGCTTGCCGGTGGCGGCGACGAGCGTTTCGAACCAGGCTGCCGTGTCCTTTTCGGCCGTCAGCACCGCGGCGAGATAGGGGGTGAGGCCAAGGGCGCTTTCATAGCGGGCGCGCTTGGCCACCGGCAGTTCCGGCAGGCTCGACAGGCAGTCGGCGACAAAGGCGTCGTCGAACTCCACCGGCAGCAGGTCGGGATCGGGGAAGTAGCGGTAATCATGCGCGTCTTCCTTCGATCGCATCGACCGCGTCGTGCCGGTGCCGGGGTCGAACAGCCGGGTTTCCTGCACCACAATGCCGCCGCCTTCGATCAGGTCGACCTGGCGGCGCGCCTCCACCTCCACCGCCTGCATGATGAAGCGGACGGAATTGACGTTCTTGGTTTCGGTGCGGGTGCCGAACGGCGCGCCGGCCTTGCGCACCGACACGTTGACGTCGGCGCGCATCGAGCCTTCGTCCATGTTGCCGTCGCAGCTGCCCACGTAACGCAGCAGCTGGCGCAGCGCCGCGACATAGGCGCCGGCCTGCGCCGGGCTGCGGATATCGGGCTTCGACACGATTTCCATCAGTGCGCAGCCGGAGCGGTTGAGATCGACGTAGGACATGGTCGGGTGCAGATCGTGCACCGATTTTCCGGCGTCCTGCTCCAGATGGATGCGCTCGATGCCGATGACGGCGTGCTCGCCCTCCTCCGTCTCGATGGCCAGCGCGCCTTCGCCGACAATGGGGTGGTAGAGCTGGCTGATCTGGTAACCCTGCGGCAGATCGGCATAGAAATAGTTCTTGCGATCAAAGCGCGACCATTTGTGAATCTCGGCACCCAACGCCAGCCCGGTGCGCACCGCCTGCCGCACACACTCGCCGTTCAGCACCGGCAGCATGCCGGGCATGGCGGCATCGACCAGGCTGACCTGCGAATTGGGCTCGGCGCCAAAGGCGGTGGCGGCGCCGGAAAACAGCTTGGACTGCGCCGTCACCTGCGCATGGACTTCCAGCCCGACGACGATTTCCCAGTCGCCGGTGGCGCCTTTGACGGTCCAGGGAGTGTGCGCGTTCATGAAT
The DNA here is from genome assembly GCA_002256005.1 of Alphaproteobacteria bacterium PA4. Taxonomy (GTDB): domain Bacteria; phylum Pseudomonadota; class Alphaproteobacteria; order Sphingomonadales; family Sphingomonadaceae; genus Sandarakinorhabdus. The sequence goes on along the minus strand of NKIQ01000022.1, from coordinate 41,027 downwards.
GGTCCTCGGGGGCAATCAGGTCGAGTTCGGGGAAATAGCGGGCAAATCGCTGGCGGTCACGCGTGATCAACGGCACGGCGCGCACAACGGCATGGGCGCCGATCAGAAAATCGGCGATCATCGCCACGCGCGGGCCGCCGCGACTGCGGTAGAGGCGCTGCGCGGCGCCGGCCCGGGCGGCGATCTCGGCATCCAGCGGGTCGACAACCAGACCCAGAAGGTCGACATGCAGACGCGCGCGTGCAGGGTCGGGCGACGACAACAGCTCGGCAAGCACGACATGGTTGATGATGACCGGGCCGGCCGCTGCGGCGCTGGCGACGGCCGCAACTGCCCATTGATGCCACGGGCCAGCGGGCATCTGCAGATCGATGATGGTGCAGGTATCGACGAACCGCATCAGGGCAGCGGTTCCCGCAGGGTGGCCATGAATTCGTCGCTCGTCATCCCGAAATCGATGGGATCGCCGCGGATCGCGTCCATCGCCCGGTGGAATGCGGCCACCCGCGCGTCGGCCTCACGCTGCAAGCGCATGGCATCGTCTTCAGCCGCGCGGACGACATATTCGCCCGCCGCATTCTCGACGAACAGCACGGCCGTGCCGGGTTTCAGGCCAAGCGCGTCACGCACCGGCTTGGGCACCGTCACCTGCCCCTTGACGGTCATCATCGTCGCCATCACCGCCTCCAGAGTATTACCTTGAAAAGTAATACTTCAACCCCATGCGCGTCAAGGTCGCGCTGCCAGTCGTTTCGCCAGCCGCTGACCCGGCTGCTCGACATGGCGCCGGCTGAGCGCCGATACGGCCAGCACCAGCGCCAGCATGACCAGCGCCAGCAGCGTGCCGGCCAGCGGCGTGGTGCCGATCACGCTGATCGTGCGGCCCGAGGCGAAGGTGCGCGTGGCGAGCAATTGCACATGCAGCAACCGCTCGAACCGCGGCAGCACATCATCGATACGCGACTGCACGAAGCTGTGGACCATGTAGATCGAGAAGGACAGCACGCCCAGCGCCTGCAGCCCCCGCGTCTGCAACAGCCGCGACACCAGACCGCCGGCGCGCGCGAACACCAGCACCACCAGGCCGAACAGCAGCGGCGCGGCAAAGCTCGCGGCATGTTCCGCCGCCAGACAGACAAAGGTGATGACGGCGGCGACCATGACCAGCTCCACCGCCGTCGCACCGCGATAGGGCGCCGCCGCGACCCGGCCGGACAGTTGCCACGCCGCCGCCCCCACGCCAAAGCCGGCGATGCAGCGCAACAGGCTGAAACCATTGGCGATATTGAGCGTCGGCAGCGACAGCGCCATCAGCCCGGCGAGGCTGGCGATGATGGCCACGCCCAGCCAGCGCTCCAGCCCCTCCCCGGCCCGGCGCGCGGCGGCGGCATAGAGGAGATAGGTCCAGAATTCGACGGCAATGGTCCAGGATGGCTGGTTCCAGCTCAGCCCGCCATGACCGGCGAAGGGCTGGGTCAGCGTCAGATGGGCAAGGATCGCCGGGACCGAATGATGGGCATCGAACATCGGCCGCCCGCCGACCCCGGCGAGCAGCCCCGCCAGCTCCACCGCGACATAGGCCAGCAGCATGACGAGATGCAGCGGATAGATGCGGCCGAGGCGCCGGATGACGAAGCCGCGGCGATCGTTACCGGCGATCAGCCGGTCGCGATAATTGGCGGCAATGACGAAGCCCGACAGCACGAAGAAGAAATCGACGAACAGCCAGCTGCCGCGCACGAACGGCGACCAGCCGAGCGGCCCGGCGGCGCGGAAGTGGAACAGGCAGACCAGCAGCGCGCAGACACCACGCAGCGCATCGAGCGCCCGGTAGCGCGGCATCGCGCGCTAGGGCCGCGCCGTGAACCCGGCCGCCCGCTCGATGGCGAGGCCGGCATCGAGCACGCCGGCTTCATCGAGCGGCCGGCCGATGATCTGCAGGCCCAAGGGCAGGCCATCCGCCGACAGGCCGGCCGGCACCGACATGGCCGGCAGCCCGGCCAGCGAGGCCGGCACGGTGAAGACGTCATTCAGATACATGGCGAGCGGATCGGCCTTGTCGCCAAAGGCAAAGGCCGCGCTGGGCGCCGTCGGCGTCAGCAGCAGGTCGCAGCGCTCCCAGGCCTGTTCGAAATCCCGGGCGATCAGCGTCCTGACCTTCTGCGCCTGGGTGTAATAGGCGTCGTAGAAGCCGGCCGACAGCACATAGGTGCCGATCATGATGCGGCGCTGCACTTCCTTGCCGAAGCCGGCGGCGCGGGTGGCGGCGTACATGTCGGCCAGATTGCCGCCCGGCGGCGTCACGCGCAGGCCATAGCGCACGCCATCATAGCGGGCGAGGTTCGACGAGGCTTCCGCCGGCGCGATGATGTAATAGACCGGCAGCGCATAGCGTGTGTGCGGCAGCGAGACATCGACGATGGTGGCGCCGGCGGCCTTCAGCCATTCAAGGCCCTGGTCCCACAGCTTGGCGATCGTCGCGTCCATGCCGTCGAGGCGATATTCCTTCGGCACGCCGATGCGCTTGCCGCGCAGATCGCCGGTGAGGCCGGCGGCGAAATCCGGCACGGGCAGGTTGAGGCTGGTCGAATCCTTGGCGTCATAGCCGCACATGCTGGTCAGCAGCACGGCGCAATCGGCGACGGTGCGCGCCATCGGCCCGGCCTGGTCGAGCGAGGAGGCAAAGGCGACGACGCCCCAGCGCGAGCAGCGGCCATAGGTCGGCTTGATGCCGGCGATGCCGACAAAGCTCGCCGGCTGGCGGATCGAGCCGCCGGTGTCGGTGCCGGTGGCGCCGGCGGCGATGCGCGCCGCCACCGCCGCGGCCGAGCCGCCCGACGAGCCGCCCGGCACCAGTTCGCGGGTCGAGCCGCTGGCCTTCCACGGCGAGATCACCTTGCCATAGGCGCTGGTCTCGTTCGACGAGCCCATGGCGAATTCGTCCATGTTCAATTTGCCGAGCATGACGGCGCCATCGGCGAGCAGCTTGCCCGACACGGTCGATTCATACGGGGGGATGAAGCCCTTGAGGATGTTGGAACCGGCGGTCGTCTGCACGCCTTCGGTGCAGAACAGGTCCTTGATGCCGAGCGGAATCCCGGCGAGCGGACGCGCCGTGCCGGCGGCCAGCGCCGCATCGGCGGCGGCGGCCTGGGCGCGGGCAATCTCCGGCGTTTCGACGATATAGGCGTTGAGATGCCGCGCCTCGGCCATGGCGGCCAGATGCGCCTCGGTCAGCTCCACCGCCGAAAATTCGCGGGCGGCGAGGCCCGCCTGCATGGCGGTGAGGGTCAGGTCGGTCAGCGCGGTCATTACTCGATCACCTTCGGTACGGCGAAGAAGCCGCTGGTCGCATCGGGGGCATTGGCCAGCACCCGGGTCTGGACATCGCCATCGGTCACCACATCGCTGCGCCAGGCGAGATGATTGGGGATCACCGCCGTCATCGGCGCGACACCCTTTGTATCGACCTCGCCCAATTGTTCGATCCAGCCGAGGATGCCGTTCAGTTCACCGGCGAGCACCGGCAGTTGCGCATCATCGACGGCGATGCGCGCCAGGCGGGCGATCTTGCGGACGGTGGCATCATCGACGGACATCGGGGACTTTCGGGTTGGGCATGCTGCACTGCCGCTAGCACGGGCGAGCCGGATGACTCAACCACTCCCTCCCCCTCCTGCTACTCCCTCCCCCCTGCGGGGAGGGCGACTCGCGCCCTTGCGCGAGCGGGGTGGGGGTTGCGCGTGTGGCAACGGGCGTTACCCCTCACCCGGCTCGGCTTCGCCGAGTCCTTGCCTCTCCCCCAGGGGGAGAGGTTAAGTTATTTCGGCCTGCCGCTGAATCCTGCGGCCGTGCGCAGGGCATCGGCATCGAGCAGCTTGCCGCCCAGCACCACCGTCCGCGTCTGGCGCAGATCGCCGATGCGGACCGACGGGTCGCCGGCGACCAGCACCATGTCGGCGACCTTGCCGACCTTGATCGATCCGGTCTGCGCCGCCTGGTTGACCAGCTTCGCCGGGTTGAGCGTCGCCGTGGTCAGCGCCTCGCCCGGCGTCATGCCGGCGGCGACATAGAGTTCGAGCTCGCGGATGATTTCGATCCCGTTGCCATCGGTGCCGGCGACGATCGGCACGCCGGCGCGCTGCATCTTCACCACCAGCGCGCCCATCTTGGCAAAGCTTTTCCGGTAATCGGCGCGGGTCAGATCGGCCGGCACGGCAAAGCCGCCGCTGCGGAACCCGCGCTCCGTCGTCGGCGGCATGGTGCCGACAAAGGGCGCATAGGCCGGCGACAGGTCGCCATTGTCGGGCACATAGAGCGATTCGAAGGTCACCAGCGTCGGATCGCTGAAGATCTTCTTCTTCGCCATCGTCGCCACGATGGTCTTCATCGGCTCGGCATCGAGATCGACGTCCTTGGCGTACCGCCCCGGCCCTTCGAACCGCATGATGCCGTTGGACGCCGCGATGACACTGTCGGGCATCGCCTGCATCATCACCCAGTTGATATGGGTGATCTCGTCATAGCCGGCGTTGATGGCGTCCATCGGGCGGATGCCCTGCGGCACATGGCCGTGCACGTGCAGGCCCAGCTTGTGCGCCTCGACAATCGCCGGCTTCAGCCATTTCGGGTCGAAGGTGCCGTAGAATTTGACCCCGATGAAGCCGCCGGCCTTGGCCTTTTGCACCGCGGCGATGGCTTCGGCCTCGCTGGTCACCACATTGGCGACCTGCGCCGTGTTCGGCCCCTTGCCGTCGATCAGCGAGGAAGCATAGACGTTGGGGCCGAGCAGCTCGCCGGCGGCGCGGCGGCGGGCACGGTCGATGGTCAGCGGGTCATTGTTGCCGGGGTCGCGCACCGAGGTGATGCCCAGCGACAGCTCCTGCGGCCCGGTGAAATCATCGCCGACATGCATGTGCACATCCCACAGGCCCGGCACCAGCGTATGGCCGCTGCCATCGATGGTCTGCGCTGCGCCGGTCTTCACCTTGGCCGCCGGGCCGACGGCGGTGATCCGCCCCTTGTCGAACACCACGGTCTGATCGGGGCGGAACACGCCGGCATCGGCATCGAAAAGCCGGACATGGGTGAAGGCGACGGCCCCCGCCGGGGTCTTGACCAGCGACTTGACCAGCGCCGGCGCCATCGCGGCGATCGCCTTGGCCTGCGCCGCCTCCAGTCGGGCCAGTTCGCCCTCATAGCCTTCCGGCAGCCAGCCGAGGCCGAACGCCAGCCCGAAGAACTTGCCGCTGGCATCCGCCCAGACCGGCACCGGCGTCGTGCTGATCCCGGTCACCGACCAGGCGGTGATGGTCTGCTGCGTCGGCCCGCTGCCGACCGCCAGCGTCGTCAGGGGCGTCGCCCGGGCGCGGCCGCCGGGCAGCAGCGCCAGCGATTTGTCGGGGCTGGCGAGCAGCCGCTCGACGAACCAGGCGGTCAGCGCCATCGGGCCGCCGACGGTGGAATAGAAGGCCGGCGCCCCATAAGCGGCGCTGCCGGCATCGATCTGGCTTTTCCACTGCGCCTTGCCATCCGTGATGGCAAAGCTTTCGCCGGCATCGCCCTGGGGCGTGGCGCCGCGCACGGTGATGCGGCCGGGCATGCCGTCGGCGCCGGCGCTGCCGCTCGAATCCACCTCCCATTTCTGGCCGCGCAAATTCATCGATTCGCGGCCCATCAGGCTGCCATCGGCAGCGGTCCACATCCAGCTGTCGCCATGCTTGCCGCCGGTCGATTCGATGATGAAATGCCGGGCATCGGCCGGCGGCTTGGCGAGCTGATCGGGCGGCACCTGCGCCAGCGCCGGAGTGGCAAGAGCGCAGGCAAGCAAGGCGGCACGGAACAGCATGGTGGAGTCTCCCCAGGGATTTTGCGACAGAATGCCACAGGGCGTATTAGCACCGCAAGCCAGCGCGGCTTGACGCCCGGCGGCAGCGCCCTAGCAATGGCGCATGCTCCACGCCCTTCGCGCCCTTAGCCTCCTCTGCCTCGCGGCCCTCGCCGCCCCCGCCGCCGCCTGGCCGGTGGCGGAGGGCGATTTCGCCATCAGCGATTTCCGCTTCGGCAGCGGCGAGAGCCTGGCGACACTCAACCAGCATTACCGCACGCTCGGCACGCCGCAGCGCGACACGGCCGGCACCATCACCAACGCCGTCATGGTGCTGCACGGCACCGGCGGCACCGGCGCGCAATTCCTGCGCCCGCAATTCGCCGACGCGCTGTTCGGCCCCGGCCAGCCGCTCGACATCACCCGCTATTTCATCATCCTGCCCGATGCCATCGGCCATGGCGGCTCGTCGAAACCCTCCGATGGCCTGCGCATGGCGTTTCCGCACTATGATTATCAGGACATGGTGGTGGCCCAGCAGCGCCTGCTGGCCGAGCATTTCAGGATCACGAAACTGCGCCTGCTGATGGGCACCTCGATGGGCTGCATGATGGATTTCGTCTGGGCGACGACCTATCCGCAGATGATCCGCGCCATGCTGCCCACCGCCTGCCAGGTGGTGGAGCTGGCCGGCCGCAACCGCATGTGGCGGCGGATGAGCATCGACGCCATCAAGGCCGATCCGGCCTGGGCGAATGGCAATTACACCACGCCGCCGGTCGCCGCGCTGCGCACCGTCGCGGCGCTCTCCCTCATCGCCGGCAGCGCGCCGGTACGGATGCAGGCGGAAGCGCCGACGCGCGCGCTCGCCGACGCCGCCATCGCCGGCCAGATCGAGCGCGCCATCGCCGAAACCGACGCCAATGACACGATCTACCGGCTGGAGGCGTCGCGCAACTACAACCCCTCCCCCCTGCTCGCCCGCGCCACCATGCCCATCACCTGGATCAACAGCGCCGATGATTTCATCAACCCGCCCGGCCTCGGCCTGCCCGAGCGCGAGGTCGGCAAGATGCCCAACGCCAAATTCGTGCTGATCCCCGAAAGCGCCGACACCCATGGCCACAGCACCCACACATGGGCGAAATTCTGGTCGGCGGAGCTGGTCGATTTGCTGAAACGGACGGAGTGAGGCGGGCCGCTGCAATCGCGCCCGGACCGTATCTGTATTGCGCCCTGCAACCGGTCTGAATGCTGATCGTGAGGAAGGAAGAGCCTCCGGCGGCTGGGGCCTTAGGCCCCAGACCCCATTTCGCTTTGATCTGGCCTGAAAAGCCGCCTGTGGTGCCAAGCGGTAGCCAGTAAATGGGGTCTGGGGCCTGAGGCCCCAGCCGCCGGAGGCTCTGGTTTCTTCGCGATCAGCGTTCAGAACGGCTGAAATGCTGAATGTCGATACAGCCTAGGCCCCAGACCCCATTTCGATTCACGTCTAAGAAGCACCATGGTCACGCGTGGACCGGCCAAAAAAATGGGGTCTGGGGCCAAGGCCCCAGCCGCCGGAGGCCCCTTCTCTCACCGCCTAAACCCCCAGCCGCGCCAGCGCCTGCGGTTCCACCCGTGTCCAGCGTGCCAGTGCCGCCAGTGCTGCCGGGACCGCTGCCAGCCCGGCGACCAGCGCGAAGCGGCCGAGGCCGTGCGTTGCCACGCGTTGCAGGCGCGTTGCCAGCCGCACCTGCCGGGCGACGTCGCGGCGCAGCCGGGTCTGGAAGGTGGCGGCGTCCGCCCCGCTGGCGAGCATGTCGGCCGCCAGCCGCCCGCCGTGCAGCGCCATCGCCATGCCATCGCCGCAGAAGCTGGGGATGACGGCGGCCTGATCGCCGAGCCGGTACGGGCCAGCGCCGGGCGTCGCCAGATAGCCATAGGGCACGCTGGCGATGGCGAGCGGTTTCGCCAGCAGCGGCTCGGCATCGGCGAGCAGGGCGAGGCCGGGCTCGCGCAGCAGCGCCGCAAGCAGCAGGGGCCAGCTGCCGCCCAGCGCCTTGTAGCGCGCCTGATCGACGAGCAGGCAGAGGTTGAGCCGCCCGGCCTCGACGCATTGCAGCCCGGCATAGCCGCCGGCAAAGGCCGTCACCTCCACCGCCCCGGCCAGTCGTGCGGTGAGCGCCGGCGTCGCCCGGAAGAATTGCTTGAAGCCGATGAGGCCGGGGATGGTGCCGCGCGGGTCGCGGGCTTCCCCGCGCAGATCATGCTTGCCGGTCGCAAGCAGGATCGGGCCGGGGTCGGTGTCGCCGGCGCTGGTCACGGCGCGATTGCCGGCAAGGTGGCGGACGCTGGTGCCGCGCTGCACATCGGCGCCAGCGGCGGCGGCGTGATCGAGCAGCAGCGCATCGAGCGCCCGGCGGGTGACGCCGGTGGCGACGAAGGGCAGCCGCGCCTCGGCGGTCAGCCGCCCGGCGTGCAGGCGCACCCGGTCGATGCGCGCCCCGCCCAGCCGCGCCACATCGACGCCCAGCCCGGCGAGGTGGCGACCGGCCTCCACCGACAGGAATTCGCCGCAGATCTTGTCATGCGCCCCGGCCTCGCGCTCCAGCAGCAACGGCGGCTGCCCCAGCTGCGCCAGCCGCGCCGCCGCGGCGCCGCCGGCAAGACCGCCGCCGATGATGATGGCGCGGAGGGTCATCGCGTTCGCCCCACACCCCAGCGGAACGGCAGATGCCAGCGCACGGTCACCGGCACTTGGCCCAACCCCGCCGCCGCCAGCAGCCGCGGCCAATCGGCCCGCACGAACGCCCGCCGCACCGACAGCGCGCCGTCATGGCGGACGATCGGATGCCAGCGCAGCAGACCCGAAAGCAGACGAAAGCCCGCCCACGCCAGCCGGTGGCGGTGCAGGTCGTTGATGAACCAGCCGCGCTGCGCGGTCGCCTCCATCCAGCCGATAAAGCCCGCCAGTTCGGCATCGGTCATATGGTGCGCGACCAGCGAGGAGATAATGAAATCGGGGCTGCCGGCCAGCGCCGCCGCGTCGCCGGTAAGATAGCGTATGCCCAGCCCCGGATCGGTCGCTGCTGCGGCCACCGGCGCGCTGCGCGGGTTGAGGTCGATGCCGGTCAGCCGCGCCGTCTTGCCCTGCCGCCGCGCCCAGACCGCGATGGCGCGCAGCATGTCGCCATGGCCGAAGCCGACATCGACAAGGCTGAAGCTGTCCATGCCCGCCGTCGCCTGCGCCAGCCAGGCCAAAGTCGGCGGCCGGGCGCGGGTGATGGTGTTGACGCGGGCGAGATCGGCGATCAGCGCCGCATAGGTCGCGGCGTCGAGATCGTCGGCGTCCATCAGTTCCGGCGTGGTGGCGCGGGTGGTGAAGTCGGGGGCAGTCATCCTCCCTCCCCCCTGCGGGGAGGGCGACTCGGCGCCAGCCGAGCGGGGTGGGGGAACCCGCCTCCTGCCACTACGAACGCGACCCCCACCCCGCTCGCTTCGCGAGTCGCTCTCCCCGCAAGGGGGAGGGAGTGGTGCTTTACCCCCCTCACACCGTGGTGAAGCGGAAGCTTTCCGCCGCCAGCCCGGGGCCGAAGGCGACGCCGAAGCCGCGGGCGGCGCGATCGACCGTGGTGCCGACCTGGCCCAGGATGCGGGCAAGGACGAACATCAGCGTCGCCGACGACATGTTGCCGAAATCGCGCAGCACGCCGCGCGACCAACCCAGCGCATCCGGCGCCAGGTCGAAGCCGGTTTCCACCGCATCGAGGATGGTGCGGCCGCCGGCGTGCACCGCCCACAAATCATAATCCCGCGTGCTGGTGCCGCGCAGCAGGCCTTCGCCATCGTTGCGCTCCGCCTCATACTTCAGCGCCTTCTGGATGCGCCCCGGCACTTCGCCGGACAGGTGCATGTCGAAGCCTTGATCGCCGATGCGCCAGGTGATCGCCTCGCCCGAATCGGCGATGGTGGCGGCGCGGAAATCCTGCAGGGCCAACCCGCTTTCATCAGCCGTCACCAGCGCCGCCGAACAGCCATCGCCGAACAGCAGCATCGACAGCAGGCGCTCCAGATCGGGCGTTTCCTGAAAATGCAGCGTGCAGAGTTCGAGATTGACGACCAGCACCCGCGCCGCCGGGTCCGACCGCACGAAATGATGCGCGAGGCGCAGCGAATTGACCGCGGCGTAGCAGCCCATGAAGCCCACCACCGTGCGCTCGACCCCGGGGTTGAGCCCGGCCGCCTTGACGATCAGCTGGTCGACGCCGGGCGCGACGAAGCCGGTGCAGGAGGCGACGACAAGGTGCGTGATCCGCTCGCGCTCGCCGTCCAGCCCCAGCGCGTCCAGCGCTGCCCCGGTCAGCACTGGCGCCGATTGCTCGAAGCGCTGCATGCGGGCGCCGGTCGAGGGGAAGGCGCCCTTGACATAAAAGCCTTCGGTGTCGGCCATGAAGCGGTCGGGGTTCTGGCGCGGCTCGAAATAGGAAAAGCGATGCTCGATGCCGGCGCGGCTGACCATGCGCTTGAAGATCAGCGCGTTGCGGCGATCATCGATCATGCCGCTGACGAAATCGACAAAGGCGGGGTGCACATCATTGGGTGGCACCGCCGTGCCGATGCGATTGATATGTGCGGTGACCATGTGAAACTCTCTCCGCCCCCGCGTGTGCGCCATGCTTGGCGCGTTGCCGGGAAAGTTGCAAGGCGGCAGGGTGAAGCTGCTATACGCCGGCCATGCAGGATTGTTTCACCAGCGTGCCGGGTGTGCGCATCGGCCACGCCCATGATGCGGCGGCGCGCACCGGCGTCACGCTGATCGTGCCGGATGCGCCTGTGGTGATGGCGGTCGATGTGCGCGGCGGCGGGCCGGGCACCCGCGAGACCGATGCGCTCGACCCCGCGGCGCTGGTCGATCGCGTCCACGGCCTGGCGCTGGCCGGCGGCTCGGTCTTCGGGCTGGCGGCGGCGGATGCGCTGGTGCTGTGTTTGAGCGAGGCGGGCATCGGCATCGATATCGGCGAGGGCCTGCCGCGCGTGCCGGTGGTGCCGGGGGCGATCCTCTTCGACCTGTCGAACGGCGGCGACAAGAACTGGGGCAGCGACCCGCCCTATCGCCGGCTGGCGCGCGCGGCGTTTGCGGCGCTGGGTAGCGGGGATGTGAGCGAGCCGGTCGGTGCCGGCCATGGCGCCCGCGCCGGCAGCCGCGCCGGCGGTATCGGCAGCGCGGCGACCAGCCTCAAATCCGGCCATCGCATCGGCGCGCTGGTCGCGGTCAACAGTTTCGGTGAGGTGTACGCCGGCGAACCCCCGATGGGCGCGGTGCCGATGCCCAAGCTGGAGCGCAAGACGCCCGGCACGCAGAACACCTGCATCGGCGCCATCGCCACCGACGCGCCGCTGACCCGCGCCCAGGCGCGGCGGGTGGCAATGATGGCGCATGACGGGCTGGCCCGCGCCATCCGCCCGATCCACACGCCGTTCGATGGCGACACGATTTTCGTGCTGTCGACGGCGGCGGGCGGCGAGACGGACAATGTCGCGCTGGCGGAGATCGGCACGCTGGCCGCGGACATGGTGGCGCTGGCGGTCAGGCGCGGGGTGGGGGTGTAACCCCTCCCTCCCCCCTGCGGGGAGGGCGACTCGGCGCCAGCCGAGCGGGGTGGAGGTTCCACACGCGGCCACGGGCGTGACCCCCACCCCGCTCACCTTCGGTGAGTCGCCCTCCCCGCAGGGGGGAGGGAGGTGTTACGTCCCCCCCACCGCCGCCCGCACCGCCGCATTGAATTCCCCCGGCGCATCCATGTTGGCCAGATGCCCCGCCCCGGCCAGCACCACGCCCCGCGCCCCGGCCGCCACCAGCGCCGCGGCATGGACGTGGCGGCGCGGGGTATCTTCGGCGCCGGTGATCACCGTCGTCGGCATGCCGGCGATGCGCCCCGCCAGCGCCGGCAGCGCCGTTAAATCGCCGACCAGATCACGCCCGTCATAATCCGCCAGGATCGCCGCCACCGCCGGGTCGCGTGACCGCGCCAGCGGGTGATCGCGCCACAGCGCCAGCAGCGCCGCCCGGTCGCCGGCCCCAGTTGCCGCCGCCATCGCCGCCGCCGCCATCGCCGCCAGCGGCACGCCCTCATCCGGCGCCGCCACGCCATCCAGCGCCGGTGCCGCCAGCACCAGGCTGAGCAATCGCTCCGGTGCGCGCTCGGCCAGCGCCAGCGCGACGCGCCCGCCCTGCGACATGCCGAGCAGGTGAAACCGCGCCAGCCCCAGCGCATCCGCCACGCGCAGCACATCGTCCGGCTCCTGCGCCAGCGCGGCGGGCGCCGTCGCTTCGCCGAAGCCGCGCCGGTCGATGCCGACGAGCATGACCTTGTCCGCCAGCGCCGCCTGCGGCACCCACATGCGGCGGTCGAGCGTCCAGCCATGGAGCAGGATCAACGGCGCGCCGGCGCCCAGCGTCTCCACCGGCAACATCCCGCCCGGCACCGCGACGGCGCGCACGCGGCCGCCGGGCCAGCGCGGGCCGGGGGTGGTGCGGTCATTCATGGTTGGTGTGAAGAGCCTCCGGCGGCTGGGGCCTCAGGCCCCAGACCCCACTTCATTATCAGGACTCGTCATGCTGAACTTGGTTCAGCATGACGAAACGAGAGCGCGATAAAATCGAAAGGGGTCTGGGGCCTGAGGCCCCAGCCGCCGGAGGCAGCCCCCTAACCCAAACTCACGCCGCGTGGCGGTACGGATTGTTGTTCTTGTGATCGCCGCCCAGCCAGCGGGCCAGTTCGGCGTGCGCGCTGGCGCGGCGTTCGGCGTCGACGTCCGGGGCCATGGCGTCCGGCGTGTCATGGGTGAATTCCAGGATCATGCCGTTGGGGTCGGTGACATAGACGGAGCGGCAATAGCCATGTTCCAGCACATAGGTGGCCGGCTCGGTGATCCCGGCGGCGGCGATGCGGGCTTCGAGGTCGGCTTGCGTCGCGGCATCGACGTGCAGCGCGATATGGATGAACGGCGAGGCCGGGATGTCGGGGCCGAATTCGGCCTGGTCGGCGGGGTCGGCGAACTGGAAGAAGGCCAGCGCCGAGCCATCGGCGAGTTCGAAGAAGCAATGGCAATAGGTGCGTTCCTTGCCGAACAGCTCGTCCATTTCGGTATAGGTGGCGATCAGCGGCAGGCCGATGACGTCTTCGTAAAAGGCGCGGGTGGCCTCCAGATCCTTGGTCACATAGGCGGTGTGGTGCAGGCGATTGGGCCGGGTGATGGTCATGGTCTGCGCTCCTTCAACCGAAGAGTTTGGCGGCGATGCTGGCGACATGACGCCCCTGGAAGCGGGCGCCGTCAAGTTCGTTGGCGGACGGCATGCGGCTGCCGTCGCCGCCGGTGATGCTGGTGATGCCATAGGGGGTGCCGCCGCTGATTTCGGACATGGTGGTGTTGCCGGCCCAGGCATAGGGCAGGCCGACAATGATCATGCCATGGTGCAGCAGGGTGGTGTGCATGCTGGTCAGCGTGGTTTCCTGGCCGCCGTGCTGGCTGGCGGTGACGCAGAACGCGCTGCCGATCTTGCCGACCAGCGCGCCGGTCGCCCAGAGCCCGCCGGTCTGATCGAGGAAGTTGCGCATCTGCGCCGCCATGTTGCCGAAGCGGGTGGGGCTGCCGATGATGATGGCGTCATAGTCACCAAGTTCCGACGGGCTGGCGAAGGGCGCGGCCTGCTCGGTCTTGAGGCCCGAGGCCTTGGCGACGTCATCCGGCACCAGTTCCGGCACGCGCTTCAGCGTCACGGTCGTGCCGGGAACTTCGCCGGCGCCGGCGGCGATGGCCGCGGCCAGCGTCTCCACATGGCCATAGCTGGAGTAATAGAGGACGAGGACGCGGGCCATTGGTCTTCCTTTGCGTTTTTCCTATCATCCCGGGCTTGACCCGGGACCCAGTTTGTTGAGCGGCGTTGCAGAAGAAAAACTGGGTCCCGGGTCAAGCCCGGGATGACAGTGATTTAGAAGCTGTAGCTGGCTTCCACCCCATACCGCCGCGGCCGCGCCTTGAACACGAAGCCACCCGGCGAGAATTCGGCGTTGTACTTGATGTCGAACAGGTTCTGCGCGAACCCGGTCAGCGTCCAGTTGCGCCCGGCGATGCCCAGCCGCGTGTCGACCAGATCGATCGGGTCGCGCGAGGTCGAATTGTCGACATCGAACCAGGTGCGGCCGGTGCGGCGGTAATCGACGCGCGCCGTCAGGTCGAGCGTGTCGGTCAGCGGCCGGCGGTAATTGCCGGTCAGGTTCAGCGTGTAGCGCGAGATCAGCGGCGCCTCGTTGCCCACCACCGACTTGGTGGCGAACTTCTTGATTTCGCTGTCGGTATAGCCAAAGCCCGCGATCAGATCGAGGCCGGGCAGCGGCCGCCAGGTGGCATCGACTTCAAAGCCCTTCAGCCGCACTTCCGGCACATTGCCGAGATTCTGCGTCGAGTTGGCGGCGAGGAAGACGAAGAAATAGCTGTTCTCCGACTTCGTCGTGAAGGCGCTGGCGTTGAAGGTCAGCGACCGGTCGCTGGTCTGGGTCTTCAGGCCGACTTCGAAGGTTTCGGCGGTTTCCGCCTCATAGATGTCGTTGACGCCGACGATGCCGTTCGACGCGGCCACCGCGCCGACACCGGTCTGGTTGAAACCGCCGGAGCGGAAGCCGCGCGACCAGCCGCCGAACAGCGTCACGCCGTCCATCGGCTTCCAGGTCAGCGTCAGCTTGGGCTGCCAGGCGTCGAAGGTCTTCTTCCTGACCTCGCCGGTCTTGCCCGGCGGGAAGCCCGGCACGTTGGGCAGGAAAGCGGTCGGCGTCAGCGTCGTGTTCTCGCGGCGATCCTTGTCGTAACGCAGCGAGGCATCGACGCGCAGCTGGTCATTGACCTTCCAGATGGCGTTGCCGAACAGCGCCCAGGCGAAATTGCTCTGGCTGTCGGCGAGGAAGGTCGCCTGCGGGTTGAGCGGATTGGTGCTGGGCGTACGATAGATGGCGGTGACGCCATTGCCGGTATCGACGAGGTTGCCGGTGGAGATATAGCGCTTGGTGGCGATGCCATAGGCGCCGGCGATCACCTGCAGCGGCTTGTCCGCCGGCGATTCATAGCGGAACTCCTGGCTCCAGGCCGACACGTCGAGATACTGGCTCTGGTTGAGGTCGAAGCCGAAGAACTGGAAGAGCAGGGATTCCTTGATCGGCAGGAAGTTGAAGGCATCGCCGGTCAGGATTTCCGTCACCTTGTCGTAGGAGGTGGTGGAGGTGAACTTGCCCGCGTCCGTCTCATAGGCGATGCGCAGCGTGCCATTGTAGAGGTCGCGGTTGTTGATGCCGGCGTTGTTGACCCGCACCGGCAGCGACACATCGTTCACATCGTTGACGATATTGTAGTAGAAGGCCTGGGTGCGCAGCAGGCTGACGGCGCCGCGCATGTCGACGGTCAGGTCCGGCGTCGCCTGCCACAGCAAATTGCCGCGCAGGTTGAACTCGCGCAGCGGATCGGCATCTTCCTTCAGGAAGGTGTTGGGGATGAAGCCATTGGTATCGTACCAGGTGCCGGCGAGGCGGAACTTCAGATTCGGCGCAATCGGCCCGGAGATGTTGGCGCGGGCGAAATAGCCGAAGCCATTGTCGACACCGCCGGTGAACTTGCCCGACAGCTCGTCGGTCGGCGCCTTCGACGTGATGATGATGGCGCCGCCGATGGCGTTGCGGCCATAAAGGCCGCCCTGCGGACCTTTGAGCACTTCGATCTGTTCGACATCGACCAGTTCCTGGTTGAACTGCGCCGGATTGACCTGCTGCACGCCATCGACAACCACCGCCACCGACGGTTCCGAATTGCGCGCCTGGGTGATGCCGCGGATGATGACGAAGGTGGTGCCGGCGTTCTGCGTCTGCACCAGATTGACGTTCGGCGTCAGCGCGATGAAATCGGCCGGGCGGGTGATGCCGGCCGCGGCAATGGTCTTGGCCGTGAAGGCGGTGATCGAGGCCGGGACATTCTGCAGCGATTCCGCCCGGCGGGTCGCGGTGACGATGATTTCCTCAGGCGCGCCATTGCCGGTCTCGCCGCCGGCCGGAGCGGCGGAAGCCGTTGTGGTCGTCTGGGCCAGCGCGGCCCCCGCCATCAGGAGCAGCCCCGAACCCGCCAGCAAACGCGCCGCGCCCATCATCTTCGCCATCGTTCGCTCTCCCCCAATGCGTGACTCTGGCGCAATCGACGCGCCACCGGCCATTCCAGCCCTGATGCCCGCAGAAATACGCCTTCGCAATGCGAAGTCAAGTTCGATAATCGAAGTTCGAGGGCTGGCGGGATGCCGCAGGGCGGCGGGTGTGCGAGCCGCAGCGGCCCCGAAAACGCCCCTGTGACGCCCCCTTTTTCTCCCGAAATCCCCCGTTCCACGATGTTTCATGCCCCGTTTCACGGGCAAAATCCCCTCCCTCCCCCCTGCGGGGAGGGAGGGGGTAAGTGCCGCCAGCGCGGTCAGCCCGCCGGCCAGGCCCCATCCGGCCAATCCCGCGCCGTGTGGATCACCCGCAGGATGGCGATGATCTCGCCGCTGTCGTGCGGCACGATCGCATAGGCGATGACATAGGGCAGGCCGGTCACCGACTTCTCATAGGTCCCGGGCACGCGGCCGGGCCGGCCGGTGGCGAAGTCTTCCAGCCGGGCGGCGGCGGCGCGCAGGCGATCGACCACATGCTGCGCCGCCACCGGATCATCGGCGGCGATATGGGTCAATTGCTGCTTCAGATCGTCGAGCGCGTCGCGCGACCAGAACAGCGGGCGGGTCACCGGTCGCGGTCGGACCCAGCGGCGGCGGTCAGTTCGGCAAAGGCCTCGTCATTGCCGACCAGGCGCCCGGCGGCCACATCGGCGCGGCCGCGCTTGATGCCATCGATGATCGCCTGTTCGCGGTCGAGATAGCGGTCGACGGCCTCGGCCGCCAGGAACGAGCTGCTGCGCCGGGTGTCGCGCGCCAATTGGCTGAGGCGCGCCTTGGCCTCCACGGACATCCGGATGGTCATGGTGGTCGAGGCGGGCATCGCGGCGGTCCTTGTGCGAGGATGTACACAAGCTAACACGACGGGACCGGTGATGCCAATCGGGGCGACGCGCCCCCACCCCCCCTCTCCCGCAGCCAAGAGAGGCGAGACGCGCGCCAGCGCCCCGGGTGAGGGTGTATCCTCGTGCTGAAGCAAGAAGAAGACCCTCACCCGCTCGCCCAAGGGGGCGAGTCGACCTCTCCCCTGAAGGGAGAGGTGACAGTACTCACACCGTCGCGAGTGACCGCGCCAGCATCGGCCAGCGTTGCAGCTCCGCCTCGATCTCGGTTGCCGCCTCGCGCAGCAACGGCAGGCGGGTGCGGACCAGTTCGTCCTGGCTGATGCGGGTGGTGCTGGTCGAGCAGTTGATGGCGGCGACGACGCTGTCATCGGGGCCGAACACCGGGACGGCGACGGAGACGATGCCGTAATCCAGTTCGTCGAGGGCGCTGTCGTAGAAGCGGTCACGGACGCTCTGGAGGCGGCTGCGGAAGGCCTCGGCATCGGTGACGGTGCGCTCGGTCAGCCGGGCGAGCGGGCCTTCGGCGAGGAAGGCGGCGATGGCGGCATCGCCCTGGAAGGCGAGCAGCACCTTGCCCATCGAGGTGGCGTGCAGCGGGAAGCGGGTGCCGACCGCGGCGCCGAGCCGGATGCGGCGGTTGGTCGGGATGTGGCAGACATAGAGGATATCGCGGCCGGAGCGCACGGCGAGCGAGGCGGAATCGCCGGTCTGGTCGCGCAGCGCCTGCAGCGGCGGCACCGCCACCCGCTCGATATTCATCGAGGTGAGATAGGCAGAACCGAAGGCCAGCACCTCCGGCCGCAGCAGGAAGCGCCGGCCGACCTGGGCGACATAGCCCAACGCCACCAGCGTGTTGAGGCAGCGCCGCGCCACCGCCGGCGACAGGCCGGTGACGGTCGCCACCTCCGACAGCGCCATTTCGGGGTGGGCGGCATCAAAGGCGCGCAGCACGCTGAGCCCGCGCTCCAGCGTCGACAGATATTCGGGATCCTTGGGTTCACGCATGATGGAGGGAGCCTAGACGTGAAAGGGCGGGGGCGAAAGCAGGGGGTGCGGCCTCCTCTCCCTTGAGGGGAGAGGCGACTCGCGCGCCAGCGCGGCGGGTGAGGGTGTTGCCGGCTGTGGCCACGGAAAAAAACCCTCACCCGCTCGCCCAAGGGGGCGAGTCGACCTCTCCCCTGAAGGGAGAGGTGGGTTGTTACTCCGCCGCTCTTGCCACCCCCAGCACGCGATCATTGTCCGCGCCCAGCAGCGGCGGCGCCGTCACCGTCAGCGACCGTTCGCCGTCGAAGCTCAAGGGCGAGCGGATGGTGTGGAAATCCCCCATCGGGCCGGGCGCGCTGATCTCCAGCTCCAGCGCCTTGGCCTGCGGGCTGTCGAGCACCTCGCGCGCCGTGGCGACGGCGGCGTTGGGCACTTCCAGCTCGGTCAGCCGCGCGGTCCAGGCGGCGCGCGGGCGCGTGGCGAAAATCGGGGCGAGGAAGGCGACGACATCCTCGTAATGGGCGATGCGCGCCTCGCGGCTGGCAAAGGCCGGCAGGGCGAGCATGTCGGGCCGATCGACGGCGAGGGCGAGATTTTCCCAGAATTTCGGCGGCGACGACATGTGCAGCGCCAGCCATGCGCCGTCGCTGCACTGGAAGACATAGGATTGGCTGACGTGCGGCCGGCTGGTCGGGCCCATCAGCTGGTTGTCGGAGAGGAGATGGGTGAAATCGTCGAGGTTGAAGTGGCACATCGCCTCGAACATCGAGGTTTCGACGGTGCAGCCGGTGCCGGTGCTGTGGCGCTGGTGGAGGCCGGCGAGGATGCCTTGCGCGGCGTAGAAGCCGGTCATCACATCGGCGATGGCCGGGCCGACGACGCGCGGCTGCGCCGGGTTGAGCAGCAGGCGCAGAAAGCCGCTGGCGGCCTGGGCGACGGTGTCGAAGGCCGGGCGATCGCGGTCCGGCCCGGTGGCGCCGAAGCCCGAGATGGCGCAATAGACGAGGCGGGGGTTGAGGCCACGCAGGCGCGTCGCATCCACCCCCAGCTTGGCGGCGACGCCGGGGCGGAAGTTCTGGATGAAGACATCGGCAGTGGCGATGAGGGCATCGAGCGCGGCGCGATCGGCGGGCGTGCGGGTGTCGAGCGTGATGCTCTGCTTGTTGCGGTTCCAGGTCTGGAAATGCGGCGCATACAGGCCGCCGCGAAAGGCGCGGAACGGGTCGCCGGCGGGCTGCTCGACCTTGATGACCTCCGCCCCCAGATCGGCAAGCATCATGCCGGCCGCGGGCCCGGTGATGAAGGTGCCCATTTCCAGAACGCGAACGCCGCTCAACGGCAATGCCATGGCTCTCTCCCTCGCCCCGAACCTCGCCTGTTAACCATCCGCGCCGGAGGGTGAATCCTACACGGGGAAGCGGCGTTTCGGGCAAACTTGACGTTATCCTACATTTTTCGCATAACGAAAACAAGTTCGGAAATCGAAATAAGGGGATTCGGGGATGCGCATCGGCAAGCAGGACGCCCCCTACACCGCCATCTGCACCTCCGACGCCGAGACGATCCGCGTCCGCGGTCATGACCTGTGCGGCGAGATCATCGGCAAGATGGATTTCACCAGCTATTTCTGGCTGTTGGTCACCGGCGTGGCCCCGACGCCGACCCAGAAATTCTTTGCCGATGCGGTCCTCGCCGCCATCGCCGAACACGGCCTGGTGCCCAGCGTCGTCGCCACCCGCATGACCTTTGCCGCGGCGCCGGAAGCCTTTCACGGCGCCGTCGCCGCCGGGCTGCTGGGCTGCGGATCGGTGGTGCTGGGCAGCGCCGAGGTCGCCGGCCGCTTCCTCGCCGATGTCGTCGCCAGCGGTGACGCCGAAGCGGCGGTGCGGGCGCTGCGCGCCGAAAAAAAGGCCATTCCCGGCTTCGGCCACCCCCAGCACAGCGGCGGCGACCCGCGCGCCAATCTGCTGCTCAGCCTGGCCGCCGAGCATGGTATCGAGGGGCCGCATATCGCGGCGCTCAGGGCAGTCGGTGCCGCCCTGCCCGGCGTCATCGGCCGGTCGCTGCCGATCAACGTCAATGGCGCCATCCCGGCGGTGATGCTCGATGTCGGCTTCCCGCTGGCGGCGCTGAAGGGCATCTCGCTACTGGCGCGCACCGCCAGCCTGATCGCCCATCTGCAGGAAGAATCCGAACGCCCGATCGGCTTCATGCTGTCGGGCGCCGCAGCCGCCGCCATCCGCTACGATGGCCCCTGAACCCGGAGAATGACGATGAGCGCCGGACGCTTCCTCACCACGCACGTCGGCAGCCTGCCGCGCGCCGACGACCTGATCGCGATGATCTTTGCCCGGGAAGAAGGCGAGGCGGTCGATGCCGCGGCGCTCGCCACCCGCATTGCCAGCGCGGTCGATCATGTCGTCGCCGCCCAGGCCGGCGCCGGGCTCGACATCGTCAACGATGGCGAACAATCCAAGCCCAGCTATGCCACCTATATCAAGGACAGGCTTCACGGCTTCGGCGGCGAGGGCAATAGCTATGTCTTTGCCGATGTGGAGGATTTTCCCGGCGTCAAGCAGCGCATCTTCGGCGATGCCGGCCGCCGGCACCGCAAGACCCCGGCCTGCAACGCGCCGATCACGGTGAAGGACATGGACGCCGTGCATGTCGACGCCGCCAACCTCAACACCGCGCTGGCCAAACACCCCGGCCGCCGCGCCTTCATGTCGGCCGCCTCCCCCGGCGTCACCGCGCTGTTCTTTGCCAACACGCATTACGCCACGGACGAGGACTATCTGTTCGCCCTCGCCGAAGGGCTGCGCCATGAATATGAGGCGATTGCCGACGCCGGCATCACCCTGCAGGTCGATTGCCCCGACCTCGCCATGGGCCGCCACACCCAGTTCCGCGACCTCGACCTCAAGGGCTTCCGCGACCGCATGGCGCTGAACATCGCGGCGCTGAACCATGCCACCCGCAACATCGCGCCGGAGCGGATGCGCATGCACCTGTGCTGGGGCAATTACCCCGGCCCGCACCATTGCGACGTCCCGCTCGCCGACATCATCGACCTCGTCTGGACCGCGCGCCCGCACGCCATCCAGTTCGAAGCCGCCAACCCCCGCCACGCCCATGAATTCGCGCTGTTCGAAGCGGTTGGCGTGCCGGAGGGCAAGGTGCTGATCCCCGGCGTCATCGAATGCCAGTCGGGCTATATCGAGCATCCGGAACTGATCGCCCAGCGTATCGGCCGCTATGCCCATCTCGTCGGCCGCGACAGCGTCATGGCCGGTGTCGATTGCGGCTTTTCCATCCACGCCGGCTCGGGCGGGGTCGATCCGGCGGTGGTCTGGGCCAAGATGGCGGCGCTGGCCGAGGGTGCCGCGATCGCGTCGAAGCGGTTCTGGTAATTGAGGAAAGTGGCCGCCGGACGCTGACCGACTTGAACTGGTGCACCCGGCAGGAGTCGAACCTGCGACCTCTGGTTTAGGAAACCATTGCTCTATCCTGCTGAGCTACGGGTGCGCGCCCCTGCCATCGCCAATGCGGCCGCTGGATTCAAGCGAAAACGCCAGAGAGCCTCTCAGGCGTCTGATCGGATCAGCGGCTTGAACGGCAACGGCAGCACCGGGATGCCGTCATCGGCCAGCGCCCGGGCTTCGGCGATAGTGGCTTCGCCATAGATGCTGCGCGGCGGCGCATCGCCATCGTGGAGGGCGCGCGCGGTCGTCGCGAAATCGCTGCCGACATAGTCCGATTGCGCCTCCAGCCGGCGCTGGGCGGCGAGCAGTTCGGCGCGCGGATCGGCGGTGACGGCGCGATTGCCCTTGGCACCGACGGCCGGGGCCATCACCGCCTTGTCGATGTCGGTGTCGTTGCACAGCGGGCAGGCGATCAGCCGGCGGGCGCGCTGCGTTTCATAGTCCACGCTGGAGCCGAACCAGGCTTCAAAGACATGCGCCGCGCCGCAGCGCAGATCGAAGACGATCATGCCTGGGGAAGCCGGAATTCGCGGGCATGGGCCAGCGCCGGCACCTTGCCGCGCGCGACGGCGACAGCGCCGAGATCGAGGTCGATGACCGCGACGCCGGGCGCCTCCCCCATGTCGAGCAGCACTTCGCCCCAGGGCGCGACGACCAGTGAATGGCCATAGGTGGCGCGGCCATCGGCGTGGCTGCCGGTCTGCGCTGCAGCCACCACGAAACAGCCGGTTTCGATGGCGCGGGCGCGCAGCAGGATGTGCCAATGCGCCTCGCCGGTCGGCCGGGTGAAGGCGGCCGGCACGCTGAGGATGCTGGCGCCGGCCACTGCCAGCGCCCGGTGCAGCGCCGGAAAGCGCAGGTCATAGCAGATGGTCAGCCCCAGCCCGCCCCAGGGCGTTTCCGCCACCACCGCGGCTTCGCCGGGGGCATAGGCGGCCGATTCCCGATAGGATTCGCCATTGCCGAGCGTCACGTCGAACAGATGGATCTTGTCATAGCGGGCGCGGATGTTGCCCTCGGGATCGATCAGGAAGCCGCGATTGGCGAACAGATCGCCGCCCACCGCCAGCGCCAGGCTGCCGAGATGCACCCAGACACCATGCTGCCGTGCCGCCGCCCGCACCGCCGCCAGCACGCCATCATCGGCCTCCGCCGCCACATTCGCCTTGGCGCGCTGCCGGTCACGGTCGAGATAGCCGCTCATTTCCGGCGTAAAGATCAGCTCGGCCCCCTGCGCCGCCGCGTCGCCGATCGCGGCAGCCAGCGCACGCGCCTCGGCGGTCGGGCGCGTGGCGGGCGCCACCAGTTGCGCCAGCAGCCGGGGCAGCAGCAGCGCCGGGTCGCCCGGCTGAGTCAGTGCCGCATCGATGGCGGCATCAAGGGCCAGCTGGATGCGGCTGGCGGCATTGTGCGCGATGGCGCGGGCGACGGCACGGTCCTGCGGATCGTGGTGCAGATGGTTGGCAACGGCGAGGCACCAATCGGCAAAGGCCGGCACCGTGTCGAGCGCGAGGCCGAAGCGCGCCGACGCGAGCTCGGCGACGCTGCGCCACAGATAGTCGCGCATCACCTCGATGCTGCCATCGGCATTGGCGAGCAGTGCCGCGCCGATGCGCTCGGCCTCGGCCTCCAGCGCCGCCCGGTCTTCGCCGGTCAGCGCCGTTTCGATCAGCGCGTCGAGCCGGGCGCGATCAGGGGCCGGTCCGCCCTGCACGGCGATCAGCGCCGCGCGGTGCGGCAGCGCGAAATGCGCCTCGTCGCTGCGCACGGCGGCAACCGCACCGGGCGCGGCGATCACCTGCACCGGGGCCGGCCAGTCGGGCCGGATGACGGTGCCGAACAGCCGCGACAACCGCCCCGCCAGCCGCAACAGCCCCGGCTGCACCGCCGCCGCCAGCCGCGCCGCCCGGCCCTGCGGCGCCAGATCGCCCAGCCGGAACGGTGGCAGTGGCCGCGGCCCCAGCGTCGCCGGCCGGTCGAACTGCCAGATCTGGCAGCGCGGAAACGCCTGGGCCTTGTGCAGGCGCCCATCGGCACCCGGCGCCGGCCGCAGATTGTCCAGCGCCAGCAATTCGCGGAACAGGATGACCAGCTGGCCGATGGCCATTTCGCGGCCCAGGCATTCATGCGGCAGCGCGCCGAAGATCAGGTTGACGGCACCATGATCGAGCGGCCGCCCCAGCCGGAAGGCGTGCGGATCGGGATAGTGGCGCGGGTCGATCAGCGCCATGGCGGTGCCGGCCATGACGACGCTGTTGGCCTTCAGCCGTGTCGGCCCGAACAGGCCGCCGGGCAATTCGGTGTCGCGCGTCACCAGCCGGAACTGGCCGGGGGACAGCGCCGGCCGCAGCCGCGCCACCTCCAGCAGCAGGGCGCGCAGATGCGCGGCTGCCGCGGCATCGCCGTTGGCGGCGGCGCGCGCGCTCGCCTGCGCCTCGGCCATCACATCGGGATTGTCCTGCAACCAGCCGAGGATATTGCCGGCCATCAACGTCACCGTCGGGACGACGCCGATGTGCAGCCCCATCAGATGCGCGCGGATATCGGCATCGCTCCAGGGCAGGTGCTGCGGTGCCGCCTGCAGGGCGAGCAGCCGGGGCAACAGGCCGGGCCCGCCGGAACCGGCGCGCGCCGCCGCAATCGCGGCATCGAAGGTGCGGCGCATCATCAGCGCGGCATGGCTGGCCTGTTCGCGGATTTCGGGCTTGCCGAAGGGATCGCCGAACACCAGCGCCGAAATGGCGATGCTGTAGGCCGAAAAACGATCGGGATCGGCCAGATCGAGCCCCAGGAATTCACTGCTGGCATCGGAACAGACGCGGGTGAAATAATCGGCCATCACATTGATGTCGCCGGGCGCCGCCGCCAGAATGGCCCGCGCCGATACGGCCGTGGTGGCGAGGAAATCGTCGAGCACGCCGGGGCCGATCAGCGCCTGCACATCCTGCCGGCGGGCCGCATGCTCCGGCCCGGTCATGCCCAGCATGAAGGTGGCACCCGCCGCCAGCCGGGTCATTTCGGCATTGAACGGCACGCTGTAGGTCTGGTCGTCGGCGAGCACTGCCGCCACATCGGCATGGCGGGTGATCATCGCCAGGCCGGCGATGCGCCAGCGCAGGTTCAGCCGCAGGCAGACGCGCAGGGTCAGCCGCAGCAGCGCCGCCATCGCCGATGCCTTGAACACTGCCCGGCGGCCGACGGGGTTCAGCCGGTCAAGGTTGAACACCACCTGTTCCGCTTCGGCATCCGGCAACAGCAGGTCCGGCCGCGCCGCCATGGCGAGATCATATTTCGGCTGCGGCATGGCGTCCCCCGACCCCCTGTGCTGTCAGCCGGGCGTCATGACGGCAGGGCCATGTCCAGCCCTTCGCGCAGGAAATCGTTCCAGCGCCGGTCGGCGAACGGCACCCAGTCGACATAGGCGCTGACAAAGCCCTTGCGGGATGCCAGCAGCTCCGCCGCCGCGCGTCGGGCATCGGCCAGCCGGTCGCTGCGGGCCAGCGCGTTGATGCGGATGACATGGGCGTGCCAATAGGACGGCCGCAGCGTGATCGACTGTTCGGCGTGCATCGCCGCCTGGGCATTCTGGCCGAGCATCAGCCGGGCCAGCGCCAGTTCCCCCTGCTTGTAGAATTGCCGGAAATCGGTGCTGCACAGGGTCAGCGAGCGTTCCAGCTTGGCGATCGCCTCGCTGTTGCGCGCGGTGAGATTGTAGAGGGTCGCCTGCTGGTCGAGCGTGATCGGCAGGCTGGGGTTGAGCGCAAAGGCACGGTCGAGGATGGTTTCGGCCGGGCTGTGGTGGCGCATCCAGGTTTCGGCGAGGCCGGCGAGCATATGGCCGCGGGCATCCTCCGGATCGACGACGATGGCGCGCTGCGCCTGGGCGCGGATCTCCCGGATATCGGCATCGGGCGCCCGGCTGTTCCAGATCGCATAGGCGAGATGCTGGGCGCGCTCGATGATGGCATGGGCATAGTCGGGCGCGCGTTCCAGCGCGGCGTCGAAATAGCCGGTGGCGGCGGCCATGTCCTCCCGCGTCAGCCGGTTCTGGTGCCAGCGGCCGCGCCAGATCAGGTCATCGACCGACAGTTCGCCGGTGACGGCGCGGGCGCGCAGCTGTTGCGCCGCATCGACGCGATAATCGATGCCGGCGACCAGTTCCCCGACCAGCGCCGGCCGCAAGGTCGCCTCCAGCACGCGCGGCAGCCGCAGGCGGGTCGACCAGATGGCCTCGCCGCTCTGGCTGTCGACGACCTGCACCGACAGCCAATAATCCGGCCCCTGGGCGCGCAGGAAGCCACCCAGCACATAATCGCTGCCCAGCCGGCGTCCGGCATCGATCAGGCTGTCGGCGCCCGCGCCCAGCCGCGCGCCGGGCAGCATGGGCCGCAGCCAGCGCAGCCGGCCGAGGCCATCGACCAGATCGGTGCCCAGCGCATCGATGACGACATCGGCATCGCCCGTGCCGGCGAGATTGGTGATCGCCATCACGGCCAGGCTGACGCCCGGGCCGCGCGCAGGCGCAGCGGCCGCCGGGGTCGCCGGCGCTGCCGGCTCGGCAAAGCGCGCCCGCTGTTCGGCCAGCCAGGCGGCAAAGCCGGTTTCGCCGGCAAGGCTCAACCCTTCCAGAAAGCTCTGGCCGCGCGCTGGCCCTGCGTCCGGGGCCAGGGCGTCGACGGCGAGCCGATCGAGATCGAGCCGCACCGAATCCGGCCGGCTGTGCAGGATATCGAGGCCGGCGTCGGCCAGCACGCTGCGCAGGCTGGCCAGCTCGCGGCGCAGGCTGGCCTGGGCCTGGGCCTTGTCACCCCGGCTCCACAAGCGTTCCTGCAGCCAGACACGACTGCGCTCGCCCTGCGGCGACAGCGCCAGCATCGCGATCAGCGCGCGTCCCTTCTTGCTGGCAACCACCAGCCGCCGACCATCGGCCCGCGACAGGTCGAAACTGCCGAACAGGGCAAGGTTCGCCCGTTCTCCTGCCGCCATTGTTTTGCTTCCTGACCCTTGCCGTCATCTGTCAGCCGTTGCCCGGCCTTGTCTACTTTGAATGCCCTTATTCACGCATTTTTCACGGCGTTCAAAGCCTCGTTTCACGCGCGCCCCGTCGTCATCCCGCCTAATGTCATGATCGCCGCATGATCCTGTCTCATGTGGCGCAAGGGTCTGAAAATGCAACGGGACGATACGGACATCGCCGATTTTCGGCAATGGCAAACTGTGCCTGCCACACCGGCAACCCCGGTCGCCGGCGGGCGGCTGCACACCGGCCTGGTCGACCAGCTGCCGGTGATGCTGGCGGGCGGCATAATGGCGGCTGGCGTGATGGTCGCGCTGGCGCCTGCGATGCCGCGCACCGCTGCAACCATGGCATTTGCGACCATGACGCCTGGCTCCGCCAGCCCTGCCGCCGTTCCCGCCATCGCCATGGCTGGCGGCGGCATCGCGCTGGCCAGCCTGTTGTTCATCGTCCTCATGCTCTGGGGTCAGGCGCATCATGTCCGCCGCCATGCCGGCCGGTTTCGGGCGCAGCGGGCCGCGGGCCGCAGCGACAGCCGCATCGGCCTGCATCTGCTGGGGGTCGCCGGACGCAGCATCGCCGGCGCCCTGCTGCTGGCGCTGGCGCTGGTGCCGGCGCTGCATCGCATCGTCCGTTCCGGCCTGCCGCTGGCCGACAGCCTGGAACCGGCGCTGAAGTGTGCGCTGGTCCTCGGCGGCTTTGCGCTGGCGGTCACCCTCATGGCGATTCCGGCGCATCTGAAGCGACTGACGGCCGGGTCCGACGCCTTGTTACAAAAGGAGATGTCGCGTGCTGCATGAACCTGGCCTGGTGCAGAATCCGATGCTGCGGGTCCCGATCACCGTGCCGCTCGACTGGCGGGACCGGGTCAATGCCGAGCTTGATTCGGCGCTCGATGCGCTGGCGCGGGCCGGGATCGACAGCTTTGCCGACACGCTGGCGACACGGCTGGACCATGTGCGCGCCGAGGCCACGCCCGCCGACTGGGTCGACGGCATCCTGCCCTGGGTGCGCGCGCACCCGGCCATCGGCATCGCCCGCGCGCGGCTGCCGCTGCCGCAGCCGACCGTTGCGGACGAGGCCGGGAATCGGGCCCGGCGCACCCGCCATCTGACCATCGCCAATGTCATCGACGCCGCCGCCGCCCGGTCACCGGCCCCCCATATCCTGGCGCTGGGCAGCGGGCGCCTGCCGGAACTCGATTGGTCGGTGGCGGTGACCAGGGGCCGGATCGGCCGCCTGGTTGCGGCCGATCGCGACCGCCGGGTGCTGCGGCACCTGGCGACCATCCAGACCGCGCGCCTGCCGGCCTTGCTGCCGATGGCGCTGACATTGCGCGATGTGCTGCGCGGCGGTGCCAGCCAGCTGGGGCCGTTCGATGCCATTTACGCGGCCGATCTGGTGACCCCGCCGCCGCCGGCGACGCTCGCCACGCTGGTCGGCAAGCTGTTCGCCCGGCTCAAGCCCGGTGGCCAGCTGATCCTGGGCGCGCTGGCCGAGGTTGGCGGCACCAGCGCGCTGCACGACGCGCTGGCGCCGGCGCTGCCGATCTGGCGCAGTGCCGCCGGCGTGGCCGCGCTGGCCGCCGAACTGCCGCGCACGGCGATCCTCAGCCGCAATATCGCCACGACGCCGGCGGGGCAGAGCTGGTATCTCGATCTGCGGCGGGTCTGATTGCCGGCGGCGATCCGGGCCGGGGCCGGCAGCGCATTTGGGTGACACGCGTTTGTCACGTCGCGGCGCTATGGGCGTGTCACCCGAGGCCTAGGAAAGCCGATCCGCATGGCAAGCCTGCCGCTGACTGCGTTCGAAGGGGATGCCCCCGCCAGCCCGAAGCGGCCCGTGACGGTGCCCCGCCGCGGCGGCGTCGCCAGCTGGGCCGATGATGACGAACTGACCCCGCGCGGCAAGCTGAAGTTCCGCACCGTGTGGATCAGCGACACGCACCTCGGCACATCGGGCTGCAATGCCGAGCTGCTGCATGACTTCCTGCACAGCATCAAGCCCGACACGCTCTATCTGGTCGGTGACATCATCGATGGCTGGCGATTGAAGCGCGGCTGGTACTGGCCGGCGCGGCACAACGACATCGTCCGCCGCGTGCTGAAACTGGCCAACAAGGGCACCCGTGTCGTCTATATCCCCGGCAACCATGACGAGGCGGCGCGCGACTATGTCGGGCTGGCGTTCGGCGGCGTCGAGGTGGTGGCCGAGGCGATCCATACGACCGCGACCGGCAAGCGCCTGCTGGTGCTGCACGGCGACGAGTTCGACGGGGTGGTGCTCTATGCCCGCTGGCTCGCCTTTCTGGGTGACATAGGCTATTCTATCCTGTTGCAATTGAACGTTTATTTCAATCGCGTGCGGCGCCAGTTCGGCCTGCCCTATTGGTCGCTGTCGGCCTATATCAAGCACCGGGTGAAGAACGCCGTGTCGTTCATTTCGCGGTTCGAGGAGGTCGTCGCCCATGCCGCCCGCGAACGCGGCGTCGATGGCGTCGTCTGCGGCCATATTCATTCCGCCGAGATCCGCGAGTTCGACGGCATCACCTACATGAACGACGGCGACTGGGTGGAAAGCTGCACCGCGCTGGTCGAGCATCAGGATGGCCGCATCGAGATCATCGACTGGGCGGCGCACCACATGGCGTTGCGCCGCACCGCGGGGCTGGCTGCGGTGGAAGCGCCTGCGATGCTGGAGCCGGCCTGATGCGCATCACGCTCGTGTCCGACGCCTGGAGCCCGCAGGTCAATGGCGTTGTCCGCACCCTGTCGACTGTCCTCGACCTGGCAACGGCGCGCGGCCATCGCGTGCAGACCATCACGCCCGACCGGTTTTTCTCGGTGCCGATGCCGAGCTACCCGGAAATCCGGCTGGCGCTGACGACGCGCCGCAAGATCGCCGCCACCATCGCCGGCTTCGATCCCGATGCCGTGCATATCGCCACCGAAGGTCCGCTCGGCTGGCTGGCGCGCGGCTGGTGCCTGGCGCATGGCGTGCCGTTCACCACCAGTTTCCACACCCGCTTCCCGGATTATATCGCGGCGCGCACCGGCCTGTCGCCTTCGCTGTTCTGGCGGGTGCTGACGCGCTTTCACCGCCCGGCGCAGCACATCCTGGTCGCAACCCCGCGGTTGGCGGCCGAACTTGGCGAGCATGGCCTGCATCGCACCCGGCCCTGGACGCGCGGTGCCGATCTGGCGCTGTTCCGCCCCGATCGCGAGGCCCATCCGGCCTTTGCCGACCTGCCGCGCCCCATCGCCCTGCATGTCGGCCGGGTGGCGGTCGAAAAGAATATCGCCGCCTTTCTCGCCGCCGACTGGCCGGGCAGCAAGGTCGTCGTCGGCGACGGCCCGGCGCTCGATGAACTGCAACGCAGCTATCCGGAGGCGCATTTCCTCGGCGCGCTGCATGGCGAGGCGCTGGCCAGCACCTATGCCGGCGCCGATGTGCTGGCCTTTCCCAGCCGCACCGACACCTTCGGGCTGGTCATCATCGAGGCGCTGGCCAGCGGCACGCCGGTTGCCGGCTATCCGGTGCCGGGGCCGCTCGACATCATGGGCGCCGATGGCTGCGGCACCGAGGCGGGGCCACGCGCCCGCATCGGCGGGGTCGATGACGATCTGGCAGTGGCACTGCGCCAGGCGCTCAGCGCCCGCCGCGCCGATTGCGCCGCCTATGGCGCGCTGTTCAGCTGGGAACGCTCCTGCGACCAGTTCCTGGCGGCGCTGGCCGAGGTCGAGCAGCCGCTGATCGATCTGGCGGCGTAAGCACCAAATCCCTCCCCGCAAGGGGGAGGGAGTGAGGCGTTCTCGCGGCCAGGGCAGGGCCCTCAAAACCCCTGCCCCAATACCGTCACGCTGATCCGCCGGTTGCGCGGATCGGCGCGGTCCTCGGGGTTGAACGGGTCGGTGTCCGCCACGCCCTCGATGCGGCGGAAGCGGCGTTCGCCCACCCCGGCGGCCATCAGCAACCGCCGCGTCGCATCGGCGCGCGCCGTCGACAGGCTCCAGTTGCTGCCGCCGCCGCTTCGATAGCCCAGCCCGTCGGTATGGCCGCGCACCGTCAGCCGGTTGGGCGTGTCGGCGATG
This sequence comes from Alphaproteobacteria bacterium PA4, assembly GCA_002256005.1. Taxonomy (GTDB): domain Bacteria; phylum Pseudomonadota; class Alphaproteobacteria; order Sphingomonadales; family Sphingomonadaceae; genus Sandarakinorhabdus. The sequence goes on along the minus strand of NKIQ01000022.1, from coordinate 10,562 downwards.
GCATTGGCGACGACGCGCACCAGCCTGGCCGCTTCGGCATTGAACACGCTGGTGCCGCTGTCGAACATGGCGAAATCGGCGCGCTCGATCATGTCGATCCGGAGGCCATCATGCACGCGCACCAGCCGCACCTGGCCCTTCAACCCCTTGAGCGTCGGATCACCGGCCAGCCGCGCGGCGAGGATCTTTTCCACCATGCGGAAGCGGGTTTCATCGGCGGCACGGCGGTTGCCGGGGTTCTTCTGCTTGTCCTGCGAGGCCGTCTCCGCCTCCATCGGCCCGCCGCCACCGCCACCGGCGATCGCCACCGGCTTTGGCCCGGACAGCGCGGCATGCGGTGCCACGCCGTCTTCCGATTGCAGCGAACGCCCGCCCATGACGCCGTTGGAGCCGCCGCTGTTCTTCATCTGGATGACCGTCGGGGTGAAATAGTCGGCGATGCCCTTGCGCTGGTCCTCGTTGGTGGCGCCGATGATCCACAGCAGCATGAAGAACGCCATCATCGCCGTCACGAAATCGGCATAGGCGATCTTCCAGGCGCCGCCGTGATGCGCGGCGTGATGGCCCTTGGCCTTGCGGTAGACAATCTCCGGCTCGATGTGCAGTTCGGGCTTCATTTGGCGGTGCGGAGCCCGTCGAAGATTTCGGAAAAGCTCGGCTGGTTGTCGGGGCTGATCGCGGTGCGCGCCGCCTCGATGACCAAAGGCTGCGGCTGGCCCTTCAGGCTGGCGACGATGATGCGGCGCACGACCATGTAGATTACGCCATCGGTGTCGATGACGGCGCGCAGCCGCGCGGCGAACGGCCCGACGATGCCATAGGACAGCAGCACGCCGAGGAATGTGCCGACCAGCGCCGATCCGATCATGCCGCCGAGGATCGCCGGCGGCTTGTCGATGCTCGCCATGGTCTTGATGACGCCGAGCACGGCGGCGACGATGCCCAGCGCCGGCAGCGCGTCCGACATGGTCTGCAAGCGGTCGACGGGTTGCAGGGCATGGGCATGGTGGGGTTCGATGGCACTGTCGATGACGTCATCGACAGCCTGCGGGCTCAAGGTGCCGGTGGAAACGACGAGCATCGCCTCATCGGCCAGGACGAGGTGCAGGCGCTGCTCGACACGCTCGCCGACAGTGCGCCGGCGCTGGCCGGGGCGCTGGTGCCGAAACTGCTGCCGCTGGCCACCGTCACCGCCGTGTTCCAGCGGCTGGTGGAGGAAGCCGTGCCGGTGCGCGACACCCGCGCCATCGTCTCGGCACTCGTCGCCAATGCAACGCGGTCCACCGAGGCAGCGGAGCTGACCGAGATCATCCGCCCGGCGCTCGGCCCGGCCATCGTCCAGACGCTCGCCGGGCTGAAGGAGCCGCTCGCCGCCATCGCCATCGATCCGGCGCTGGAAAATCTGCTGGCGCAGGCGGTGCGCGCCGCGCCGGGCTCGGCCTGGCCGTTCGATCCCGATCTCGGCGCCCGCGTCGGCGCTGCGGTATCGGCCGCTGCCGATGCGCTGATCGCCGAAAACCGCCGCTTCGCCATCGTCACCACGCCGCTGCTGCGCCGGCCGCTCTGGGCGCTGCTGCGCGCCCGGCTGCCGCAGCCGGTGGTGCTGGCCTTCGGCGAAATCCCCGACGACCGCGCGGTCGATGTCGTCGCCGTCGTCGGCGGCACCCAACAGCTCACGGAAGGAACCTGACGCATGGACGCCCGCCTCGGCCTCGATCCGGCGCTCTACGCCCCGGCGCGCCTCGCCCGCACCGATCCGGAACGGCTGGTGTCCTCGCATCTGGCGCTGGTCCGGAAGATCGCCTGGCATGTCCATGCCCGCGTTTCCTCGGCGATCGATATCGAGGATCTGGTGCAGATCGGCATGGTGGCGCTGATCGAGGCGGCGCGCGCCTTTGAAGACCGCGGCCATGCCGCCTTTGCGACCTATGCCACCGTGCGGGTGCGCGGCGCGATGATCGATCAGCTGCGGAAGGGCGCCACGCTCGTCCGCTCCGCCATGCGCCGCCGCCGCGAATGGGGGGCAGCGCGCGCCGCGCTGGAAGGGCTGCTCGGCCGCCCGGCCACGGATGCCGAAATGGCCGAAAAGCTGGACATCAGCGTGGAGGCCTATCGCGCCGGCATGGCCGCGGCCCAGGCCACGCATGTCGAATCGATCGATGATGTCTATTCCGATCACAGCGACTGGTTTGCCGATGATGCGCCCGATGCGCACGCCATGCTGGAACAGGGCAGCCGCCAGACCGCCATCGCCGCTGCCGTCGCCACCCTGCCGGAACGCGAGGCGATGGTGCTGCAGCTCTATTTCGTCGAGGAACTCAATCTTGAGGAGATCGGCCAGGTCCTCGGTGTCGGCGCGGCGCGGGTCTGCCAGATCAAGAAGGCGGCGCTGGGCAAGCTGCGCGGGCAACTGAGCGGCTGGCACGCGGATTGAGGGGCGTTGCCGACGCCATCGTCATGACCTTGTCATCCCGGGTCAAGCCCGGGATGACAGGGAAAAGCGGGGGCACCCGAACCCGCACCCCTCCCAAAATCCCCCCTTGCCGCCCTGCGCTGCCCTTGCGAAGAGCGCGGCATGATCAACCCCGCCCGCCGCCGCCATTCCATCCTCTACATGCCCGCCAATCGCGACAGCGCGATTGCCAAGGCGCGGACGCTGCCGGCCGATTGCATCATCCTCGATCTGGAAGATGCCGTGCAGCCCGAGGCCAAGGACGCGGCGCGGGTGGCGGCACAGGCGGCGGCGCGCTTCGGCGGCTGGGGCCGGCGCGAACTGTTGCTGCGCGTCAACGGCCTTGGCACGCCCTGGCATGCCGAGGATTTCGGTATCGCCGGCGATTTCGATGCGCTGGTGGTGCCCAAGGTCGACAGCGCCGCCGAAGCCGAGCGTGCCGTCGCACTGGCGCGCGGCAAGCCCATCTGGGCGATGATCGAAACGCCGAGGGGCGTGCTGGCCGCGCCGGAGATCGCGCGGGTGCCGGGGGTCGTCGCGCTCCTCGCCGGCATGGCCGACCTTGCCAAGGATCTGCGCGCCCGGCCCGATGCGGCGCGCACGCCCCTGCTCTACAGCCTGTCGGCCATCGTCATCGCCGCGCGCGCGGCCGGTATCCTTGCCATCGATGGCGTGTTCACCGACATCAAGGACCCGGCCGGCTTCGATGCCGAGGTCGCCCAGGGCCTGATGCTGGGTTTCGATGGCAAGTCGCTGATCCACCCCAGCCAGGTCGAACCCTGCAACCTGGCCTTTGCGCCCACCGAAGCGGACATTGCCGATGCACAGGGGCTGATCGCCGCCTATGAGGCGGGGCTGGCCGCCGGCAAGGGCGTGACGACCTACAAGGGCAAGCTGATCGAGGTGCTGCATGTGGCGGCGGCGCGAGCGCTGCTCGCCGGGCTGAAGGCGCCTTAGGCCGTATCGACATTCAGCCTTTCAGTCGTCCTGAACGCTGATTGCGAAGAAAATTGGAGCCTCCGCCCCGGATCAAGTCCGGGGCGGAGGCCTCTTGAAGCTTGAATGTCGATACGGCCTAGGGCCCGGACGCTAGACGCCGGTATAGCCGCGGTACCAGCTGACAAAGCGCGGCACGCCCACCGCCAGCGGCGTTGCCGGTGCATAGCCCAGGTCGCGCCGCGCCGGGCCGATATCGGCCCAGGTGACGGTGACATCACCGGGCTGCATCGGCTGGTAATCGAGGATCGGTGTGATGCCCGCCGCCTCGCTCAGGATGCCGACCAGGTCGCCCAGCGCGGCGGGCTGGTCATTGCCCAGATTGTAGACAGCGTGTGGTGACCGGCTGCCGCCCGGCTTTACCGCGCCATCATCGGCCGGCGGCCGGGCCAGCGCCGCCAGCACGCCGGCGACGATATCATCGATATAGGTGAAATCGCGCCGCATGTGCCCGCCGTTGAAGATCGGCAGCGGCTGGCCGGCGAACAGCTGCTCGGCAAAGCGCCACAGCGCCATGTCCGGCCGCCCCCAGGGGCCATAGACGGTGAAGAAACGCAGGCTGGTCGCCGGAAAGCGAAAGAGGTGCGCATAGCTTTCGGTCATCAGCTCATTGGCCTTTTTGGTGGCGGCATAGAGGCTGACCGGATGGTCGGCCCGGCTTTCCGCCGAAAAGGGCAGGGCGCTGGTGTCGCCATAGACCGAGGAGGAGGAGGCGTAGACAAAATGCCGCACCCCCAGCTCGCGGGCGAGTTCGAGCAGTTCGAGATGACCGATCAGGTTGGAATGGCCGTATTCGCGCGGCGCCTCGATGGAATGGCGCACCCCGGCCTGGGCACCCAGATGCACGATGCGATCGATTGATTCGCCGGCAATCGCCGCCTGCAACTGCCCCGCTTCGGCGAAATCGCCGTGGAAGAAGCGGAAATCAGGGCTGTTTCCGACCAATCCGGCCAAGCGTGCCTGTTTCAAGGCCACCGGATAATAGGCATTGAGGCTGTCGATTCCGACGACCCTTTCTCCTAGGGCGAGCAGCGCCCGGCAGACATGGGCCCCGATGAATCCCGCCGCGCCGGTGACCAGAATCGCCATGTTCTCCCGCCCCTTCGCCCGCGCATCGCGCATGCTGCACTTGCGTCATAACAGGGGAAGCGGTTAGGTCGCAGCGTAAATGTGTTAACGCCGCCGCCGAAGGACCGCACATCGTGCCAGGGCCGGAACTGCCTCCTCTCGAATTGCTGGCAATCGCCGGTTTGCTGGCCCTTGGCATGGCGCTGCTCGTTGGCCGTTTTGCCCGCCGCATCGGGACGATGTTCGATCTGCTCGATCATCCCGATGGTGCCGGCGGCCGCAAGCAGCACCGCCGGGTGACCCCGCTGGTCGGTGGCATCGCCGTGGCCGGTGCCGCGCTGGTCGCGATGCTGATGGTGCGCGGCACGACAGCCGATGCCATGGTGGCGCTCGACATGGGCTGGCTGGCGCTGGCCGTGGGCGTGATGTTTCTGATTGGCGCCGTCGATGATCGCCGCGACCTCAATCCCTATCTGCGGCTGGGGGCAGCGGTCGCCATCCTGTCGCTGGTGGTCATTTCGGCGCCGCATTTCAGCCTGGACAGCCTGTTGTTCTCCGGTGACGTGGATGCCATCGGCATGGGCGATTTCGGGCCGCTGTTCACGCTGGTCTGCCTCGTCGGCCTGCTCAACGCCGTCAACATGGCGGATGGCAAGAATGGCGTCGTCATCGGCATGGGCCTGATCTGGACGGTGATTCTGGCCCTGCACGCGCCCGTGGCACTGCTGCCGGTGCTGGCGGCGACCGGCGTGGCGCTTGCCGTCATGCTGGCCTTCAACATGGCCAATCGGCTGTTCCTGGGCGATGGCGGCAGCTATGCCGTGTCGACGCTGTTCGGCCTGCTCGCCATCGCCATCTACAATGCCGATCCGGATCGGCTGCGTGCGGATGAAGTGGCGCTGCTGTTCGCCGTTCCGGTGTTCGATACCATCCGCCTGATGGCCACGCGCATCATGCAGGGCCGCTCGCCGATGGAGGGGGATCGCGATCACCTGCACCACCATCTGCACGCCCGCATCGGCTGGCCGCGCGGCCTGCTGGTCTATCTGATGCTGGTGGCGGCGCCGAACCTTGCGGCGCTCATCTGGCCGGGCAGCGGCCTGTTCTGGCTGGCCGTCACCGTGCTTGGCTATCTGGGCGTGCTGCTCGCCACGCGCTATGCGGCGGCCGGCCGCCCGGCGGAATGATGCCGCAGGCGGCTTTTCCTGTTGCCGCCGCGCCCGCTCTGACTTAGGTGCGTGCCTCGCGCTTTTGGGGCGTCGCCAAGCGGTAAGGCACCGGTTTTTGGTACCGGCATTCGTAGGTTCGAATCCTGCCGCCCCAGCCAGCGTCCCATGGCATCGGCGATCACCCCTGGCGGCAGGACGGGGTTCGAATCCCGCCGCCCCAGCCAGTTCAGGCAGTATCGAAGTTTCAGCCCTAGGCTTGGCGCAGCCGATAGGGTGCGAAGGCGCGTGCAATTGTCTTCGTTGCGACGGCACTGACGCCGGGTTTCGGCCGCTTTGACGGTCTCCGACAAAAAAGCGTGAAATTCGGGTCGGTCGCTTGTGTTGCGTCCAGCGCTGGCGGGATGACGGCTGTGGGCCGTGGATCGCACCGCGTTGCGGAGCGAAGCCACCGGTCGATGGCTTTGACGGAGGACGGGGGATGGCACGGAAGATTCACTGGTCACTGCTGGCGCTGACGGCGCTTTCGGGCTGCGGCGCGCCCTTTGGTGACAAATTGGCGATCGATTATGAAAAGAAACAGATTGCCGGCTCGATCATGGTGTCGGATGCCAAGCTGTATCGCCGCGAAGCGCTGATCAACGAGCGGCGGCGCGAGGTGAATTACATCGACACGCTGATGGCAGAAACCGAAAAGGTGGATTTCGCCATCACGCCCGACATCATTCGCGAGGTCGAAATCATCCAGTCACTGGCGCTGAGCGCCGGCATCAGCTTCGATCCCGCCGCGGGGCTGAGCTATCGTGACAGCAGCAGCAATGCCGCCATCCAGCAGAAAATCACCGCGCTGGGCCTGCAGATGCAGCTCGACCAGCTGGAGCGCGACGCCACGCTGTTCCGCGCCGGCCTCGAAAAGCAGACCGAACTCGCCAACAAGGATGTCGGCAAGCTGGCCGACCCCATTGCCCCGGTGGCGGCGCCGACGCTGACCCAGGCCGATACCTCGGCGCTGGTCGCGCGCATCGACGGGCTGCAGAAAACCCTGGCCGATCGGCTGGGCGCCACGGTCGGCGGGCCGCGCCCGGTCAGTCTGAAGGGCAATCCGATCGACCAGTTCCGCGATCGCGCCGCCTATCGCCAGGTGCTGACAACGGCGCGCAACGCCGCCAGCCTCGACGAACTGCACGACCGCGGCGGCGCCGCGCTCTACCGCCTGTCGTTCGAGGTCACCACCCTGCCGCCCGAAAAGGATTACCGCCGCACCGCGGGCATCGTGCAGATGTCCCCCGATGCCTCGACCATCGACGCTGACGAGATGCAGGAAATCTTCAGCCAGTGGCTGCAGTACATCAACGGTAATCTCTCCACCGCCGGCACTCTGCCTGGCGATGAAACGTCCATCGCTGATTTCAGTGTCGCCAACCGCATGGCTACACCGATGCAGTTGGTGGTGCCGGCGAATGACGCCGAAAAAAATGCCGGCACATGTAGTGGGATTTTTGCTTTTGATGATAAAACTGTATATAAAAATACAAAAAAACCCAATGAACTGATCAATTGCTCTCAGAAAATTACTTTTTTCATTCCTAATATACAGGTAAAATCTACGCCTGATAACCGGATCGACGTTCTAATACATCAATTCAGTTCTACTCAAGGAAAAACCCTTGATGATTTTTTTACAACTGAAAATGCTTATTCTACAATGCGAAGCAATGAAGTCAGAAAATATTTTTTGAATGAAGACCAATGTACGATCTCTCGGTTGTTCGAGTCTCGTGTGCAAGGTCAAAGCGTAGCACTAAAGAACGGGAAAGATTGGCTGGAAGCTGCCATCACGACCGCGGTTGCTGTGCCGGTGTTAGGTCCTGTCCTCGACAAGCTCGCTATGCAATTTGCCAAAAATTCCGATGTTTCCAAGTTTATTCGCACACAGCAGGGTCTGGTACGCGAAAGCGGTCAGAAGGCTGCGATCGTCTTGCGTGTGCTGGCACCGGAAAAATGCGAATCCTGGGAAAATCTTGTACCAAAGACGGAAGTATTCGTGCCGACGGCCTTTTCCAATCTTGTCAAGAACAAAGCAAACGTGCGGGTTTATGAAGTTGGTCCGCGCGAACAGGTGCAACAGGTCTCCACTGCTGCGCGCGCTGCCGAAGCCTTCAGCCTGGCACTGGCCTTGACAGCCAAGGCGCCGCAGGCCGGTACCGCGGCCAATGCCGGGTTGGGCTACTCACGCTCCGCCGTTGGCAAGGTCGATGTCATCGAACGACAGCCCATCGTGATCGGCTATGCTCAGGCCGGTGACGATTCAATGCCGATGCCGTCAGCGCCGCGAGACGCCGCGACAAGTCCCGCAGATGCAGGTTCCGAGCCCAACAAGCCGTCGAAAACCGCCAAGTCCGGCGCAATGACCGAGGCTGCAAACGAACGGGCTGCAGCAGAAGCGAACGCAAAAGCAGCAGCCGCAGCCGCCAAACTGCCGAAGTTTGGCTGGATTCTCGGCCCTCGCATCGACAGCATCGATCCGAAAAAGTCTAAACTTCAGCCTACGCAGGGTTTGAAACCCTATGACCTGTCAGTGGACCTTTCGGTCAGCGGTTGGCGCACGCGACTGCCGCTGCAAGTTCGCACCGCCTGGGCGCCCGCCTGGAGAACCGGTGCCTTGGATGGGGCCATGAATGTTTCGAAGTCCAAGCGCACGATCAACGTCGCACTGGCGCCGTCGGCTGCTGAATTTGCAGAGTTGACCCGAATGCTGGCGTTCGGCTCCGGCGGTGGCAGCGTGCGTTATGCGTTGGTCCGCAGCGTACAGCCGCGCAGTGTCAAATCCTGCGCGGCATCCACTCTGGTCATAATCGGCACCGGCCTGTGGCGCACCAGTGACGTTGTTTTGGGCGCTACTCGCATTGGCGCGGCCGGCATTACCGTGCTGCCAGACATGAGCGGCATTTCTGTCGAAATTCCCAAATCCATCGATCTGGGAGGCAAGCAAATCGATCTGCAGCTGTTGACCCCTTATGGCGTCGTCCAATCGCCAGAGCCGCTCTTAATAGACGGCTATGATGGTAAAGGATGTGAAGCCGTCGGCGAGCCGAAGAGCCCAAATGTCAAACTTGTCTCACCCACAGTCATCAATCATTCGACAAACGATCCGATGTTCATACTGACCGGCAGCGATCTCGAAAAAATCAACAAGGTGACGTTGGGCATTGCCGAAGGGAAGCTGGAGACGGTCAAGGCCGGCGCAAAGACACGTAAGGTGACCTTCCTGCCGAATGACGTACAGCGAATTGGCACAGAATATGAGTCACTTACGGTGTATTCGGGTAAAGACAGCAAGGATATTGTGACCACCCAGGCAATCCGCCTTTCAATCCTGTTTTCCAGCAGCAACAAGGACTAAACCATGACGGAAGTCGGCACAGCCACCAACGTTGCTTACAGCGGCGCGGGCGATATCATTGTTGCAACAGTGGCGCAGAATATCCATTACCAGTCGCGCGCCATCATCGGCGATACGCCGAGCAACGGACAAACGGTTTCCTTTGTGCGGACTGCGCCAGGCAGTCTCGTCGCAGCATCCGTCTGGGTCGGAACCGGCGCGCCGGGTTTGGCGAACCAACTCGAACAGACGTTTCATGCGAAATCGGCTGGAGTTACCCTTGATCCTACCGGCGTCACGGAGATGCAGCGGTTGGCTGTCGAGCGCGCGCAACGAGTCCTCAAAACCGCACCGGGCAGCGCCTATTCGCATGACGTGGCCGCGGCGCGGTTTGCCCTCGCCGTTGCCGCGATGGAATTGCTGGCGGTCGAAGCGGCCAGCATGAAACCGGGGACTGTCGATGCCAAGGCGCTGCGCGCCATTCAGCGCCGCCAGCGGCCGTCCCTGCCGCGCTGAATCGGCGGCGTCCGGCGCCGTTGCGCCGGGCGCCGCTACACCGTCGCCAGCAGCTTCTCCGCCGCCTGCAGATCCACCGAGACCAGCTGCGAGACGCCGGGTTCGCCCATGGTGACGCCGTAGAGGCGGTGCATCCGGCTCATCGTCACGGCGTTGTGGGTGACGATGAGGAAGCGGGTGGCGGTGTCGCTGGCCATGCGGTCGAGCAGGTCGCAGAAGCGTTCGACATTGGCGTCGTCGAGTGGCGCATCGACCTCGTCGAGCACGCAGATCGGCGCCGGGTTGGCGAGGAACAGCGCGAAGATCAGTGCCGTTGCCGTCAGCGCCTGTTCGCCGCCTGACAGGAGCGTCAGCGATTGCAGGCGCTTGCCGGGTGGCTGCGCCATGATCTCCAGGCCGGCTTCCAGCGGATCGTCGGATTCAATCAGTTCCAGCTTGGCTTCGCCGCCGCCGAACAGATCGGTGAACAGCGTGCGGAAATGGCCGTCGACGGCGGTGAAGGCGGCGGCGAGCCGGGCGCGACCCTCGCGGTTCAGCGCACCGATCGAGCCGCGCAGCCGGGCGATGGCGGTGTCGAGCTCGGCCTTTTCGGCCAGCGTCGTCTTCGATTGCGCCTCCAGTTCCTTCAGCTCGATATCGGCGCGGAGGTTGACCGGGCCGAGCCGGTCGCGCTCGGCAAGCAGTTCGTCATGCGCCAGCGCCAGCGCCGCCGGGTCGCCGGCCGCGTGCGAAAAGCCGAAGCGGCCGGGCAGCACCGGCGGCGGGCATTGAAAGCGCTCGCCGGACAGGCGCTCGACCTCCAGCCGCGCTGCCTCCTGATGCTCGGCCTCGGCACGGGCGGTGGCGCGCGCCTCGCGGGCGGCGGCGACGGCTTCATCGGCGGCGCGGGCCTGGGCGGAAACGGTGGCGAGGCCGGCTTCGGCCTGGGCCAGCGCATCGGCGGCGGCAGCGCGGGCGGCGTCGGCAGCGGCACTGCGGCTGG
>NKIQ01000050.1 GCA_002256005.1 Alphaproteobacteria bacterium PA4 | reverse complement strand
GGCGTGACCGAGGAGGCGGGGGTCGATGCGGCGCGCCATTTTATTGCAACTCCCCCGGACGGTCCTTCAAGGCACCCTCCCCCCGGCCCCCTCCCTTGCAGGGAGGGGGAGCAGGGTCAGAGTTTTTCCATCACCTCGTCGGGCACGTCGTAATTGCCCCAGACGGTCTGCACATCGTCATCGTCTTCCAGCGCGTCGATCAGCTTCAGCAGCTGGCCGGCGTCGGCTTCGCCCACTGTCACCATCAGGCCGGGTTTCCAGGCCAGCTTGATGCCTTCGGCCTCGCCCAGCACCTTTTCCAGTGCCTTGGCGACATCGTGCATGCCGTCGATGGCGGTCCAGATTTCATGGCCGTCCTCGCTCGATTGCACATCGTCGGCGCCGGCTTCCAGCGCCGCCTCGAACACCGCATCGGCGCTGCCGGCGCTGGCGGGATAGGTGATCAGGCCCAGCCGTTCGAAACCATGGCTGACGCCGCCCGAGGCGCCGAGATTGCCGCCGTTCTTGGCAAAGCAGGTGCGGACATTGGTGGCGGTGCGGTTGCGATTGTCGGTCAGCGTTTCGACGATCAGCGAGATGCCGCCGGGGCCGAAGCCTTCGTAGCGCACTTCCTCGTAATTGGCCGTGTCGCTGGCCGAAGCCTTGCTGATGGCGCGTTCGATATTGTCCTTGGGCATGCCGCCGGCGCGGGCGGTCAGCACCGCGGCGCGCAGCCGGGCGTTCATCGCCGGATCGGGCAGGCCCATCTTGGCCGCCACGGTGATTTCGCGCGACAGCTTGGAAAAGGCCGCGGCGCGCTTGCGATCCTGGGCGCCCTTGCGGTGTTGAATGTTCTTGAATTTGGAATGACCAGCCATGGCCGTGCCTTTAGGTCGTGAATCGAGAAATGGCTAGAGTCGACTGCTGTCGGGCGGCACCGGCCCGCTCCCCCGCCCGGCCACCCATCGGGATTATCCTAAGTGGGTGGCCCGGAGCGGATGCGACCTCTATCGCGGGCGGGGGAGCGGGCCGGTGCCGACTCCATTTGTAGTCGACTCTAGACTCCTGACACTCCATTTGCGCAGGTCGACAAGCCTGCGCCTGCCCGTGCACAACCATGGCACCAATAACCGGGGAGATCCGCATGTTCAGCCACATCATGGTCGGCGCCAATGATATCGCCGCCTCCAAGGCGTTTTACGACGCCACGCTCGGCGCCTTCGGCATCGGGCCGGGCACCATGGATGACAAGGGCCGGGTGTTCTACATGACGCCGACCGGCATTTTCGCGCTCAGCAAGCCGATCGACGGCCAGCCTGCCTGCAACGGCAATGGCAGCACCATCGGCTTTGCGGCGCCCAGCCCGGACGCCGCCGATGCCTGGCATGCCGCCGGCGTCGCCAATGGCGGCACGACGTGCGAAGACCCGCCCGGCGTGCGCGCCGGCGCCATGGGGGCGCTCTACCTCGCCTATCTGCGCGATCCTGCCGGCAACAAGCTGTGCGCGCTGCACCGCATGCCGGCCTGACGGCGTAGCGGCTCCATTCACCGCAATGCAGCGACCGGGCGGGAACAGTCGCCCGCCCGGTCGGTTCTGTCGGCATCCCCAGCATGAAGGATGCCGACATGACCAACGAAGACGATATCGCCACGCTGAACGGCCTCATCGAAACCACGATCGATTCCGCCGACGGCTATGAACAGGCCGCCGTTTCCGCCGATGATGCGGCGCTGGCCGAAACCTTCCGCAAGTTCGGCAGCGAGCGCCGCCAGATCGTCGCCGATCTGCGCGCCGAAGTGCTGGCGCTGGGCGGCGAGCCCGAGGACGAAGGCACGCTGCTCGCCAGCGCGCATCGCAGCTTCGTGAAGCTGAAGTCGCTGTTCGGCAGCAGCCGCGAAGGTGTGATTGCCGAGGTCGAAGCCGGCGAGGACCACATCAAGCACAAGTATGAAAAGGCGTTGCAGGCGACGATCAAGCCGCAGACCCGCGCCGCCATCGAACGTGCCCATGCGTCCGTGCGCCGCGGCCACGACACCTTCTCAGCGATGAAGCACGCCTATCATTCCGGCACGGCGGCCTGATCGAGCAGGCGTGTGACGGCGGCGGGATCGTCAGGGAAGCCCGCCGCCACCCATAGCCGCTCGAACCGCCCCAATATGCGGGCGATAGGGGGGCCAGCCGCAAAACCCCTCGCCAGCACGTCGCGTCCGGCCACCGGCAGGCGCGGCCGTTGCCAGCCCGCCAGGGGCATCGCGGCTTCAGCTTCGCCCGCAACCAGCAACCGGTCCACGACAGCCTCCGTGCCCAGCGCCCAGGCCTGTGAGTGGACCGGTGCATCCGACAGCGGCTGTACCGCCAGCGCCAGCCGGGCGCGATCGGCGTTCGACAGCCGCAGCCGCGCCGCCACCGTTTCCGCCAGTTTCGCATCGGCCGGCAGCAGCGCCGCCAGCCGTCGCTGCCAGGCCGGCGCCAGCCCCGATGCGGCTTCGGCCGCCAGCGTCCGCGCCAGCACCGGCAGGCGGTCCGCCGCGATTTCCGGCAGCACCGGCCGCCAGATGCCGTGCGCCAGCATCACCGCCAGCACCGGCAGCGGATCGGCCACCGCCAGCAGCCCGCGCAATTCCAGCGCGATGCGCTCGCGCGACAGCGCCATCAGGTCATTGGCCCGCACCGTGCAGGCCGCCAGCCCGTCGCCGTCCAGCGCCTCGGCATAGCGCGCCGAAAAGCGGAAGAAGCGCAGGATGCGCAAATGATCCTCGGCAATGCGCTGCAGCGGATCGCCGATGAAGCGCACCCGTCGCGCCGCCAGATCGGCCGCACCGCCGAAAAAGTCGCTGATCTCGCCGCCGGGCAGCGTCGCATACAGCGCATTGATGGTGAAATCGCGGCGGCTGGCATCGGCCTGCCAATCATCGGTGAAGGCCACTTCGGCATGGCGGCCATCGGTGGCGACATCGCGGCGCAGCGTCGTCACCTCCGCCACCAGCCCGGCCGCCACCGCCGTCACCGTGCCATGCGCCAGCCCGGTCGGCACCGCCTTCAGCCCGGCGGCCTGCAAGCGCGCGATTACCGCCTCCGGGCGCAGCTGCGTCGCCAGATCGACGTCGCTGCTCGCGCGGCCCAGCAGCCCGTCGCGCACCGCGCCGCCGACCAGCCGCGTCGTGCCGGTGCCGGCATCCAGCGCCGCCAGCAGCGCCGCGCCGCCCGGCGTCGCCACCCAGTCGGGCGTCGCCAGCCTCATGCCAGCTGCCTTGCCAGATTGACCAGGATGCCGGCGGTGGCCCCCCAGATCTCGCGGTTGCCATGGCGGATCACATAGAATTTGCGCGCCAGGCCCTGCCATTCGCCGCTGCGCAGCTCGTGATTGGCAGCGTCCATGACATGCGCGAACGGCACATGGAAAATCTCCGCCACCTCACGTTCGTGCGGGGTCAGCGCGAGGTTCGGCGGCACCACGCCGACCACCGGCGTGATGGCAAAGCCGGTGCCGGTTTCATAGGGCGCCAGCGTGCCGAGCACATCGACATGGTGGCGGGCCAAGGCCACCTCCTCCTCCGCCTCGCGCAGCGCCGCCGCCACGGCGTCGGCATCGCCGGGGTCGACGCGGCCGCCGGGAAAGGCGATCTGCCCGGCATGGCGGCTCATCGTCGTCGGGCGGCGGGTGAGCAGCAGCTGCGGCTCCGCCTCGTCGCTGACCGCAATCAGCACCGCCGCCGGCATCAGCACGCGGCCGCCCGGCGGCGTTTCGCCCGACATGTCCCAATCACCGCGCCAGCCGGGCGTTGCCGCCCCGGTCATCAACGCGCTGCGCAGCCGGCCGAGCGTCATGCCGGCAAAAACGGGAAAAAGGCGCCGTCGCTGGTAAGGCCGAGCGGTTCGCTGCCTTCCGCCAGCGCCAGATCGGCGAGCTGGTAGAACACCGGCCGGTTGACCAGCGCCATCAGCCCGGCGCGCACATGCAGATAGGGCCGCGGCGTGCCATCGGCAGCCGTGGTGATGGTCAGCTTGTGTTCGGGCCCAGCCAGCACCAGATCATCGGTGTTCAATCGGAAGATCAGCCGCCGCTCCGCGCCCTCGCCCTCGCTGGTCGCCTCCACCGCGAGGAACGGCGCATCGTCGACGGCAATGTCCAGCTTCTCGTACGGCGTCACCAGCACATGGCTGCCATCCGCCTCGCGCCGCAAAATCGTCGCGAACAGCTTCACCAGCTCGCGCCGGCCAATCGGGCTGCCCTGGTGGAACCAGGTCCCGTCCGCGGCAATCCGCATCTCCGAATCGCCGCAATGCGCCGGGTTCCACAAATGCACCGGCGGCAGCTTGCCCTGCCCCAGCAGCGCGGCCAGCGCAGCCGGGCTGCGGCCGGCGGAATCGGTGGGAGGAACGGACATGCGCTCCTACATAGTCCGCCTGTGCCATGGCGCAACGCTGGCGGGGTGCGGCGTGACGATGTGGCCAGAGAAGGATTGCCTCCGGCGGCTGGGGCCTTAGGGTCCGGACTCATAAATTACAGGGGTCGGCATGGGCTGGAGAGGCGAAATGGCTAGGCGCGGGCGCGCTGACGGGGCTTTGCCCCCCGGCGAGCGACCGCAACGAC
>NKIQ01000021.1 GCA_002256005.1 Alphaproteobacteria bacterium PA4 | reverse complement strand
GTTCATGCCGTGGAATGGCTACAATTACGAAGATTCGATCCTGATCAACGAAAAGATCGTCAAGGAAGACGTCTTCACCTCGATCCATATCGAGGAATTCGAAGTCATGGCCCGCGACACCAAGCTGGGCCCCGAGGACATCACCCGCGACATCCCGAACGTCGGCGAGGAAGCGCTGCGCAACCTCGACGAGGCCGGCATCGTCTATATCGGCGCCGAAGTGGAGCCGGGCGACATCCTGGTCGGCAAGATCACGCCGAAGGGTGAAAGCCCGATGACGCCGGAAGAAAAGCTGCTGCGCGCCATCTTCGGTGAAAAGGCGTCGGACGTGCGCGACACCTCGCTGAAGCTGCCGCCGGGCGTCGCCGGTACCGTCGTCGAAGTGCGCGTGTTCAACCGCCACGGCATCGACAAGGACGAACGCGCGCTTCAAATCGAGCGCGAGGAAATCGAGCGCCTGGAAAAGGATGCCGCGGATGAACGCGCCATTCTCGATCGCGCCACCTACAACCGCGTCCGCGACCGCCTGCTCGGCCAGACCGCCGTGGCGGCGCCGAAGGGCGTCAAGAAGGGGGCCGTGATCGACGATGCGCTGCTCGAAGAGCATCCGCGCCGCGAATGGTGGAAGTTCGGCGTTGCCGAAGACGGCGTGCAGGCCGAACTCGAAGCGCTGAAGGCGCAGTGGGACGATGCCCAGGCCTCGATCACTGCCCGCCTCGACGACAAGAAGGGCAAGCTGCAATCGGGCGACGAACTGCCGCCGGGCGTGCTGAAGATGGTCAAGGTCTTTGTCGCGGTGAAGCGCAAGCTGCAGCCGGGCGACAAGATGGCCGGCCGTCACGGCAACAAGGGCGTCATCAGCCGCATCCTGCCGCAGGAGGACATGCCGTTCCTCGCCGACGGGACGCCGGTCGATATCGTGCTCAACCCGCTGGGCGTGCCAAGCCGCATGAACGTCGGCCAGATCTTCGAAACCCATCTCGGCTGGGCCGCCCGCGGCCTCGGCAAGCAGATCGGTGCGATGCTGGAAGACATCTACGCCAAGGGCAAGGATCTCGCCTCGGGCGACACCGATGCGATGCGCGCCAAGCTGAAGGCCATTTATGGCGGCCAGTATGACAGCGACATCGCGACGATGAGCGACGAGCAGGTGCATGAACTGGCCTCGAACCTCGCCGGTGGCGTGCCGATGGCGACGCCGGTGTTCGATGGCGCCCGCGAAGCCGATGTCAGCCATATGCTGGAACTGGCCGGCCTGGACACCTCGGGCCAGGTCGAGCTGTTCGACGGTCGTACGGGTGATCAGTTCGATCGCAAGGTGACCGTGGGCTATATCTACATGCTCAAGCTGCACCATCTGGTCGACGACAAGATCCACGCGCGTTCGATCGGGCCCTACTCGCTCGTCACCCAGCAGCCGCTGGGCGGCAAGGCGCAGTTCGGCGGCCAGCGCTTCGGGGAAATGGAAGTGTGGGCCTTGCAGGCTTACGGCGCCGCCTACACCTTGCAGGAAATGCTGACGGTGAAGTCGGATGACGTCATCGGCCGCACCAAGGTCTATGAAGCGATCGTCAAGGGCGACGACACCTTCGAGGCCGGCATTCCCGAAAGCTTCAACGTGCTGGTCAAGGAAATGCGTTCGCTGGGCCTCAACGTCGAACTGCAGAGCCACGAGAAGGTCGAATAGGGGCTCTTTGCTCCCCTCCCGCTTGCGGGAGGGGCTGGGGGTGGGGGAATGCCCACCCTTGCCGCAGAGACCCCCACCCCCGACCCCATCCGCCGCGCGGGTGGGGAGAAGGAAGGAAGACAGTATGAACACCGAACTGATGAATTTCTTCTCGCCGGCCGCCAAGCCCGAGACTTTCGACCAGATCCAGATTTCGCTGGCCTCGCCGGAGCGTATCCGCAGCTGGTCGTTCGGCGAGATCAAGAAGCCCGAAACCATCAACTATCGCACGTTCAAGCCCGAGCGTGACGGCCTGTTCTGCGCGCGCATCTTCGGGCCGATCAAGGATTACGAATGCCTGTGCGGCAAGTACAAGCGCATGAAGTACAAGGGCATCGTCTGCGAAAAGTGCGGCGTGGAAGTGACCGTGTCCAAGGTCCGCCGCGAGCGCATGGGCCATATCGAACTGGCCGCGCCGGTCGCCCATATCTGGTTCCTGAAGTCGCTGCCGTCGCGCATCGGCATGCTGCTCGACATGCAGCTGAAGCAGCTCGAGCGCGTGCTGTATTTCGAACAGTATGTCGTCATCGAGCCCGGCCTGACGCCGATGAAGAAGTTCGACCTGCTGACCGAGGACGAGCTGCTCACCGCCCAGGATGAATATGGTGAAGACGGTTTCGTTGCCGGCATCGGCGCCGAGGCGATCCGCCGCCTGCTCGAGGAAATGGACCTTGAAGGCGAAATGGAAACGCTGCGCGAGGAACTGCGCACGACCAAGTCGGAACTGAAGCCCAAGAAGATCATCAAGCGGATGAAGGTCGTCGAATCCTTCATCGAATCCGGCAACCGCCCGGAATGGATGATCATGACCGTCGTGCCGGTCATCCCGCCGGAACTGCGCCCGCTGGTGCCGCTCGACGGCGGCCGCTTCGCGACGTCGGATCTCAACGATCTCTATCGCCGCGTCATCAACCGCAACAACCGCCTGAAGCGCCTGATCGAGCTGCGCGCGCCGGACATCATCGTCCGCAACGAAAAGCGCATGCTGCAGGAAGCCGTCGATGCGCTGTTCGACAACGGCCGCCGCGGCCGCACCATCACCGGCGCCAACAAGCGGCCGCTGAAGTCCTTGAGCGACATGCTGAAGGGCAAGCAGGGCCGCTTCCGCCAGAATCTGCTCGGCAAGCGCGTCGACTATTCGGGCCGTTCGGTCATCGTGACGGGTCCGGAACTGAAGCTGCACCAGTGCGGCCTGCCGAAGAAAATGGCCTTGGAGCTGTTCAAGCCGTTCATCTATTCGCGCCTCGACGCCAAGGGTCTGTCGATGACCCTGAAGCAGGCGAAGAAGTGGGTGGAAAAGGAGCGCAAGGAAGTCTGGGACATCCTCGACGAGGTCATCCGCGAGCATCCGGTGCTGCTGAACCGCGCCCCGACGCTGCACCGCCTCGGCATCCAGGCGTTCGAGCCGGTCCTCATCGAGGGCAAGGCCATCCAGCTGCACCCGCTCGTCTGCTCGGCCTTCAACGCCGACTTCGACGGTGACCAGATGGCCGTGCACGTGCCGCTGAGCCTCGAAGCCCAGCTGGAAGCCCGCGTGCTGATGATGTCGACCAACAACATCCTGAGCCCCGCCAACGGCAAGCCGATCATCGTCCCCTCGCAGGACATGATTCTGGGTCTCTACTATCTCTCGATGGAATCGAACGGCGAGCCGGGCGAAGGCATGGCCTTTGCCAACATGGCCGAAGTCCATCAGGCGCTGCACGCCAAGGTGGTGACCCTGCACGCCAAGATCCGGGCCCGCGTCGAAACCACCGACGAGAACGGCAACATGGTGCTGCGCCGTGTCGAAACCACGCCGGGCCGCATGCTGCTCGGCGAGACGCTGCCGAAGTCGTCGAAGGTGCCGTACGAGACGATCAACCGTCTGCTCACCAAGAAGGAAATCGCCGACGTCATCGACACCGTCTATCGCCACACCGGCCAGAAGGAGACGGTGCTGTTCGCCGATGCCATCATGAGCCTCGGCTTCCGCCACGCCTTCCAGGCCGGCATTTCGTTCGGCAAGGACGACATGGTCATTCCGGCCGCCAAAGTGCCGCTGGTCGATGCCACCAAGGCCGCGGTCAAGGATTTCGAGCAGCAGTATCAGGACGGCCTCATCACCCAGGGTGAAAAGTACAACAAGGTCGTCGATGCCTGGGCGAAGTGCGGTGACCAGGTCGCCACCGAGATGATGAAGGAAATCTCGGCCCGCAAGCAGGATGCCAATGGCCGCGATCTGCAGATCAATTCGATCTACATGATGGCGCATTCGGGCGCCCGCGGTTCGCAGGCCCAGATGAAGCAGCTCGCCGGCATGCGCGGCCTGATGGCCAAGCCGTCGGGCGAGATCATCGAAACGCCGATCATCTCGAACTTCAAGGAAGGCCTGACCGTCCTTGAATATTTCAACTCGACCCATGGCGCCCGCAAGGGTCTCGCCGATACCGCGCTGAAGACCGCCAACTCCGGCTATCTGACGCGTCGTCTCGTCGATGTCAGCCAGGATTGCGTTGTCGTCGAACAGGATTGCGGCACCGAACGCGGCATGGTGATGAAGGCCATCGTCGAAGGCGGCAACACCATCGTGTCGCTGGGCGAGCGCATCCTCGGCCGCACCGTGCTCAACGATGTCGTCGACGGCAAGACCGGTGAAGTCATCATGCCCGCCGGCCATCTGCTGTCGGAAGCCGATGTCGCGCGCATCGAAAAGGCCGCCGTGCCGGAAGTGAAGATCCGCTCGCCGCTGCTCTGCGAAACCAAGGGCGGCGTCTGCGCCACCTGCTATGGTCGCGATCTCGCCCGCGGCACGCCGGTCAACATCGGTGAAGCGGTCGGCGTCATCGCCGCCCAGTCGATCGGGGAGCCGGGCACCCAGCTGACCATGCGCACCTTCCACATCGGTGGTGCCGCCCAGGTCAGCGAACAGTCCTCGCTCGATTCGCCGGTGGACGGCACCATCGAATTCCGCGCCCTGTCGACGATTGCCGACAGCCGCGGCCGCAACATCAGCATGGCTCGCAACGGCGAACTGGTGCTGCGCGACGCCGAAGGCCGCGAACGTTCGATCCACCGCATCCCCTATGGCGCCACCCTGATGCACCTCGAAGGCGCATCGGTGTCGAAGGGCGATCGCCTGGCCGAATGGGATCCCTACACCCTGCCGGTCATCACCGAAAAGTCGGGCAAGGTGAAGTATCAGGACCTGATCGAAGGCGTGTCGATGTCCGAAAACGTCGATGAAGCCACCGGCATCGCCCAGAAGGTGGTGCAGGACTGGCGCGCCATCAATAAGAAGGATGACCTGCGTCCGCGCATCACCCTGCTTGACGATGCTTCGGGTGAAACCGCCCGCTACCTGCTCGCCGTCGATGCCATTCTGTCCGTCAACGACGGCCAGGAAGTCTTCGCCGGCGACGTGGTGGCGCGTATCCCGCGCGAAGCCGCCAAGACCCGCGACATCACCGGCGGTCTGCCGCGGGTGGCCGAGCTGTTCGAAGCGCGCATCCCCAAGGACAACGCCATCATCGCGCGCATCAACGGCCGCGTCGAATTCGGCAAGGACTACAAGACCAAGCGCCGCATTTCGATCCGTCCCGAAGATGGCGGCGAACTTGCCGAATATCTGGTGCCCAAGGGCAAGCATGTTTCGGTGCAGGAAGGCGATTATGTCCGCCGCGGCGATTATCTGATCGACGGCAACCCGAACCCGCACGACATTCTGGAAGTGCTGGGCATCGAGCCGCTGGCCGAATATCTCTGCACCGAAGTCCAGGAAGTCTATCGCCTGCAGGGCGTGCGCATCAACGACAAGCACATCGAAACCATCGTGCGGCAGATGCTGCAGAAGGTCGAGATCACCAAGTCGGGCGACACGACCCTGCTGGTCGGTGAACAGGTCGATCGCGAGGAAATGGACGCCGTCAACGCCAAGCTCGGCAAGGGCGAGGAAGCGGCCGAAGGCAAGCCGGTGCTGCTCGGCATCACCAAGGCGAGCCTGCAGACCAAGAGCTTCATCTCGGCAGCCTCCTTCCAGGAAACCACCCGCGTGCTCACCGAAGCCGCCGTGCAGGGCAAGATCGACACCCTGCAGGGGCTGAAGGAAAACGTCATCGTCGGCCGGCTCATCCCCGCCGGCACCGGCGCCGGCATGGGCCGCCTGCGTGTCGCCGCCAACGGCCGCGACGCCGCGCTGCGCGCCCAACAGGCCGCCAAGGCTCCGGTGGACGCCCCGGCCATCCCGGCACCCGCCGAAGGCTGAGGCCGACCGACACGAAAAAGAAGGGCCGTCCCGCAAGGGGTGGCCCTTTTTCGTGCCGGGCGTGGTGCCAGCGAGAGCAGAGAAGAAATGCCTCCGGCGGCTGGGGTCGATGACCCCAGACCCCATTCGTTTTGCTGGTTCGAAACCCCGATGTCGGTCGTGCACCGTTCGAAGGGATTGGGGTATGGGGTCGTCGACCCCAGCCGCCGGAGGCATTCTGGCACCTTGCACTCCGTCCCGGCTTCGCCCTGCCTTCGCCCCATGCCGGTCACAATGCCGGGCTATGACAGCGCCATAGAATGCAAGAGGACCGACCCGTGGCGACCGCCTATCGCATGCCCGAACCGACGCCGGCGACGCCGCGGCCGCTGCGCATCGCGTTGTTTTCGGGCAATTACAATTATGTCCGCGATGGTGCCAACCAGGCGCTGAACCGGCTCGTCGCCTATTTCGAAGCGCAGGGCTGCGCGGTGCGCGTCTATTCGCCGACCAGTGACACGCCGGCCTTTCCGCCGGCCGGGACCCTGGTGTCGGTGCCGTCCTTTGCCATTCCCGGCCGCGCCGAATATCGCATCGCGCGCGGGCTGCCGGAGGCGCTGAAGCGCGATATCCGCGCCTTTGCGCCCGACATCATCCATCTCTCGGCGCCCGATCCGCTCGGCCATGCGGCGAAGAAGCTGGGGCGGGCGATGGGTGTGCCGGTGGTGGCCAGCATCCACACGCGCTTCGAAACCTATTTCGAATATTATGGCTTCGGCTGGCTGCGGGCGGCGGGGGAGGCGCTGCTGAAGCGCTTCTATACCGGGCTCGACGAGATTTTCGTGACCTCCCAGGGTTTTGGCGATCTGATGCGTGCGCAGGGCATGATCGGCGAAGCCGCCGTCTGGAGTCGCGGCGTCGACAAATTGCGTTTCAATCCGATGAAGCGGTCGCTGCCCTGGCGGCGCGAACTGGGCATAGCCGATGACGAGGTCGTCATCGGTTTCGTCGGTCGGCTGGTGCTGGAAAAGGGGCTTGATACCGTGGCGGCGGTGACCGCGGCGCTGACCGCGCGCGGCGTCAGGCACCGCTTGCTTGTCGTCGGCGAAGGCCCGGCCCGGGCCCGCTTTGCGGCGCAGGTGCCCGATGCGATCTTCACCGGTTTCCTGGATGGCGATGCCCTGGCCCGTGCCTATGCCAGCATCGACATGCTGTTCAATCCGTCGATCACCGAAAGCTTCGGCAACATCAATCTGGAGGCCATGGCCAGCGGCATTCCGGTGGTGGCGGCGATCGCCACCGGCAGCAACTGCCTGATCACCGATGGCGCCAACGGTCGTCTTGTCCCGCACGACGATATCGCCGGCTTTGCCGATGCGCTCGGCACCTATCTGACCGACGCCGATGTGCGCCGGGCCGCCGGCATGGACGGGCTGCGCCGCGCCGCCGCCTATGACTGGGATGCCATCAACGGCGCCGTGCTGACTCGCTATCGCGAGATTCTCGGGCAACGGGTTTGAAGTTCGCCGCCTGAGCGCCTATATTGGCCGATGTTGGGCTTCGGCCCCTCTATGGCAATAAAAGGCGTCGTGAAATAGATGCAGCGGACCCGGGGGCAGTACCCGGCGGCTCCACCAGACTCCCCGGTTGTCGCGGGACGCGAGGGGCCGAACCAGGATCGACGTGTGTTGAAAGACGAGAGCTTTTGCCCGGCATGAATACGCCGTTAAATGTTTCAAAAACCCATAAATGCCAACGACAACGAGGCATTCGCAATCGCAGCGTAACCTAAGATCCTCACGGATCTAGTTACACTGGCCGAAAGCGCGGCAGGGACCACGCCGGGCAACAGAAGTGGAAACCAGCGGCCCGGGGGGCGCCGGGCAACAGAAGCCCCCCATCGTTTCGCTGCGCTATGCCGAGACAGTCGATTGAAAGTCTGGCGATGACCATGACCCCGATCTCCCGCTGGTTCCGTCCCAAGCGCATCGGCTGGGGCTGGTCGCCGGCCAGCATCGAGGGCTGGATCGTCACGCTTGCGGCCATCGGTGCGATTGTCGCCCTGGCGCACCACGCCGCACCTTGACCGCGGCGGCGCATGGCGTCACTGGCAGTCAGCCCCAGCCCAAGGTTTGCCAGCGTGACCGAAACGACCCCTGACAGCCTCATCCCCTATGACGAGATCGTGCAGGACGCGCTGCGCAGCGTCGTGCGCCGCGTGCTGGAAAAGATCGATGCCGAAGGCGGCCTGCCGGGTGCACATCATTTCTACATCGCCTTTCGCACCCGCGCGCCGGGTGTCGACATTCCGAAGCATCTCATCGAACGTTATCCCGATGAAATGACCATCGTCATCCAGCACCGCTACTGGGATCTGGCCATCGACGATATCGGCTTCCAGATCGGCCTCAGCTTCAACCAGGTGCCGGCCAAGCTGCGCATTCCCTATGACGCGATCACCGGCTTCGTCGATCCGGCGGTCAATTTCGCGCTGCAGTTCGCGGCCAAGGACGGCGAGATCGCCGTGGCGCCCGAGCCGGAGCCGGAACCGCCCGCCCCCATCGAGCCGGGCAGCAATGTCGTGACGCTCGACCGCTTCCGGAAAAAATGACCCGCACCGAAACCGACAGCTTCGGCCCCATCGACGTTCCGGCCGACGCCTATTGGGGCGCCCAGACGCAGCGCAGCCTCGAAAACTTCCCGATCGGCCAGACCCGCATGCCGCTGCCGCTGATCCATGCGCTCGGCCGCATCAAGCAGGCGGCGGCGCGGGTCAATCGCCGGCACGGCCTCGATCCCGCGCTCGCCGACGCCATCGAGGCGGCCGCTGCCGAAGTGGCGGAGGGCCGGCACGACGACCAGTTTCCGCTCGTCGTCTGGCAGACCGGCAGCGGCACCCAGACCAACATGAACGCCAATGAGGTCATCGCCGGTCGCGCCAACGAAATGCTGACCGGCGTGCGCGGCGGCAAGCGCCCCGTGCACCCCAACGATCATGTCAACCGTTCGCAAAGCTCCAACGACACCTTCCCGACCGCCATGCATGTCGCGGTGGCGCTGCAATTGCGCGGCCGGCTGCTCGCCAGCCTGCGCGCGCTGGCGGCGGTGTTCCGCGCGCAGGAGGCGGCATGGGCGGCGATCATCAAGATCGGGCGCACCCATCTGCAGGATGCCGTGCCGATGACATTGGGGCAGGAGGCATCGGCCTGGGCGCAGACCTGCGAGGACAATGCCGACCGCATCGTCGCGCTGTGGCCGCGGCTGAGCCGGCTGGCGCAGGGCGGCACCGCTATCGGCACCGGGCTGAACGCGCCGGAAGGGTTCGGCGCGGCGTTCGTCGCGGCGCTGGCCGAGGTGACCGGCGGTATCCCCTGGGCGAGCGCCCCCAACAAGTTCGAGGCGCTGGCGACCAACGACACGATGGTCGAGGTCGCCGGCGTGCTGACCACCATCGCCACCGGGCTGATGAAGATCGGCAATGACCTGCGCCTGCTGGGGTCCGGGCCGCGGTCGGGCCTCGGCGAGCTGGCGCTGCCGGAAAATGAACCGGGCAGCTCGATCATGCCGGGCAAGGTCAATCCCACCCAATGCGAGGCGCTGACCATGGTCTGTGCCCAGGTCATCGGCAATGCCCATGCCGTCACCATCGGCGGCCTGCAGGGCCATCTGCAGCTGAACGTGTTCAAGCCGCTGATCGCGCACGCCCTCCTCGGCAGCATCGAGATTCTCGCCGATGCCATCGATTCCTTCCGCCTGCGCTGCGTCGAAGGCATCATGCCCAACCGCGCCCACCTCGCCGAGCTGGTCGAACGCTCGCTGATGCTGGTGACGGCGCTGGCGCCCGAAATCGGCTATGACAACGCCGCCGCCATCGCCAAAAAGGCGCATCATGATGGCACGTCGCTGCTGGAGGCGGGCCTGGCGCTCGGGCTGGTCGATGAAGCGACCTTCCGGCGCCTGGTGCGGCCCGAAACCATGATCGGCGCGCCACAGGGGTGACGTCCGCGCGCGAACCCGCTAACGACCGTCAATGACCCAGTTCGTCCGCCCTGCCTCCCATCGCCCGCCGCGGCGTGGCCTGATGTTCGTGCTCTCGTCCCCCTCCGGCGCCGGCAAGACCACGCTGTCGCGGCGCCTGCTCGCCGAGGATGGCGACATCACCCTGTCGGTCTCCGCCACCACCCGGCCGCCGCGCACCGGCGAGACCGATGGCGTCGACTATTATTTCGTGACCCCCGACCGCTTTGCGACGATGGTCGCCGAAGACGAGTTGCTGGAATGGGCGACGGTGTTCGGCAATCGCTATGGCACCCCGCGCGGGCCGGTGGAGGATGCCCTGCACGCCGGCCGCGATGTGCTGTTCGATATCGACTGGCAGGGCACCCAGCAGTTGCAGCAGACCGATGCCGCCAGCGATCTGGTGCGCGTCTTCATCCTGCCGCCCGACCTCGCCGAGCTGGAGCGCCGCCTGCAGGGCCGTGCCACCGATCACCCCGATGTCATCGCCGGCCGCATGGCGCGCGCCCGCGACGAGATCAGCCATTGGGGCGAATATGACTATATCCTGGTCAATGACGACGCCGACCTGTGCCTCGCCGAGCTGCGGGCGATCCTGAAGGCGGAGCGGTTGCGCCGCAAGCGCCAGCTCGGGCTGGCCGATTTCGTGCGCGGGATGCTGGGCGAATGAAGCGGCTGGCGCTGCTGCTGTTGCTCGCCGCCTGTGCCGGCAAGCCGGTGGCGAGCGCCGCACCGCCGCCCGCCATCTGGCAGAAGGACGTCCGCGAGGCCGACCGCAAGCGGCTGGCCGGCCTGTGGAGCGCCTGGACACGGTCGCTGGCCCAGGTCGCCGCCGAGGGCCGGACCGCCGACGTGCAGGCGCTGGGGCCGGTCGCCGATGCCGAAGCGGCGCGCCCGGCACCGCCACCCGCGCCCGGCGCCTATCGCTGCCGCGATATCCGCATCGGCCGCCGCGAAGGCATGGCCGACAACCTGCCGACGCTGGCGGTGGCCACGTTCCAGCCCTGCACGATCCGCCTCGATGCCGGGCGGCTGTGGCTGGAACAGGGGCCGGGCATGCAGCGCGTCGCCGGCCCGCTCTATCCGGATGGCGACCGGCAGGTGTTCCTCGGTTCGATGGCACTGGCCGGTGAAATGGCGGTGATGCGCTACGGCGCCGATCCCGACCGCAACCAGGCCGGCGTGCTGCGCGCCATCGGCGATCGCCACTGGCGGCTGGAACTGCCCTGGCCCAACTGGCAGGCCAATCTGCACCTGATCGAGATCGTGCCGGCGTGACGACCGCCGCGTGCTGACCGACCCCTGGTTCTACGCCGCCGCCATTCCGGCGGTGTTGCTGCTCGGCCTCGCCAAGGGCGGCTTTGCCGGCATCGGCATCCTGGGCGTGCCGCTGATGGCGCTGGTCGTCTCGCCGGTGCAGGCCGCCGCCATCCTGCTGCCGATCCTGCTGGTCCAGGATGTCGTCGGCGTCTGGGCCTTCTGGCGCGACCGCGACGATGCCGTGCTGGCGCGGATGCTGCCCGGCGCGGCGCTGGGCATCATCGCCGGCTATCTGCTCGCCGCCAGCGTGTCGGTGGCGGCGGTGGAGCTGGCGGTGGGGCTGACGACCCTGGGCTTCGCGATCCTGCGCATGCGCCGCAACGCCGCCGCGCCGCCGGCGGCGCAGCCGCACTGGGCCGGCGTTGCCTTTGGCGCCGCATCGGGCTTCACCAGCCAGATCGCCCATGCCGGCGGGCCACCGTTCCAGATGCACGTGCTGCCCATGCAGCTGCGGCGCGACACCTTCATCGGCACCAGCGCGCTCTACTTCGCCGCGGTCAACTGGCTGAAGGTGCCGGCCTATTGGGCGCTGGGCCAGTTCACACCCGCCAATCTGCTGACCGCGCTGGTGCTGATGCCGATGGCCATCCTGTCGACCTGGGCCGGGGTGAAGCTGGTCCGCCGCGTCGATGCCGAAAATTTCTACCGCATCGTCGAATGGCTGATGGTGCTGGTCGGCGGCAAGCTGGCCTGGGACGGCGCCGCCGGCCTGCTCGCCTGACGCGGCTTGCAGTATATCCCACGGAAGCGGGCCTCCGGCGGCTGGGGCCGCAGGCCCCAGACCCCGTTTCGCTTTGATCTGGCCTGAAAAACCGCCTGTGGTGCCGTGCGGCAGCCAATGAATGAGGTCTGGGGCCTGCGGCCCCAGTCGCCGGAGGCTCTGACGCCTGCCGTTCCGGAACAATCGCGTCGATCTGATATTACATCGCCGAAATGCCGCCATCGACATACAGGCCATGGCCGGTGACCATCTTGGCTTCGTCCGACGCCAGATAGACCGCGGCCCAGGCGATGTCGTCCGGTTCGCCGACCGCGCCGAGCGGGATCTGGCGGCCGAGCTTGGCAAGGCCTTCCTCGCGGCCGAGGCGGCTGGTGATGCCATCGAGGATCGGCGTGTCGATGAAGACCGGATGGATGGAGTTGCAGGTGATGCGGTATTGCTGCTTGGCGCAGTGCAGCGCCACCGATTTGGTCAGGTGGCGAACGCCGGCCTTGGCGCTGTTGTAGGCGGCGCTGTTGTGGCCGGCGATGACTCCGGCGATCGACGAGATATTGACGATGGAGCCGCGGATGCCGGTTGCGTGCACGGTACGCGCCATCAACGGCAGCGCCAGCTTGCAGCCCCAGAACACGCTGTCGAGATCGATGGCGTGGACGCGGCGCCAATCGTCGAAGCTGGTGGCCTCGATCGTCGTGCCGGCCGAAATGCCGGCATTGTTGACGAGGATGTGGAGGCCGCCGAAGCGTTCCTCGACAAAGGCCAGCGCCGCCTGCCAATCGGCCTCGCTGGTCACGTCATGGCCGATGCTGGCGGCGGCATCGCCGAGTTTCGCGGCCTGTTCGGCGGCGCCGGCGACATTGATGTCGGTCAGCAGCACGCGCGCGCCTTCGGCCACGAACTTGGCCGCCATGGCGGCGCCCAGCCCCTGTGCGGCGCCGGTGATGAGCGCGATCTTGCCTGCCAGTCGGTTCACGATCCTGTCTCCCCAAGGAATTTTTTTCACCATGGCGGGCGGGAGAGCGCTCCGCAAGCGCAAGTGCACCTGTGACCCTGGCGCAACAGTCCAAGAGTTATTACAATTTTGCAGGGGGGTGTCGCATTGGCGGCTGTTCAAGGCTGGGTTAGCCTTCGTCCCAATGCGACGGATCAACCGTGCAATCTTTGGGGAGATCGTATGAAGAGCATCTGGCTGGCGTCCGTTGCGGCGTTCGTGGTTCCGGTCCTGGCACCCGCTGCAGTGATGGCACAGGCGGCCCCCGCCGCCACGGCACAGGCCGATGCCAGCGACAGCAACGAGATCGTCATTACCGCGACGCGGCGTAGCCAGCTGCTGTCCGATGTGCCGATCGCGGTCAGTGCCGTGTCGGCCGAGCAGCTGCAGAATTCCGGCGGCACCGACATCCGCCAGCTGAACCAGCTGGCGCCGTCGCTGCTGGTCTCTTCGGCGACCAATGAATCGAATGGCGCCGCGCGCATTCGCGGCATCGGCACCGTCGGTGAAAACCCCGGCCTTGAATCCTCGGTCGCCGTGTTCATCGATGGCGTCTATCGCAGCCGCACCGGCGTCGGCCTCACCGATCTCGGCCCGCTCGCCAGCATCGAAGTGCTGCGCGGTCCGCAGGGCACGCTGTTCGGTCGCAATGCCTCGGCCGGCTTGCTCAACATCACCACGGCCAAGCCCAGCTTCGATTTCGGCGGCCAGGCCGAGCTCACCTATGGCAATTTCAACAATATCCGCGCGCTCGGCAGCATCACCGGACCGATCGCCGGAGACAAGGTCGCCTTCCGCCTCGACGGTGTCTACAACAAGCGTGACGGCTTCCTGAAGGATGTGATTTCCGGCCGCGAGTTGAACAATCGCGACCGCTTCCTGATCCGCGGCCAGTTGCTGATCAAGCCCAATGAGGATCTGTCGATCCGGCTGATCGGGGATTACAACCAGAAGAACGAGGAATGCTGCGGCGCTGCCGTGATTTCGCCGATCGTCGGTCTGGCGCGCGATGCCAGTGGCAATGTCATCACCACGACCAATAGCATTGCCGCGCTGGTGACCTCGCTCGGCGGTGTCTATCGTCCGGCCACGGACGGCGCCCGCTACAAATATGAAACCTCGGTGACGCCGGGCCAGACCTATAACCAGCGCACGCGCGACTGGGGCGTGTCGGCCGAACTGAACTGGGACCTGGGCGCTGCCAATCTGACGTCCATCACCGCCTATCGCGAATTCAAGAACAAATCGGCGCAGGATTCGGATTTCAACAGCATCGACATCCTGCATCGCACCGACAACAACCGGAAATTCCAGACCTTCACCCAGGAAGTCCGCCTGCAGGGCAATGCCTTCGGCGATCGGCTCGACTGGCTGGTCGGCGGCTTCTATTCGCATGAAACCCTGCGGACCGATGACGATCTGGTCTATGGCAAGGACTACGAAGCGTTCGTGAACGCGCAGGTCGCTGCCGCCGGGACGTCGGTCGCCGCCGAAGCCGCCAAGGTGGGCTATGTGGCACCGGCAGGCCAAGGCCTGATCAACAACACCGGCATCGTGCAGGGCGGCTATTTCAAGCAGACCAGCAACAATTATGCCTTCTTCACCCACAACGTCTTCACGCTGGTCGAGGACAAGGTCTTCCTGACCCTGGGTGCCCGCTACACCAACGACACCAAGGATCTCGAAAGCGTCTTCCTCAGCAACAACAATCTGTGCGGGGCGCTGCGTCGTGCACCGGCGGCCGCGCCCGGCCTCGCTGCCATTCAGCGCAGCGCGGTGCAGGGTGCCGTCTGTTCGATCAACAACACGCCCGGACCCGGCTTCAAGGCCGGCGACCCGGGCGCCAAGCGCAAGGAAGACAAGTTCACCTATACGGCGGTGCTGTCGGCCAAGCCTGTCGATGACGTGCTGATCTATGGCAGCTACTCCCGCGGCTACAAGGGGGGTGGCTACAACCTCGACACCGCCGGTCTGGTGGCCTTGTCGCCCTCGGCCAGCCAGCTTCAGTTCGAGGAAGAAGTCGTCGATGCCTTTGAAGTGGGCGGCAAGCTCGACCTGCGCAGCTTCAAGTTCAACGCGGCTGCCTTCTACCAGAAGTTCACCAATTTCCAGCTGAACACGTTCAACGGGGTCAATTTCGAAGTCGCCAACATCGGCGGCTGCGCCGACGATCTCGGTGGCCGCGATCGCGACCTGATCTTCAACAACTCGCCCTGCACCGGCAAGCAGAAGCCCGGCGTGACCTCCAAGGGCGTTGAACTGGAAGCGTCGATTTTCCCGATCGATGACCTGTCCATCACCCAGGGTCTGACGATCTCGCGGACCAGCTATGCCGAGCAGTTGACCGGTCTCAACGGTGTATCGCTGCCGCCGGCCCTGTTCCAGCTGCCCGGCGCCCGCCTGTCCAATGCCTCCGATTATGTCGCAACCGGCAGCATCGCCTGGACGCCGAAGATCAACGACAGGATGTCGGCGCTGGTCTATTTCGATTATCGCTACACCTCGGAACTCAACACCGGCTCCGATCTCGACTTCGAAAAGCGCCAGCCCGGTTTCGTCACCGCCAACGCCCGTATCGGCCTTTATGGTCCGAAGCGGAAATGGGGCATCGAACTCTGGGGCCAGAACATCTTCAACGAAGTCTACCAGCAGGTCGCCGCCGATGCGCCCGGCCAGGGCAGCGGCACCTTCAACGCCGTGGCGCGCGGCCTGTCGGCCACCGCCAGCCAGGTCTACATCACCTTCCCGGCCGAACCCCGCACCTATGGTGTGACGGTCCGCACGCAGTTCTGAGTGTCGCGCGGCCGCGCATGGCGTCAGCCATGCGCGGCCAGCGGGACGATTGGTCCAGGACCGATCGTCTCCGTCTGACGTGAGGCGCGGGCATCCCCCGCGCCTGTTTTCTGCGCATTGATCACGAACCGGAAAAGCGCCGCCGTTCAGCGCTTCGCGCGCCGCTTCAGCTCACCCGGCCTTCGGCCTTGTGCATCGCGCCGGCCACTTCCGGCGGCATATATTTCTCGTCGTGCTTGGCGAGGATGGTTTCGGCGGTGAACACACCCGAAGCCGGATCGACGCGGCCTTCGGCGATCACGCCCTGCCCTTCGCGGAACAGATCGGGCAGGATGCCGGTATAGGTCACCGGCACCGTCTTGGCATTGTCGGTGACGATGAAGCGCACGGTCTGGCCGCTTTTGACCAGCGAGCCCTTTTCGACCATGCCGCCGAGCCGGATGGCCGCATCGGGGGCGGGCTTGCCGGCGAGATCGCTGGGCGCATAGAAATAGGTCGCCTTGTCACCCAGCGTCGAAAACGCCAGCGCGCCGGCACCGCCGAGCGCCACCAGCGCGCCGATGACGAGATACAGCCGCTGCGTCTTGGCCTTCAGCTTCATTTGCGCTTGCGCTCCTCGGCGCGTTTTTCGGCCGATCGCATGGCGATGAAGCTCCAGACCAGCAGCGCCAGCAGGCCGCCGATAGTCAGGATATAGGCCGGCCAGATGTAGGAGGCCCAGAGATCGGGCCGGTTGACGACACCGTCGATCATGCCAGCACCTCCGCCAGCCGCCGCGCCCGCGCCTCGACACGCTGCTCGGCCAGCATGGCGCGCATCCGCATCAGGACGATGGCGGCGAACAACAGGGTGAAGCCGGCGACCGACAGCAGCAGCGGCGTCAGGATTTCCGGCGCGATCGTGGATTTCGCCGCCAGCACATTGATGCTCGATCCCTGGTGCAGCGTGTTCCACCATTCGACCGAATATTTGATGATCGGCAGGTTGATGGCGCCGACCAGCGCCAGAATCGCGGCGCCCTTGCGCTCCCCGCCCTGCTCGCCTTCGGATGCCGACAGCGCCAGATAGCCGAGATAGAGGAACAGCAGCACCAGCATCGAGGTCAGCCGCGCATCCCACACCCAATAGGTGCCCCATGTCGGCTTGCCCCACAGCGCGCCGGACATCAGGCAGATGGCGGTGAAGGCCGCCCCCACCGGCGCGATGGCGCGCGCCGCGATGCTGGCCAGCGGGTGCCGCCAGATCAGCGCGGTGGCGCTGGCGATGGCAAGGCCGAGATAGCCGCCGGAGCCGAGCCAGGCGGCCGGGACATGCACATACATGATGCGCACGCTTTCGCCCTGCTGGTAATCGGGCGGGCTGGCGAACAGGCCGATGTACAGGCCGATGATGGTCAGCAGCAGGCCGGGCACCAGCGTCAGCGGCGTCGCCCAGCGGGCGATGCGCAGGAAGCGGGCGGGATTGGCAAAGCGATGCATGGCGGGCGCTTTTAGCACGCGGGCGCGCGGGGGGAAGGGGGCGTGATGGCGCGGGGACAGCCGTTGCGGCATATCATTGCCAATTCGTAATGTTTGCGCTAGGCGACAGCCTTCTTGTCCCCCGGAGAATGTTGTGACCCGTCTGCCGCTGCCTGCCCTGTTGCCGATTCTTGCCCTTGCCACCGCCATGCCGGCGCTTGCCCAGGGTGTCGCCCCGGGCGTGCCCGTATCGGCACAGCGCGCCGGCCCGCCGACCCCCAAGGCGTGGAGCCTGACGCTGGCCGTGGCGCCGGTGTTCGCCCCGGCCTGGCAGGGCAGCCGCGATCAGGCGCTGTCGATCTTTCCCGATATCCGGCTCAACTATCGCGACGATGTGTTCTTCTCGATTCCCGATGGCCTGGGCTGGAACATGGTCAATCGGGATGGCTGGAAGCTTGGGCCCCTGGTCAAGCTGCGCTTCGGCCGCCGCGAAAGCACCGGCGGCTCGCCCTTCCTTGTCACCGGCGGCAGCGAAGCGCTGCGCGGCATGGGCGATGTCGATCTGGCCGGGGAAGTCGGCGGCTTTGCACAATGGAGCTTTGCGCAGCGCAAGGGCCGGGTCCGCGCCGAAGTGCGGCAGGGCTTTGGCGGGCACGAGGGTGTCGTCGCCGACATCACCGCCAGCTGGAGCGATCGCTTCGGCAAGCCGACCGCCCCCTGGGTCTGGTCGGCCGGCCTGCGCAGCACCTTCGCCGGCCGCGATTATGTGCAGACCTATTTCGGCGTGACGGCAGCACAGGCGCGGGCCACGGGCCTGCCGGTGTATCGCGCCGATGGCGGGCTGGTGTCGACCGGCGCCAATGGCTCGCTGACCAAACCGCTGGGCCGGGGCGGCCGCGACGGCGCGGTGACAGTGTTCGCCGGCTATGACCGGCTGGCCGATGCGGCGGCGGATTCGTCGCTGATCGTCCAGCGCGGCAAGCGCGACCAGTTTTCGGTCGGCCTGAGCTATGGCTATCGCTTCAGCTGGGATTGATTCCGGACCAAAGGCGACGCCGCGCTGACAAAAGTCAGCGCGGTGCGATCACCATCAGCATCTGCCGGCCTTCCATCTTCGGCAATTGCTCGACCTTGGCATAGTCGGCGGCATCGTCGCGAACGCGTTCCAGCAGCGCCAGACCCAGCTCACCGTGCGACAGTTCGCGACCGCGGAAGCGCAGGGTGAGCTTCACCTTGTCGCCTTCCTCGATGAAGCGGTGCACCGCCTTCATCTTGGTCTCGTAATCATGGTCGTCGATGTTCGGACGCATCTTGATCTCCTTGATCTCCTGCGTCTTCTGGTTCTTCCTTGCGGCAGCGGCCTTTTTCTGGGCCTCGTACTTGAACTTGCCGACATCGAGGATCTTGCACACCGGCGGATCGGCACCGGGAGACACTTCCACCAGGTTCAGCCCCACCTCATGCGCGGTGGCAATGGCTTCCTTGGTGTACAGCACACCGAGATTTTCCCCATCCTGGTCGATCACGCGAACCTTGGGGACGGTGATGAACTCATCATAGCGCGGGCCGTTCATCGGCGCCGGCGTGTTCATCATGCGGCGAGGGGGCGGTGGTATGGCAGTGTCTCCTGTGGCGTTGTGCGTCTCTATGTAACGCTGATTGCCGTTTACGGAAAGGGCAGTGGCGGGAATTTCGCGCCCCTGACGCAAATGGGGCACAGCATCGGGGCCCCTTGCACCGCGCGCCGCCACGCGGCATCGTCCCGCGCATCGGACAGGGCCGAGCCGAGGGGGAATCGCGATGCGCATCTGGCGTTTGCGGCTGCTGGCACTGGCACTGTTCGGCCTTGCGCCGGCGCGGGCGGCGGATTTCACCCTGCCCCAGGCGCTGGCCTATCCCTTCCTCAGCGATCTGGTGGCGACGCCGGCCGGCGATCGCATCGCCTGGGTGCGCATCGTCGGCGGCGTGCGCAACATCTGGGCGGCCGATGCCCCCGGCCTCGCGCCCCGCCAGGTCACGCAATTCACCGCCGATGACGGCCAGGAACTGACGCAGCTGACCTGGAGCCCCGATGGCAAGACCCTGCTGTTCGTGCGCGGCGGTGACCATGACGGCAATTGGCCGGCGGCTGGCAATCTGCAGCCCAATCCGACATCCGATCCTGCCGAGCCGAAGATCATGCTGTGGCGCGCCGGCCTCGCGCCCGGCACCAGGGCGGCGCGCATCACCGCCGGCGATGCCCCGGTGATGTCGGCGCGCGGCGATGTCGCCTTTGTCCGCGATGGCCAGGTCTGGCTGACGCGGCTGCGCGTCACCGGCGAGGGCGACGATGTCCGCCGCGCCTTTTTCGACCGCGGCAAGGACGGCGCGCTCGCCTGGTCGCCCGATGGCAGCCGGCTGGCCTTTGTCTCCAGCCGCGGCGACCACAGCTTCATCGGCGTCTATTCGGGCGCCGGTCAGCCCCTGCTGTGGCTGGCACCCTCCACCGGCCAGGACGGCAGCCCGGTCTGGTCACCGGACGGCACGCGCATCGCCTTTGCCCGCCTGCTGGCGAGCGGACCCGGCTGGCCGCGCTCCATGATGCAGCGCACGCCGGCACCCTGGGCGATCTGGACCGCCGATGCCGCGACCGGCGCCGGCAAGGCCGTGTGGCAGAGCGGCAAGGGCCTGCACGACAGTTTCCCCGATGTGCTGAACGGCGCCAACCTGCACTGGCTGGGCGATCGCCTGGTCTTCCTGTCGATGGCCGACAATTGGCCGCATCTCTACAGCCTGCCGGCCAGCGGCGGCGCCGCGCGGCTGCTGACGCCCGGCCCCTTCATGGTCGAACATCTGGCGGTCAGCCCGGATGGCAGGATGCTCGCCTATTCGGCCAACGCCGGTGCGCTGCCCGATGATGACGACCGCCGCCATCTGTTCCGCGTGCCGGTCGATGGCAGCGCCGCGCCGGTGGCGCTGACCGCCGGGCGCGGCATCGAATGGTCGCCGGCCGGCCTCGCCAGCGGCTTTGCCCATATCGCCGCCGGCGCGCGCAGCGTGCCACAGGTCGCCGTGGCCGGGGACACCGGCACCCGCATCCTCGCCGATCAGGCGCCGTCCGCCGATTTCGCCGGCGCCGGCTTTGTCGAGCCGCAGAAGATCATTTTCCGCGCCCCCGATGGCCTCCTC
The DNA here is from genome assembly GCA_002256005.1 of Alphaproteobacteria bacterium PA4. Taxonomy (GTDB): domain Bacteria; phylum Pseudomonadota; class Alphaproteobacteria; order Sphingomonadales; family Sphingomonadaceae; genus Sandarakinorhabdus. The sequence goes on along the minus strand of NKIQ01000021.1, from coordinate 38,410 downwards.
ATCCATGGTCAGCTGTTCCGCCAGCCCGGCGCCGCCGTGCAGCCCGGTGTCATTTTCGTCCATGGCGGCCCGCCGCGCCAGATGCTGCTCGGCTGGTCCTACATGCGCTATTACGCCAATGCCTATGCGCTGAACCAGTATCTGGCGGCGCGCGGCTTCACCGTGCTGTCGGTCAATTACCGGCTCGGCATCGGCTATGGCTGGGATTTCCAGAACCCCGAAAAGGGCGGCCCGGCCGGGGCCGCCGAATATCAGGATGTGCTGGCCGGCGCCCGCGCCCTGCAGGCGCTGCCCGGCGTCGATCGCGACCGCATCGGCATCTGGGGCGGCTCCTATGGCGGGCTGCTCACCGCCCAGGCACTGGCGCGCAATTCCGATGTGTTCAAGGCCGGTGTCGACATCCATGGCGTGCACGACTGGTCCCGCATCATCGCCGAAGATGGCAGCCCGCAATCGCATGAGGACAATCGCGATTTCGCCGCCGCGCTGGCCACCGCCTGGCAGGCCTCGCCGGTCGCCGATATCGCCGGCTGGCGGTCGCCGGTGCTGTTCATCCACGGCGACGATGATCGCAACGTCCGTGTCAATCAGACCATCGACCTGGTGCGCCGCCTCGACGGCGTCGCCATCGAGGAACTGATCATCCCCGACGAAATCCACGACTTCCTGCGCCAGCAGAACTGGCAACGGGTGGACGCGGCGACCGCGGACTATCTGGAGCGCAAGCTGCTGGCGAAGTAGCCGCGGGCACCGGGGCGTATCGACATCAAGTTTTGAGAAGCCTCCGGCGGCTGGGGCCGCAGGCCCCAGACCCCATTCATTGGCTGCTGCACGGCACCACAGGCGGCTTTTCAGGCCATATCAAAGCGAAATGGGGTCTGGGGCCTGCGGCCCCAGCCTGTCACCCCGGACTTGATCCGGGGCGAAGGCCCCCTTTCTTATCGCAATCAGCGTTCAGTACGGCTGAAATGCCGAATGTCGATACGGCCTCGGCCCGCCGCCATCATTGCGCCTTCAGATCCGGCGGGGTCGCATCCGCCTTCAGCAGCGCCACGGCTTCGGCCAGCGGCATCACCTTCTGCTCGCCGCCGGCGAGGTTGCGCAGCGCGACGGTGCCTTCTTCCGCTTCGCGGCGGCCGACGACGAGCATGTAGCTGGCCTTTTGCAGCGAATGTTCGCGGACCTTCAGGTTGATCTTTTCGTTGCGCAGGTCGGTTTCGGTGCGGATGCCGGCCTGTTGCAGCGCTTCGGTGACATGCCGGGCATAGGCATCGGCATCGGACACGATGGTCGCCACCACCGCCTGCACCGGCGCCAGCCAGGTCGGGAAGCGGCCGGCATAATGTTCGATCAGGATGCCGATGAAGCGTTCATAGCTGCCCAGAATCGCACGATGCAGCATCACCGGGCGGTGGCGCGCGCCATCTTCGGCGACATAGCTGGCGTCCAGCCGTTCCGGCAGCACCGTATCGGTCTGGATGGTGCCGACCTGCCAGGTGCGGCCGATGGCGTCGGTCAGGTGGAACTCCAGCTTGGGCGCATAGAAGGCGCCTTCGCCGGGCAGTTCCTCCCAGCCCCAGTCCGGCGTGTTGCGACCGGTGGCGGCAACGGCATCGCGCATCGACTGTTCCGACCAGTCCCACATGGCATCGCTGCCGAAGCGCTTTTCGGGGCGCAGCGCCAGCTTGATGGCATAGTCGGTGAAGCCCAGGTCCTTGTAGACGGTGTCGAGCAGGTCGCAGAAGCGCGCCACTTCGCCGACGATCTGGTCTTCCCGGCAGAAGATATGGGCATCGTCCTGGGTGAACTGGCGCACGCGCATCAGGCCGTGCAGCGCGCCATGCGGTTCGTTCCTGTGGCAGCAGCCCATTTCGGCGAGGCGCAGCGGCAGGTCGCGATAGGATTTGATGCCCTGGCGGAAGATCAGCACATGCGCCGGGCAGTTCATCGGCTTCAGCGCCATCCATTCGGCCTTGTCGCTGACCACCGGGCCTTCATCCTCGGTGTTCGGCACTTCGTCGGGGATGACGAACATGTTTTCGCGATATTTGCCCCAATGGCCGGACTGTTCCCATTGCCGGGCGTCCATGATCTGCGGGGTCTTCACCTCCAGATAGCCGGCGGCATCGAGGCGGCGGCGCATGTACGCCTCCAGCGCGCGATAGATGACGAAGCCGCGCGGGTGCCAGAAGACGCTGCCATGCGCTTCGGCCTGCAGATGGAACAGGTCCATCTCGGCGCCCAGCTTGCGGTGGTCGCGCTTGGCGGCCTCCTCCAGCCGCATCAGATGCGCGTCGAGCTGCTTCCGGTTCAGCCAGCCGGTGCCATAGATGCGGCTCAGCATGGCGTTCTTCTGGTCGCCACGCCAATAGGCACCCGAAACGCGCGTCAGCTTGAAGGCATTGGGATCGAGCTTGCCGGTGGAGGGCAGGTGCGGCCCGCGGCACATGTCGAGCCAATCCTCGCCCGACCAATAGACGGTCAGGTCCTCGTCGCCCGGCAGCTCCGCCGCCCATTCCGCCTTGAAGGTTTCGCCTTGCTGCTGCCAGCGGCTGATCAGCTGTTCGCGGCTCCACACCTGGCGGGTGATGGCCTTGTCGGCGGCGATCAGCTTGCGCATCTCCGCCTCGATCGCCGGCAGGTCATCGTCGGTGAACGGGCGATCCTTGGGCGCGAAATCATAATAGAAGCCATCGTCGGTCGACGGGCCAAAGGTGATCTGCGTGCCGGGGAACAGCCGCTGCACGGCCTCGGCGAGCAGATGCGCGAAATCATGGCGCACCAGGTCAAGCGCGTCGGCCTCGTCCTTCGCCGTCACCAGCGCCAGCGTCGCGTCGTGCGTGATCGGCAGGGAAAGATCGACCAGTTCGCCATCGACGCGCGCCGCCAGCGCTGCCTTCAGCAGGCCCGGTCCGATGCTCGCCGCCACATCGGCGCCGGTGGTGCCGGTCGCAACCCTGCGCACGGAACCATCTGGAAGCGTCAGCTGGATGAGATCGGACATGGAAAGCGTAACCTGTGGCGCCGGAATTGGCGCGCCGTCACCTGCGACAAGCCGGGCGGCGAAGTCAATGCAGCTTGCGCCCTGATCGGCACCGATGTGACGGCATGGCGCTTGCACGCCCGGTGCCGTTCGGCATTATCGGGATCGAGCATGGACGGGGTGTCATGGCGATCATCACAGGACGACCGGGACCAATGCCGGGCATGCTGCACGCCAATGGCACCATCACGCCCGTGCTTGTGACGCCGCATGAGGACCGGCTCGTGGTCCGCACCACGGATGCCATCAGCGGGGTGCCGCTACAGAAGATTCGCCGCGACGCCTCAGGCGCACTGCGCCGCAACGACCAGCCGGATTGGCGCGTGGTGCTGGATGAGGTCCCCCCCGACAGCTGGCCGACGCGATTGCCGGCGCTGGACGTGTCGCGGCAGGGGCAGCGCGGCGTGGCCATCGCGCTGGTTGTCGGTCTGGCTCTGGTTGGCGGCAGCTGGCTCGGGCGCGACCGGATCATCGCCGCCGCGGCGCCGCTGCTGCCGCACAGCGTTACCGATCCGATCGGGCGGGCCTATCTGGCGCAGATGGGCCGGCGCTGCGACGGTGGCCCCGGCAATGCGGCGCTGACCCGGCTGACGGCGCGGCTGCTGCCGGAAGCGGGTCTGCCCGAGCCGGTCAGCGTCACGGTCATCGACACGCCCGAGGTCAATGCCGTGGCGCTGCCCGGCGGTCATGTCGCGCTCTATAGCGGCCTCATCGCCCAGGCCGAATCGCCGGAGGAAGTGGCAGCGGCGCTGGCGCATGAGATCGAGCATATCGCCTATCAGCACCCCAACCAGAGCATCCTGCGCGACAGTGGCCCCGCGGTGATCGCGCGGACCTTGGGCAGCGATGCCGGCCAGATGGCCGACCTGACCGTGCTGACCAAGGGCGACAAGGCCGCCGAAAGCGAAGCCGATGCCGGCGCCATCATCCTGCTCGCCGCCGCCGCCATCTCGACCGCCGGCGCCGTCGAGTTCTTCGAACGCCAGAGCAAGGCCGACGGCGGCTTCAGCGACAGCCACCCGGCCGATGCGGAACGCGCCCGCGCCTATGACAAGGGCAAGCAATGGGGCACAAGCGCCGCCATGTCCGATTCCGACTGGCAGGCACTGCGGGCGATTTGCACCGGCTGAGCCACCAGAGACAAGGCCGGTAGCGCTTGGCTCCGACCGCCGCTATCCGCAGCATCATGACCATGGTTTCGCGACTCGATGTGCATGGAACGCCCCTCGCCTATCGCCATACGCCCGGCGCCGGGCCGCTGATCGTGTTCCTGCCCGGCTATATGTCGGACATGACGGGGTCGAAGGCCGAAGCGCTGGCGGATTGGGCAGCGGCGGAGGGCCGGGCGATGCTGCGGCTCGATTATTCGGGGTGCGGGGCGAGCGGGGGCGATTTCCTGGCCGGCAGCATCGGGCGCTGGGTGGCGGATGCGCGCGCCGTCATCGACCATGTGGCGCCCGGTGGCCCGGTGCTGCTGGTCGGATCGTCGATGGGCGGCTGGATCGCGCTGCGGCTGGGGCTGGCGCTGGGCGAACGCCTCGCCGGGCTGGTCGGCATCGCCGCGGCGCCGGATTTCACCGATTGGGGGCTGGATCTGACCGCTGCCGATACGGCGCTGCTGGCGACGCAGGGCTGGTTCAGCCGGCCGTCCGATTATGATCCCGCCGGCTATCGCTATTCCCGCGCGCTGATCGCGGATGCGCCGGCGCAGCGCTTGCTGGACGGCGAAATTGCCATCACCGCGCCGGTGCGGCTGCTGCATGGCCAGCGCGATGATGCCGTGCCGTGGCGGCTCAGCCTCGATATTGCCGACAGGCTCTGTTCCGATGCGGTTCAGGTGATGCTGATCAAGGATGGCGATCACCGCCTGTCGCGGCCGCAGGACATCGCCCTGCTGCTGGCGGCGGTCGCCGATATGCTGAAAGACACGCCATGCTGAAACCCGCCGCCCTGGCCCTGTTGCTCACCGCCGCGCCGGCGCTCGCAGCGCCATTGGCCAGCGATCGCAGCCGCTATGATGCCTGTATCGCCATGGTGAAGGCCGATCCCGGCCGCGCCATCGCCGTCGCGATGAACTGGCGCGTCGAAGGTGGCGGCGTCGCCGCCCGCCATTGCGAGGCCCTGGCCGAAGCGCAGCGCAAGGACTGGCCGGCGGCGCTGAAAAGCTTCGAGGCGGCAGCGCAGGCCTCGGAGGCCGCCGGCGACGGCCAGGCGCTGGCGCTGTGGATGCAGGCCGCCGAGACCGCGATGCTGGCGACCCGCCCGGCGGCGGCCGTTGCCTATCTCGACAAGGCATTGCCGCTGGCCGGCGATGACAAGCTGCGGGCCACCCTGCGCGTCAGCCGCGCCGAAGCCCTGGTCGATCTGAAGCGGTCGGCCGAAGCCGCCAGCGATCTCGACTCCGCCACAAGACTCGATCCCGACGTCGAATGGGGCTGGCTGCTGAAGGCGACGCTCGCCCGCCGCATGGGCGATTTCAAGACCGCCGAAGCCGCCATTCTGGAAGCCGCGAAGCGCGATCCCGAAAGCGCCGATGTACAATTCGAAGCCGGCAATATCGCCGCGGCCCAGGGCAATGACGCGCTCGCCCGCACGGCCTGGGTGGCCGCAGCGCGCGCCGATCCGGACTCACCGGCGGGCAAGGCAGCGCAGGCGGCGTTGACCGGGGATTAGGGTCCAGACCCTGAGCTGTGCCGGCTGCTGCTGAGGCCCGCCTCTAACCCGCAACCGCCCAATCCGCCCGGCGATAGCCCTGCGCCCGCAGCAGCACGGTGAGATCGCCGATGCGCACCGCCGCATCGGCGGCGGCGCTGGCCTTGGGCTTGGCGTGATAGGCGATGCCGAGGCCGGCGGCTTCCAGCATCGGAATGTCGTTGGCGCCATCGCCGACGGCCAGGGTCGCCGACAGCGGCATGGCGTGCGCCGCCGCCGCTGCGAGCAGTTCGGCGCGCTTGGTGGCGGCATCGACGATGGGGCGGGCGACGGCACCGGTCAGCCGGCCATCGCTGATCAGCAGCGTGTTGGCGCGCTGTTCGGCAAAGCCGATCTCGGCGGCGACGGGCGCGGTGAAGGCGGTGAAGCCGCCCGAGACGAGCAACGTATGCGCGCCAGCGGCGGCCATCGTCTGCACCAGCGCCCGGGCGCCGGGCATCAGCCGCACGCGTTCGCGCCGGCACTGGTCGATAACGGCGGCGTCCATGCCGGCAAGCAGGGCGACGCGCGCATCGAGCGCCGCTGCGAAATCCAGTTCCCCGCGCATCGCCGCTTCGGTGACAGCCGCGACCTCGGCCTTCAGCCCGGCATAATCGGCAAGCTCGTCGATGCACTCGCACTGGATCATCGTCGAATCCATGTCGGCGATCAGCAGCAAGCGGCGGCGCGGCGCATCGGCGGGCTGGACGATGATGTCGATGGCGGGCAGCGCCGCCTCCAGTGCCGCGCGGGCGGCGGCGGCGGCGACATCGGTCACCGCGATATCGATGGCATCGCCCGCGTCGATCCAGCTGATCAGGCCGGGTTCGCCGCCCAGCCCGCGCAGCACATCGCTTGCATGGGCGGCGTCCCCGGCCGACAAGCGGCCTTCGGCGACAAGCGTGACGAGGAGCGGTGTGACAGCGGACAAACCCATGGTGACGGTCATTACAGGCCCGACCGCCAGCGGCAAGTCGGCATTGGCGCTGGCGCTGGCGGCGCGCGACGCCGGCACCATCATCAATGCCGATGCCAGCCAGCTTTATGCCGATCTGCGCGTGCTGACGGCGCGGCCGAGCGCGGCGGAGGAGGCCGCGGTGCCGCACCGCCTGTTCGGCGTGCTCGATGGCGATGTGGCGACCAGCGCCGCCGGCTGGGCCGCGATGGCCAAGGGGGCGATTGCCGACACGCTGGCCGAGGGGCGACGGCCGATCCTGGTCGGCGGCACCGGCCTGTACCTGGCGACCCTGCTCCACGGCATCGCGCCGGTGCCGGACATCGATTCCGCGGTGCGCGACGCCGTGCGGGCGCTGCCGACCGAAGCCGCCGCGGCGGCGCTGGCGCGCGAGGATGCGGCGCTGGCAGCGCGACTGCGCCCGACCGACAGGCAACGCCTGTTGCGCGGGCTGGAGGTGGTGCGCGGCACCGGTCGCTCGCTGCTCGATTGGCAACAGCAGCGGCTGGGCGGCATCGCCGACACCATCAGGCTCGATGCCATGGTTGTGGAGCTGCCGCGCGCGGAACTGCACCGCCGCGCCGAAGTGCGGCTGGGCACGATGCTCGACAAGGGTGCGCTGGACGAGGTCGCGGCGCTGGTGGCGCGGCGGCTGCCGGCGGATCGTCCCATCCTGCGCGCGCTCGGCGTGCCGCAACTGGCGGCCCATCTGGCGGGGCATCTGCCCTTGCCCGACGCGCTGGCGCAGATCGCCGCCGCCACCCGCCAGTATCAGAAGCGGCAGAGCACCTGGGCGCGCGGTCAGGTGCCCGATTGGCGGCGGGTCGAGCCTGGCGGCTGAAGCGCTGGCTCACCAGCGCGCCCGAGGCAAACGGCATGGGCGACATGCCTGCTTGCCGAACCTGCCGGAGAGACGCGCCGATGGACGGTGTCGACGGCGCTCATGTGGCGTCGATACCGGCCCGGCAACGCCCGAATGCCCGCCAACAGCCACGGAACTGTTTCCACCTTGATATTCGCGAATTGCAACGGATAATTCGACGATTGTTCGCAAAATCCGAAGTTTTTGAAACGGCGCCTTTCGAATCTCCGGCGCTAAAAAATTTGTTAAGTATATGAAATTATTATAATTCCAAGGCAGTTTCCGCGCATTCGACCAGGTTGGCACAGTCCTTGCTAAAGAGTGAATGTGAGGCAGGTTCACCTGCTTCCGGGGTTCATATCAACTTCACGGCAAGGGGTATTCTCGCGTGACGAAGTCAATTTTGCTGGCGGCAACGGCCGCCCTTGCGGTCGGCACATCGCCGGCAATGGCCGCGAACAATCTGATCAAGAACGGCAGTTTCGAGCTGGGGAGCCCCGGCGTCAACGGCTTCACCTATTGGACAAAGACCAATGTGCCGGACAATGTGCCGACGCAGGACCAGCCGGCCTCGGTCATCACCTACAACAACAATTCCAGCTATCCGAACGGCGCCTATGGCGAGCGCGTGTCGCCCGACAATGTCGTGTCGGCCAGCCCCGATGCCGTCGGCACCAAGGCCGCCTATTTCGTCGGTGACTTCTCCAACAACGAAGGCCTGGGCCAGCTGACCTATCTCGGCGTCGGCAACTACCGCGTCGGCTTCAGCTATTATCTGACCCAGAACGGCCTCAACAACGTCGGCAACAGCAGCTTCAGCGCGACGATCGTCGGCATTCCGGTCGCCTCGACGGTGATCAACGGCAGCTCGACCGCCAAGGTCTGGCGCTATGCCAGCGGTGTCGGCCAGATCACGCTCGCCGGCTGGTACGACACCCGCTTCCTGTTCAACAGCAATCGCAACCCGTCCAAGGACATCGTGATCGACCGCGTCTTCGCGCTCAAGACCACCGATGCCGCCACCGTGATCATCCCGCCGAGTGTCACGGCCGTGCCCGAACCCGCCACCTGGGCGATGTTCGGCATCGGCTTCGGACTTGCGGGCAGTCGTCTGCGTCGCCGGAAAACGCTGGTCGCCGCCTAGGCCACCAACAACCTTCGCCGAACACGACGTGTGACAGGGCGGCAGCTGGCGACGGCTGCCGCCCTATTGCATGAAATCCGTTGCGTTGAATTGGCATATTTCGCATTAATATTGCGCCAAAACCGGTTGACCCGACAATTTCCATGCCTTAAGGCCCGGTCCCACACTGGACAAAGGGCGCAAGGGATGAGCGCGGAACTGACGGGCGCACAAATCGTCGTGCAGGCACTGACCGATCTGGGGGTCGAAGTGATCTTCGGCTATCCGGGCGGGGCCGTGCTGCCGATCTATGACGCGCTGTTCGCGCAACAGAAAATCCGTCACATCCTCGTCCGCCACGAACAGGCCGCCGTGCATGCCGCCGAAGGCTATGCCCGCTCCACCGGCAAGGTCGGCGTGGTGCTGGTCACCTCCGGCCCCGGCGCCACCAATGCCGTCACCGGCATCACCGACGCACTGATGGATTCGATCCCGCTGGTCGTGCTGACCGGCCAGGTGCCGACGCACCTCATCGGCAGCGACGCCTTTCAGGAATGCGACACGGTCGGCATCACCCGCCATTGTTCCAAGCACAATTATCTGGTGAAGGACGTCGCGCGGCTGGGCCCGGTGCTGCACGAGGCCTTCTACATCGCCCGTTCCGGCCGCCCCGGCCCGGTGGTCATCGACATCCCCAAGGATGTGCAGATCTTCAAGTCGCGCTACGAAAAGCCCGGCGCCACCGGCCACAAGACCTACAAGCCGCAGGTGAAGGGCGACCGCGCCGCCATCGAGGCGGCGGTGGACATGCTGGCCGCGGCCGAGCGCCCGATCCTCTACACCGGCGGCGGCATCATCAATTCCGGCCCGGTGGCGACGCAGCTGCTGCGCGACCTCGCCCGGCTGACCGGCGCGCCCGTCACCTCGACGCTGATGGGCCTCGGCACCATGCCCAACGAGCATCCGCAGTTCCTCGGCATGCTCGGCATGCACGGCAGTTATGAAGCCAATATGGCGATGAACCGCTGCGACCTGATGGTCTGTTTGGGCGCCCGCTTCGATGATCGCGTCACCGGGCGCCTCGATGCCTTTTCGCCGCATTCGAAGAAGATCCATGTCGATATCGACCGGTCGAGCATGAACAAGACGGTGCGGGTCGATCTCGGCATCGTCGGCGATGTCGGCGGCGTGCTGGAAGACATGCTGAAGATCTGGCGGGCGCGCGGCCACAAGCCGGCGGACCTGAAGCCATGGTGGGCCGATATCGCCGAATGGCGGGCGCGTGACAGCTTCGGCTTCCGCCAGCAAGGCGAGGCGCTGCTGCCCCAGCACGCCATCAAGCGGCTCTACGAGCTGACCAAGGCCAAGAAGCCCATCGTGTCGACGGAGGTGGGCCAGCACCAGATGTGGGCGGCGCAGCATTTCGGCTTCGACGCGCCCAACAAATGGCTGACCAGCGGCGGGCTCGGCACCATGGGCTATGGCCTGCCGGCTGCCATCGGTGCGCAGATCGCCAACCCCGGCGCGCTCGTTATCGACATTGCCGGCGAAGCCAGCATCCAGATGAACATCCAGGAACTGGGCACGGCGACGCAATATCGCCTGCCGGTGAAGATCTTCGTCATCAACAATGAATATATGGGCATGGTCCGCCAGTGGCAGGAACTGAACCATGGCAGCCGCTACAGCGAAAGCTATTCCGATTCGCTGCCCGACTTCGTCAAGCTGGCCGAGGCCTATGGCTGGAAGGGCGTGATCATCGATCATGCCGACAATCTCGATGCCGGCATTGCCGCGATGCTCGATCACCCCGGCCCGGTGCTGGTCGATTGCCGCGTGTCGAAGCTCGCCAACTGCTTCCCGATGATCCCGTCGGGCGCGGCGCACACCGACATGATCCTCGACGCCACCCAGACGCGCGGCGAGGCCGATGAAGATGCAAAGGCGCTGGTGTGATGAAACATCTCCCCAGCGAACGCCACACGCTCTCCATCCTCGTCGACAATGAAGCCGGCGTGCTGGCCCGCATCGTCGGGCTGTTCTCGGCGCGTGGCTATAATATCGACAGCCTGACCGTCGCCGATGTGTCGGGCGACCAGGCGGTCAGCCGCATCACCGTCGTCACCAACGGGCCGCCGCCGGTCATCGAACAGATCATCGCCCAGCTCGACCGGCTGGTGCCGGTGCACCGCGTGCTCGACCTGACGGCGCTGGGGCCGCATGTCGAGCGCGAGATGGCGCTGGTCAAGGTGGCCGGCAAGGGCGCGCTGCGCGACGAAGCGCTGCGCATCGCCGACATCTTCCGGGCGCGGCCGGTGGACACGACGACGGGCAGTTTCGTGTTCGAAGTCAGCGGGCCGACAGCGAAGGTCGACCAGTTCATCGCGCTGATGCGCGAGGTCGGCCTGGTCGAGGTCGCCCGCACCGGCGTCGTCGCCATCGCCCGCGGGTCGGAGGCGGTTTAATCTCCCCTCCCGCAAGCGGGCGGGGAGAAGAAAGAGCAGAAGGACAGGAACATGCGCGTTTACTATGATGCCGATGCCGATGTCGGCCTGATCAAGGGCAAGAAGGTCGCGATTATCGGCTATGGCAGCCAGGGCCATGCCCATGCCCAGAATCTGCGCGATTCGGGCGTCACCGAGGTCGCCATCGCCCTGCGTCCCGGCTCCGCCACCGCCGCCAAGGTCGAAGGCGCCGGCTTCAAGGTGCTGTCCAACGCCGCAGCCGCCGCCTGGGCCGATGTCATCATGGTGCTGGCGCCGGACGAGCATCAGGCCGCCATCTATGCCGATGATCTCGCCGCCAACATGAAGCCGGGCGCGGCGCTGGCCTTTGCCCATGGCCTCAACGTGCATTTCGGCCTCATTGAGCCACGCGCCGATATCGATGTATTCATGATCGCGCCCAAGGGGCCCGGCCACACCGTGCGCAGCGAATATGCCCGCGGCGGCGGCGTGCCCTGCCTGATCGCCATCCATCAGGACGCCTCGGGCAACGCCCATGACGTCGCCTTGTCCTATGCCAGCGCCATCGGCGGCGGCCGCTCCGGCGTCATCGAAACGACCTTCCGCGAGGAATGCGAAACCGATCTGTTCGGCGAACAGGCGGTGCTGTGCGGCGGCCTCACCCATCTCATCCAGGCCGGGTTCGAAACGCTGACCGAAGCCGGTTACGCCCCCGAAATGGCCTATTTCGAGTGCCTGCACGAAGTGAAGCTGATCGTCGACCTGATGTATGAAGGCGGCATCGCCAACATGCGCTATTCGATCAGCAACACCGCCGAATATGGCGACATCACCACCGGGCCGCGCATCATCACCGCTGAAACCAAGGCCGAAATGAAGCGCGTGCTTGCCGACATCCAGGGCGGTCGCTTCGTCAAGAACTTCATCCTCGATAACCGCGCCGGCCAGCCGGAGCTGAAGGCCAGCCGCACGGCCGCGGCCGCCCACCCCATCGAGGAAACCGGCGCCAAGCTGCGCGCCATGATGCCGTGGATCGCCAAGAACAAGCTGGTCGACAAGGCGAAGAACTGACCCGGATCGCGTTACGGCCGAGCGGCGGCGGCCATGGCCGCAGTGCTTCCGGATTGTGACATCGGCCTGCTGACGGGCGATGGCGATGTGGTGCTGGACCCGGCCGGGTTCCTGGCACAACTGCCGCCGGCGCTGCGCCGGACGCTGGTGGCGGCGGTCGCCAGCCGGCCGGTGTCCCCTGCCTTTGAACTCGTCGATACGGCGGCCGGCCCGGTGGTGCTGGCCGTCGCACCGCTGACCGCAGCGCGCGACTGGCAGGTCGCCTGGCCGGCGCTGGACGCGCCCGGCGACACGGTGGGCGTGGTCCGCCTGTCACCCGCGGCGGTGCCGGCGCGGGTGGCACGCTTCGGCGCCGCCTTCGGCCTGTCGCCGGCCCAGGTCCGCACCATAGCCGCGCTGCACAATCATGGCGATGTCCGGGCGGCGGCGCAGGCGACCGGCATCCGGTTCAACACCGCACGCGATTATCTGGAGCAGGCGCGCAAGCTGGTCTGGGCGCCCAACCTGCCGCGCCTGGTCACCTGGGCGGTGCTCGGCACGCTCGACGCCGACACCAGCAGCGAAAGCGATGGCGGCGTCGCGGCGCTGTTCGCCCTGTCGCAGCGGCAGCGCCGCCTGGCCGGGCTGATTGCCGATGGGTCGAGCCGGGCCGCTGCCGCAGCGGCGCTGGGCATTTCCGCCGCCGTCGCCAAGAAGGAACTGGCCGCGGTGTTTACCGCCACCGGCGTCAGCAGCGCCATCGGCCTCGCGCGTTTGCTGGCGGAAGTGCGCGGGCTGGCGATCATCACCCGATTGCCACCGCGAGACGAAGCCTGGCCGGCGCCCGCCTGTCGCGACATCCGCATCACCGCGCCCGATGGCCGGCAGCTGGTGGCCAGCGACTATGGCCCGGATCAGGCCCGGCCGGTGCTGGTCCTGCACAACAGCATGAACTGTCGCGGGGTCGACCGGGCGCTGGTCGAGGCGCTGCAGAACGCCGGCTTTCGCCCGATATCGCCCGATCGCCCCGGCTATGGCGACTCCGACGCCGTGCCGGTGGCGGCGATGGCAGCAGACTATCTGGCCGCCTGCACCGCCGATGTGGTGGCGCTGTGCGCCGCCATGGGCTGGGGGCCGCTGCCGGTGATTGCGCACGGCCCGATGCCGGTGGTGCTGGCCTTGCTGGCCGGAGCGCCGGCGCTGGTGACGCGGGTCGTCGTCGATGCGCCCGAACCCGATTCGGCCCATGGCAACCGTGCCCAGGGCATGATGGCGATCATGAAGCGCCAGTTTGCCCGCCGCCCCCGCGCTGTCGCCGCCGGTCTCAACATCCTGTTCAAGCTGGCCAGCCACAGCCGCATTGCCAATGCCATGCAGGACTGGACGGCAACCAGCCCCGCCGATGCCCGCGCCATGGCCGATCCGGCGCTGCTGATGGATTTCTGGCGCAAGCTGGAGCCCTTCCGCCGTGGCCGCATCGACGGGCTGGTGCGCGAACAGGTGATGCAGGCGACGTCCGGCCCGCCGCCGATCACCCCCGGCACCCATGACCTGACCCTGCTGATCGGCGGCACGGACTTCATGCATGATGCCGGCGAAAACCGCGACTATTGGCGCCGCATCCTGCCGGACGCGCACATCCGCGTCATCCCGGATGCCGGCCGCTTCATCAGCTACAGTCATCCGCAGCTGCTCGTCGCAGCGCTCACCGGTTGCGGGTCCGGGCCCCCTGCAAATGGGGATGGGCGCGCGCGCGCCGGTGCGGCACGACTCGTGCCGCAACAGGACCAAGGGGTAAGGGCGGGTGAACGGGCAAGGTTGGAAGATCAGCGGGCTGCTGGCCGGTAGCATCCTGTTGGCCATGGCGGCGGCGCCAGCGCAGGGGGCCGTGCGCACCGCCACCTACACCACCACGATCAGCCAGTTCACCGGGCAGAATCAGGGCATCGACGGCGCCGGCCTGTTCGGCGCGGTGGGCGGCAATCTGCGCGGCAAGACCGCGGTCGCGCGCTTCCGCTATGACACCAGCATCGGCACGCCGTTCCTGTTCGGCCCCAATTCCGAAGGCCGGGGTTCGAGCATGAACGCGGGTCAGCCGTCACCGATCCTGTCGGCGACCCTCACCGTCAATGGCCAGACCTGGGATGCCCTGCAGGGCCCCATTGGTCTGGGTGACGGCGGCGAAATGTACACCAGCCTGGGCGGCACAACGCACGCCTTCAATCGCCAGCTTTACCCCAATACCGGCATCTACACATCCAGCCTGATCCTGTCCGGCTGCTGCGCCACGGGCATGGCAGCCCGGCTGGCGGATCTGGTGCCGCGCACCAGCGCCGGCGTCACCGGCACCATGGATTTCAACTTCTACAGCTACAGCCTCAACGCCTATACCTACCGCACGCAATTGCAGTTTGTCGGCCTCGGCAGCTATCAGGTCGGCGGTGTGCCGGAGCCGGGCAGCTGGGCGATGCTGCTCAGCGGCTTCGGCCTGCTCGGCCTGGCGATGCGCCGGCAACCGACGCTGGCGCGTCGCTGACCACCACCGTCAGATCGTCAGCACGATCTTGCCGACATGCGCGCCGGCCTCCATGCGCCGGTGCGCATCGGCCGCCTCTGCCAGCGGAAAGACCTGGTCGGTGACCGGGGTCAGCCGCCCGGCCTCATATTCCGGCCAGATCACGCCCTCCAGCGTTTCGGCGATGGCGGCCTTGAAGGCGATCGGGCGCGGGCGCAGCATCGATCCGGTCAGCGTCAGCCGCTTGCGCATCACCGCCATCAGATCGAGATCGGCGCGCGTCCCGCGCTGGAAGGCGATCGAGACATGGCGGCCATCATCGGCCAGGCATTTCAGATTGCGCGGCACATAATCGCCGCCGACCATGTCGAGCACCAGATCGACACCACGATCATCGGTGATCCGCGCCACTTCGGCGACGAAATCCTGCGCATTGTAATCGATGGCATGCGCCGCCCCCAGCCGCAGCGCCGCCGCGCATTTGTCGGCACTGCCGGCGGTGACGATGACCGCCAGCCCGATGGCCTGGCCGAGCTGGATGGCGGTGACGCCGATGCCCGAGGTGCCGCCATGCACCAGCATGGTCTCGCCCGGCCGGGCATGGCCGCGGTCCATCACGTTCGACCAGACGGTGAACCAGGTTTCGGGCAGGCCGGCTGCGTCCTGCATCGCCATGCCGGCCGGCACGGCCAGGCACTGCCCGGCCGGCGCCGTGCAATATTCGGCATAGCCGCCGCCCGCCACCAGCGCGCACACGGCGTCACCAACGCGCCAGCGCTCGACGCCGTCGCCCAGCGCCACCACCGTGCCGGCGATCTCCAGCCCGGGAATCGTCGGCGCACCGGGCGGCATCGGATACAGCCCCAGCCGTTGCAGCACATCCGGCCGATTGACCCCGGCCGCCGCGACCCTGACGAGCACCTCCCCCGGCCCCGGCTGCGGCACCGGGCGGGTGACGGGCTGCAACACCTCCGGCCCGCCCGGCGCGGCAGGATCGATGGCGGTCATGGTGGCGGGAATGGCGGTCAGGGTCATGCGCCGATATTGACAGCCAGGGCCGCCCGGTCAACGCTTCATGCCATGTTCGACGAAGCCGACCTGCCGAAACGCAAATCCGATCTCATCGCCGAGCTGGCGCGCGAAGACCTGGACAAGCTCTCCATCGCCGAGCTCGACGACCGCATCCTGGCGCTGGACGCCGAAATCACCCGCAGCCGCGCCAAGCGCGAAGGCGCGGCGCAGTTCCGGGCGGCGGCGGACAGTCTGTTCCGGAAATAGTACTGCTATTTTGCCTCCGGCGGCTGGGGCCGTCGGCCCCAGACCCCATTCATTTGATTGGTCCGTAGAAACCAGCGCTGTCGCGAAAGCACCGAAGGAATGGGGTCTGGGGCCTACGGCCCCAGCCGCCGGAGGCTCCTCTTCTTCCCCCGTATAACGACGCAACCCCTCAAAACCCGATCGCCAGCCCCAGCGAGCCGAAGTTCGCCGGTCGTGGCTGGTTCTTGAACTCCCGGCTGCGGAAGACTTGCGTGTAGGACAGGCGGACACGGCGCCAGGTCAGCACGGCGCCGCCTTCGACATCGACGACGATGGCGTTCTTGGCGACGCCGGGGCCTGAGACGAAGCTGTTGCCGTCGAGGAAGATGTTGCGGGCGATGGCGCGGGCATCGACGCCGGCAAAGGCCTGGAGGTGCACGCGGCGGGAGCGGTTGAAGGCGCCGCTGCCGGCGATCGAGGGTTCGATGCGCCCGACGCCCTGGGGGGGCAGGTTCGATCCGATGCGGATGGTCGCGCCGGCATTGGCATAGTCATAGACATTGCCGATGGCGAAGCCCCAGTGCGGGGTGAGGTCGGCGTCGAGGCCGGCGATGCGCGCCGGCGGCAGGCGCAGGCTCTGGCGATAGCTGAGGTTGAGCGCCGGTTCATTGCGCAGCTGCGCGTCCCAGCCGTTGGGCCGGTTGAAGCCGAACCAGCGGTGCCAGGTGATCTGGGTGTCGCCGGCCAGCGAGGCGGGGCCAATGATGCCGAGCGTCAATTGCAGCTGGTCGATGCGCTGGAGGCCCGAGGTGCGGGGCGGCGCGATGGCGATGACGCCAAGGCCGACATAGGTGAAGCCGGCATAGGGCCGGTCGCGCGGATCGGCGCGCAGACGGTCGATATCCTGCGGCGTGAACATGCTCTGGCCGAGGCTGGTTTCGTAGCGCAGCGTCGCATCGCGGGGCAGCAGGGGCAGTTTTTCAAGGCCGATGGCCGCCCAGAACGGCCGCTTGCCGGCCGGGCTGGTCCAGGCGGCGCGCAGGCCGTTGGTATAGCCTTCGTCGGTATCGCCGACGGCGTCATTCTCGACGGTGAAGCTCAGCACGCCGCGGCTGTCATCGGCTGCCTGTGCGGCCGTTACGGGCAGCAGCAACAGCGCCAGCAGAATTGGTCCGCGATATGGCATGCCACCCCCAGAGTCGGCAGTTGAACCCGGCCCCTGACCGGCTAGAGTCGATTGCAGTCGGACGGTACCGGACCGCTCCCCCGCCCGGCCCCCCCCTTAGGATAATCCCGATGGGTGGCCGGGCGGGGGAGCGGGCCGGTGCCGACTTCACTTTAACGCAATCGACTCTAGACTGGCATCATGGCACAAGCAGCGTCCCTCGGCACCCATGGTCATGCGCCTGATCCGCGCAACGACACGATCCTGATCAACGTCAATGGCGTGCTGAAACCGCGCGGCGAGGCGATGGTCAGCGTCTTCGATTCGGGCTTCATGCTCGGCGATGGCGTCTGGGAGGGGCTGCGCGTGCATGGCGGCCGGGTGGCGTTCCTCGACCAGCATTTCGACCGGCTGTGGGAAGGCGCCAAGGCGATCTTCATGGATCTGGGCGTGACCCGCGCCGAACTGGAACAGCGGCTCTACGATACCATCGACGCCAATGGCATGGACCATTGCCACATCCGGCTGATGGTGACGCGCGGCCTGCGCTCCACGCCCTATCAGGACCCGCGGGTGGTGGTGTCGCCGGCGACCATCGTCATCATCGCCGAGCACAAGGACCCGCTGCCCGAAACCGCAACGCGCGGCATCCGCCTGTTCACCGTCCATGTCCGCCGCGGCTATCCCGATGTGCAGGACCCCCGCCTCAATTCGCATTCGAAGCTCAACTGCATCACCGCCTGTATCCAGGCCACCCAGGCCGGGGCGGACGAGGCGCTGATGCTCGATCCGCATGGCTTCGTCGCCACCTGCAATTCGACGCATTTCTTCATCGTGCGCCGGGGCGAGGTGTGGACATCGTCGGGGGATTACTGCCTCGATGGCATCACCCGCCGCAATGTCATCAATGTCTGCAAGGCCGCCGGCATCCCGGTGTTCGAGAAGAATTTCTCGCTGACCCAGGTCTATGGCGCCGATGAAGCCTTTGTCACCGGCACCTTCGCCGGGGTGGCGCCCGTCACCAGCGTCGACGGCCGGGTGCTGAGCGACGGGCGCGGCCCGATGGTCGAGCGGCTGCAGGGCCTGTACCGCGAGCTGATCGCCCGCGACGTGGCGGGCCGGGGCCGGCCGTGACCATCCGCATCGCGATGTGGAGCGGCCCGCGCAATCTTTCCACCGCGATGATGCGCAGCTTTGGCGCGCGGCCCGATACCGCTGTGTCGGACGAGCCCTTCTATGGCGCCTATCTCGCCACGACCGGCGACGACCAGCCGATGCGGGACGCGGTCATCGCCGCCATGGATTGCGACTGGGCCAGTGTCGCCCGCGCCATGGCCGGGCGGCCGCCGGAACCGCGGCCGATCTGGTACCAGAAGCATATGGCGCACCATATGGAAGGGCCGGTGGGCATCGATGACCTGCCCGGGCACGCCCATGCCTTTCTGATCCGCGCGCCAGAACGCGTCGTCGCCAGCTATGCCGCCAAGCGCGAGGCGGTGCGGCCGGAGCATCTCGGCGTCGCCCGCCAGCGCGCCTATTTCGATCGCGTTGCCGACCGGCTGGGCCGGGCGCCGCCGGTGATCGATTCGGGCGACATATTGCGCGATCCGCCGGCGATGCTGGCGGCGCTGTGCGCGGCGCTGGCCATCCCGTTCGATCCCGCCATGCTGGCCTGGCCACCGGGGCGGCGGGCCAGCGACGGCATCTGGGCGTCGCACTGGTATGCCAGTGTCGAGGCCTCGACCGGCTTCGGCCCGCCGGAGGGCGCGCCGCCCGTGCTGGGTGGCGAAGTGGCAGCGGTCGCCAACGCCTGCCGGCCGGACTATGACTATTTGGCACGCTTCCGCATCACCGCCTGAAGGAACCACCCATGACCAAATCCGCCATCATCATCGGCGCCTCGCGCGGGCTCGGGCTGGGCCTTGCCACCGAACATGCGGCGCGCGGCTGGCAGGTCATTGCCACGGCGCGCGGGGATGCGCCGGACCTGGCCGCAGCGATTGCGGCCTCGGGCGGCCGCATCACACTCGCCCATGTCGATATCGATGATGCCGACAGCGTGGCGGCGCTGGTCGCGGCGCTGGGCGAGGCCCGGTTCGACCTGATCTTCGTCAACGCCGGCGTCACCGGCCCCGGCCATGCGTCCGCCGCCAAGGCCAGCGCCGAGGAGATCGGCGCCCTGATGATGACCAACGCCACGGCGCCGATCCGCATCGCCGAGCGCCTGCTGCCGCGGCTGAACGACGGCGGCACGCTCGCCTTCATGAGCTCGATCCTCGGCTCGGTCGGGCTCAACACCGGTGGTGGCTATGATCTCTACCGCGCCAGCAAGGCGGCGCTGAACACGCTGACGCGCAGCCTCGCCGCCCGGCTGAAGGACAGGCCGGTCAGCATCCTGTCGCTGCACCCCGGCTGGGTGCGCACCGCGATGGGCGGGCCGAGCGCCGATATCGATGTCGAAACCTCGGTCAGGGGCCTTGCCGATGTCATCGCCGCCAACACGGCGCCGGGGCATCGCTACCTCGACTACAAGGGCGATACGCTGCCCTGGTGAGGCGCCCCCCGCTTCATTGCATAGCTTGAACCCGGTTGACGTTAAGGTAAGGTGCGCCCCGAAACCACAGGCCAGAAGCGGCCATTGGGGAGCAAGCCAGTGAATTTCGATTTTTCCGATGATGCCAAGGCGCTGGGCGAACAGGCGAAGAAACTGTTCGCCGACCGCGCCGGAACCGCCCGCGCCCGCGCCGCCATGGCCAAGGATGCGCCCGATTTCGACGCCGGCCTCTGGACCGAAATCGCCAATCTCGGCTGGACCGCGGCGCGCGTGCCGGAAGCGCATGGCGGCCTTGGCCTGACCGCCGAGGAAAGCTGCCAGCTCGCCGAAGCCGCCGGGGCGTCGCTCGCCGTGGTGCCGCTCGTCTCGACCCTGCTCGCCACCGAAGCGCTGCTGATCGCCGGCAGCGACGCGCAACAGGCGAAATATCTGCCCGGCATCGCCGATGGCAGCCTGATCGCCGTCGCCGCCATCAACGAACCCGGTGCCGTCAACCCCAACGCCTCGGCGATCCGTGCCAATGGCAACGCCCTCACCGGCGTCAAGGCGCCGGTGCCGGACCTGCCCGGCGCGCATCTCGCCATTGTCGCCGCCGCCGGCCCCGATGGTCCGTCGCTGTGGCTGGTCGAGACATCCGCCGCCACCGTCGAACCTGTCGAAACGCTCGATCTTGTCCGCCGCCATGGCCGGCTGGTGCTGAACGGCACGCCGGCGGAACCGCTGGGCGATAGTGCCGCCTATCAGGCCTGGCTCGATCGCGCCGCCGTGCTGCTGGCCTTCGAGGCGATCGGCACCGCGTCGGCAGCGATGGCCATGACCGTCGAATATGCCAAGACACGCGTCGCCTTTGGCCAGACCATCGGGCGTTATCAGGGCGTCAAGCACAAGTGCGCCGACATGTTCATCAAGATCGAACTGGCCCGCGCCCATGCCCTGCACGGCGTGGCCATGATCGGCAGCGACGGTGCCGAGCTGCGCCAGGCTGCGGCAGCAGCGCGGGTTGCCAGCCTCGACGCCGTCAGCTTCTGTGCGGAAGAGACGGTGCAGCTGCACGGCGGCATCGGTTTCACCTGGGAAAGCG
Source organism: Alphaproteobacteria bacterium PA4 (assembly GCA_002256005.1). Lineage (GTDB taxonomy): Bacteria > Pseudomonadota > Alphaproteobacteria > Sphingomonadales > Sphingomonadaceae > Sandarakinorhabdus. The sequence goes on along the minus strand of NKIQ01000021.1, from coordinate 17,649 downwards.
ATTGCCAATTCTACTACCGCCGCGCCCGGGCGCTGAGCGCCGCGCTCGGTGCCCGCGGCTGGTGGGCCGACCGGCTGGTGCGCGCACTGGAACAGCGCAACCGCGCCGCCGCCTGACATATTTCGAGGGAGCTGACCGATGGATTTCAACGACACGCCCGCCGAAGCCGAATATCGCGCCACCGCGCGCGCCTGGCTCAACGAAAACGCCAGCGAATATCGCGAGCCGCCCGCCACACCCTGGAAGCTCGACGAGTTCGTGCGCCGCTCCAAGGCCTGGCAGGCCAAGAAGTTCGCCGCCGGCTATACCGGCATCACCTGGCCCAAGGCGATGGGCGGCCAGGGCCTCGGCCCGATGAACTCGATCATCTATGGCCAGGAGGAAAGCCGCTTCCACGCGCCCTCCGGCCTCTATTCGATCGGGCTCGGCATGTGCATCCCGACGGTCTTCACGCATGGCAACCCCGAGGTCATCCAGCGCTATGTGCCCAAGGCGCTGCTGGGCGAGGAAGTCTGGTGCCAGCTGTTCTCCGAACCGGCCGCGGGCTCCGACCTCGCCGGGATCCGCACCAAGGCTGTCCGGGATGGCGATGAATGGGTGATCGACGGGCAGAAGGTGTGGACCTCGTTCGCCCATGCCTCCGACTTCGGTATCGTTGTCTGCCGCACCGATCCCAGCGTGCCCAAGCACAAGGGCCTGACCATGTTCATCGTCGACATGAAGGCGCCGGGCATGGAGGTGCGCGGCATCAAGCAGATGTCCGGCGGCAGCGATTTCAACGAGGTGTTCTTCACCGGCGTGCGCGTCAAGGACTCGCACCGGCTGGGCGCCGTCGGCGATGGCTGGAAGGTCGCGCTGACGACGCTGATGCACGAACGCCTCGCCGTCGGCGGCAAGCCGCGCCATGCACCGGGCTATGAAACGTTGATGAAGCTGGCCAAGGGCGTCGAAGCCCCCGCCGGCGGCCCGGCCATCGAAGCCGGCGACGTCCGCCGCCAGATCGCCCAGACCTATATCAACGACCAGGGCATCAAGCTGACCCAGATGCGCGCCCTGTCAGCGCTGTCCAAGGGCCAGATCCCCGGCCCCGAACAGTCGATCGCCAAGGTCGTCGTCGCCAAGACCATGCAGGACATGGCGAGCTTCGCGCTCGACATGGCGGGCGGTGACGGCTTCGTGTCGGGTGCCGATGCCGATCCGGAACTGGCCAAGCTGCAAGGCTCCTACCTCGGCGCGGCCGGGCTGCGCATCGCCGGCGGCACCGATGAGATCCTGCGCAACATCATCGCCGAGCGCGTGCTCGGCCTGCCCGGCGACCTGCGCCCGGACAAGGACAAGCCGTTCAACGCCGCGGCGTGAGGTCGTGATTTCCCTCCCACTTGCGGGGAGGGCGACTCGACGTCAGCCGAGCGGGGTGGGGGTTATGCGTGTTGGCACGTGTGTAACCCCCACCCCGCTCGCGCAAGCGCGAGTCGCCCTCCCCGCAAGGGGGAGGGAGTTTTACTGCTAAAAACTCTCGCCCGCGTACACCTTCGCCACATCGCCGCCCCAGGCGCCTTCATACAGCGCCAGCATGCGGTCAGCATTCGTCAGACCGCTGGCGGCGATCTCGCGCAGCGGGTTGAGGAAGCCCTGTTCGGTGTCGCCCATGCGGTTCTGGCGGTTGCGGCGGGCGAGGCCCCTGTCGGCGATGGCGAGCACCTGGCCGGCAAGGTCCTGCAAGGTGCCGCCATTGGGGCTGCTGGCCTGCAAGGCAAGGCGCGGCACCTCGGCGCGCAGCCGGGCATGATCTTCGGGCGTCCAGCCCTTCACCAGCTGCCAGGCCGCATCGAGCGCGACATCGTCATAGAGCAGCCCGACCCAGAAGGCCGGCAGCGCGCAGATGCGATCCCAGCGCCCGCCATCGGCGCCGCGCATTTCGAGATAGCCCTTCAGCCGCACTTCCGGGAAGGCGGTGGAGAGATGATCCTTCCAGTCGCCGAGCCGGGGCTTTTCGCCCGGCAGCACGCTCAGTTTGCCAGCGAGGAAATCGCGGAAGCTGAGGCCGGCGGCGTCGATATATTTGCCGTCGCGGTAGACGAAGTACATCGGCACATCGAGAGCGTAATCGGCATAGCGTTCGAAGCCGAAGCCGTCTTCGAAGACGAAGGGCAGCGTGCCGGTGCGGGCCGGATCGGTATCGGTCCAGATATGGCTGCGGAAGCTCTTGAAGCCGTTGGGCTTGCCTTCGGTGAATGGCGAATTGGCGAACAGCGCGGTGGCCAGCGGTTGCAGCGCCATCGAGACGCGGAACTTCAGCACCATATCGGCTTCGGATGCGTAATCGAGATTGGTCTGGATGGTGCAGGTGCGCAGCATCATGTCGAGGCCGAGCGCGCCGACGCGCGGCATGTGCGCCCGCATGATGACATAGCGGCCCTTGGGCATCACCGGCAGCTCGGCGCGCGCCTTGTCCGGCCAGAAACCCAGCGACAGGAAGCCGAGGCCGAGCCGGTCACCGATCTCGCGGCATTGCGCGAGGTGGCGGTTCGATTCGGCGCAGGTCTCGTGAATGCTGGCCAGCGGCGCGCCCGACAGCTCGAACTGGCCGGCCGGCTCCAGGCTGATATTGCCGTCGGCGCCCTTCAGCGCGATGACGTTTCCGCCTTCGAAGATCGGCTCCCAGCCGAAATCCTCCATGGCCTTCAGCAGGTCGCGGATGCCGCCCGGCTCGTCATAGCTCGGCGCGCGATGATCGGCGGTGCGATAGACGAACTTTTCATGCTCGGTGCCGATGCGCCAATCGGCCTCCGGCTTGTTGCCGCGCTCGAACACGCTGATGAGCTGTGCCCGGTTTTCGATGGGGGCGTCATCGCCCGTGTTCGTGACGTGATTGCTCATGGCAAGTCGTTTAGCCGTGCGGACGGGCGCACGCAATTGAGCGCGGCTTGAATTCTGCGTGACACCCGCTGCAAGTCATAGGCGCAACGACAGCCCCGCCATGGCATGATGCCGCCGTGGAATTGGGAGAGTCGACATGCACGACATGGTCATTCGCGGCGGCACGATCGTCGATGGCACCGGCGCACCGGCCTTTACCGGCGACATCGCCATCGATGGCGGCCGCATCAGCGCGGTCGGCACGGTGACCGCCAAGGGCCGTGAGGAGATCGATGCGACCGGGCTGACCGTCGCCCCCGGCTTTGTCGACATCCACACCCATTATGACGGCCAGGCGACCTGGGATTCGGAAATGGCGCCGTCGTCCTGGCATGGCGTCACCACCGTCGTCATGGGCAATTGCGGCGTCGGCTTCGCACCGGCCAAGCCCGACAAGCATGACTGGCTGATCGGCCTGATGGAAGGCGTCGAGGACATTCCCGGCACGGCGCTGGCCGAGGGCATGACCTGGAACTGGGAAACCTTCCCCGAATATATGGACGCGCTGGCCGAGCGGCCCCGCACCATCGATGTGGCGACGCATGTGCCGCACGGCGCCGTGCGCGCCTATGTGATGGGCGAGCGCGGCGCCAACAATGAAGCGCCCACCGAGCATGAAATCGCCCAGATGAGCGCCATCGTCGAGGATGGCCTCAAGGCGGGCGCGCTGGGCTTTTCCACGTCGCGCACCATCCTGCACAAATCGGTCGATGGCGTGCTGGTACCGGGCACCACGGCGACCAAGGAGGAACTGATCGGAATCGGGCGGGCGGTGGCCCGCGCCGGCCATGGCGTGTTCGAAATGGCCAGCGACCTCAGGCGCGAATGGGACGAATTCGGCTGGATGGGGGCGCTGTCGAAGGAAACCGGCCTGCCCGTCACCTTTGCCATGTTGCAGTCCATCGCCAAGGAGCTGCCCTGGCAGGAACAGATGAGCGAAACCGCGAAGTGGAACGCCGAGGGCGCCAATATCGTCGCCCAGATCGCGCTGCGCGGCAACGGCATCCTGATGGCCTGGCGCGGCACCGTGCATCCGTTCAAGTTCAAGCCGAGCTGGGCCGAAATCGACGCCGCGCCCTGGCCCGAACAATGGGCGAAGATCAGTGACCCGGCCTGGAAGGCAAAACTGCTCGCCGAGCCGGACGTCATCCCCGAATCGGACGTGCAGATGCTGCTCTATGCCGTCGCACAGGGGTTCGGCCTGCATTACGAGATGGATGCGGATTTCGATTATGAACCCACGCAGGCGCAGACCGTCGCCGCCCGCGCCGCCGCCGCCGGGGTCAGCCCGGCCGAATATGCCTATGACCTGCTGACCGCCAATGACGGCACCGGCTTCATCTATTTCCCCATCCTCAACTATGCCGATGGCAACCTCGATTTCGTCGAGGGCCTGCTGCACCGCGACGATGTGGTGATCTCGCTGTCCGATGGCGGCGCCCATTGCGGCACCATCTGCGACGCCGCCTCGCCGACCTTCCTGCTCCAGCATTGGGTGCGGGACCGGAAGCGCGGCACGGTGACGATCGAGAACGCCATCAAGCGCCAGTGCAGCGACACCGCGCGGCTCTACGGCCTCGACGATCGCGGCCAGCTGCGGCCCGGCATGCTCGCCGACATCAACCTCATCGACATGCAGCGGCTGAAGCTCGGCAAGCCCTGGATGGCCTTCGACCTGCCCGCCGGCGGCAAGCGCCTGCTGCAAAAGGCCGATGGCTATGTCGCGACCATCAAGGCCGGCGTCGTCACCTTCCGCAACGGCACCATGACCGGCGCGCTGCCGGGCACGCTGATCCGCGGCCCGCAGGCGGCACCACTGGTGGCGATGGCAGCGGAATAGGGTCGCCGGCGCTTCGCCCTTTCATCGTTTCAACGTTAGCCTGCTGGACGTCCATGGGGTTGGCGGGGTGTTTCGCCGCGCCCCCCGGCTAGCCAATGGCGCCCGTCGAATACAGCTGCGCAGCTATGGCAATTGCCGTCCGCGGGACAGCCGTTCAACCCGCCAGCGCCTGCCACACCGCCACCGCCGCCACCGCCGCCGTGTCGGCGCGCAGGATGCGCGGGCCGAGGCTGGCGGCCAGCGCCTGCGGCAGGGCGCGGATGGCGGCGCGCTCCTCCGGGGTGAAGCCGCCCTCCGGCCCAATTAGGATGGCGGCCGGGGCGGGCGCGCGGGCGCACAGCCTCGCCAGCGCCTCGCCGCCGCCTTCATCGGCAAAGATCAGCGCGCGCTCGGCCGGCCAGGCGGCGAGCAGCGCCGTGAGCGTCACCGGCTCGGCCAGCGTCGGCAGCGCGGTGCGGCCGCATTGCTCGGCCGCCTCGACCATATGGGCGTTGAGGCGCTCCAGGTTCAATTTGTCGACAATGGTGCGGCGGGTGATCACCGGCAGCAGCCGGGCAACGCCCAGCTCACAGGCCTTTTCCGCCACCCAGTCGATGCGGCCGCGCTTCAGCGGCGCGGCGCACAGCCACAGGTCGGGCACCGCCTCCTGCGGCGCCGACTGCGCCTCCAGCGTCACCACCACGGCCTTTTTGCCGACCGTCACCACCCGCGCCGCCCATTCGCCGCTGGCGCCGTCGAACAGCCGCACCACATCACCCGGCTGGCGGCGCATCACCTGCGCCAGATAATGCGATTGCGGCGGCGGCAGCGTCAGCAGGGCGCCCGCTGCCAGCGGCATATCGACGTAAAGCCGGGGGGTGGTTGACAGATGGGGGCCGCTTTCGCTCATGGCGCTGTGGCTAGCAGTTTACCTTCCGCAGCGAAACCGACGCCCGATGCCGAGCGCGGCTGGATCGACGCGCTGCCCGCCGGCGTGCAGCCCTATGCGCGGCTGGCGCGGCTCGACCGGCCGGCGGGCAGCTGGCTGCTGTTCTGGCCCTGCGCCTGGGGCGTGGCGCTGGCCGATGGGCTGGTCATGGACTGGCCGCTGATCCTGTGGTTCGGGCTGGGCAGCATCGTCATGCGCGCCGCCGGCTGCGTGTGGAACGACATCATCGACCGCGATCTCGATGCCCAGGTCGAACGCACCCGCGCCCGGCCGGTGGCGAGCGGCGCCGTGTCGGTGAAACGGGCACTGCTGTTCGCCATCCTGCTCTCGCTCATCGGCCTCATCGTCGTGCTGCAACTTCGCCCGCTGGCGCAGGGCGTCGCCATCGCCAGCCTCGGCCTCGTCGCCGCCTATCCGTTCATGAAGCGCATCACCTGGTGGCCGCAGGCCTGGCTGGGGTTGACCTTCAACTGGGGCGCGCTGGTCGGTTTCGTGGCGATCACCGATCCCGGCCCGGCGCTGGCGGCGCTCTATGCCGGCGGCATCGCCTGGACGCTCGGCTATGACACCATCTACGCCCTTCAGGATATCGAGGATGATGCGCTGGCCGGCATCAAATCCTCGGCGCGCGCGCTGGGGCCGCGGGCGCGCGGCGGCGTTGCCGGCTTCTACGGGCTGGCGCTGGCGCTATGGGGCGCGGCGCTGTGGCTGGTGCGGCCCGATCCGCTGGTGCTGCTGGCGCTGCTGCCGCTTGCCGGGCAGTTCGGCTGGCAGATCAGGCGGCTGGCCGATACCGCGCCGGCCAATGCGCTGCTGCTGTTCCGCAGCAACCGCAGCGCGGGTTTCCTGCTGTTTCTCGCCTGCGCTGTCGCCGCGCTGCAGCGCTAGGGCGTATCGACATTCTGGTTTCAAGAGGCCTCCGGCGGCTGGGGCCGCAGGCCCCAGACCCCATTCATTGGCTGCCGCATGGCACCACAGGCGGCATTTCAGGCCAGACCAAAGCGAAACGGGGTCTGGGGCCTACGGCCCCAGCCGCCGGAGGCCGCTTCAACCTTGAATGTCGATACGCGCCAGGATCGGTTGCCGTCAGACGGCGAGCAGGCTCACCCTTCGGCGGCGGCCAGCACGGCGGCGCGCAATTCGGGGATGCCGGTGCCGGCTTCCGCCGATGTCGCCAGCACCTCGGGGAAGGCGGCGACATGGGTGCGGGTTTTGGCAGCCACGGCGGCCAGCGTCGCCGCCAGCGCCGTCGGCTTGATCTTGTCGCCCTTGGTCAGGACGATCTGATAGCTGACCGCCGCCTTGTCGAGCATCGTCATGATCTCGATATCGACCGGCTTCAGGCCGTGGCGGGCATCGATCAGCACCAGCACGCGCTTCAGCACGACGCGGCCGCGCAGATAGTCCCAGATCAGCCGTTTCCAGCGCGCCACCAGATCCTTGGGGGCTTCGGCATAGCCATAGCCGGGCATGTCGACGAGGCGGAAGACCCGCGGCTCACCGACATCGAAGAAGTTGAGTTCCTGTGTCCGCCCCGGCGTGTTGGAGGCGCGGGCGAGGCCCTGCCGCCCGGTCAGCGCGTTGAGCAGCGAGGATTTGCCGACATTGCTGCGCCCGGCAAAGGCGATTTCGGGCACATCGGGGGCGGGCAGGAATTCGAGATCGGGCGCCGACAGGCGGAATTCCACCGGCCCGGCGAACAGCCGCCGGGCGGTTTCGATGCGATAGGCGGTGGCCTTTGCGGCCTTCAGCGCGTCTTCGGGCGACGGGGCGACATCATTCACTTGCGCGTCGCCTTGACGGTGATCGGCTCCGGCGGCGTGGCCGGGGCGGGATATTTCTTCAGCATCCACCATTGCTGCGCGATCGAGACGGTGTTGTTGACCGCCCAATAGACCTGCAGGCCGGCGGCGAACGGCGCCATCACGAACATCAGCACCCAGGGCATCACGGCAAACACCTGCCGCTGCACCGGGTCCATCTGCGTCGGGTTGAGCTTCTGCTGCAACCAGACGGTGAAGCCGACGATGATCGGCAGCACGCCCACCGCGAGCAGCGCCGGCGGCTGCCAGTCGATGAGGCCGAACAGGTTGAGCGGCAGCAGGTGATCGGGCGCCGACAGATCCTTGATCCACAAGACGAACGGCTGGTGGCGCATTTCGATAGACACCAGCAGCGTCTTGTAGAGCGCGTAGAACACCGGGATCTGCACCAGCAGCGGCAGGCAGCCGGCGACCGGATTGACCTTTTCGGTCTTGTACAGCGCCATGGTTTCCTGTTGCAGGCGCAGCTTGTCGTCCTTGTACTTTTCCTGCAGCGCCTTCATCTTCGGCGCGACGATGCGCATTTTCGCCATGGATTCGAACTGTTTGTTGGCGATGGGGAAGAGCGCGGCGCGCACCAGCAGAGTCAGGCCGATGATGGCGAGGCCGAAATTCCCGGTCAGCCGGAACAGCCAGTCGAGCAGATAGAAGATCGGCTGGGCGATGGCGATGAACCAGCCCCAGCTGATCGCCAGATCGAAATGCGGAATGCCCAGCGTGTCGCGATAGCGATCGAGCAGCGCCACCTCCTTGGCCCCGGCAAAGAAGCGGGCGGTGGTTTCGCGCATGGTGCCGGGGGCAACCGCGATGGCGGGGGCGAGATAATCGGTCTGGTAGAGATTGCCCGGCGCCGCGGCGAAGCGGGTCTCGACGCGGGCGCTCTGGTCCGGAATCAGCGCCGCCAGCCAGTATTTCTCGGTGATGCCGAGCCAGCCGCCGGTGGTGGCGAAGCGCTGCGGTCCCTTGTCGCGCAGCACGTCGTAATTGACATCGCCATCGCGCAGCGTGCCGTCGATGACGCCGATCGGGCCGACGTGGAGGTTATAGGCGTTCTTTTCGGCGCCTTCGCCCAACCGCGACACCAGCCCCCAGGGCTGCACGGTCAGCGCCGCCGCACTGGTGTTGCGGACGCGCTGGCGCACGGTGAACAGGAAATCCTTGTCGATGCTGATCACCTGTTCGAAGACGACACCATTGGGCGCCGTCCAGCTGAGCGTCACCGGCGCGGCCGGCGTCAGGCGCGGCGCGGAGGCGGTCCATTGCGCATCGGCCGGCGGCGCGCCGGCGCCGGTCCAGCCGAACTGGCTGAAATAGGCGTCGGCGGTGCCGCTGGGGCTGAGCAGCCGCACCGGCGGCGAATCCTTGGCCAGCGTCACCCGATAGGTCGGCAGCACCAGATCATCGATGCGGGCGCCCTTCAGATTGATCGAGCCCTGCAGGCGCGGCGTGTCGATGATGACGCGCGGCGTGGCGGCCAGCACCTTGCCGCGGTCGGCAACCGTCGTCACGGCGGCGACTCCCGGCACGGCGGCACCGGCGACACTCGCCGGCGCGGTGGCGGTGGCAGCAGGCGCTGCGACGGTCGCCGCCGGCTTCACCGGCTTCGGCGCCGGGAAATATTTTTCGGACACGAAGCTCCAGCCCAGCAGCACCAGCGCCGACAGGATGACGGCCAGAATCATGTTGCGCGTGTCTTGGGTCACGGAACTCTTCTTTGCGAGCGATTGGGGGCGTGTGGCGGCCCTATAGCGGTTCAGGGCACCGGGTCATAGCCCGATGCGCCCCAGGGGTGGCAGCGGCCGATCCGTCGCACCGCCAGCCACAGGCCCTTGACGGGGCCATGGCGGGCGAGCGCTTCCACGGCATAGGTCGAACAGCTGGGGGTGTAGCGGCAGCTGGGCGGCAGCAACGGCGACAGCGCCACCTGATAGAGCCGCACCGGCGCGATCAGGATGCGGCTGATGATGTTCACCGCTGGCCCCGTGCCTTGGCCAGCGCGCGGTCGAGTTCGGCGGCGAGCGTCGCATAATCGCGTTCGATGCCGGCTTCGCGGCCGATCAGCACATGGTCGGCACCCGCAAGGCCCTTGTCGGCGAGGGCAGCGCGGGCCAGTTCGCGAAACCGCCGCTTCATGCGGTTGCGCACCACGGCGTTGCCGATCTTCTTGGTCACCGTATAGCCGGCGCGGATCGCCGGATCGGCATCACCGCGCGGATTGACCAACAGGATGAAGCCGGGCGTCACCACCCGACGTGCCTTGTTCGCCGCCAGGAAATCGCGGCGCTGGCTGATGGTTGCGATGCGCGGGCCAGTCGGCACCGCCGTCATGCCGAACGAATCAGGCCGACAGCTTCTTGCGGCCCTGGGCGCGGCGGTTGCGGATGACATTGCGGCCACCGACGGTTGCCATGCGGGCGCGGAAGCCGTGGCGGCGGGCGCGAACGAGCTTCGAGGGCTGATAGGTACGCTTCATGCTGAATTCCTGGTGGCAGGGACGAAGGCGCACTCCATCCCGAAAATCAAGACGCGGCGCATAGGGGCAGATGGCGCCGGAGTCAATTGCGGACGCGTTTGCCGCGCCCGACCATTGCCATCGCGGCACGGCCCCGGCAAGACGGCGGCATGACCGTTTCGCCGCTCGCCCGCCCCTTCCCTGCGCTCAGCCCCATTGCCGGGGTGCGCATCGGCACCGCCACCGCCGGCTACAAGGCCTGGACCCGCGCCGATGTGACGCTGGTCGACCTCGCCCCCGGCACCGCCGTCGCCGGCGTGCTGACGCGGTCGAAATGCCCGTCGCCGGAGGTCGAGCTGTGCCGGGCGCGGCTGGCCGGTGGACGCGCCCGCGCGCTCGTCGTCAACGCCGGCAATTCCAACGCCTTCACCGGCCTGTCGGGCCGCGAAGCCGCCGCCACCCAGACCGCCACCGCCGCCGCCCTGCTCGGCTGCGCGGCCGAAGAGGTGTTCGCAGCCTCCACCGGCGTCATCGGCGTGCCGCTGCCCAGGGACAAGGCCGTGGCCGGGGTGACGGCCGCGCATGCGGCGCTTGGTCAGGCCGATTTCCACGCCGCGACCGTCGCCATCGGCACCACCGACACCTTCCCCAAGGCCGCCACCACCGCGGCGATGATCGGCGACACGCGGGTGACGCTGACCGGCATCATCAAGGGCAGCGGCATGATCGCGCCCGACATGGCGACCATGCTCGGCTTCATCTTCACCGACGCCGTGGTCGCCCCCGAGTTCCTGCAGGCGGCGCTGGCCGCCGCCAATGCCGCCAGCTTCAGCTGCATCACCGTAGATGGCGACACCTCGACCTCCGACACCGTGCTGGCCTTCGCCACCGGTGCCGCCGGCCATGCCGAACTCGCCGGCTGGGCGTCCCCCGGCGCCGATGCCTTTGCCGCAGCGCTCGCCGACCTCTGCCACCAGCTGGCGCAGCTGGTCGTCCGCGACGGCGAGGGCGCGACCAAGTTCATCACCATCACCGTCACCGGCGCCGAGGATGATCGCGCGGCGCGGGTCATCGGCCTTTCCATCGCCAATTCGCCGCTGGTGAAGACGGCGATCGCCGGCGGCGACGCCAATTGGGGCCGCGTCGTCATGGCGGTGGGCAAGGCCGGCGAGGCCGCCGAGCGGGACCGCCTGTCGATCCGCTTCGGCAGCACCGAGGTCGCCGCCGGCGGCATGGTCGTGCCGGGCTATGACGAAGCCCCGGTGGCGGCGCATCTTGCCGGCCAGGATGTCGACATCGCCGTCGACCTGGGGCTGGGCCAGGGCCGCGCCCGGGTGTGGACCTGCGACCTGACCCATGGCTACATCAGCATCAACGCCGATTACCGCAGCTGAGGACCCCAGCCCATGATGCCGATTCTCCACCATTATGAGGCGTCACCCTTTTCGGAACTGGTCCGCGTCGCCTTCGGCATCAAAGGCATGGCCTGGCAATCGGTGCTGATCCCCAACATCATGCCCAAGCCCGATCTGGTCGAACTGACCGGCGGCTATGCCCGCACGCCGGTGCTGCAGATCGGCGCCGACATGCATTGCGACACCGCCGCCATCGTCCATGCGCTGGAGGCGCTGCAACCGGAGCCCAGCCTCTATCCGCCGCCACTCGGCACCCTGCACCGCATCATCGCCAATTGGGCCGGCGGGCCGCAGTTCATGGCGCATGTCGGCGCAGCCATGGGCGCCATGCCGCCGGGCGCGCTGCCGGACAGTTTCATCCAGGATCGCAAGGGCCGCTTCGGGCTCGACTTGAACCAGCTGTCGCGGGCAACGCCGCATCTGGTGTCACAGGCGCTGACCGCGGCGCACTGGCTCGATGCGACACTGGCCGATGGCCGCGCCTTCGTCGGCGGCGATGCGCCGGGCCATGCCGACCTCGGCTTTTACTGCAATATCTGGTTCGTGAAGGCGATTCCGTTCGCCGGCGAAACCGCGGCGGCGATGTTCGCCCACCCCAATTTGGCGGCCTGGTACGCGCGGATGCAGGCCATCGGCCATGGTGAGCGGCACGAGATCAGCGGCGCCGATGCCATCGCCATCGCGGCGGCGGCAACGCCGTCAGCGGCGGCTGGGCCCGTCGATGCGCCGTTTGCCGCCGGGCAGCTGGTGCAGGTGAAGACCGACAATTCGGGCGATACGCCAGTGACCGGCCGGTTGCTCCAGCTCGATCCGACCGGGATCACCGTGCTGCGCGAATCGGACCGCGCCGGTGCCGTGGCGGTGCATTTCCCGCGGCTGGGGCAAATGGTACTGCCGGCGGGATAACCACCACTACTCCCTCCCCCTTGCGGGGAGGGAGGGCGGTTGCGCTCCTCGCCTCAGCCCAGTGCGCCTTCCAGCCAGCTCTTCAGCTGCGATTTCGGCGCGGCGCCGACCTGGGTGGCCACCGGGGCGCCATTCTTGAACAGGATCATCGTCGGGATGCCGCGCACGCCATAGCGGGTCGGGGCATCGGGGTTGTCGTCGATGTTGAGCTTGACGATCTCGACACCGTCGAGCTCATTGTTGATCTCTTCCAGCGCCGGGCCGATCTGGCGGCAGGGGCCGCACCATTCGGCCCAGAAATCGACGAGCACCGGCTTGTCGGCGCTGATGACATCGGCGTGGAAACTGGCGTCGGTGATCTGCTTGGTGGCCATGGTCGGCTCCTTGATTGGCGTTGCCTGCTAATTAGGCGTGATCGCCCCGTCATTCAACGCAAGTGCTGCTTGGGGGCGATGAAGTTGCAGCAGGGCATCGGGCAGTTCGAGCAGCGCCGGGCCCTCGCTGAACAGCAGCGCGGCGCGGATGGCACGGCCGGGGAACACCTGGGCCAGCGCCGCTGCATAGGCCGCAATCTGCTTCAGATGATAGGGCTCCACCCTGTCGGCGCTGGCCGGCACGCGGCGGCCGGTCTTGAAATCGATGATGGTGATGGTGTCGGGCGTCACCAGCAGCCGGTCGACACTGCCGGCAATGACGATGCCGTCGACGGTCGCCGCCACCGGCGCCTCGACCAGCGCACCGGGCGCGAACACCGCGGCGAAGCGCGGATCATCGAGAATGCCGAGCACCGTCGTCACCAGCGCCGCGGCGTCGAGATCGGGCCAGGCCATCGCCAGCCAGCCTTCCCCGACGGCGCGCCGGCGCTCCGGCGGCAGGTCGGGCAGGCGTTCGAACAGCGCGTGCAGCGCCGAACCGCGCTTGGCCGCAGCGCGCGCCGCCGGGCCGGGCGGCGGCGCCGCGACATCATCGGCGGCGATGGCGGAGGGTGACAGCGGCCGCGGCGGGCGGGCCTCGCGCGGCGCCGGCGTCAGCGCCCAGCCCGGCGGCGTGAAGCCATCGTCGGGGCGCAGCACCGGGCCGGGATCGGTGCGCGCGGCGGGCGTGCCGCTGCGATACTCGAACGCTTCGCCCGGCCCCCAGCCCTCGGCCTCGATCGCTTCGGCGCCCAGATCGGTCAGCGCCTGCTGCACCGAATGATACCAGCTCTCCTCGTGCGGCTCCGTCGCCTTGCCCGGCAGCGCGCCGCCGATGAACAGCATGTCCTCGGCGCGGGTCAGCGCGACATAGAGCAGCCGGCAATGCTCGCGCGCCGCATCCGCGTCGGCCGCATCGATGACATCGGCGAGCGGGCCGTCCAGCCCCTTGCGGCTGGCGAGGAAGATCGGCAGCTCAGGGCCATTGTCGAAGCTCATCAGCACCGGCGCGTCGCGCTCGGCCTGGCGGCGTTTGGTGGCATCGGCGAGGATGACGACCGGCGCCTGCAACCCCTTGGCGCCATGCACGGTCATCAGCCGCACGGCGTCCAGCGGCGCATCGGGGTCGCGCTTGATCTCCAGATCATCGCTGTCGATCCAGGCGATGAAGCCCTGCAGCGACGGCGCGTTCGCCGCTTCAAAGGCCAAAGCCTGATCGAGCACGGCATCGATGGCGTCGCGCGCCTCCGGCCCCAGCCGGCCGACCAGCCGCGCCCGGCCGCCCAGCGGCCCCGACAGCACGCGCTCGAAAAACGCATAGGGCGCGGCGAAATCGGCAAAGCCCAGCACGTCGCGCAGCCGGTCGCGCGCCGCCTGCACCACCGGCTCGCCGCTCGCCTGCACCGCCGCCCACAATGTGCCGGGCCGGTCATGCGCCAGCGCGAACAACTGGCCATGATCGAGGCCAATGAACGGCGAGACCAGCAGCGCCGCCAGCACCAGATCATCGGCCGGCTGCAAGGCGAAGCGCGCCAGCGCCAGCAGGTCGGCGACGGCGAGCGGATCGCTGAGCTTCAGCCGGTCGACGCCGGCAATCGGCACCTGGTTGACATGCAGCGCCGAGACCAGCGCGCCCGAAAAGCCGCTGCGGCTGCGCACCAACACCAATATGTCCTCCGGCCGCACCGGCCGGCCCTGCGCCGGCAAAATCAGCGGATCGCGCGGATCGAGCCAGCCGGCGATGGTGGCGGCGACCTGGTGCGCCATGCGGATCTCGGCCTTGCGGGCGCGCGGCGGCTCGGCATCATCGTCGGTGTCGCCTTCCGGCTCGGCGTCATCGTCCGCGGCGGTTTCGGCAGCAATCGGCGGCCAGAGCGTGACGACGCCTTCGCCGTCCTTGCGGTGCGCGACGTGGCGGGGCACGCCATCCGAATCGAAGGTGTTCGGCCCCAGCACTGTGATGACGCCATCGACGACGTCGAGAATGGTGCCGACCGAGCGGAAATTCGTCGACAGCGCGATGCGTTGCAGCGGGTTGCCGGCGCCTTCGCTGCGTTCGTGGAAATCGACGAACTGGTCGCGATAGACCTTGGGATCAGAACCCTGAAAGCCGAAGATCGCCTGCTTGTAATCGCCGACGACGAACAGCGTGCGCTCGACGTCGCGGGCGCCCTGCCCGCTGAAAAACTCCTCGGTCAGGGCGCGGACGATGTCCCATTGCCGGTCATTGGTGTCCTGCGCCTCGTCGACCAGCACATGGTCGATGCGCTGGTCGAGCTTGTAGCGCACCCAATCGGCGGCGCCGGGGGCGGTGAGCAGCCGCCGCGCCGCGACGATCATGTCGTCATAATCGATGACGCCCAGCCGCGCCTTGGCCCGCGCCCAGTCCGCCGCCAGCCGCCGGCCGATGCGCAGATGCCAGGCAGCGTGATCGACGGCGGCATGCAGCGCCTGTTCGGCGACAATGGCCAGCATCGCCGCGGCGAGGTCGCTGAACAGCGGCTTCAGCCCGGCATCGGCCTTGGCGGCATCGGCGGGCACCGCCTTGTCGGAGCGCGCCTCGTCCTTGGCGGTGAGGAAAAAGCCGCGCAGCGCCGCGAACCGCACGTCCGGATCATCGACCAGCGCCGCCCGCGCCTTCATCGCCGCTGCCGTGAAGCTCGGCTTGCCCGAAGCGTGCATGGCATCGGCCAGCCGCCGCACGCCGGCCATGTCGAAGCCCGCCATCGCCGCCGCCAGCGCCGCCGCCGCGTCACGGTCGCTGGCCAGGCCGAAACCGCGCCGCAGCATCGGTTCGATGGCGGCGGGCAGGCCCTCCAGCGCCCGGCCGTGCCGCGCCAGCCGCGCCGCGACCTGGTGCAGCCGTTGTTCGCCACCGGCGATGCTGATGGCGGCGAGATCGGCGAGAAAATCGCTGTCGCCCTCGCGGTCGGCGCGCTCGATGGCCTCGACCAGCAGGCGCTGCTGCAACTGCCCGGCGCTGCGGTCGTCGAGCGTCGCAAAGCCCGGCGCCACCCCGGCCTCGATGGGGAAGCTGGCGATCAGCCCCTGTGCAAAGGCATGGATGGTCTGGACGGCGAGGCCCTGCGGCGCATCGAGCACCTGAGCGAACAGCCGCCGCGCCCGCGCCAGCGCCAGCGGGCCGGTTTCGGCATCCAGCGCTGCCAGATCGCTGACCAGCGCCGGTTCCGGGCAGCGCGCCCAATGCGCCAGCCGCTGGAAGACGCGCGTCTGCATCTCGGCGGCGGCGAGCTTGGTGAAGGTCAGGCACAATATGGCATGCGGCGGGGTGCCGCCGAGCAGCAGCCGCAGCACCCGCGCCGACAGCACCTGCGTCTTGCCGGTGCCGGCGGACGCCGCCACCCAGGCGTTGACTGTCGGCGCGGCGGCCTCGGCCTGCTCGCGCAGCAGCGGCAACAGGGCCTTCACCTCGCCGTTCATCGCGCCCGCCGCTGCGGTCGGTCCAGCCATTCCGGCACCCGCGCCAGATGGTCATAATCGCCCCAGGCCAGCACCGGCTCGCGCTTGGCCTCGAACGCCGCCGGCGTCTGGAGCAGCTGCGTCGTCAGCTGCTCGATATCGTCGAGCACCAGCTCGACATGGTCTTCGGCGCTCAACGGCGGCTTGCCCTTCAGCGCGTCGATGATCTTGCCGGCCTCGCGGCCGCCGGGCAGCTGCCAATAGGCGATGGCCGCCGGGGTGCCGCCCGCCACCGCCCCGGCGCGGCTGCGCATGGCGCCGCCACAGGCCATGGCGAGCAACAGGCCGAGCTGGTTGGCAAGGCCGGAGCGCACCTGCGCCGGCGTCGGCGCCCGCCCGGTCTTGTAGTCGATGACCGCCAGGCCACCCTCGGCATGGCGATCGACGCGGTCGGCGCGGCCCTGCAGGACGATGCCATTGGGCAGCGTCAGCGTGCCGCTCGCTTCCGGCACCATCTCGGTCCAGCCGCCGGCTTCGGCGGCGAGGATCTGCTCGCCAGCCCAAAGCAGGGCGCGCCGGGCGCGCGGCGCCCAGAGCGCGCGCAGCAGCGGGAATTGCCGGCCTTCATCGGCGAGCATGGCTTCGGTCAGCTGCGCCAGCCGGTCGAGGCTGCCACGGCCGCTGCCCACCCAGTTTTCCAGCACCTCGTGGATGCGGGTGCCGCGCGTCGCCGCCGTCGGGTCCTGGTCGAGCGGATCGAGCGGTGACAGGCCGAGCAGGCGTTTGGCGTAAAAGGCGAAGGGATCGATGCGCAGCGTATCGACTTCGGTGACCCACAATTGCTGCGGCCGGGCAGCGACCGGCGGCACCGGGCGCGGCGGCGGGCTGGGGTGGGGCTGGCCATGGCCATCGATGCGGCGCGCCAGCGTCAGCAGATCGTCCGCCGCCGGCAGCCCGCTGGTAAAGGCCTGCAAGCGCAGCCAGAAGCGCGACGGCACCAGCGGCGAGGCGGCATCGCGGCGGGCGCGGCTGAGCAGCACCTCGCCGGCCCCCAGCGCGCCGACGAAATCATGCGCGGCAAGGCCGGTGGCGCGCGCCAGCCCGGGCAGGCCAAGGGCGCGGCGGATGGCGGGTGCCAGCCAGGGGTCGGGCGCCGGCCGGCCCGGCCAGACCCCTTCGTTGAGGCCGCCGAGGATCATCAGGTCGGCGCGCTGCAACTGCGCCTCCAGCGGGCCGAGGATGGCGAGGCGCGGATGGCCGCCCCAGGCGTTGCGCACCGCGATGTCCGACAGCAGCGCCGCCATGACGCCGGGCAGGTCTTCGAGGTCGATGCCGCCGAACACCGCGCCATCGGTTTCCAGCCGCTCGATCAGGCTGGCCAGCGCCCGGCCCTCGCTGCCGCGCCACAGCGCATCGCCGCACAGCGCCGTGCCGGTTTCGCGCAGCGCCGCCGCCAGCCGGGCGAGGTCGCTGCCGCCGCGATCGGCGATGGCGGCGAGGGGCGCCAGCACCTCTGCCGCATCGTGCCACCAG
>NKIQ01000020.1 GCA_002256005.1 Alphaproteobacteria bacterium PA4 | reverse complement strand
CGTCTATGGCGTCAACCACGACAAGCTGACCGGCGACCACAAGATCGTTTCCAATGCCAGCTGCACCACCAACTGCCTGGCACCGGTGGCCATGGTGCTCGATCGCGAGTTCGGTATCGTCAAGGGCCTGATGACCACCATCCACGCCTTTACCAACGACCAGAAGATCCTCGACCAGATCCATGACGATCCGCGCCGCGCCCGCGCCGCCGGCATGTCGATGATCCCGACCACCACCGGCGCCGCCCGCGCCGTCGGCGAAGTGCTGCCGCAGCTGAAAGGCAAGCTCGACGGCTCTGCCGTGCGCGTGCCGACGCCGAACGTCAGCCTTGTCGACCTGACCTTCGAAAGCGGCAAGGCGACGACCAAGGACGAAGTCAACGCCGCGCTGAAGGCGGCCGCCGAGGGCGAACTGAAGGGCATCCTCGACTGGACCAACGAGCCGCTGGTCTCGATCGACCTCAACCACGCGCCGGCCTCCTCGACCGTCGACAGCCTCGAAACCGCGGTCATCGGCAGCAATCTGGTCCGTGTCGTGTCCTGGTACGACAATGAATGGGGCTTCTCGAACCGCATGGCCGATACCGCCGTGGCGATGGGGAAGTTTCTGTAAGATAAACTAGAAAGAGCCTCCGGCGGCTAGGGCCTGAGGCCCCAGACCCCGTTCATTCCAAGCGCCAATATCGGCGCCAGTGGACAAACAAATGGGGTCTGGGGCCCAATGCCCCAGCCGCCGGAGGCAGAACATCAAACACCAACAGGGCAACACCATATGAGCTTCCGCACCATCGACGACATGCCGGACCTGACCGGCCAGCGTGTGCTGGTGCGGGCGGATTTGAACGTGCCGATGGCCGACGGCGTGGTGGGCGATGCGACGCGGTTGACGGCGGCGGTGCCGACGATTGCGGCGCTGGCCGATCGCGGCGCGAAGGTGCTGGTGCTGTCGCACTTCGGCCGGCCGAAGGGCCGCGATGCGAAGAACAGCCTGGCGCCGGTGGCGCAGGCGCTGGCGGACGTGCTGGGCCGGCCGGTGGCATTCATCGGCGATTGCGTGGGCGTGGCGGGTGAGATTGCGGCGCTGGCGCCGGGCAGTGTCGCGGTGCTGGAGAACACGCGCTTCCATGCCGGCGAGGAAGCCAATGACCCGGCGTTTGTCGCTGAACTGGCGGCGCTGGGCGATTTCTATGTAAACGACGCCTTTTCGGCGGCGCACCGGGCGCATGCCTCGACCGAGGGTCTCGCGCATGTTCTGCCGGCCTTTGCCGGGCGCTCGATGCAGGCGGAGCTGGAAGCGCTGCAGCGCGCGCTGGGCCAGCCGGAGCATCCGGTGGCGGCGGTGGTCGGCGGTGCCAAGGTGTCGTCGAAGCTTGATGTGCTGACGCATCTGGTGGAACGCGTCGACCATCTGATGATCGGTGGCGGCATGGCCAACACGTTTCTGGCAGCGCGCGGCGTCGATGTCGGCAGATCGCTGTGCGAGCATGACCTGGCACCGACGGTGATCGACATTCTGGCGCGCGCCGAGGCAGCGGGCTGCACCGTGCATCTGCCCTATGACGTCGTGGTGGCGAAGCAGTTCGCAGCGCACGCGCCGAGCCGGACCTGCAACGTCCATGAAGTGGCCGCCGACGAGATGATTCTCGATCTGGGCGAATCGGCAGTGGAGGCGCTGGGCGATGCGCTGAAGACCTGCAGGACCCTGGTGTGGAACGGGCCGCTGGGTGCCTTTGAAACGCCGCCGTTCGACCGCGCCACGGTCGCGCTGGCCCGCATCGCTGCGGCATTGACACAAAGCGGCAGCCTGTTGTCGGTGGCCGGCGGCGGCGATACGGTGGCGGCACTGAATCATGCCGGGGTGGGCGGCGACTTCAGTTTTGTTTCGACCGCGGGCGGCGCCTTCCTCGAATGGATGGAAGGCAAGGTGCTGCCCGGCGTCGCCGCACTGGAACGGGAATAGGGGGCATCATGCCGGTTGATACCGATCATCTGTGGGAAAAACTCTATCCTGCCGCCTGGAAGCTGGCGCGCTCCGCCGACAGCATCCATGACCGGGTGGGGGAGGCGTTTCGCGCCATCCGCGACCTGAAGGGCGAGGATTTCGGCCCGGAAGAGCGCATCATCTACAACGAGATCACCACGCGGATGACGCGGTCGGGCCCGGTGGTGGAAAATGGCCAACTGGTCATCGGCGCCGTCGCCAACACGCTGAAAACCATGACCGAAACCGAAGCCAGTGAAATTGCCGAAAGCATTTTCGAACTGTTCGTGCAGGTGGCGGAGCAGCATTTCGGCGCATGAGGCGATACCGGCAAGGGCGACAAAAGCATATGAGCCGGTAGCCATAACGCTCGGCACTGTTGACCTTTGAGCGATGCAGCGTATCGACCACGCGTTGCGTGATTGGCTTTCCCTTCAACGATGAGAGATTCCGCATGACTGCCATGACCCCCACCGTTCGCGCCATCCTGGCGAACTATGAATCCGACAATCCCGGTACCAAGGCCAATCTGGCGCGCATTCTGATGCAGGGCCGCCTGGGCGGCACCGGCAAGCTGGTGATCCTGCCGGTCGACCAGGGCTTCGAACATGGCCCGGCGCGCAGCTTTGCGCCCAATCCGGATGCCTATGACCCGCATTATCATTTCCAGCTGGCCATCGATGCCGGCCTGTCGGCCTATGCGGCGCCGCTGGGCATGATCGAGGCGGGCGCCGACACCTTCGCCGGCCAGATCCCGACCATCCTCAAGGTGAACAGCTCCAACAGCTGGGCGACCAGCATCAACCAGGCCGTCACCGGCACCGTTGACGATGCGCTGCGCCTCGGCTGCTCGGCAATCGGCTTCACCATCTATCCGGGCGCCGACGACATTTTCGAGCTGATCGAGGAAATCCGCGAACTGTCGGCAGAGGCCAAGGCCGTCGGCATCGCCACCGTCATCTGGTCCTATCCGCGCGGCGGCGAGATTTCCAAGGCCGGCGAACTGGCGCTGGATGTCGGCGCCTATGCCGCGCACATGGCGGCACTGGCCGGCGCGCATATCATCAAGGTCAAGCTGCCGACCGACCATATTGAGCAGAAGGACGCCAAGAAGTCCTATGAAGGCGGCGACTGGAGCACCCAGGCCAAGCGCGTCGCGCATGTGACCAAGGCCTGCTTCAACGGCCGCCGTATCGTGGTGTTCTCGGGTGGTGCCGCCAAGGGCGCCGATGCCGTGTATCAGGATGCCCGCGATATCCGCGACGGCGGCGGCAACGGCTCGATCATCGGCCGCAACACCTTCCAGCGCCCGCGCGCCGAAGCCATGGCGATGCTCGACAAGATCGTCGACATCTATCTGGGCAAGGACTGACCCTGCCGGACGATAGCCTCGCCGCGGCGGTCGACGCCTATATCGTCGACCGCCTGATTCCGGACGATCCGAACTTTGTGGGCGCGCTGGCGGCCAATGCCGCCGCCGGCCTGCCGCCGATCGACGTGTCGGCGGCGCAGGGGCGCATGTTGCAGCTGTTCGCGCTGATGGTCGGTGCCCGCCGCATTCTCGAAGTGGGGACGCTCGGCGGCTATTCGACCCTGTGGCTCACCCAGGCCCTGCCGGCGGACGGGCGGTTGGTGACGCTGGAACTGGAGCCGCATCATGCCGCGGTGGCGCGGCGCAACCTCGATGCCGCCGGCGTCGGTGGTCGCGTCGATATCCGCGTCGGGCCGGCGGTTGCGACGCTGGCGACGATGATCGCGGCCCGAGAAGGGGATTTCGACCTGATCTTCATCGACGCCGACAAGCCCAGCAATGTTGCCTATCTGCAGGCGGCGCTGGCATTGGCGCGGCCGGGGGCGACGATCATCGTCGACAATGTCGTGCGCGAAGGCGCAATCCTCGACCCCGACCATTCCGACCCGCGCGTCACCGGCACCCGCGCCTTGTTCGATGCGGTCAAGGCCGAGCCGCGCCTGCTGGCGACCGCAATCCAGACCGTCGGTGCCAAGCATTGGGACGGTTTCCTGCTGGCAAGAGTGCTTCCCGCATGACCGATGACGACATGACCCCGCTCGATCCGAACTTCGGCGAGCGCTTCGACCGGCAGCCGCGCCCGGCCTGCCAGCTCTATATCGTTTCGCCGCCCGCGTTCACGCCCACCTTTGCCGATACGCTGAAGGCGGCACTCGATGGTGGCCCGGTGGCGGCGTTCCAGCTGCGCCTGAAGAACGTCTCCGACGATGCCATCCTGCGCGCCTGCGAGGCGCTGCTGCCGGTCTGCAACGCCGCCGACGTCGCCTTCATCCTCAACGATCGTGCCGATCTGGCGGCAAAGGCCGGGGCGGATGGCGTGCATCTGGGGCAGGGCGATGGCAGCATTGCCGACGCCCGCAAGCTGCTGGGGCCGGATGCACAAATCGGCCGCACCTGCCATGACAGCCGCCACCTGGCGATGGAAGCCGGCGAGCAGGGTGCCGATTATGTCGCCTTCGGCGCCTTCCACGACACGACCACCAAGCCCAGCCATTACCGCCCGACGCCCGACATATTGACCTGGTGGACGACGATCAGCCAGCTGCCCTGCGTCGCCATCGGCGGCATCTTTCCCGAAAACGCCGCGCCGATCGTGGCGGCCGGTGCCGATTTCATTGCGGTGGTGCGGGCGGTCTGGGACCATCCCGATGGTGCCGGCGCCGGGGTCGCGGCCTTTGGCAAGGTGTTGAACTGGGGTTGATTTCGCCGCCGGCCTCGGCAATTGTCCTACAAAGATAATACACCGAGGATATGCCGATGAAACTGCCGCTGCTTGCGCTCGCCTTGCTGTTCGCCACGCCGGCGCTGGCGGCGCCGCCGGTCGAGGTGCTCGTCCTCGGCGCCTATCATTTCGGCAATCCCGGCCTTGATCTCAACAACATGAAGGCCGATTCCGTGCTGACACCGCAGCGCCAGCGCGAATTGCAGCGCGTCGCCGCGGCGCTCGCTGCCTTCAAGCCGACGCATGTCATGGTCGAGATGCAGAGCGACGCGCCCGACCTCGCCGTCGCCGAATATGCCCGCTTCGACGATGCGATGCTGGCGAAGGACGCCAACGAGATCGTCCAGATCGGCTATCGCACCGCCCGCCTCGCCGGCCTCAGGACCGTCAACGGCATCGATGAACAGCCCAAGGCCGGCGAGCCCGATTATTTTCCGTTCGACAAGGTGCAGGCAGCCGCCGCCAAATTCGGCCAGACGGCGGTGCTGGACGCGTCCAACGCCCCGATTGCTGCATCGATGAAGAGCTTCGAAGCCGCGCAGAAAACCAGCAGCGTCGCCCAGCTGCTCGCCCGCATGAACGCGCCCGGTGCGGCGCTCAATGGCATGGACAGCTATTACGGCATCCTCGCCATCGGCGATCATGACGATCAGGCCGGCGCCGATCTCAACGCCGCCTGGTACCTGCGCAACGCCAAGATCTTCGGCAAGCTGGTGTCGCTGACCAAGCCGGGTGACCGCGTGCTGGTCGTCTATGGCGGTGGCCATGGTTTCTGGCTCCGCCACTTCGCCAGCCTGACGCCGGGCTATCGCAGTGTCGATGTCATGCCCTATCTGAAAAGGGCGCAGTAGCCGGGTAGTTGGCAGACGGGGGCAGAGCGGCTAAGGGACCGCGCTTCGCCGGGTGACACCCTCTCACCCCGCCGCGCTTTGCGCGAGTCGCCCGCTCCCGCCAGGGGAGCGGGAAGTAAGGAAACACATGGTTGCCCATTCTGCCCTGATCACCGTCATGGAAAAGGCCGCGCGCAAGGCGGCACCCCGCCTGCGCCGTGATTTCAACGAGGTCGACGCGCTGCAGGTGTCGCGCAAGGGGCCGGCGGATTTCGTGTCCAACGCCGATCGCGCGGCCGAACAGGCGATCGCCGAGGTGCTGACCCATGCCCGGCCCGACTGGGGCCTGTTGCTGGAGGAAGCCGGCGAGATCATCGGCGCCGAAAAGCAGGCGCGCTGGATCGTCGATCCGCTCGATGGCACCACCAATTTCCTGCACGGCATGCCGCATTTCGCCATCTCGATCGCCGCGGAAGTGCAGGGCGAGGTCGTCGCCGGCCTCATTCACCAGCCGCTGACCGGCGAAAGCTTCTGGGCCGAAAAGGGCCGCGGTGCCTGGCTGTCCGACCGCCGCCTGCGCGTGTCGGCCCGCCGCGAGCTGCCCGATTGCGTCATCGCCACCGGCATCCCGTTCCAGGGCCATGGCAAGTTCAACGAATTTTCCAACATCCTCAATGCCGTGATGCCGGAAGTCGCCGGCGTGCGCCGCTTCGGCTCGGCAGCGCTCGATCTCGCCTGGGTGGCGGCGGGGCGCTTCGACGGCTTTTTCGAATCGGGCCTGCAATATTGGGATGTCGCTGCTGGCATCTTGCTGGTGCGCGAAGCTGGCGGCTTCGTCACCGATTATCGCGGTGGTGATGCGATGGTGGCGCGGCAGGAAATCGTCGCCGGCAATGGCAACATGCAGTCGAAGCTGCACCGGCTGGTGGCCGGCGCGCTGCGCTGACCTGACCCCTCTCCCGCATGCGGGAGAGGCGACTCGCCCCCTTGGGCGAGCGGGTGAGGGTGTCTCTTCTGTGACGACAGCCGGGAACACCCTCACCCGCCGCGCTGGCGCGCGAATCGCCTCTCCCGCAAGCGGGAGAGGAGGGCTTTGCGGTGAACTTGTCCCCAAATCCCAACCCCGCCAGCCACTTGCAGGACACGCACCCCGCCGATAATCTCCACCCCTGAAAATCGTTCCGGGGGTATCGTCAATGCGTGCTGTTCATCTGTTGCCGGCGCTGGTTGCGCTGGCCATGCCGGCCTATGCGGCCGAGCCGGCGAAGGCGCCCGATGTCACGGCGCGAATCATCGATTCGGGCATGAACCACGGCGAAGTGGCGCTGACCGCCGAATATCTGACCGACCGCATCGGCGGCCGCATCCCCAATTCGCCGGCGATGCGCGTGGCGGAAGGCTGGGCGCAGGGCAAGTTCCGCAACTGGGGCCTTGCCAATGTCCATGCCGAACCGTTCCTGTTCGGCCGCGGCTGGTCGATCGATGCGATCAATGTGCGGATGACGGCGCCGCGCGTGCTGACGCTGCGCGCCATCCCCATTGCCTTCACGCCCGGCACCGGCGGGCCGGTGACGGCCGATATCATCGTCGCGCCGATGGCCAAGGAGGCCGATTTCGCGCGCTGGCAGGGCAAACTGAAGGGCCGCATCGTGCTGCTCAGCAAGCCGGGCGAGGGGTCCGAGCCGGACCGGCCGGCGTTCCAGCGGTTGGGCGATGACGAATTGCGCAAGCTCGACCGCTTCGACCAGCCGATCACCGATTCCGCCAGCGCCGAGCGCCGGGTGAAGCGCAACCTGTTCGACACGAAACTGGATGCGTTCCTGAAGGCCGAGGGTGCCGTCGCCTGGGTGCGGCAAAGCTATCGCGACGGCGGGCTGCTGCATGGCGAGGGCTATGGCTATCGCCTGGAGGACCGCCGCCAGACCCCGGGCATCGAACTGGCCGCCGAGGATTATCGTCGGCTGGCGCGCCTTGCCGTGCGCGATGTGCCGGGTGCGCCTGAGCGCGTGACGCTGGAGATCGACAGCCGCGTGACGTTCCATGAGGCCGATCCCAATGCCAACAACATCATCGCCGATCTGCCCGGCAGCGACCCGGCCGCCGGCTATGTGATGGCCGGCGCGCATTTCGACAGTTGGGTGGCCGCCGATGGCGCCGCCGACAATGGCGCCGGCAGCGTGGTGGTCATGGAGGCCGCGCGCATCCTCGCCAGCCTGGGCGTCAAGCCGCGCCGCACCATCCGCTTCGCGCTGTGGAACGCCGAGGAACAGGGGCTGCTCGGCAGTGTCGCCTATATCGACCGGCATCTGGCGAAGCGCCCGCCGGAAACCGACCCCGAAAAGATCAAGGCCGGCGACTGGGCCGGCTGGGGCCGGCGCTGGCCGGTGACGCCAGGGGCGGAATACGGCCAGCTGGCGGCCTATTTCAATCTCGACAATGGCTCCGGCAAGATCCGCGGCATCTATACCGAGGGCAATGCCGGCGTGGCGCCGATCTTCCGCGAATGGCTGGCGCCGTTCGCCGCCATGGGCGCCACCGCCGTCGTCACCAGCCGCACCGGCGGCACCGACCATGTCTTCCTGCAGTCGGTCGGCCTGCCCGGCTACCAGTTCGTGCAGGACCCGCTCGACTATAACAGCCGTACCCATCATTCGAGCGTCGACACGTTCGACCATCTGAAGCTGGCCGACCTGCGCCAGGCAGCGGTGATCATGGCGAGCTTCCTGTGGAACGCCGCCAACCGGCCGGAGCCGCTGCCGCGCCTGCTGCCGACGAAGCCGACGGAGACCAATCCGTTCGTCTATCGCGACGAGGAGGATTGAGAGTTATTACATTGTCGATTATTAGTCTCTAATGAATGCTAAGACCACCGTTGATGCAAGAGCGGAATACGAACTTGCCGCACTCCAATCTCGCGTTGTGAACATAGCAGATCCATCAATAAGTAGACCTGCTAAAGCGGAAAGTTGAGTTGTAGACATTGTTCTTGTGTCTCTCTTCGTCTTTCCTTTTGATCTTAGTTTCGCAACAATTTCTGTAATTATACCATAGGCCGAAAGAGAGCTGAAATTCTGCAGACTGGATCCTGATCGGACATAATGCAGATTGTTTGAAACAGTTTCTAGTACCGAGTCTGCAAAAGGCTCTGAAATTCCGGAACTAGACACCAGAACTTTTTCTAGTTTAATGAACGTATCTTCATCAAGAACTGGAACAGTTTTTTGCCACTTTTCTCCTTCGATGCCAACTCGAGATTTAAACTCTCGCCAATGCGTTGCGGCCATAGCGCGACTTCTGCCTCGAATTTTTCTTTCCGACAAATAAATCTCTCTAAGCGCTGAATCGTTATAGGTAGAAGAGAATAAATGTTCGATAAAATAGGAATATTTCACAAAACTACTTTGATCAATGTATTGCGACAAAAGTAGTGATATTTGCTCTGCTTCACTCTCACTCAACACGGCATAGCCATCCGGTTTATTGGAGTTTTTACGATATTCTGTAGAAATTTCGTTGAAAATGTCGTTGAGTTTGTTCAACAGCCGTCTGTCAGCATCTGACATTCGCATGTCGGGCTTCCGCGCCATTTTGCCTCCCGTATTCTAAGATCGGACGTGCTTCGGTTAAAGTTTTTGCCGTAAACGACCCAGCTGGCAACCCGTATCGTCCTTGCCCGAATTCGCTCAGGCGCATAGAAGGCGCATCATCACGAGTCCCCAGTTTTCGAAAGCCCACCGCGGCCATGTCCGAGATTGCCAGCCAATATCTGCCGATCCTGCTGTTCCTGACGGTCGGCATCGTCTTTGCCTTCATTTTCGTCGGTGCGCCCATTGTGGTGTCGAAGCTGGCGGGGACGTCGAAGCCCGACACCGTCAAGCTCAGCGAATATGAAAGCGGCTTCCCGGCCTTTTCGGACAGCCGGGCGCAGTTCGATGTGCGCTTCTACCTGGTCGCGATCCTGTTCATCGTCTTCGATCTGGAAGCGGCGTTTCTGTTCCCCTGGGCGGTGTCGCTGCATTGGGGCGGCCAGCCGGCCTGGTGGGCGATGATGGAATTTCTCGGCGAACTCGCCATCGGCCTCGCCTATGCCTGGCATGTCGGAGCGCTGGAATGGGAATGATCGAAGTGCCGAACGCGCTCACGGAAGACCAGCAGGCGCGCGGGCTGACGCTGCCCGAGGGCAATCGCGACGCCTTTCTCGCCGACATCAGCAAGGAAGTCGCCGACAAGGGTTTTCTGGTCGCCTCGACGGAGGATCTGTTCCACTGGGCGCGCACCGGCTCGCTGTGGTGGATGACCTTCGGTCTCGCCTGCTGCGCGGTCGAGATGATGCACACCAACATGCCGCGCTATGATCTGGAGCGTTTCGGCGTTGCCCCGCGTGCTTCGCCCCGCCAGTCCGACGTGATGATCGTTGCCGGCACGCTGTGCAACAAGATGGCCCCGGCGCTGCGCCGCGTCTACGACCAGATGTCGGAACCGCGCTATGTGATCTCGATGGGCAGTTGCGCCAATGGCGGCGGCTATTATCACTACAGCTATTCGGTGGTGCGTGGCTGCGATCGCATCGTGCCGGTCGACATCTATGTGCCGGGCTGCCCGCCGACCGCGGAAGCCCTGCTCTACGGCATCCTCGCCCTGCAGCGGAAAATCCGCCGCGTCGGGAGCTTTGAACGGTGAGTGCGCTCACGCCCGAACTCGGCCGCCACAGCTGGCCGGTGATGGCCCGTGTCGACGGCATCGCCGATCATCTGCGCGCACTGCTCGGCGATGCAGTGGTGGAAATCGTCGAACATGCCGGCGAAGTGGGCGTGACGGTGACGCGCACCGGGTTGGTGGCGGCGATGACGGCGCTGCGCGACGATCCGGCGCTGCGCTTCAATCAGCTCATCGACATTTGCGGCGTCGATTATCCTGACCGTGCCGAGCGTTTCGACATTGTCTATCAGCTGCTGTCGATGGCGAAGAACCTCCGCCTGCGCGTCAAGGTGACGACGGATCACCGCACGCCGGTGCCATCGTTGACCGGGCTGTGGCCGGTCGCCGGCTGGTATGAGCGCGAGACCTGGGATTGCTATGGCGTGCTGTTCGAGGGCAACCCCGATCTGCGCCGCATCCTCACCGATTATGGTTTCGAAGGGCATCCGTTCCGCAAGGATTTCCCGCTGACCGGCCATGTCGAGTTGCGCTATTCCGAGGATCACAAGCGCGTCGTCTATGAACCGGTGAAGCTGGCGCAGGACTTCCGCAGCTTCGATTTCCTCAGCCCCTGGGAAGGCACCGACTATGTGCTGCCCGGTGACGAAAAGGCTGTGACGAATGGCTGACCTGACTCCCGCCGGCGCCGCCTGGACGGCCGATGATACCACGGACCTGCTGCCGCCCCTGAAGGATGGCAACAGCATCCAGAACTACATGATCAACTTCGGGCCCCAGCACCCGGCGGCGCATGGCGTGCTGCGGCTGGTGATGGAGCTCGACGGCGAAGTCATCGAACGCTGCGACCCGCACATCGGCTTGCTCCACCGCGGCACCGAAAAGCTGATCGAGTACAAGACCTATCTGCAGGCGCTGCCCTATATGGACCGCCTCGATTATGTCAGCCCGATGTGCATGGAGCACAGCTATGTGCTGGCCATCGAGAAGCTCGCCGGCATCGAGGTGCCGCTGCGCGCCAAATATATCCGCACGATGTTCGCGGAAATCACCCGCATCCTCAACCACATCCTCAACACCACGACCCACGCGATGGACGTCGGCGCGATGACGCCGATCCTCTGGCTGTTCGAGGAACGCGAAAAGCTGATGGAATTCTACGAGCGGGTGTCGGGGGCGCGTTTCCACGCCGCCTATTTCCGGCCCGGCGGCGTCCATCAGGACCTGCCCGATGGCTTGTTGCAGGATATCAGCGATTGGGCCGATGGCTATCTGAAGGTGCTCGACGAGATGCAGGCGCTGGTCGCCGACAATCGCATCTTCAAGCAGCGCAATGTTGATATCGGCGTGATTTCCAAGGAGGACGCCATTGCCTGGGGCTTTACCGGCCCCTGCATCCGCGCCTCGGGCGTTGCCTGGGATTTGCGCAAGGCGCAGCCCTATGACGCCTATGACCGTATGGATTTCAACGTCATCGTGTCGAATGATGGCGATTGCTATGCCCGCTTCATGGTGCGCATGGACGAGATGCGCGAAAGCCTGAAGATCATCCGGCAGTGCCTGAAGGACATGCCGGCCGGCCGCCACGCGACGCTCGATCGCAAGGTCAGCCCGCCGTCACGCGGCGAGATGAAGCGCTCGATGGAAGCGTTGATCCACCATTTCAAGCTCTATACCGAAGGGCTGCATGTGCCGGCCGGCGAAGCCTATGTGGCGACGGAAAGCCCCAAGGGCGAGTTCGGCATCTTCATGGTGGCCGATGGCACCAACAAGCCGTGGCGCTGCCATATCCGCGCCACGGGCATGGCGCATCTGCAGGCGATGGATTTCCTCTGCAAGGGCCATATGCTCGCCGACGCCCCGGCCATTCTCGGCTCGCTCGATATCGTCTTCGGGGAAGTCGATCGCTGACCCGTCCGGTCGATGTGCCATCTGTTGATTGTCGGAATTTGCCGGTTTCGGGTGCTGGCAACCGGCAGCAAAACCGCGACATTCTGTCCAAAAACCTTGACACAGGCTCTTGCCACTCCGCGAATTCCTGTGCAAAAGCTTGACCATCGGCCGGACAGCCGGTCATAGTGTCGCATCATCGCTGGGGAGCACGCGCCATGAAGAGTTCGGGGCATGAAGATCTGACCATTTCGGCGCTGCTGGTGTCGCCGGCTTTTGCTCTCCAGCACTATTATCCGTCGCCCTGGACCAGCTTCATTCTGCTGCTGGCCGTTGCCGCGCTGATCTGGGCCTATGTCCGGCTCGGCCTGACCCGGATGTGATTGCCGACAGTTTGCGGCGGCGCGCCTGATGCTCGATTCTGCCGGGCGCCTTGACCTCGTCGATCGG
Organism: Alphaproteobacteria bacterium PA4; assembly: GCA_002256005.1. Classification (GTDB taxonomy): domain Bacteria; phylum Pseudomonadota; class Alphaproteobacteria; order Sphingomonadales; family Sphingomonadaceae; genus Sandarakinorhabdus. Next base: position 46,888 of record NKIQ01000020.1, on the reverse strand, counting down.
TTGATGGCGCGCTACAACGCCCATGATGCCGATGGCTATGCGGCGCTGATGACCGAAACTGCGGTCGAGGCGCTGTATCGCGGCGCCGTGCTGCGCGACGGTCGCGAGGGCGTGCGCAGCGGCCTTGCCGCCATGTTCACCGAATTTCCGCAGAACCATGCCGTCGTGCACGCCCGTTATGCGATGGGCGACTTTGTCGTTTTGCACGAAGAAGTGTATCGCACGCCCGAATCCGCGCCGTTCGAGGTGATCTCGATCTACAGTTTCGCGGATAGTCTGGTGGATCGTGTGGAGTTTGTACGCTGATGGCTGATGCCGCGCCCGGCCCGGTGCCGAAATTCGAAGGGCCGTTCGATTGGACGCCCGACAATGCCGTGGAGGCGGCGCGGATCATCGCGCTCTATCCGGAAGGGCGTCAGGCCTCTGCCGTCATGCCGCTGCTCTGGCTGGCGCAGGGCCAGATGGCCGATGCCACCGGCTCGGCCTGGCTGCCGGTGCCGGTCATCGAATTCATCGCCCGCCAGTTGGGCATGCCCTATATCCGCGTCTATGAAGTCGCCAGCTTCTACACCATGTACAATCTGGCGCCGGTCGGCCGCTTCCATGTCCAGGTCTGCGGTACCACGCCGTGCCAGCTGCGCGGCAGTGACGATATCATGCGCGCCTGCCACGATTACGGCCTGAAGAAGGGCGCCAACACCGCTGACGGCCTGTTCACATTGACCGAGGTCGAATGCCTCGGCGCCTGCGCCAATGCGCCGATGGTGCAGATCAATGCCGACAATTACGAAGACCTGACCTTTGACAGCATGACCGCCATCCTGGCGGCGCTGGCACGCGGCGAAACCCCGGCACCGGGCTCGCAGATCGGCCGCACCGCCAGCTGCCCGGACGGCGGACCCACCACCCTGATGGAGGCGAACGCATGATCAGCAAGGAAATGAAGTTTATCAGCGCCCTGATCTGCGGGATCGGTTGCGGCATGCTCGCCGGTTGCCTGTACGACACGGTGATGGGCAATGCGGTAAATCCCAAGCTGGTGATTGCCGGCATGCTGGCCATCGTCGTCAGCATCTTCTTCCAGAACGTCGGCCAGACCGTCGACCGCAGCTGATGGCCAAGCCGCCGCCGATGCATCCCGCCATCCTGACCGGGATGGGCGTTTCGATGCTGGCACTGGGCATCGGCCTGATGGCCTTTGCCGCCTGGGCGCGCGGGCGCGGTGGCCCGGCACTTGGCATCATGGTAACGGCACTGGCCGTACTGGCCGGGGGCTGGGCGCTGATGAACCAAGGCGTGCGCCAGCGCGCCGATCGGGATCGCAACACATGAACTCCGTCGCCAGCCTGCGCCGCTATGCGATGATCGCGATGGTGGTTGCCATCGTCACCGGCCTGATTTCGACGGTGCTGCTGTTTGTCGTGCGCAACGGCAACCCCGTCTGGCTGGCGGTCAGCGTCGCCGCATTCGCGATTGGCTGGTTGCTGGACAAGCGCGCATCCGCGATAGAACTCCGCAAGCCCGATTGAGTCGGGCAACCGTTTCAGGATCAGGCCATGCTCGCGGACAGCGATCGTATCTTTACCAATCTCTATGGCTTTCAGCCGTGGAACCTCGAACACGCCCGCAAGCGCGGCGATTGGGAAGATACCAAGGCGCTGCTGGCGCTCGGCCCCGATGCAATCGTTGATGCCATCAAGGCGTCGGGCCTGCGCGGCCGCGGCGGCGCCGGCTTCCCCACCGGCATGAAGTGGAGCTTCATGCCGAAGACGCCCAATCCGGCGCGGCCCTCCTATCTCGTCATCAATGCGGATGAATCGGAACCCGGCTCGTGCAAGGACCGCGAGATCATCCGCCATGATCCGCACAAGCTGATCGAAGGCGCGCTGGTCGCCGGTTTCGCCATGCGCGCGGTTGCTGCCTACATCTACATCCGCGGCGAATATGTGCGTGAGGCCGAAACCCTGTTTGCGGCGGTGCGTGAGGCCTATGCCGCCGGCCTTATCGGCAAGAATGCCTGTGGGTCCGGCTATGATTTCGACGTCGTCGTGCATCGCGGCGCCGGCGCCTATATCTGCGGCGAGGAAACCGCGATGCTGGAAAGCCTGGAAGGCAAAAAGGGCCAGCCGCGCCTGAAGCCGCCGTTCCCGGCCGGCGCCGGCCTTTATGGCAACCCGACGACGGTCAACAATGTCGAGAGCATTGCCGTGGCGCCGACCATTCTGCGGCGCGGCCCGGCCTGGTTCGCCGCCATCGGCCGGCCGAAGAATGAAGGCACCAAGCTGTTCCAGATCAGCGGCCATGTGAACAGGCCGTGTGTGGTCGAGGAGGCGATGGGCCTGCCGTTCCGCGAACTGATCGACACGCATTGCGGCGGCATCCGAGGCGGCTGGGACAATCTGCTCGCCGTCATCCCCGGCGGCTCGTCGGTGCCGCTGGTGCCGGCCGACCAGATCATCGATGCGCCGATGGATTTCGATGGCCTGCGTGACCTGAAATCCGGCCTTGGCACCGCCGCCGTCATCGTCATGGACAAATCCACCGATATCGTCCGCGCCATTGCCCGGCTCAGCTATTTCTACAAGCATGAAAGCTGCGGTCAGTGCACGCCGTGCCGCGAAGGCACCGGCTGGATGTGGCGGGTGATGGAACGCCTCGTCACCGGCGATGCCGAACCGCACGAGATCGACCTGCTGCTGGAAGTGACCACCGAAATCGAGGGTCACACCATCTGCGCGCTGGGCGACGCCGCGGCCTGGCCTATCCAGGGCCTGATCCGGCATTTCCGGCCGGAAATCGAGCGCCGGATTGCGCGTCGCAAGGGGTTCGTGGCGGTGCCGGCGATGGCAGTAGCCGCGGAGTAACCCCACCTCTCCCCTTGAGGGAGAGGTGGAAAATTACAGCGGAAGCGCGCAAACCCCGTAGTTGATGCACCACTGGCTGCACAGGCCGACCAGCAGCGCGCCCATCAGCCACGCGGCCCGCCCCATGCCGGTCAGTTCGCCATCGCGCATCATTCGGCGGCCATGCGCAGCGCGGCGTTGCCGCCGTTCAGCCGCGCCTTGGCCGCATCATATTCGCGGACCAGCCGGGCGACGAGCTCACCGGCCGGGACGACGGCCTTGATGGCGCCGATGCCCTGGCCGCAGCCCCAGATGTCCTTCCATGCCTTGGCGTCGGTATTGCCGCCGCTGCCGAAGTTCATCGCGCTGGGGTCGCTGGTCGGCAGCGCATCGGGGTCCATGCCGGCGTTGACGATGGACGGGCGCAGATAATTGCCGTGCACGCCAGTGAACAGGTTGGAATAGACGATGTCGGCGGCGGCACTGTCGACGATCATGTCCTTGTAGCCGGGCACGGCGCGGGCTTCGGCGGTGGCGATGAAGGCGCTGCCGATATAGCCGAAATCGGCGCCCATGGCTTCGGCGGCCAGTACGGCGGCGCCATTGGCGATGCTGCCCGACAGCGCCAGCGGGCCATCGAACCATTCGCGGATTTCCTGGATCAGCGCGAAGGGCGAGATGGTGCCGGCATGGCCACCGGCGCCGGCGGCAACGGCGATCAGGCCATCGGCGCCCTTTTCGATCGCTTTCATGGCGAACTTGTTGCTGATGATGTCGTGCATGACGATGCCGCCATAGGAATGGATGGCCTCGTTGACATCCTCGCGGGCGCCCAGAGACGTGATGATCATCGGCACCTTGTACTTCACGCACAATGCCAGATCGTCCATCAGCCGGTCGTTGGACTTGTGGACGATGAGGTTGACGGCATAGGGCGCGTCATCAGGGCCGAGCTCGGTCGACAGGCGTTGCAGCCATTCCTCGAACTGCGGCAGCGGCCGGGCGTTCAGGCTGGGAAAGCTGCCGATGATGCCGGCGCGGCACTGCGCCATCACCAGCTCCGGCCCCGAGATGATGAACAGCGGCGAACCGATGACCGGGATCGACAGGCGGTTCTGGAAGGCGGCGGGCATCGACATCGGGGGCGTCCTTTGGGCTTTACGTTTGCGTCAATCTAGCGGGGCGCGGCGCGCTTGGCCACTAGCGGCTTTGGGAAGGCCTGTTGCGGCTCAGAATCGCAGGGTCGGCCCCAGCACGGCGGCATAGGCGGCGAACATCGCGAAGCCGGCGCCGATCAGCGGCCAGTGGCGCGGCACGACGAAATCCGCCCCCGCTCCATCCTTGTCCGCCATCCGGGCAATGCCGATGAAGCCGGCGAGGCCGCCAAGCGTCGATGCCGCCGCCGATTGCAGCATGACACCCAGCCCAAGGGGGTTGAGCGCCCCGACGACCAGCGCGCTGCCACCCATGGCGGCATAGAAGCCCCAGGCCAGCCACTGCTGTGTGACCACGCCATCGCTGCCCCCGCCCAGCATGTGCCGGGCGGCAGCGGCGCTGCGCAGCATCACCCAGCGATAGCCGATGATCCCGATCAGCGCTGCCGACACCCGCCAGCCGAGCATCGACGATTCAGGCAGCAGCAGCGCCCGCGGCGACAGGTCACCGATGCCGACAAGGCCCGAAAAGGCGAAATAACCGATCGCGACAAAGCCCTTGGCCGTCCAGACCAGCCACAGCAGCAATTGCGCCAGCGGTGTGCGCGCGCCCCGCCAGGCGCGCCAGGCCAGCACGGCAATGACCATATCCGCGGAAACCCCGGCGCCGACAACGATCCGGCGCGCCAGCGGCGTCGTGGTGCTGCAATCGACGTAAAAGGCGCCGATGGCCCTGAGGTCACCGCCGACCGCAAGGCAGGCTGCGGCATGGCCGCCGATTTCGTGCAGCATCGTAAGCATCGGCAGCAACAGCAGCACCAGGCCGATGACGGTGAGGCGGTCGATCGACACGCGGGACGGCTGCGGGCTGGTCATCCGCTGTCTTATGGCGGCGGTGGCGCGCGGCTGGCAAGCATGGCGGCCATGGCCGGTGTCGGCTATGCGTGCAGGGCAGGGATGGGAGGCCAATGATGCAGGTACTGGTGCTGGTCAAGGCAACCGAAGAGAGCGAGACCGAGGCAATGCCGCTCGATTGGACCGAGGCGATGATGGCGGCAATGGGCCGTTTCAACGACGAACTGCGCGCCGCCGGCGTGTTGCTGATGGCGGCGGGCCTGGAGCCGAGCGCGGGAGCGCGGCGCGTCCGCTTCGATGGCAGCGCGCGCGCTGTCAGCACTGGCCCGTTCTTGCCAGCCGAAGACCTGGTCGCCGGCTTCTGGCTCTGGGAGGTCAAGGACCTCGACGAAGCCACCGCCTGGGTTCAGCGTTGCCCCAATCCCATGCCGGGGCCGAGCGTGATCGAGATCAGGCCAATCGCCGGGACCTAGCTACCGTCACTCGTCGTCGTAGATCCGTACCTCGGCAGCGCCGCCCGCCGTTACCCGCCCGCGCAGCATCGACGGCGTGTTGAAACTCCAGCCGCAGCTGCCTTCATGGCCGGCGAAGATGATGCCGCCATCGCCGTCGACAGCGCGCAGTTCGGCAAGGACATGGTCGGCCGCCGCCTGCGGGGCTTCGCCGAGCATCCGCACCCGGGCGCTGATCTCGTGCGCGGCGGCAAGGCGGATGAAATCCTCGCCCGATCCGGTGGCGGAGACGGCGACGCTGCGATCATCGGCCCAGGTGCCGGCACCGATCAGCGGCGAATCGCCGATGCGGCCCCAGCGCTTGCCGGTCAGCCCGCCGGTGGAAGTGGCTGCGGCGACGTGCCCGGCCGCATCGCGGGCGACAGCGCCGACCGTGCCGTATTTCAGCGTCTTGTCGAACAGCGATTCGCCGCGCGCCGCCGCGGCCTTCATTGCCTGCAGCGCCTGCCAGCGTTCTTCCACCCGGAACCAGCCCGGTTCGACCTGTTCCAGCCCCTGTTCCAGCGCAAAGACATCGGCGCCGTCGCGAGCGAGCAGTACATGCGGGCTGTCCGCCATCACGGCGCGGGCGAGGCGGATCGGGTTGCGGGTACGGGTGACGCCGGCAACGGCCCCGGCGGCACGGCTGGTCCCGTCCATGATGGCGGCGTCGAGCTCGTTGCGGCCCTCGGCGGTGAACACGGCACCGCGGCCGGCGTTGAAGTGCGGATCATCCTCCAGCACGCGTACGGCGGCTTCCACCGCGGACACCGCATCGCCATCCTGCTCGAGAATGGCGGCCCCTGCCGCCAGCGCCGCCGCCAGTCCGGCGCGGTAGCCGGCATCGGTTTCAATCGAAACATTGGCGCGGTTGAGACGGCCGGAGCCGCCATGCACGACAAGAGACCAGCGCGGAGTGGGGGAGTCAGTCATGCGCCCCTCATAGGCAGCGCCGCGGCGCTTGCCTATTGCTGTCGCTGGGGCGGGGGCGGGGGTTTCGCCATGGTAGCAGCGGGCAGATTTGAACTGCCGACCTCCGGGTTATGAATCCGGCGCTCTCACCAACTGAGCTACGCTGCCATGCGCGAATGGACGGCCCCTATAGTCGCGGGGTCGTGCCATGGTCAACACATTGCGCAGCGCATGTTTCATCGCCAGAAAGCGGACATGCCCGCCTACCTGCCGCCTGCGATCGTCTGCGAAGGTCCGACTGCGTCCGATGGCGATACCATGCGTTGCCGCAACATCGATGGGCGGATTCGACTGGTCGGGATCGATGCACCGGAACTGCCCGGCCACTGCAACCCCGGTCGCTATTGCACGCCGGGTGATGGTGCCGCCAGCCGCGACGCGCTGCGCCGGCTGTTGCAGATACGCCCGGTGCGGGTGTTGCCGCAGGGCCGCGATGATTATGGTCGCCTGCTGGCGCGGGTTACCGTGAATGGCGTGGATGTCTCGTGCCGGATGATCGCGTTGGGTGCCGCCGTGCGCCGTTACGCCCGGATTGCCTGCTGAAAGCCGGTTTCACCCGCGCGGCGGCGATGCTACACATTGCTCATGCGTATCCTGTTCCCCATTGCCGCCCTGCTGGCCGCCACCGCCGCCGCCGCTGCCCCCATCCGGGTGGACATCAATTCCGGCATCGCCCAGCCGCTGCCGATTGCCGTGCCGGGCTTTGCCACGCCGGCGGCGACGCCGACCGAGGCCGGTACCACTGCCGAAATCGGCGGGCGCGTTGCCCAGGTCATCGCCAATGATCTGAAATCTTCGGGCCTGTTCCGTCCCCTTGATCCCACCGCCTATACCAGCACCGTCGAAATGCCCGATGTGCTGCGTCCGGAATTTGCCAGCTGGCGCACCATCGCCGCCCAGGCGCTGGTCACCGGCAGCGTCACCGTCAATCCCGATGGCAGCATCACCGTCGGCTGCTACGCCTATGACGTGTTTTCGGCCGAGGAACTGGCGCGGCAGGGTTTCGTCACCACTGCCGCCGGCTGGCGCCGCGCCGCCCACAAATGCGCCGATCTCGTTTATGCGCGGTTGACCGGTGAAACCGGCTATTTCGACAGCCGCATTGTCTATGTCTCCGAAACCGGGCCGAAGACGAAGCGCATCAAGCGGCTGGCGGTGATGGACCAGGATGGCGCCGGGCATCGGTTCCTCACGTCGGGCCAGAATCTGGTGCTGACGCCGCGGTTCGCGCCCAACCAGCAGACGATCACCTATATGTCGTTCGAGGGCAATCGCCCGCGCGTCTGGCTCTATACGCTGGGCAGTGGCCGCCAACAGGCCATCGGCGATTTCCCCAACATGAGCTTTGCGCCGCGCTTTTCGCCCGATGGCGGCAATCTCATTTTCTCGATGTCGGTTGGCGGCAACACCGATGTCTATCGGCTCGAAATTGCCAGCCGCAAGCTGACCCGGCTGACCAGCCAGCCCGGCATCGACACGGCACCGAGCTATTCCCCCGATGGCAGCCGCATCGTCTTCGAAAGCGATCGCGGCGGCACCCAGCAGCTCTATGTGATGAATGCCGATGGCAGTGGCCAGCAGCGCATCAGTTTCGGCGAAGGTCGCGCCGCGACGCCGGTGTGGAGCCCGCGCGGCGATCTGATCGCCTTCACCCGATTGGGTGGCGGCCGCTTTTCGATCGGTGTCATGAGGCCCGATGGCAGTGGCGAGAGGCTGCTGACCAATGCCTATCAGGACGAAGGCCCGACCTGGTCGCCCAATGGCCGCGTCATCGCCTTTTTCCGCTCGGCGCGCGGTGGTCCGGTCGATCTCTGGTCGGTCGATCTCAGCGGCCAGAACGAACGCAAGCTGGGGACACCGCTCGATGGTTCCGATCCGGCCTGGAGCCCGCTCTTGCCCTGACCGGGAGAGCGGCTAATGTCGGCCCCGCGGGGCATGTGTTGAAGATGAAAGGTTTGGCTATGTTGCAGCGTTCTCTGGCCCTTCCGCTGGTTGCCGTGCTGGCACTCGGCGTGTCCGCCTGCGCCACCAAGAAGAAGGATCTGCCGCCGCAGCCGACGACGGCGACAACGGTGACGCCGACCACGCAGCCGCCGGCGACCACCACCGGTGAAGCACCGCCGGCCACCGTGAGCAATACCAATGTGCCCGGCTCCGCTGCCGATTTCGTTGCCCAGGCCGGCGCCGATCATGTGCTGTTCGCCTATGACAGCTATGAACTGGACGAGGACGCCCGCACCGTCCTCGGCAAGCAGGCCGAATGGCTGGCGCGCTATCCGCAGGTGCGCGTGACGGTGGAAGGCCATTCCGACGAACGCGGCACCCGCGAATATAATCTCGCACTCGGCGATCGTCGCGCCACCGCCGCCAAGAACTTCCTTGCTGCGCAGGGCGTCGATACCAGCCGCATGACCACCATCAGCTATGGCAAGGAACGTCCGGCCGCCGATGGCAGCGATGAAGCCGCCTGGGCGCAGAACCGCCGCGCCGTGACGGTGGTGGCGGGGAACTGAGCGACAGGCGCACCGCAACGGGCTTGCGGGCCGCCTGCCATCGCCCCTAACAGGGCGGCATGCGTATCATTTTCATGGGAACACCGCCCTTTGCCGTGCCGACGCTCGATGCGTTGGTGGCGGCAGGGCACGCGATTGCCGCCGTCTATACCCGCGCGCCGCAGCCGGCCGGGCGCGGCAAGGCGCTGATGAAGTCGGCCGTGCATCTGCGTGCCGAGGCGCTCGGTCTGCCGGTGCTGACACCCCGCACCCTGAAGACGCTGGATGCACAGGCCGAATTTGCGGCACTGGGCGCCGATGTCGCCGTGGTCGCTGCCTATGGCCTGCTGCTGCCGCAGCCGGTCCTCGATGCGCCGGTGCGGGGCTGTCTCAACGTCCACGGCAGCCTGTTGCCGCGCTGGCGCGGTGCTGCCCCCATCCAGCGGGCCATCCTCGCCGGCGACGCCGAAACCGGTATCACCATCATGCAGATGGAGGCAGGGCTCGACACCGGGCCGATGCTGCTGAAGGACGCAACGCCGACGGCGGGCAAGACGGCGGGCGAATTGACGGTGGAACTGGCCGCGATGGGGGCGCGACTGATGGTCGAAACGCTGACCACGCCCCCAGCGCCGGTGCCGCAGCCCGAGGCCGGTGTGACGCTGGCGCCCAAGATCAGCAAGGCCGAGGCGCGGCTGGATTTCACCGCGTCGGCGGTGGCGCTGGAACGCGCCGTGCGCGCCTACAATCCAGCGCCCGGCGCCTGGTGCGAAATCCTGGGCGAACGCCTCAAGATCCTCGCCGCCGATGTGATCCCCGGCGATCTTGCACCCGGCGTGATCGGGGCCGAACTCGCCATCGGCACGGCGGACGGCGTGCTGCAACCGCGGCTCGTGCAGCGCCCCGGCAAGCCGGCCATGCCGGTCAGGGCGCTGCTCAACGGCTGGACGGTGCCGCCGGGATCTCGGATCCTGGCATGACGCGCTGGCGGATCACGGTCGAATTCGATGGCCGGCCGTTTCAGGGCTGGCAGCGCCAGCACAGCGGTCCCAGCGTGCAGGGGGCATTGGAAGCGGCGCTGCAGGCGATCAGCGGCGAGGCCATCGCCGTGCATGGCGCCGGGCGCACGGATGCCGGCGTGCATGCCGCCGCCATGGTGGCGCATTTCGACATGGATCGGCCCTTCATGCCGTTCCGGCTGATGGAGGCGATCAACCACCATCTCCGCCCGCAGCCGGTCACTGTGCTCGACTGTGTCGAGGCCGAGCCGGATTTTCATGCGCGGTTTTCCTGCACCGGGCGCGCCTATCGCTATGTCATCCTCAATCGCCGGGCCCGGTTGACCTGGCAGGCCGGTCTGATGTGGCGGGTGCCGGCACCCCTTGATGCCGATGCCATGCACGCCGCAGCGCAGTTGCTGGTCGGCCGGCATGATTTCACCACGTTCCGCTCTGCACATTGTCAATCGGCATCACCGGTGAAAACGCTCGATCGCCTGGCCGTGCATCGCGACGGCGAACAGGTGATCATCGAAGTGGCAGCGCGCTCCTTCCTTCATCATCAGGTGCGATCGATGACCGGCTGTCTCAAACTGGTCGGGCAGGGCCGCTGGACGGCTGCGGATCTGCGGGCGGCATTGCTGGCGTGCGACCGCACCGCTCTTGGTCTCAATGCACCGCCGGACGGCCTGACCTTTGTTGCAGCGTGCTATTCCTAACGAATAGTAACGTGTTTATCTCGCATTTTGACAAGCGGATGGTTGGCCCTGGACACCATCACCGGCCTGTCTTCTGGCCAACTGTCGGCCCTCTTTACAATCTCGTCAGCACTGCGCTGCAACAAAAGCGCAATATCAATCGCTTCTGCCGCTGGCACGTTTCTTGCTTTATCGAAAGATAATGAAACCCACTCGCTTGGGGATAAGAGTCGCGTGTTCAAATTGCCAAATAACCAAAATCATCAGCGGGTTCGCATCGGTCGGCTGTTTTGGGTCGCTGGCCTCGCCGCGGGCGTCGCGGCGGGCATCGCCGCCGCCATGGGCATCGTCAGTCCGATCTGAATGCCCCCATCATCAGCGCCAGCCAAAGGCCTCGGCGATGATGTGAAAGATGACATTCTGCTCCATGACGCCGCTGACCAGATCGGCACGCGGACCATCGGCGAACAGCGCCACATCCTCGCCGCCATGGGTTTCGCTGTCGGTGCCGTGCAGCTTGTCCGCCAGGTAATTCTTGTCGGTCGGTGGCAGCAGGCGTGACAGGCCGGGCGTGACGAACGGGCCATTGGCATAGGACAGCGTTGTCATCGGCTGGCCGCGATCATCCAGCGCCCAGCCTTCCTTCGACGTTGATCCGCGCGATTCTCCGGCGGCGGCATTCTTGATGTAGCCGAGGATATCGTTGCCGCGCTCCGGATAGCCGGCGATGGTCATGACATGGCTGTGATCGGCGGTGACCAGCACCAGCGTTTCGTTGAGGTCGACATTGGCCAGCACGGTGGCGACAGCACGGCTGAACTGCTGGGCTTCCGACAGGGCGCGATAGGGGTTGCTGGCGTGATGGCCATGATCGATGCGGCCGCCCTCGATCATCAGATAATAGCCCTTTGGGCTGGCCTTCTGCATGCGCTTGACAGCGAACGCCGCGAGCTCCGACAGGCTCGGCTCCTTTGCCGTGTCGCGATCGGTTTCGAAGGTCAGGTGATCGTCGTTGAACAGGCCGAGCACCGGGCCGGGCGCATCGGCCTTAAGGACGCGAAAGCCACTGGCGTCGCTGACATAATGGCCCTTGGGGAACCGTGCCTGCCATTTCGCCACCAGGTCGACGCCATCGTCGCGCAGGCCACCCTTGGCCAGCGGCAGGAAGCGGGCGCGGCCGCCGCCCAGCGCCAGATCAAGGCCGCCACCCGGTGCGAAATCGACGAGCTGGGCGGCGAGATCGGGGCAGCCGGCGGCGCGATCGGCGCTGGCATAGGCCTTGTCGGCGCCTTCCCAATTGCGGTTCGGCACATGGCCATAGACGGCGGCCGGCGTCGCGTGGGTGATGCGCGTCGTGGTGACGATGCCGACGCCCAGGCCTTGCGCCTTGGCCATTTCCGCGATGGTGCGGGGCAGCAGGTTCGGCGTCTTGCAGGCTTCCGCCAGCTGGTCCTGGCCGAAATTGATGACGCCGATGCGGGTCTTGACGCCGGTGTTCATCGACGATGCGGTGCCGGCGCTGTCCGGCACCTGGGCATTGCTGTTATAGGTTTTCACCAGCGCGACATGCGGCAGTTTTTCAAAGGCGAGGCTGTTTTCCTCGCCGCTGCGGCGGGGCAGGCCGGGGCCGGGGTTCTGGCCGTCCCAGATCCGTGCCGCCGTGATGGTGGCGATGCCCATGCCATCGCCGATCATCAGGATGACATTCTTGGCCCGCTTCGGCCGGTTGACCGCCGCCAGGCGCTGCGCCAGCGCGGCGCGGCCATCCTGCCAATAGCTGTCGTTCTGCATCGGTGTCGCCAGCGGTGCTGCCACCGCAGGGGCTGCCAGCACCAGGGCCATCAGGCCCGACATCATCCGCATTATTCTATCCCCTGAGTATCGGCTTGCCATGCCCGGCGATTGTTACAGCAGCTTGATCTCGCGCAGCCGCTCGCGCAGAAATTCGTCGGCCGTGATCGGCGGGAAATCCATCGGCCCGCCGGGCATCGTTTCGATGCGATAGTCCGGCCGGAAATGCAGGAAGAACGGCGTCGAATAGCGCGGGAAGGCGGCGCGTTCCGGCGACGGGTTGACGACGCGGTGCGTGGTCGAGGGCAGGCGCCCGCCGGTCAGTCGCTGCAGCATGTCGCCGATATTGCAGACGAGGCTGCCTGCCGGCGCCGCAATGTCCCGCCACTGGCCGGATTTGTCGAGCAATTGCAGCCCGGCCTCTTCGGCACCCAGCAGCAGCGTGATGACATTGATATCCTCATGCGCGCCGGCCCGGATGGCGCCGGATTGAGCGTCCTTCACCGGCGGATAGTGCAGCAGCCGCAGGATGGAATTGCCCTCCGCCACCGGCGCGTTGAAGAAGTCGGCCGCCAGCCCCAGATGCACCGCGATGGCGCGGAGGAGGCGGACGCCGGTGGCATCGAGCGCATCGTACAGCGCCTGTACCGCGACCTGAAACGCCGGCACCTCCGCCGGCCAGATGTTCGGTGGCATGATAGCGGCATTGGCATGACCGGGCGGCAGGTTGCGCCCAATATGCCAGAACTCCTTGAGATCCGAGAGTTTCGCGCCCTTGGCGGCCTCCACGCCGAACGCCGTCATGCCGCGCTGGCCACCGCCGTCGGAGACGACATAGGCCGCCTTCACCGCCTCCGGCAGCGCGAAGAGCGCCTTGGTGGCGGCAAGCGCGCGGTCGATCAGCGGCTGGGGGATGCCATGGTCCGACACCACGGCAAAACCGGTGCGGCCGAAGGCATCACCAAAGGCCGTGGCGGCGGCGCCAAGATCGCTGTCGACGAGGCTGAGGGGAATCGGCTGGATATCGGCGATGCTCATGCTGCGGTTCTAACGCGGACGGACGAAACGACAATGGGGGCTGATAAGGGGACAGGGGGCTTTAACCCTCAAAGGCCTTGCGCTATCGGCGATGCGGTTGATGAGATTTCGGGGGAATTCCAGACATGAAGACCGTATTTGCCAGCCTGCTGCTGCTCAGTGCCACGGCCGTTTCTGCTGCGCCGATTCCGGACGCGGTTGCCGCCATGCTGGAGGCCGCATCGGGGGATGCCGCGCAGCTGAAGGTCGTTGCCGATATTGCCAAGAAGACCAATCCCGGCTCGGCCGCCGAAATCGACGCCAAGGTGGCCGGCTATACCAAGGCCCAGGCCGAGGCCCGCGAGGCCAAGCTGGCGGCGCAGGGCTTCACCCAGGGCTGGACCGGCTCGGGCGAAATCGGTGCCAATGTCAGCAGCGGCAACACCGAGAACAGGGGTGTCGCCGTTGGTATCACACTGGGCAAGGAAACGCGCAGCTGGAAGCATCAGTTGCGCGGCCTCGTCGACTATCAGGAGCAGAATGGCGTCAAGTCGCGCGAGCGCTACTTTGCCGGCTATGAGGGCAATTACAACATCACGCCGCGCCTCTATGCCCTGCTGCCCCTCGCCTATGAAAAGGACCGTTTCTCGGGCTTCAACAGCCGCTTCGCCGAATCCATCGGCCTTGGCTACAAGCTGTTCGACTCGCCCAAACTGCGCCTCGGCCTCGAAGCCGGCCCCGCCTTCCGCCAGACCAAATTCACCAATGGCGTCCAGGACAATACCTTCGCCGCCCGCGGCGCCGGCAATTTCTGGTGGGGTATCAGCAGCGGCCTCGAACTGACGGAAAACGCAACGGTTTTCTATGACAGCTTCAACACCTCCGTCCAGTCGCTGACCGCGCTGACCGCCAAGCTGAACAGCAAGCTGTCGGCCCGCGCCTCGTTCCAGCTCAACACCGAAAGCAACCCGCCGCTGGGCCGGGAAACGTCCGATACGATTTCGCGGTTGACGCTGGTTTATGGGTTCTGAGGGGGACGTCAGGATGCCTCCGGCGGCTGGGGCCTTAGGCCCCAGACCCCATTTGTTGTATCGCTTCCACGTCCAACCTTCGGATTCCAGGACATAAATCGAAATGGGGTCTGGGGCCCAAGGCCCCAGCCGCCGGAGGCATATAGCCTTCCCTACGTCATGCTCTCCGGATCGAAATTGATCTCCACCGACCGCCACAGATCATACAGCTTCGGCGGCAATTTCAGCGGCGAGCAGCGCAGCACCGCGCGGCGGGCGGTTTCGGCAAAGGCGCGGGCATAATCGCTGTTGCCGCTGGTGACGCCGGTCTGGCTGGCGATGGAGGGCGTGCCGATGACGCTGCCGTCGCGGCCGAAGTCGGCGCGGATCACCACGGTCATGCGGCGCACGTCGGCGCCGCCGATGGGCGGGTTCCAGCAGGGGGCGACCTGGGCCTGGATGGCCTGGGCGAGTGTGGCGGCGGCGCGCGGGTCGATGGTCGCCTGTTTGGGCGTCGCGGCGGCAATGGTGGTGGCGAGTTTGGACGTGTCGAGTGGCTTGGTTTTGGCTTTCGGCAGCGCCTTGTCGATCAAATTGCTCAGTTTTGAAAAATCAAGGGGTTGGCTGTCGGAACGGGAGATTTTGGGAGATTTCGGGGCCGGCGTGGGCTTGGAATCGGGCAGCGGTACCGCGTCGGTGGGGGTGTCGGGCGTCGGCGGGTCCGGCGTGGCTTCGGCGGGCGGCGGCGCGCTGTTGTCCTGCGGCGCGGCCTCCTGCGAGGGCTTGGGTGCCTCGGTGACGCGCGGCGCATCGGCGATGTCGACGAATTCGACCGGAATCATTTCTTCGGCCGGGTCGAGCGCGCGGGTCTGCCATTGCCAGCCGATGCTGAGCGCCGCCAGCAGCAGGATATGCGCGCCGGCCGCGCCCAGCAGCGCCTTTTGCTCCCCGGTCACTGGGGCTTCGGTGCCGGCCGGCTGTCGCTGACCAGCGCCACCTTCTTGAAGCCGGCGGCGGAGACTTCGCCAACGATTTCCATCACCCGGCCATAGTCGAGTGCCCGGTCGGCGCGCACATAGACGCGGGCATCATCCTGCCGCGCCCCGCGCAGCGCCGCCAGCTTGGCCGGCAGGCTGGCCGCCGGCACCGCCAGCTGGTCGATGAACACCGCGCCCGTCGCATCGACGCTGACCTGGATGGGCTTTTCGTCGTTCTTCAGCGCCTTGGCCTTGCTGTCGGGCAGGTCGATCGGCACGCCGGTCACCAGCAGCGGCGCCGTCACCATGAAGATGATCAGCAGCACCAGCATCACGTCCACCATCGGCGTGATGTTGATGTCGGCCATCGGCTGGCGCTTGCCGCGGCGATTGGGGCTGCCCATCGCCACCGCTTACTTGCCCTCCATGCCGTCGAGCTGGCGCGACAGCAGCGCCTGGAATTCCTCGGCAAAGGCGCCCAGCCGCGCCTCGAGCCGGCCGACATTGTGCAGGATGCGGTTATAGCCGATGACCGCCGGGATGGCGGCGAACAGGCCGATGGCGGTGGCGAACAGCGCCTCGGCAATGCCCGGCGCCACCACGGCGAGCGTGGTGTTCTGCGAGGCGGCGATGCTGGTGAAGCTGCGCATGATGCCCCAGACAGTGCCGAACAGGCCGACGAACGGCGCGACCGACCCGATGGTGGCGAGCACGTTCAGCTTGTCGCCCAGCTCGTCGATCTCGCGGGCGATGCTGACCTGGGTGATGGCGGCGAGCCGGGCGCGCACGCCCTCGCGGTCCACCCGGCCACGGGCCAGGCTGCGCCGCCATTCGTTCATGCCGGCGACGAACAGCCGGGCGCTGGGGTGGGTGGCCTTGGCGGCGGGGTCATAAAGCGCGTCAAGGCTTTCGGCCTTCCAGAACCAGTCCTCGAACTGCTTGGCCTGGGCGTTGATCGCCTTCAGCTTGCGCGCCCGATCGATGATGATCGCCCAGCTCCACACGCTGGCGGCGAGCAGCCCGAGCATCACCAGCTTGACGACGATATCGGCTTCCAGAAACAGCGCCCAGGGGGAAAGGTCGGCGGCAGCCTTGGCGATCGGGTCCATCGGAATTACGCGGCCTGTTGCATGAGGGTGGTGAAGCGGTCGTGCCAGAGCTTCGACTGGCGACGCGGCCGGCCCTCCATGTCGAGGAAGGCGGCCGTGACATCGCCGCTGCACAGCAGTTCGTCGCCGCGCATGACATGATGGGTCAGGCAGGTGGCGGCGGCGCGCACCTTGGTGACATGCGTCACCACCAGCAATTCATCATCCAGCCGCGCCGGCCGATGCCAGATCAAATTCATCGCATGCACCGCATAATAGCCGGTGCCGTCTTTCATCATTTCGGTATGAATGACACCTGAAAGCCGCAGCATCTCGGTACGCGCCCGCTCCATATAGCGCAGATAATTGGCGTGATAGACGATGCCGGTCAGGTCGGTGTCCTCGAAATAGACACGGATCGGCAACAGATGGCGCCCGGCCTCGATGCGGCCGGCGGTGGGGAGATCATTGTGCACCCGCTCGTCTTAGCGAAGGCGGGTTGGGCAGGGAAGGGCGGCGCAGTGAGGCTGGCGGGATTTGCGCTGCGTTGAGTCCGGTGGGAGGCTGGATAGGCCGTGAAGCTGTACTCCCGCCCATGAGTCGCAGCCTTGGCTACAATATATAATCCAGCGCCGAAGAAATTGCCCTGTCACACGAGTTGTGGAACACAGATCGGTATTGCCGCAAGTGATGGATTTTAATCTTATGGACCAAGATCCAGAGTGGTGGTGGACGAAGGGCCGACGCTACATGACGACAGCAGTCTTGGCGATATTCATCCTCGCCTGGCTTGTCGAACTTATCGGCTCCTGAAACAATTTTGCCAGACGCCGTGGCGGCTGGCGCTAAAGCCCCAGCGCCTCCAGCCCCGGATGGTCGTCCGGTCGCCGCCCGGACGGCCAGTGGAACAGGCGGTCCGCAGCGGCGATGGCCAGATCGTTGATGCTGGCGATGCGGCGGTCCATCAGGCTGTCGGCGGTGAATTGCCAAATCTCATTGCCATAGGCGCGAAACCAGTGCCCGGCGGCGTCGTGATGTTCATAGGCGAAGCGCACCGCGATGCGGTTGCCGTCATGCGTCCAGAGCTGCCTGATCAGGCGATAGTCCTGCTCACGCGCCCATCTCGCGGTCAGGAACGTGGTGACGGCGTCGCGGCCGCTGATGACGTCGCTGCGATTCCGCCACTGGCTGTCGCGCCTACTGGCCAGCGCCGCGCGGGTCGGGTCGCGGCTGTTCCCGGCCTGTTCGGCCAACCGTACCTTGGCGGCTGCGGGCGGCGCATGGCGCCGGCTCCGGGTGGGTGCGCTGGCCCAATAAAAACGCCGCCCCGGTTGCCCGGAGCGGCGTCTTGTTTGCTGCGCTGCGCGCTGGCTCAGCCGGCGGTCTTTTCCGGGCGGGCTTCGCGCTTTTCGACGATGCGGGCCGACTTGCCCGAACGGCCGCGCAGATAATAGAGCTTGGCGCGGCGGACGACGCCGCGGCGGACGACTTCGATGGTTTCGATGCTCGGCGAATAGAGCGGGAAGACGCGCTCCACACCTTCGCCGAACGAGATCTTGCGAACCGTGAACGACGAGCCCATGCCGCAATTGCTGCGGGCGATACAGACGCCTTCATAGTTCTGGACGCGGGTGCGTTCGCCTTCGACGACCTTCACGCCGACGCGCAGCGTGTCACCGGCGCGGAACAGCGGGATGGGGCGGACGGCAACCGCCTTGGCAATGTTTTCGGCTTCGATCTGCTGGATGAGATTCATCTCATTCCTCCTTCTTCTGTTGTCGCGCGGCAGAGGGCGGTGGACCCGCAGCGTCGGAATGACGCTGCCAAAGGTCGGGCCGCCGTGCCCGTGTGTCCTGTTCGGACCGCTGCAATCGCCAGGCGGCGATTTTCGCGTGATCCCCCGATCGCAACACTTCGGGGATCAGATGGCCTTCCCATGCGGGGGGCCTTGTGTAGTGCGGATGTTCGAGAAGGCCGCTTTCGAAGCTTTCTTCCACACCGCTCAAGGCCGCGCCCATTACACCGGGCAGCAGCCGGACGCAAGCATCGAGCAACACCGTCGCCGCGACCTCGCCGCCGGACAGGATATAGTCGCCGATGCTGATCTCCTCGATGGCACGGGCGGCGAACAAGCGCTCGTCGAACCCTTCGAAACGGCCGCACAATAGCGTGACGCCGGGGCCGGCGGCAAGGCTGCGAACGCGAGCCTGGGTGAGGGGGACGCCACGCGGCGTCATGGCGATCACCGGTGTACCATTGGCGACACCATCGACCGCCGCCGCCACCACATCGGCGCGCAGCACCATGCCGGGGCCACCGCCGGCCGGCGTGTCGTCAACGGTGCGATGCTTGTCCGTCGCCCAGTCGCGGATGTTGCGGGCGCTGCACGACCAGATGCCATCGGCCAGCGCCCGGCCGGCAAGGCTGTGGCCGAGCGTGCCGGGGAACATGTCCGGATAGAGGGTGAGGATGGTGGCGGCGAAGGTCATTCGACTGTTTTCGGTTCAAACCACTCGCCGCGCTCAAGCACTGCCGCAAGGTGCCCGACCGTCAGACGTTCCTCGGAACGGCGGGGAGCAGATATGGGGGCTTCACGATGGATCGGCCATGTCAAAATGCGCAACAGCAGCCAGAACGGAAAAAACAGAATAGAGCAGCCATAAAAGGAAGCGCGTTGATCAGAGAATCGCTCCCAAGGAACCTGTCGCCAGACCATGCGGTAGTCATCCCCGAGACTGCAGACAAACTCCCAGACATCGATGCCGTCAATGCCCGCGTCCTGACTCATCGCCGTGTCGCGCCCTATTTCGGCAATATCCAGTTGCTTGCCATTCTTCGTCATTGCCACAGCAACACGTTCTTCCAGCGGCGTTAAAGCTAAGCTGGCCGTCATGGTCATGCCATCGCCCAATTTTCGACCTTCAGTCCCGGCACATCGGCAAAATCCGCCGCGTTGTTGGTCACCACGGTCGCGCCGATGCTCAGCGCATGCGCAGCCAGCAACCGGTCGAAGCGCGCACGCTTGAACGGCAGCCGCGCATATTCACGCGCCGCCGCCTCGTCGAATGCAACGATTGGGATGGCGCTTACAAAAGCATCGAGCGTTTCGGCGGCAGGTGGCTTGCCGATATGCGAACCCAGCGCGATTTCGGCAAAGCTGATTGTTGAAATGACGATCTCACCCGGAATGCAGTCGCCAATCCGGTCATTCACCGGCGAAGCTGCGTCTGCCATCGCGTAGATGGCGCTGTCCGCATCGATCATGTAGCGGATCACGCGTCGCCGCGCTCATTGCGACGTGCGACTGTGCTCGGCCGTTCTTCGAATTCGCGAAGTTCGGGCGGAAGGGGTTTCAACCATGGCGCCTTGCCGGCAAAGCCGCTGATATCGATCTTGCGGGGCTCGGGTGGTAGGGCCTCCACGATCCAGCGCCCCTGTTCCTCGCGCACCTCGACCAGCATGCCCGGCTCGACCGCAAAGCTGGCGGGGAAGCGCACGGCATTGGCATTGCCGGATTTGAAGATTTTGGTGCGTGCCATCGCCTCGGCTCCTGTATATACGCAATGTATATACTAAATCAGCCAATCCGGGTCAACGATAACAGCCGCGCCGACCTCCGGCACCGCCGGCGGGCGGAACGGCACCATCACGGTCTTGCCATCGGGATAGGCAATTTCAAGGATGTCGCCGGCGTTGTAATTCTCGATGGCGATGACGGTGCCGACGGCGTCACCGCTGGTCGTCACGACCGGCAGCCCGATAATGTCGGCGTGATAATATTCGCCTTCGGCGAGCGGCGGCAGGTCCGCGCGGTCCACCGTCAGCAGCGTGCCGCGCAAATTCTCCGCGGCGTTGCGGTCGCCGATCTCGGCAAAGCGCGCGACGGCGCCGGCTTTATCGGGCCGGATCGCGGTCAGGGTCAGGGTGCGCGCGCCGGCCACGAACGCCTTGTGGCGCTTCAGACTGTCGAGGCCTTCGGCGAACAGCTTCAGCCGGACTTCGCCGGTGATGCCATGCGCGCCGGCAACGGCGGCGAGGGTGACGGGCCGGGACTCTGGCACTGCCACCCTCACCAATCCGGTCAGGCTGCGGTTTCGTCGGTCGCTTCGGCGGCCGGCACGTCTTCGGCAGCAGCTTCAGCGGCCGGTTCTTCGGCCGGGGCGGCAGCGGCTTCAGCGGCGGCGGCAGCAGCGGCTTCGGCGGCTTCCTTGGCGTCGATGATCGCCTGGGCGGCGGCTGCTTCGGCTTCCGCGGCCTTGTCGAGGGCGATCTGGGCGCGTTCCTTGGCCTTTTCGCCCGGCTCGCCCTTCTTCAGATTGACGCGGGCCGCGCGGGTGCGCACGCCGGCGGCATCGAGGAAGCGGGCCACACGGTCCGACGGCTGGGCGCCGACGCCGAGCCAATAGGCAGCGCGCTCGCCGTCCAGCTTGACGCGTTCGGCCGAATCCTTCGGCAGCAGCGGGTTATAGGTGCCGATCTTTTCGATGAACTTGCCGTCGCGGGCGTTGCGGGCGTCCGTCACGATGATGCGATAATAGGGACGCTTCTTCATGCCGCCGCGTGCGAGGCGAATTGCCAGTGCCATGTTCAGTCTTCCTTCGTTGAACCGTTGAAATTGGATTGTTTAGCGTTTGAACTTGTCGAAACCGGGGGGCATCGCGCCGCCGAGCAGACCACCGAGGCCACCAAGGCCGCCGCCGCCACCGCCGCCGCCCATCTTGGCCATCATCGCCGCCATGCCCTTCATGCCGCCCATCTTCCTCAGCTTCTTCATGGCGGTGGCCATGTCGAGCTGCATCTTGATGACCTTGTTGACCTCCTGCACCGTGGTGCCGGAGCCCTTGGCAATGCGGATCTTGCGCTTGGCGGTGAGAATTTCGGGCTTGGCGCGCTCCTTGGGCGTCATCGAGCCGATGACCGCCTCCATGCGGCCGAGCAGGCGTTCGTCGACGGCGCCCGAATCCAGCGCCTTCTTGGCTGCGCCCATGCCGGGGATCATGCCGGCCAGCGCGCCGAGGCCGCCCATCTTCTTCATCTGGCGCAGCTGGCTGCGCAGATCTTCCATGTCGAACTGGCCCTTGGCCAGCTTGGCCGCCATCTTTTCGGCTTCGGCCTCTTCGAAATTGGCAGCGGCGCGTTCGACCAGGCCGACGATGTCGCCCATGCCCAGGATGCGGCCGGCGACGCGCTGCGGATCAAAGGCTTCCAGCGCGTCGAGCTTTTCGCCGGTGCCGGCGAACTTGATCGGCCGCTCGGTGATGGCGCGCATCGACAGTGCGGCGCCACCGCGGGCATCGCCGTCCATGCGGGTGAGGACCACGCCCGTCAGCGCCACTTCCGCCTTGAAGGCGGTGGCGACATTGACGGCGTCCTGGCCGGTCAGCGCATCGACGACGAGCAGGATTTCATCCGGCTTCGTGGCGGCCGCGATTGCCGCCATTTCGGCCATCAGCGCGGTATCGACGTTGAGGCGGCCGGCGGTATCGAGCAGCACCACGTCGAAGCCCTGCAACCGCGCCGCCTGGCGGGCGCGCTCGGCAATCGCCACCGGCTGCTGGCCGGCGATGATCGGCAGCGTTGCGACGCCGGTCTGTTCGCCGAGCACGCGCAGCTGTTCCTGGGCGGCGGGGCGAGCGACGTCGAGCGACGCCATCATCACCTTTTTGCCATGCCGCTCGGTGATGAACTTGGCGAGCTTGCCGGTGGTGGTGGTCTTGCCCGAGCCCTGCAGGCCGACCATCATGATGACGGCCGGCGGGGTGACGTCGAGCTTCAGGCCTTCGGCTTCGCCGCCGAGCAGTTCGACCAGCGCATCATTGACGATCTTGACGACTTGCTGGCCGGGGGTGACCGAGCGGATGACCTCGGCGCCGATGGCGCGGGCCGTCACATCGTCGATGAACTGCTTGACGACGCTCAGCGCGACATCGGCCTCCAGCAGGGCGATGCGCACTTCCCGCATCGCCGCGCGCACGTCCAGCTCCGTCAGCGCGCCACGGCCGCGGAGTTTTTCAAAGACGCTGCCAAGGCGATCGGAAAGGCTGTCGAACAAGTGCTAAGGGCTTTGCGTTGACGAGAGGCCCGTTTCCAAACAAAAACGCGCCGGCGGGCGCAACGCGCCGGCCGACGTGCATCCGTGGACGCGCGCCCCCCGTTTGGGAACTGGATGGCGGATAGGGGAGGGGGCGCAGCGTGTCAAGCTGTGGCGCGGCGGGCCATTGCGTCAGCGCGCGGCTTTGCAACGCCTTGCAAGACGCAATTTCAACGATTCGACACGCCCATGCAACCGGTTTAGAATTGCCGACATGAGGGGCAGCGGCAGCAGGGCAGAAGACCAGGCGCGCGCCGTGCAGCAGCCCATCGTGCGGTGGACGAACCTTTGGGCCGACCCGCTGCCACTTCATCTGCGCGGGCAGTTCGTCGCCGGCCTGGCCAGCAATCTCTGGTCGGTCGCCTTTGGCGGCATTGTCTGCACATCGCTGGTTTTCCTGCTGGCGCGCGCGATTGGCGGCATCCTGCCGATGGTGACGGTGGTTGTGGTTGCCGTGGGTTTTGCCGTCGCCTGTTACTACACGCGCGCCATCGCCAGCTCTGATCTCGAAGATATCGCCCGTGTACGGCAGCTCGAGCTGCCCTTGTCCATCGGCTCCCTTCTCGTCACCGCGGGCATCGGTGCCATTGGATATATGGTGCTGTCAGGCGGAAACAATCCGAAACTGGAATTGCTGGTGTTCGGCATCGAGATCGCCCTGCTGGGCATCATAACCAGTGGCGGTTCCAGCCGACCACGCAACGCCATTCTGGAAGTGGCGCTGGTGGCACTGCCATCCACGCTGGCGCTTTTGCTGATGTGGCATGATTGGGTCCGGCTGGCCGCCGCGGTTGGGACCGCGACCTATTCGCTGGTTGTGATTGCCACGGCGCACAACAATTATCGCGCCCGGATCGGTTCGCTGATCGCCCGGGACGAGCTCCGTTCCGAACGCGTCCGGCTGGCAGCGGCCATGGCCTATCTGCCACATGGGCTGATCATCGTTGATCGACAGGACCGCGTGATCGAGGCGAATGCCCGCAGCCGCGACTTGCTCGGCTATGCCCCGACGATGGAATTGTCCGGGTTGGGAGCGGCCGATGTGATAACCGGTGCCCCGGCCCTTGGCATGCATACGGCCGAGGAGCGGGCGCTGTTTCTCCAGCGTTCCGCCGTCATGCAGGCCGCTGCGCAACCTTTTGATACCGTCAGGCATCTGCCCAACGGCCGGGTCATCAGTTTTCAGGCCGAACGCATCCCGGAACAGGGTTGGCTTGTCGTCATTCGCGATGCCACCAGCGAACAGACGGCCATTGCCGAGGCCAATCGCGAGGCGCGGCGCTGTCCGCTGTCGGGGCTGCCCAATCGACGGGCGTTTCTGGAGGAACTGGATTCGCGCTGCGCCCGGGCGGCGATCGATGGCAAGCCGTTTGCGGTCATTCTCGTCGACCTCGATGACTTCAAGCAGGTCAACGATCATTATGGTCATGCCTTTGGCGATCAGGTGATCACGGCCACGGCCCTGCGGCTGCGCTCGACCATAATCGGCCTGTTCGTGGCTCGCCTTGGCGGCGATGAATTCGCCATCCTGGCCGAAACCGCGCACGCCGATGCCGCCAGGGCCATCGTATCCGAACTGGCCAAGGCGGTTTCGGCGCCAATCGGCCAGGGCGATATCGATCTCGTCGTCGAAATGGCCGCCGGTATCGCCCAAGTGCCGATGGTGTCGCCAAAACCCTTTGAACTGCTGCGCGCCGCAGATCTCGCCCTGCTGGACGCCAAGAAATCAACAACCGCCAACATCACGGTGTTCGAACCCAATCTGCTGCGCGAAGCCGACGAACGAACGCGCACGGAAGCGCGCGTGGCCGCCGCCATCCGGCGCGGTGCCATCAATGTCGCCTATCAGCCGATGGTCAGTCTCGATGGCCGGCGCGTCTTTGCCATCGAGGCGCTGGCGCGCTGGCCCGCCAATGATGGCGAGCCGATTCCCACTGACCGGCTGGTGCGCACCGCCCAGCAAAAGCGCCTGATGGTCGAGCTGCGCCGGATCGTCATCGGTCAGGCCGCGCAGGTGGCAGCGCGGCAGGGAAATGATATCTGCCTCTGGGCCAATATCGCCGTCACCGATCTGCAGAATGAGCTGTTGGCCAGCGAGCTTGTCGACACGCTGGCGCAAGCGCGGCTGCCGCTCAACCGGCTCGTCATCGAACTGACCGAAACAGCGCTGATGACCGATGAAACGACCTCGATCGCCGTCATCCAGCACCTGCGCGACATGGGTATTCGCATCGCGCTGGATGATTTCGGCGCCGGTTTTTCCTCACTCAGTCGCTTGCGGCGCCTGCCGCTGGACGGGTTGAAGATCAGTGGCACTCTGATCGCCGGCGCCGACCGCGACCCGGTGAGCGCCAACGTCGTGGCGACAGCGGCGGCGCTGGGCCGCGACATGGGATTGTGCGTGATTGCCGAGGGCGTGGAAACGGCCAGCGAACTTGCCGTGGTGCGCAAGGCCGGCATCAGCTTCGTGCAGGGACATCTCTTTGCCCAGGCGGTAAAGGCCGATCGGTTGAACGCGGCGACGGCAGCGGTGGAACGCCTGTTGCGCGAAAACGCCGAAGCCTGAACGCAACGACGTCAGAACACCCGGCCGAGCACCAGATAGATGGAGCCATTGCCGCCGCTGCGGCCATAGGCCAGCCAGAGCGGGCCGATCGGCGTGTCCGAGGCGACGAACACGCTGGCCGAGGTCCTGAGCGCGCCGAGGCTGATGTCGTCCTTGTTGTCCCAGACATTGCCGGCTTCGAGCGAGGCGCCGATGTAGACGGGGAGATCGAAGATCGGTGAAGGGCCGCCGAGGCGGCGGAAGCCGGCGGCGCGCAGCAGCAGCACCTGCTGGCCGAGCAGGCCGTTGCGCGGCAGGCCGGACAGGTTGAGGAAGCCGCCGAGCTGATAGGTGCCGACGAAATTGTCGATGGAGCCGGAGGTGATGCCTAGCCGGCCCGACAGCACCAGCGTGTTCCTGCCGCGGGTGATCGGCAGGCTGCCCTGCATCAGCAGTTCGTTGCGGGTGAATTCACTGCCCGCGAGGCCGATATGGTCGATGTAGCGGATCTGGCCGAAACCGCCGCGGGTCGGAAAGGTCGGGGAATCGAGCGTGTCGTAGGTAAAGCCGATCCGCCAGTCGGCATCGGTGTTCCAGCCTGAATCCTTGGCGATGACCAGATTGTTGCCATCCGCCGGGTTGACGCCGCCCAGGCGCACGCCGGCGCGCAATTCGCCCCAATTGCCAAAGACCATGCCGCCATCGATGCCGGTGCCGGCGGAAATCACCTGCAACTGGTTGGTGGCGACCGTCGAACCATTCTGGATGAGCAGCGAGGAATAGCGACGATAGAAGGCGGTCGGCTCGACAAAGAAGCCCCCGAACGGTTTGTATAGATTGACGTCGAGCAGCACGTCGGAGCCGACCCGGGCATAGCCGCGCCATTCGGCGCCGGTGCCGAGAAAGTCGCGATCGGTGAAGCCGAAGGCCAGGGCAAAATCGGCGTTGCGGCCGAAATCGCTGCCCAGGAGCAGGCCGAACTGGCCGTAACGCTGGCTGCCGCGCGCGCCCTTGGCCTCGAAGGTCAGCAGCCGGTCGCCGGGATCGCCGCTCAGCGTGTATTGCACCCGATCAAAGCTATCGAGCGCATAGATATCGGCGACCTGACGCTGCAGCGCCGGGCCGTCGAGCAGGTCGCCCGATTTCGTGGTGATCAGAGGTTCCAGCGCGCGTTGCGGCAGCGTGCTGGTGTTGGCGACGGTGATGCGATCGATGCGGATCGGCGCCGGATGGCTGCGGCCCGCGCGTTCCCGCAGATAGAGCGCCCATTGCGCGTCGCTGACGCTCAGCGCCACCAGCTTGTCGCCCGCTGCCTGTGCCGCCGCTTCGCCGCGCGCCATGGTCAGTTCCAGCTTGTCGAACGCCGTCACCGACAGGCCGGTGATATCGGGCTCGATCAGCACGTCGCGGCCCTTGATGCTGTCGCGCTGGCGCTTGATCGCCTCCCAGCCGAGCAGCAATTGCATCTGGGCAAAGACATCGACGGCGGAATTGATGCGCTCAGCCTTTTTCGGCTGGTCGCCGACATCGACGACGATGACGACATCGACGCCCATCGCCCGTGCCACATCCACCGGCAGATTGTTCGACAGGCTGCCATCGACCAGCAAGCGGCCGTCGCGCTCCACCGGCGCAAAGGCGGCGGGGATCGACATGCTGGCAAACACGGCGCTGGTCAGGCTGCCCTTGGCCATCACCACCGGTTCACCGCTGGCGATATCGGTGGCGACGGCGCGATAGGGAATGGCCAGCCGGTCGAAATCGTCGGTTGCCGCCCAGGGTGCCAGCAGCGCCTGCACCGTCGCATAGAGTTTCTGCCCGCCCAGCACGCCGCGCGGCAGCACCGGCTTGCCGTTCTCGATCCCGATCCGATAGTCGAGCAGCACCTGGCGGTCCTCGAGCTTGCGGCGGAAGCTCAGGTCACGGCGCTTCAGGCTGTCGTTGAACACCGTCGTCCAGTCGATACCGCGGGCGATGCGCTCCACCCCGGCGGCATCGGCGCCAGTGGCGTAAACGCTGCCGACGACGGCGCCCATGCTGGTGCCGGCGATGACATCCACGGGGATGTGGCGGCGCTCCAGTTCCTTCAGCACGCCGATATGGGCAAAGCCCTTGGCGCCGCCGCCGCCCAGCACCAGGCCGATCCGCGGCCGGCCGGCGGTGGTGAAGACGGGGGCAACCGGGGTGACGCCGGGGGCAAGATCGGCCGCGCGCGCCGGGGCCAGCGCGAACAGAGCCAGCAGCACGGCGGCCGTGCGAATTGCGAACATGGCCCGGTTTCCCCCGTTGGCGCGACGGGATGGGCTTAGCCGTTCCTTCAACGATGCGAAAGCCTGTGACGTGTGGGGGGCAGACCCTTCTCCCGGCTCGCTTCGCCAGTCCTTGCCTCCCCCCGGCGGGGGGAGGTGAGACTAGCCGGCGTCGCGGAATTGCGCGCGTTTCGGCCCCAGATAGCCGAACAGGAAGGCGGCGACCTTGCGCATCTGGATCTCTTCGGAGCCTTCGGTGATGCGGTAGCGGCGGTGGTGGCGATAGATGTGCTCGAACGGCTTGTGGCGGGAATAGCCGATGCCGCCATGCACCTGCATCGCGCGGTCGGCGGCCTCGCAGACCAGCCGGTTCGCCCAATAGTTGCACATGCTGACCTTGTCGGAAATCTCGCGCTCGATGGCCTTGTGCTCCATATTGTCCATCTGCCAGGCGGTCTTGCGGATCAGCAGGCGCAGCATCTCGATCTGGGTGGCGAGCTCGACCAGCGGCCACTGGATCGCCTGGTTGTCGGCGAGCGGCTTGCCGAACGGCTTGCGCTCGCGCGCATATTTCACTGCCTCTTCAACGCAGTAATGCGCGGCGCCCAGGGAGGACGCGGCCTGGCGGATGCGGTTCTGGTGGACAAAGCTCTGCCCGATGCCCAGTCCGCGGTCGATCTCGCCCCAATAGCTGTCCTCCGGCACCCAGACGTTGGTGAAGCTGACGCGGGGATGATCGGTCGGCATGTTGAAGGTCCACAGATATTCCTCCACCTTCACGCCGGGCGTGTCGGCCGGCACGATGAAGCAGGTGATGCCGGCGGCGTCGCCATCCTTGCCCGACGTGCGGGCAAAGACCATGGCGTGGGTGGCGACATGCATGCCGGTCGACCACATCTTCTCACCATCGATGCGCCAGCCCGGCACGCCATCACGGGTCTCGCGGACACCGCGGGTTTCCATGAAGGTGGCGTCGCTGCCATGGTTGGGCTCGGTCAGCCCGAAGACGGTGCGCATGGCGCCGGTCAGCAGCTTTTCGCTGTCGCGGGCATATTGTTCGGGCGTCGCGAACGCCTTGAACAGCAGGATGAACGGGTTGTTGCCGACGATCGAATGTTCGTTCTGCAGGTCGTTGTGGAGGCCGAGGCCGCGCGCCGCCAGATGTTCGCGGATGACCGCCATGGCGAGGTTGCTGCCGCCCTTGCCGCCCATTTCGACCGGCCAGGCAAAGCGGTAGTGGCCGGCCTTGTCGGCGACCTCCCGGGCTTCGGCGAGCAGGGCTTCCCATTCGTGTTTGGGCAGGCCGCCGGCGTCCCAATCGGTGCGGGCATATTCGCGGCGATGGTCGAAAAACCGCATATTGTCATCGCGTTGCTCGATCGGCTTGATCTCGCGCTCGATGAAGTCATCCAGCTCGGCAAGATAGGCGGTCAGCTCGGGCGGCAGGTTGAAATCCATCGGTCATCCCCATTCGGCACATGGCCGTTGTGGGCGGCGTCACGGGGTGGCGCAACCTGATGGTGGGGATAGGGAAGGGGGATTTCGGGAGATTTCGGGAGCGTCAGGGGGCAGCCGCAGGCACGGCGCGGGCAGACTTCGCCTCGGCCATGGCGGCATCGACATCGGCGACCGCCTTGGCCGTCACCTTCGCTTCATCGCCGGTCACCGGCGCAGCGTCGTTGCTGCCACAGGCGGCAAGGAACAGCAGGGCAAGGAAGGGCAGGGCGCGCATGCCCCATCGATAGCATGAGGATTGCGGGGAGGGAACGCCGGGCGCAGACTGAAGCCATGGGTCTTTACAGCGAAACGATATTCCCCTGGCTGCTCGACAAGGCGCTCGGCCATCCGCGCATCGCGGCGCGGCGGGCGGCGCTGGTCGGCCAGGCGCGGGGGCAGGTGCTCGAAATCGGCTTCGGCAGCGGCGCGACCTTGCCCTATTATGATCCGGCGTGGGTGACGCGGCTGACGGTGGTCGAACCCTCAGACGGCATGAACCGCCGCGCCGCGCACGCGCTGGCCGCCAGCCCGGTGCCGGTCGTGTCGGTGCCGGGGGCGGGGGAAGCGCTGCCCTTTGGCGATGCCAGCTTCGATACCGTCGTCACCTGCCTCACCCTGTGCAGCGTCAGCGACGTACCGCAGGTGCTCGCCGAAATCCGCCGCGTGCTGAAACCCGGCGGGCAGTTCCTGTTCTTCGAACATGTGCTGAGCGAGGATGCCGACCGCCAGCGCTGGCAGCACCGGCTGACGCCGCTTCAGAAGGTCGTCGGCGTCGGCTGCCATCTGAACCGCGACAGTGCCGCCATGGTCCGCGCCGCCGGCTTTGCGTTGCCGCCGGTGGTGCAGGAGCAGGAGCGCGCCTTCGGCCGGCTGGCGCCGCTGCTGCCGGTCATTTCGGCGGTGGCGCTGCGCTAGGCTCGCTGGCCGGGGCCGGTGCCGGCGCATCCGCCGACGGTGCCGCATCCTCTGCCGTGCCGTCATCCTCCGGCACATAGGGCGGGTTGCCGTCCCAGATGTCGCTCTTGCGGCGTTGCAGATAGGCGGATTTCACCAGCGTATATTCGTCGAGGCTGTTGGCCAGCACGGCATCACCGCCCTGATCGGCGATGCGGGCACGCAGATTGACGATGCGCACCGACACCTGGCCGGCCTGCCACAACAGCGTCGGATTGAAGGCGGCATTGCGCGCGAAGTCCGCCGGATTGACCAGGAAATCGAAACCCAGGCCGAAACTGTCGCGCAGCGTCGACGGCCCGAACAGCGGCAGCATGAGATAGGGGCCGGACTTGATGCCCCAGGTGGCAAAGGTCTGGCCCCAATCCTCCGGCTCCTCCGGCCGGCCAAGCTCGGTGGCATTGTCGGCAAGGCCGCCGACCCCCAGTGTCGCATTGATCATGAAGCGATCGACCGAACGGAACGCCTGCTTGATCTTGCCCTGCAACAGCGCGTTGATGAAATTCAGCGGCTCATTGTAGGTGTTGTAGACGTTGGTGATGCCATGGCGGGCCGCGGTCGGCACCGCGGTGCGATAGACCTGGGCCGCCGGCTTCAGCGCATATTTGTCGAGCTTTTTGTTGAACGCATAGATCTTGCGGTTGGATTTTTCCCAGGGGTCGGCCTCGGCGCGCTCCAGCCCGCCGGCGCGCGGCGTGGTGCAGGCCGACAGGGGGGCGAGCAGGGGCAGGGCCAGCAACGACACATAAAAACAACGACGCATCAACCACCTGTCCCGATCTGCACCCCGGCGGCGGCACAATGACAGCTTGGGATCATTGTGCAACCCGGCGCAACGGGTTGCGGCGCCTCTTGACACATATAAAGATATCTTTATGTCCAATGCGCATGGACAATCTGCTTTCCCTGCTGCGAGCGCTGGCCGACCCCAGCCGGGTGCGCATCCTGCTGCTTGTCCGCCACATGGAAATGTCGGTCGGCGAGATCACCGCCGTGCTGGGGCAGAGCCAGCCGCGCGTGTCCCGCCATATCCGCATCCTCGCCGATGCCGGGCTGCTGGCGCGGTCGAAGGAAGGCGCCTGGGTGTTCGTGCGGCTGGGCCAGCCGGCGCTGTGCGCGGCGGCCTTTGCAATGATCGATGCGGTCGCCGTCGAAGCCGGTGCCGCCGATCAGGCGCGGCTGGCGATCGTCCGCGCCGAGCGCGCGGCCGCTGCCGATGCCTGGTTCGCCGCCCATGCCGACGAATGGGACCGGGAACGCTCCGCCTATGTGCCGGAAGCCGCCGTCGAAACCGCCATCGTCGCGGCGCTGGCGGATCGCCCGCTCGGCATGCTTGTCGATGTCGGCACCGGCACCGGGCGCATGATCGAACTGCTGGCGCCGCACGCCCGGCTGGCGCTGGCCATCGACCGTTCGCCGGAAATGCTGCGGCTGGCGCGCGGCCGTATCGAGGCGGCCGGCCTGTCGGCACAGACCGAGGTGCGGCGCGGCGACATGTATGCGCTGCCGCGCGGTGACGGCAGCGCCGATACGGTGGTGCTGCACCAGGTATTGCACTTCGCCGATGATCCGGCCGCCGCCATCGCCGAAAGCGCGCGGCTGCTGGCGCCACAGGGCCGGCTGCTGGTCATCGATTTCATGCCGCACGATCGCGAGGAACTTCGCGAGCGGCAGCGGCATGTGCGGCTGGGTTTCGGCGATGACCAGGTGCTGGGCTGGATGACCGCGGCGGGGCTCGACGCGTCGGTCGCGGCGCAACTGCCGGCGCCCGACGGCCTGGGCGTGAGTTTGTGGCTGGGCCAGCGCCCGGCCGGTGTGAAGGGATTGGCAGCGTGAATGGTGTGGCAGATCCGGCAGCCCCGCAATTTGCGGACCTGCCCGGCGATATCGCCGTCAGTTTCGAATTCTTCCCGCCGAAGACGCCGGTGATGGAGGCGACGCTGTGGGAATCGGTCGAAACGCTGGCGCCGCTGGCCCCGCGTTTCGTTTCGGTCACCTATGGCGCCGGCGGCTCCACCCGCGAACGCACCCATGCCACGGTGGCGCGCATCGTGCGCGACACCGCGATCCCGGCGGCGGCGCATCTGACCTGCGTCGATGCCAGCCGCGACGAGATCGACGCCATTGCCCGCGCCTATTGGCAGGCCGGCGTTCGCCACATCGTTGCGCTGCGCGGTGACCCGCCGGCCAAGGGCGCGAAGTTCGAGGCGCGGCCCGATGGTTACGCCAGCGCCGCCGAACTCGTCGCCGGGCTGAAGCGCGTCGCCGATTTCGAACTCTCGGTCAGCGCCTATCCGGAGGTGCATCCCGAAGCCGCCAGCGCCGCCAGCGACCTCGATGCGCTGCGCGCCAAGCTCGACGCCGGCGCCAGCCGCGCCATCACGCAATTCTTCTTCGAACCGGACACATTCCTGCGCTTCCGCGATCGCGTCGCTGCCGCCGGCATCGCCGCCGAAATCGTGCCGGGCATCCTGCCGGTCAGCAATTTCGCCAATCTGCGGCGCATGGCCGAACCGTGCGGCACCGCCATTCCGGGTTGGATGGCCCGGCTGTTCGAAGGGCTGGATGACAAGCCGGCGGCGCGTCAGCTGGTCGCTGCCACCGTCGCTGCCGAGCAATGCCGGCGGCTCTACGATGGCGGTGTCCGCCATTTCCACTTCTACACGCTGAACCGGGCGGAGCTTTCCTACGCCATCTGCCACATGCTGGGGCTGCGCCCGGCGCTCGAGGACCTTGCCGCATGAGTGTTGCCACCCGCGTCCGCGCCGCCGCGGCCCAGCGCATCCTGGTCAAGGACGGCCCCTATGGCACCGCCATCCAGGCGCTGGGGCTGACCGCGGCCGACTATCGCGGCAGCCTCGACCTGCCGATGGATCAGAAGGGCAACAACGATATGCTCAACCTGACCCGGCCCGATGCCATCGCCGGGGTGTGCAACCAGTATATTGCCGCCGGCAGCGTCATTCTCGCCACCAACACCTTCAACGCCAACCGCATTTCCCAGGCCGATTATGGCGCCGAACATCTGGTCGGCGACATCAACCGGGCGGCGGCGCGCATCATCCGCCAGTGCGTCGATGCGGCGACGGCGGCGGACGGCATCGATCGCTTCGTCTGCGGCTCGCTGGGGCCGACCAACAAGACGCTGTCGCTCAGCCCCCGCGTCTCCGACCCCGGCTATCGCGAGGTCGATTTCGACGGGGTGAAAGCGGTCTATCGCGAACAGATCGATGCGCTGGTGGAAGGCGGCGTCGACATCATCCTCATCGAAACCGTGTTCGACACGCTGAACGCCAAGGCGGCGGCGTTCGCAGCGATGGAGGCCGGCGAGGCGCTGGGCCGCGAGCTGCCGATCATGCTGTCGATGACGCTGACCGACCTTTCGGGCCGCAACCTTTCCGGCCAGACGGTCGAGGCCTTCTGGCATTCGATCCGGCATGTGAAGCCGCTGTCGGTCGGGCTCAACTGCTCGTTCGGCGCCACCGAATTGCGCCCGCATGTCGTGGCGCTGGCCCGCGCCGCCGACACGCTGATCCAGGTCTATCCCAACGCCGGCCTGCCCAATGAACTCGGTGCCTATGACGAAGCGCCGGACACCACCGGCGGTCTGGTCGGCGACTGGGCGCGCGAAGGCCTGATCAACATGATCGGCGGCTGCTGCGGCACCACGCCGGCCCATATCGCCGCGATGGCAAAGGCGGTCGCCGCCTATCCGCCGCGTGTCGTGCCGGCACCGGCGCCGGCCCTGCGTCTTTCCGGCCTGGAGGCCTTTTCCTTTGCAGCGTGAACACAACAACACCTCTCCCCTTGAGGGAAAGGTCGGACTCGGCGCAGCCGAGCCGGGAGAGGGGTTGCACTTGTCGGGACAGGCGAACCCCTCTCCCGGCTCGCTTCGCGAGTCCGACCTCCCCCCGGCGGGGGGAGGTAGCGCGGTCGCGTCCTTCATCAACATCGGTGAGCGCACCAACGTCACCGGCTCCGCCGTCTTCAAGAAGCTGATCCTCGCTGGCGACTATACCGCCGCGGTGGAAGTCGCGCGCCAGCAGGTCGAAAACGGCGCCCAGATCATCGACGTCAACATGGACGAAGGCCTGCTCGACAGCGAGACGGCGATGGTGACGTTCCTGAAGCTGATCGCCGCCGAGCCTGATATCGCCCGGGTGCCGGTGATGGTCGACAGCTCGAAATGGTCGATCATCGAGGCCGGGCTGAAGTGCATTGCGGGGAAGGGCATCGTCAATTCGATCAGCCTGAAGGAAGGCGAGGCGCAATTCCTCGAACAGGCGCGGAAGGTGATGCACTATGGCGCCGCTGCCGTCGTCATGGCCTTCGATGAAAAGGGCCAGGCCGATACGGCGCAGCGCAAGGTCGAAATTTGCGAGCGCGCCTACAAGCTGCTGACCGGCATCGGTTTCGAGCCGGCGGACATCATCTTCGATCCCAACATCTTCGCGGTGGCGACGGGCATCGAGGAGCATAACAATTATGGCGTCGATTTCATCGAGGCGACCGCCGAGATCCGCCGCCGCTGCCCGCACGCCCATATCTCCGGTGGCGTCTCCAACCTGTCGTTCAGCTTCCGCGGCAATGAACCGGTGCGCCGGGCGATGCATTCGGTGTTCCTGCTGCACGCCATCCGCGCCGGCATGGACATGGGTATCGTCAACGCCGGGCAACTGGATGTGTACGACGCCATCGACCCGGAACTGCGCGAAGCCTGCGAGGATGTCGTCCTCAACCGCCGCGCCGATGCCACCGACCGGCTGCTCGCCATCGCCGACAAGTTCAAGGGCGACGGCAAACTGGCGGAGAAAGCCACCGACGAATGGCGCTTCCTGCCGGTGAACAAGCGGCTGGAACATGCGCTGGTCAAGGGGCTGGATGCCTTTGTCGTCGAGGATACCGAGGAAGCGCGGCTGGTGGCTCTGAACAGCGGCGGTCGGCCGATCGATGTCATCGAAGGGCCGCTGATGGACGGCATGAATGTCGTCGGCGACCTGTTCGGCAGCGGCAAGATGTTCCTGCCCCAGGTGGTGAAATCCGCCCGCGTGATGAAAAAGGCGGTGGCGCATCTGCTGCCGCACATCGAGGCCGAAAAGACCGAGGGCAGCTCGTCCAAGGGCAAGATCATCATGGCGACGGTCAAGGGCGACGTGCATGATATCGGCAAGAACATCGTCGGCGTCGTGCTCCAGTGCAACAATTTCGAGGTCGTTGATCTCGGCGTCATGGTGCCGTTCCAGACCATCCTGAAGGCGGCGAACGACGAGGGCGCCGACATGATCGGGCTGTCGGGGTTGATCACGCCGTCGCTCGATGAAATGGTCACTGTCGCCGCCGAAATGCAGCGCGCCGGTATGACCATGCCGCTGCTGATCGGCGGGGCCACCACCAGCCGGGTGCACACTGCGCTGCGCATCGCGCCGGCGTACAGCGGCCCGGTCATCCATGTCCTTGATGCCAGCCGTGCTGTCGGTGTCGCTGGCACCATGGTCAGCGACACGCTGAAGGACGATCTCGTTGCCGCCACGGCGCGGGAATATGAGGATATCCGCATCAAGCGGGCCAACAATGCCCAATCGGTGCTGGCGACGCTGGACGCGGCGCGCGCCAATGCGTTCGTGCCTGATTTCGCCACGCATCCGCCGGTGCGGCCGGCCTTCACCGGCGTGCAGACGGTCGATGATGTGACCGTCGCCGATCTGATCCCCTATATCGACTGGACGCCGTTCTTCCAGGCCTGGGAACTGGCCGGCAATTATCCGGCGATCCTGACCGATGCCGTGGTGGGCGAAAGCGCAACCGCCTTGTTCGCCGATGCCCAGACGATGTTGGGCGAGATCGTCGCCGAAGGCTGGCTGCGGCCGCGCGGTGTCGTCGCCATCTGGCCGGCGAAGCGCGAGGGCGATGATGTCGTGCTGTTCGACGGTGACAACCGCGCGGAGGTGATCGCCCGCCTGCCGTTCCTGCGCCAGCAGATCGCCAAGCGGGAAGGCCGCGCCAACTCCTGTCTCGCCGATTTCGTCTCGCCCGAGGCGGATTGGCTGGGCGGTTTCGCCGTTACTGCCGGCGATGGCATCGAACCGCATCTGGCGCGCTTCAAGGCGGCCAATGACGATTATCAGGACATTTTGCTGAAGGCGCTGGCCGATCGCCTGGCCGAAGCCTTTGCCGAATATCTGCACGAACGCGTCCGTCGCAGCCTCTGGGGCTATGAAACCGGGCCGCAGCAGACGAACGCCGAGCTGATCCGCGAGCAGTACAAGGGGATCCGCCCGGCGCCGGGCTATCCGGCCTGCCCGGAGCATAGCCTGAAGGCGCAGCTGTTCGAGCTGATGGCCGTCACCGACCGCACCGGCATCAGCCTCACCGAAAGCTTCGCCATGCTGCCGACGGCGAGCGTCTCGGGCTTTTATTTCGCCCATCCCGAAAGCCATTATTTCGGTGTGGCACGGGTGGGGCGCGACCAGCTGACGGATTATGCGGCGCGGCGCGGGGTCAGCGTGGAGCAGGCGGAGACGTGGTTGCGGCCCAATCTGGATTAAAACCTCTCCCCCAAGGGGAGAGGTATTCAGGCCGCCAGCTTTCCCAGCATCGCGTCGATATCCGCCAGCAGCGCTGCCCAGCCGTCCGCCATCGCCGGGGTCCAGCCATCGCCGCAGGCCGCTTCCACCGCCTCCGCCACCACCGCGAAAAACACCGGGAACAGGGCGCGCGGAATGCCATAGGCGTCATGCGTCACATATTCGGTGCCGATCATCTGTTCGGCATAGGCGCGCGGGCCGGCCAGGTCCAAAATCACCTCGAACACCCGCGCCAACATCTCGCCGCGGATGGCACCGCTGCGGTCCCGCCAGAACTCCGCCTCCATCTGCGGCAGCCGCGCGAACAGCCGGGCATAGACGGCGGGCGTCAGGTCACCGCCGCGTTCCGCCGCCAGCGCAAGACTCGCCTCGACGGCGGCCAGGCTCATCCGCCCGCCATCGCTGCGACCTTGGCCGCTGGCAGCATCTTGATCGTCGAGCTGGCCTTGGCCAGCACCTTGCCATTGCCGTCGCACAGCCGCCCTTCGGCGAATACCGTCGATTTGCCGCCGCCTTCGATCCAGGCTTCCGCCACGACGAGGCCGGGGTTGGCCGGGGCGAAATAGCTGATCTTCAGCTCCAGCGTCATCGGCACCATGTCGAAACCGAATTTCGCCATGATGGCGTGCGCCATGGCGGCATCGATCCAGCCGGCGACGAAGCCGCCCTGCGCCACCCCGCCGGAATGGCACATGTGCAGGCCGACCCGGTATTCGATGGCGGCATCACCCGGTTCCATCCGGATGATGCGCTGCTGGCCCAGCGTGTCGTGCAGGCCGGCGATGGCCGCGGGAGAGTCCGTCATCAAGCGGCCGCCGGCGGGTTGAGCTTGTCCTGCGTCTTCGTCTCGAAATCGCCGGCGTCATGGCGTTCGTGCAGCTGCATTTCGGGGGCGCCG
Organism: Alphaproteobacteria bacterium PA4; assembly: GCA_002256005.1. GTDB lineage: Bacteria > Pseudomonadota > Alphaproteobacteria > Sphingomonadales > Sphingomonadaceae > Sandarakinorhabdus. The sequence continues at coordinate 9,684 of NKIQ01000020.1, read as the reverse complement.
AAGACGCGGTTGACCATGCGGCCGCGCTTCACCGCCGGCCGCTCGCCGATCTGCTTCGCCCAGCGTGCGACATGCGTGTAGCTGGCGACATCGAGAAATTCCCCGGCGTCATAGAGCGCGCCGGCCGACAGCGCGCCATACCAGGGCCAGGTCGCCATATCGGCAATCGTCAGTTCGCTGCCGGCCAGATATTCGCTGGTGGCGAGATGGCGGTCGAGCACGTCCATCTGGCGCTTGGCCTCCATCGCATAGCGATCGATGGCATATTCGATCTTGATCGGCGCATAGGCATAGAAATGCCCGAAGCCGCCGCCGAGGAACGGTGCGGAGCCCTGCGCCCAGAACAGCCAGTTGAAGGTTTCCACCCGCGCCTTTCCGCCGGCAGGCAGGAACGCCCCGAACTTTTCAGCGAGATAGACGAGGATCGAGGCGGATTCGAACACCCGCGTCACCGGATCGGTGGAATGGTCGGCGAGCGCCGGGATCTTGGAATTGGGATTGATATCGACGAACCCGCTGCCGAACTGCTCGCCATTGCCGATGTTGATCAGCCAGGCATCATATTCGGCGCCCGCATGGCCCAGCGCCAGCAGTTCCTCCAGCAGCACGGTGACCTTCACGCCATTGGGGGTGCCGAGCGAATAGAGCTGCAACGGATGCTTGCCGACCGGCAGCGCCTTGTCGCTCGTCGGCCCGGCGATGGGGCGGTTGATGGCGGCGAAACGCCCGCCGCTCTCCTTGTTCCAGGTCCAGACCTTGGGCGGGGTATATTCGGTCATCGCGGTTGCTCCCTTGGCGCAAAGGCGCCGTTGCAACCTGTCTAGCGCGGCGGGCGGGGCCGCAACAGCAGCTTAATCTTGCAGGGTGGCGAGCAGATATTGGCATCGGTGCATCGCGAAAGCGCGCAGGGCGGGCAAGATGCTTGTCATGTCACGCCCCTGTCGCCATCATCGCCGCCAGGGGCGTTGTGCGATGTGCAGGGCGAGCAGACACCGGTCAGCTGGTGGCTGTGCGAACTTTGTGCGCCGCGTGACGATAGCGGCGGGGGTCGTCGTCCGATATGGCGCGCTGGTACAGGCTGGGATTGCGAAAGGGCTGGCTGCGGCGCGTCGTGCGCGCGGTGCTGCGCGTTGTCGGCTGGGTGGTTTCGCTGCCGGAACGCCATAAGCAGAAAACCTTCTGGCTGCTCTTTTTCTTCGGTGTGCTGATCAACACGCTGGACAGCTTCGGTCTTGGCGAGGCAAATCAGCGTTTGACGGCCAGTGCAATCGACGCGGCACGGGGGCCGGTATATGGCCTGCAGGAGCGGCGTGGTCAGGATGCGATCAAGGTCATCCTGATCGGTCAGGATGCCCTAGACGAACTTGGCGCCACCGGCCTGCCGATCACCTATGCACAGCAGCGGGAATTGCTGCGAAAGATCGATGCCCTCGATCCCCGGCTGATCGTGTTCGATGTCTTTTATCCCAAGGCGCAGACCAGTGCGGAGCTGGCAGTTTTCGATGATATGGCCGCCACCGCGCCGAGCGAACTGCAGTTGCTGGCCGATGAAATGCAGCGGATCGGCCGCAAGCGGCCCTTGATCATCGGTCCGGTCGGTCCGGATGCCACGTTGCAGCCGCTGCGGGATATTCTTGTGAAGGATGATGCGGCCACGGACTGGACGCGCGGCGTCCATGAAAGCGCCCTCGATGTCGATCCGGCAGCGCCGCGTGAATATGTTGCAAAGATTGCCGGTGCATCCGGTGTCCCGCTGCCGACAGTCGCCTTTGCCGCCTATCGGAGTTGGTGCGCGACAAGCGCCGTGCCTTGCGCACAGCCGACAACCAATCTTGGCAAAAACAAGATGGTGGTGACGTGGGGGTATGGCGTTTCAAAATGGCGTCAGCGCTTGGTACCGCCCGTTTGTCGGAAAACCGGATACCGAGCCGTAGGCGACTATCTTTGGCGCGGCTTCACGCGTGGCGTCTCTGTTAGCACATCATCCGAAACCGCAGGGTCGACCAAAGCCGTCAAGCCGTCTGAGCGTAATGAGCAGTCAGATGCCGGCAAGCAGACGGAAGCCAATTATGGCGAACGTTGCGGCTATAGTGATTCGATTTACTATAATCAGCTCGATGTAAAATTGCCGCCAATCATCGACGAAGACAATAAAAAAGAACTATGGCCAGAGATCGATTTTGCCAAGCAAATTCGTGGCAAGATTGTAGTCATTGGTTTTGATCTACCCAATTTCGGTGACCGCCGGGTCGTGCCATTTTATGACAATGTTCCTGGTGTTTTCATGCATGCAATGGCGCTCGATAATTTGATCGAGTTCAAGGGGAAGCCGTTTCGAGCGCCTATTGCCTTGTTTTACGGACTCGATGAACTCGATATGGTCCAGTATATCAGCAGTTTGGTTTTCCTCGTCGTGGTGTGGGCGCTGCGGAATCACAGTCGTCAATTGTTGTTGCGCCGTGACACGCAAAGGGTTCGCGAAGATGTTTTCAGGGGTACGCTTGCTTTGGGTTTGACAATTTTTATCGCGTTCGTACTTTGTTATGGATGGTTGCGACATTGGAACTTCGCCACTGTCCTGCTGGGAGGAATCTTGCCCGGCGGTGTTCTTACTATTTCACTTTTGTTGCTGTCAGCAGGGCTTGCATCGAGGAGCAGATAGCATGTCGAGGCGCGTCGATTGGTGCTCAAAGCCGTTGGGGATGACGATGAAGCCGCAATTCACGGCTGTTCTTGTCGTCGCGGCAGCCATGCTCATTGCGGCAGTGCCGGTGGCGGCCGCCTGCACCACCAGTGTCCGCAATATCCCCGTTGCGGCCGGCGCCATAACGCTGTTCAAGCTGGAAAATGGCGCCGCAGTGCCAACCGGCAGAGTTCTGCCGAGAAAGCCTGGCGAAACCCGGGTGACGCTGGAAGACTGCGGCAGCACGAAATATCTGCGCTGGCGGGACACGGACGGCACGGGCTATCTCATCCTGCAAAGCGAGATGAACGCCGTCGCCGAATGCGTCTGCCTCGCGCAACGGACGGACATCAGCGGCACGCCGGCAGCGGCGCCATGCGGCAAATGTCCCTGATCAGGCGAATCCACCGGCTCGGCCTCGTCTCGGCCATCGCGCTGCTGGCGCCCGGGTTCGCTGCGCCGGCCCTGGCGGCCGATGCGGCCAAGACGCCGGCGGCGCCGGCCTTTGTGCGCAAGGCCGGCGGCATCCCGCTGCCGGACAAGCCGGTGCTCGATACCTATGACAAGGCCGTTGTCACGGAAAAGCTCGCGATCGCGCCGGTGGCGGCCGGTTTCGGGCCGATGGCCGAGCCGCTGACCGACGAAAAACAGCGGCCGCAGATCGATCCGCTGGCCTATGCCGGCACCATCTATCGCCTGCAGGGCATTGTGAATGCCATCGCCAAGGCCGGTCCCCGGCCCGATATCGTGCCGCGGATCCGCCTGGAATTCAGTGCCAGGACCGATGCCTATACGCCCAGCAACAGCGAGATCGTGCTGACCACAGGCGTGCTGGCCATGGTCAGCCAGAATACCACCGACGTCGATGCCCAGCTGCAACGCCTCGTCTTCCTGCTGGGTCATGAATATGCCCATGTGCTGTACGATCACCCCAATCGCTTCGCGCAGAAATCGAAGCCGGTTCCGGTCGGGGATCTGATCTCGACGGGTCTGGTGCTGTTTGCCGCCGTAAACCAGCTCGCCGGACCGCAGCAGGATGGCGGCTCGCTGATCAGCCAGGATATCATCGGTGGCCTGCAGGGCGCGCTGGCGCTGAGCCCGCTCATCGAGTTGGAATTGCACCGCATCGGCTATGCCCCGTATCGCAAGGAGCAGGAAAGTCTGGCGGATTTCGCTTCCGTCGATTTCTTCGGCAAGCGACGCCTGGCCTATGGCGATCCGCGATCGGCCTCCAAGGTGCTCGACGCCTATGAGAAGTATGACGACAATCTGATTGCGCAGCTGCAGAAGGCGACAAAGACGCTTGAATCGCGGCTGAAGACCAATCTGTCGGCCTTTGCCGAAGCGGCGCCCGACAGCCTGATGAACGGCGGCCTGCAGTCGACACTGGATATGGCGAAGGGTCGCATTCTGGCTGCTATCGTCGAAGCGGCGATGGACATCATCAAGCGCCATTTCGACAAGGACAAGATCCACCTTTACTACAGCTCCGATCGCCGGATCGAAGCCATTTCCGCCTATGCCGGCAATTTCCAGGAGCAGGCGGCGCAGCAGGTGTCGACGGAAGATGCTGCGGCCTTTGACGAGTCGGCAAAGCCCGCGGAAACCGGCGACGCCTTTGCAAAGCGGGTGAACATCGCCACGCCATCCGAATTGTTCAATGGTTTCAATCGCGAATATGGCCCTGACCAGGCCGCCACCACGGCGAGCCAGTTGAATGTCGAGGGGAAATACGCCGAGGCGCGCAAACTGCTCGATGCCGCGCGCGCGCAGTTCATCGCATTGACCCGCAACGCGACCGCGGACAAGCCGGCGCCGCCAAAGAAGCCGGACAAGAAACCGGCGGCAAAGGGCAAGGCGAGGACGCCAGCATCGGCGCCTGCCGCCGCCGCGCCGCCGCCGCGCATCCGTTCGGCCTTCTTCCACATGGTCGATGGTCAGACCTACAGCTTTGAAGGTCGTCTGGCCGAGGCGGAACTGGCCTATGCACGCGCCATCGACAGTGTGGGCGCACCGGTTTCGGCCTATATCACCCTCGCTTCGATCCGGGACGCCCTGCGCAAGCCGGCGGCGGCGCTGTCGGCGCTGGATCTGGCCGGGAAGCGCTTTGGCGATCGCGAAGTCATCGTGGCAAGGATCAAGCATTATGTCGGCACCGGCGAGCTGGAAGCCGCCAAGGCGCTGGTCACCAGATGCGAAAGCTATGGCGACCTTGCCAAGGAATGCGCCGCCGCAGTGCCCAAGCCAAAGTCTGACGACGATGCGGACGATGACGACGGCAAAGACAAGAAGAAGGACAGCAAGAAGGACAGCAAGAAGGACACTGGCAAGGCAACGCCGGACGCGACGGCCGACAAGCGCAAATAGCCAGTCCGTCGACCAGCGTGGTCGAACGCGGGATCAGTCTTGTAGGGTGGCGAGGAGATAGTGGCGCACCGCCGCGTCACCGGTGCGGTCGGCGGCGGCGCGTGCAGCCACCCGCGCGCCGTCACCATCGCCGAGCCGGCGCAGCACATGCGCCCGTGTCGCCCACCAGGGCTGGTAATCGGCGCAGCGATCGGTGAGCGCCGCAAGTGCGTCCAGCGCCGCCGCCGGGTCCGTCTCCGCCAGCACCGCCGCCCGCGCCACGGCGGCGCCGGCGCTGGGCGCGATGCGCAGCAGCAGATCGTGCAGCGCCAGCAGCGCCGTGCCATGATCGGCGCCGGTCAGCACCCGTTCGGCGTGCAGGGACTGGATCGCCGCCTCCAGCTGGAAGCGGCCGGGCGTCCCGAAGCACGCCGCGAAACGCAACAGCGCCTCCGCCTCATGCAGCATCGCCGCGTCCCAGCGCTGCGGGTCTTGCGCGCTGAGCGGCACAAAGGCGCCGGCGGCGTCGCGGCGCGCCGGCCGCCGCGCCTCGCAATGGAGCATCAGCGCGAGCAGCCCGATCGCTTCCGGCTGTTCGGGCTGGAGTTCGCACAGCAGCCGCGCCAGCCAGATCGCCTCGCTGGTCAGGCCATCGCGCGTCTTCAGATCGTCCCAGCCGTTGCCAAAGGCCGCGTAAATCGCCTGCAGCACCGCCGCCAGCCGCGCCGGCAATTGCGCCGCGTCGGGCACCTGAAAGGCGATGCCGGCGTCGCGGATGCGGCGCTTGGCACGCACCAGCTTCTGCCCCATCGCCGCAGGGGAAACGAGGAAGCTGGCGGCGATGCGCGCTGCGTCCAGCCCCAGCACCGTCTGCAGCATCAGCGGCGCCTGCACATCGGCGGCGATGGCCGGGTGAGTGCAGACGAACAGCAGCTTCAGCCGGTCGTCGCCGAACGGCAGCGGCCCGGCGGCGTCGCGTTCGTCCTGCAGCATCTGCATCGTCTCGCTTTCCCGCGCGGCGGTGGCGCCACGGGCGCGGGCACGGCCGATGTTGCGCCGCGCCGCGGTCAACAGCCAGGCATCGGGATTGTCCGGCACACCGCGCGCCGGCCACACCGCCAGCGCCGTCGCCAGCGCTTCGGCCAGCGCATCCTCGGCGGCGGCGATATCGCGGCTGCGGCTGGCGAGCAGTGCCAGCAGCCGGCCATAGGAGGTGCGCGCCGCCAGCGCCGCCGCCAGCGGCGCGCATCCAGGCGGTTCGGCGCTGCGGCGCGCGGCCTCGTTCATGCGCCGGGGCTGGGCATCACCGGCCGCACCTCCACCGATCCGGCGGTGGCGCAGGGCGCCTGCGCCGCCCAGTGCAGCGCGGTGTCGAGGTCCGGCACCTCGATGACGACATAGCCGCCCAGCTGTTCCTTGGTTTCGGCAAAGGGGCCGTCCTCGACCTGCCATTTGCCATCGGCGATGCGCAGCGTGGTGGCGGTCGCCGGCGGCATCAGCGCATTGCCGCCGACCATGATGCCGGCGGCGCCCATGGCCGCCATATAGGCACCCCAGGCGCCCCAATAGGCCGGCGCCTCGGCGCTTTCGCCGCGCGCGGCCTCGGCGGCGGTTTCCAGATAGAGCAGGGTGAATTGCATGCGATCGCTTCTTTCATGACCATGGCGCCGGACCATCCGGGCGCCTGTGATGATGAGCGGCGAGCTGAGCCGATTCAGACAGGGGCGGCAAGAATATTTGCTTGCCGCCGGCGCGCTCGCAGCCCGCCGCCGACCAGGCCGAAGCCGGTGACGAGCAGCGCCCAGCTCGCCGGCTCCGGAATCGGCGCAAAGGCACTGGGCTGGCCGATGACCAGATCATCGATGGCGAAGGGCGCCGCCGCGCTGATCTCGATCCGGGAAATCCGCGGCAGTTCGCCGGGCGGCAGATCGGCGTTGCCGTAGCTGAAGCCGTGGTTGCGGGCGTTGGTCGGGCTGGTCAGCACGAAGGGATTGGTGGAATTGGGATAGGCAAAGGCCTTGAAGGTGATGGGGCTACTGCCGCTGACAAACACCGATGCCGAATAGAAATAATCGGCAAAGCCGCCGATATCGGTCAGCGTGATCAGGCCGTCGCTGGCATACACGCGCGTGCCGGAGCGGGCCGGCGTTGCCGGCGATCCGGGCCGGATCGCGCCGCCGGTGAGGCGGAAGGTCGGGGTGGGCGGCACATAGCTGTAGTCGAGATCGAGCGGACCGTCGGCATAGCCTTCGAAATTCTCGCTGAACTGAAAGCCGATCTGCGACTGCACGGCCATGGCCGGTGCCGCGGGCAAGGCGAGCAGCAGGATGGCGGCAAGGGCATTGCGCATCGGTCAGTTCCCTTTCGTTGAAAGCAGCAGCGGCGCCGCCTGGCCGTGACACCGCCGCAACGCCGCCCCGGTCAGCGCGAAGCCGAGCAGCAGGGTAAGCCAGCTGGCCGGTTCCGGAATGCCCGGCGAGACATTGGGCAGCCCGACGATGAAATCATCGATGGCAAAGGCTTGCGACGAAGTGAAGACAGCGCGCGAAACGCCGTAATTATAGGTCTGGGCCAGGTAGAACAGGCTCTCGTTGACACCGCCGAGCGTGGTCAGGGTCACCACCTCGATCTCGCTGAACAAATTATAGTCGAAGCCATAGACCGTCATCGCCACCGGCGCCGCGCCGGAAATGGTGGCGCCGATCGCCGGCCAGTCGAAATCGACCTTGTTGACGATGTTGAAGATCAGCGTTGTGCCGGCATAGACCTGGGTGCCCGACAGCGCCGGAAATTCGGGCGTCGCCGTGATGATGGCGCCGCCGCTCAGCGTGCCGAGATAACCGCTGACAAAGTCGAAACTGGCTGCACCCAATGGCAGCGCCTCGAAATTCTCGGTGATCTCAAAGCCATTCGGGATCTGCACCGCCGCAGCCGGTGGGGCTGTGGCAAGGGCGAGTGCGGCGGCAACGACGAACAGCAGACGCATCTGTCGACTCCCGTGACCAATGCACAGGAACGTAACAGATCAGCAATCAATCATCCAGCGCGGCATAGACCATCGTCCGAACCTCGCGCCGCACCGGATAGGTGCTCGACGGGATCAGCTGGGTCATGAAGAGGCCGATCAGGTCTTCGGCCGGATCGACCCAGAAGAAGGTGCTGGCGGCGCCGCCCCAGAAATAATCGCCATCGCTGCCGGGCATCAGCGTCTGGCTGGCCTGCATGGTGGTGGCAAAGCCGAGGCCGAAGCCGATGCCTTCGTACGCCGCTTCGCTGAACAGCGACTTTGACATGGCGGCGATGCTGGCGTTGCCGGGCAGATGGTTGGCAGTCATCAGGTCCAGCGTCTTGCGGCTGATGTAGCGATGGCCATTGGCGGTGCCGCCGTTGAGCAGCATCTGGGCGAACTTGAGGTAATCGCCGGCGGTGGACACCAGCCCGCCGCCGCCGGAGATGAAGCTGGGCGGCGCCAGATAGCTGCTGGTCGCCGCGGCATCCTGCACATCAATGCCGCCGGTGCGGTTGGGCTGGTAGCAGCTGGCGAGGCGATGGCCCTGTCCATCGCGGACGTGGAAGCCGGTATCGACCATGCCGAGCGGGCGGAACAGGCGATCGCTGAGGAAATCCTCGAACTTCTGGCCCGAGACGACCTCGACCAGCCAGCCGCAGACATCGGTGGCGACCGAATAATTCCAGGCGTCGCCGGGCGAGAATTCCAGCGGCAATTTGCCCAGCGTGGCGATCATGTCGGCGAGCGTGCCGGCCTTTTCGATCTCGCCGATTTTTTCGCGGCGATAGGCTTCATCGACATTGGTGCGCAGCTGGAAACCATAAGTGAGGCCGGATGTGTGGCGCAGCAGGTCGACGACCTGCATCGGCCGGCTGACCGGTCGGGTCTGGAAGCCCATCCTGTGGGTGCCGGCGACATAGACGGCGAGGTTCTTCCATTCGGGGATATAGCGGTGCACCGGATCTTCCAGCGCGATCTTGCCTTCCTCGACCAGCATCAGCAACGCGACCGAGGTGATCGGCTTGGTCATCGAATAGATGCGGAAGATCGTATCCTCGGCCAGCTTCGTGCCGCTGGCGACATCGGCATGGCCGTTGATCCCCAGATGCGCGATATCGCCATGGCGGGCGACCAGCGTCAGCGTGCCGGGCAGGCGGCCGGGGGCGACATATTTTTCATCGAGAAAGCGATCGAGCCGCGCCAGCCGCGCGGCGGAAAAGCCCAAATCTGCGTGCATGTTCGCCCCTTACAATGTCGGCTGGTCGAAACGGCGCGGGCTGATTTCGCCGTGCAGTTTCAATATGGCATCACTGCCCGATGTCTTGCACAGGCCCGGCACCAGGCCGTGCACGAAACATTTCAGCCCGGCGACGATCAGCCGGCTGCCGACTCCAAAGGCCGCGCCCATATGCTCGCCATAGCTTTCGTTGACGGCGCGCGGGTGATCGACAAACAGGCGGGCGAACATGGGGCCTCCGGGCGGTTGCAATCGGGTTGTTATTCCCGATTTGGCCGGGCAGGCCAATCGAAAAGCGCGCGGTTTCAGGGTTGATTGCTGGTGGGCGGCACCGGCCCGCTCCTCCGCCCGGCCACCCACTAAGGATAATCCCGATGGGTGGCCGGGCGGGGGAGCGGGCCCGTGCCG
>NKIQ01000019.1 GCA_002256005.1 Alphaproteobacteria bacterium PA4 | reverse complement strand
GACATTGCAGAAAGCACAGGCGCGCGTGCAGACGTCTCCCAAGATCATCACCGTGGCGTGCTTCTTGGTCCAGCATTCGCCAATATTGGGGCAGGCCGCTTCTTCACACACAGTGTTAAGAGATTTGGCACGCATCAGCGCCTTTGTTTCGGCATATCCAACCGATGTCGGCGCCTTCACACGAATCCAGTCCGGCTTGCGGACCATCTGCAGATTTGTCGGAGCATTCATGCGCTGGTCTTTACCCGCCCGCTCAAGGCTTGCCAACCATGCCGGGCTTGCTAAGCAATTTTCTGCTTCAGGAGACACCGATGCCCGAATTTAAAGCTCTGTTAGAGGGCTATCACCGCTTCCGCGCCGACGCTTATCGGCAGCAAAAGGCGCGATATGACGCCTTAGAGCAAGGCCAGTCGCCGCCCGTGATGGTCATTTCATGCTGTGACAGCCGCGTCGACCCGGCGACCATCTTTGACACCGTGCCGGGGCAGGTGTTTGCGCTGCGCAATGTCGCCAATCTTGTACCGCCATTTGAAACGGGGGGCGGTCTTCACGGCGCGTCGGCCGCCATTGAATTTGGTGTTCTCGGCTTGGAAGTAAAGCACATTGTCGTGGTTGGTCATGGCCAGTGCGGCGGCATCAAAGCGGCCTTGGAGCAATCAAACCCGGCATCGGGCCAAAACATCTTCATCGATGACTGGATGGGCATTGTCAGCGACGCCCGCGATGATGTTTTGGCGAGGGCACCGGCTGATCCCCAGCGCGCGTTGGAAATGGAGGCTGTCAAAGTCAGCCTGCGCAATCTGCGGACTTTTCCCTTCATTAAGGCGCGGGAGGCATCGGGAGAGCTCAAGCTGCATGGCGCCTGGTTCGCGATCGCCGAAGGCAGCCTTTACGTCCTTGATGAGGACAGCGGTGAGTTCACCCTTCCCCAATGACACAAGTCTCCACAGATCACTTAGACGGCGTCCTCGACCATATCCTTGTCATGTGGGCCGGTGCGGTCCGCAACCGCCATAGCCCGCTTCATACGCCGACAGTCTGCTCGGTATCAGGCAACGCCCCCGCCCCCCGGATCATGGTTTTGCGCGCGGTGGAAGGTCCATGCGCGACCTTTCGGTTCCACACCGATGTCCGCTCTTCCAAAGCATTACAGATTGACGCCGCCGGACACGTTGCCCTCCTTGGCTACGACCCAGACGCTCGCGTTCAATTGATCGTGCGCGGTGTCGGCCGGATTGAGCGGTCCGGGGATATTGTTGATCACGCGTGGGAGACCTCTGCCCTGTCCAGCAGGCGCTGCTATCTCGCGGCCCCTCCACCGGGAACCGAAACACCCGAGGCGACAAGCGGTTTGCCCGAAGCGCTGTTAAACCGTTCTCCCACAGCACCGGAGAGCGAAGCAGGCCGAGAAAACTTTTGCGTCCTTTTGGTGGACGCGATCGAACTTGAGTGGCTGAAACTCACAAGCTGCGGGAACCAGCGGGCCTTGTTCCAGCAATCCGGCAACGGTTGGACCGGCAACTGGATCACACCGTGACCGCGCGACTGACGGTCTGGTATGACGGCGCCTGCCCCCTTTGCATTCGGGAAATCGCACTGATGCGCCGGCTGGACAAACAGCAACGCATTGCTTTTGCAGACGTCGCGGAACCCTCCACCAACTGTCCAATCGACCGCAGCCTGATGCTTGCGCGCTTCCACGCGACCACCGAACAGGGTGAGACGCTGTCTGGTGCAGCCGCCTTTGCGGCCATGTGGCGCGAAATTCCGCCGCTACGCCCGCTTGGACTTATGGCCCAAAACCGGGTCGTGCTCGCGTTGCTGGAGCGGGCCTACACCCTCTTTCTGAAGGTGCGGCCCCTGCTCCAGCGCTTGGCGCGTTAACGCGTCAGTTTCTTATAGGCGAGACGGGTCGGCCGATCGGCGGCATCCCCCAAACGGCGACGCTTGTCTTCTTCATAGGCCGCAAAGTTACCTTCGAACCATTCGACATGGCTGTTGCCTTCAAAGGCGAGGATGTGCGTCGCCAGGCGATCGAGGAAGAAGCGATCGTGGCTGATGACGACGGCGCAACCGGCGAAGCTTTCCAGCGCTTCTTCGAGCGCGCGCAGCGTTTCGACATCGAGATCGTTGGTCGGTTCATCGAGCAGCAGCACATTGCCGCCCTTGACCAGCATCTTGGCCATGTGAACGCGGTTGCGCTCCCCGCCCGACAATTGCCCGACCTTCTTCTGCTGGTCGGCACCCTTGAAGTTGAACGCACCGACATAGGCGCGGGTCAGCACCTCGTTCTTGCCGAAATAGAATTTGTCATTGCCCTGGGAAATTTCCTCCCAGACATTCTTGTTCGATTCAAGCGCGTCGCGGCTCTGGTCGACATAGGCCAGCTTCACCGTCTCGCCGATGCGGATGCTGCCGCTGTCCGGCACTTCCTGGCCGGTGATCATGCGGAACAACGTGGTCTTGCCGGCGCCATTGGGGCCGATGATGCCGACGATGCCGCCCGGCGGCAGGCTGAAGCTCAGATTTTCGAAGAGCAACTTGTCGCCGTATGACTTCGACAGATTGTTGGCCTCGATGACCGTGTTGCCCAGCCGCTCCGGGATCTGGATGAGGATCTGGGCGCTGCCGAGGCGGCGGTTGGCCTGCTTTTCAACGAGTTCGTCAAACGCCTTGATACGCGCCTTGGACTTGGTCTGGCGCGCCTTGGCGGACGACCGGATCCACTGCAATTCGTCCTTGATGGCCTTTTCGCGGCTTTCGTCCTCGCGCTCTTCCTGCGCCATGCGCTTCGACTTGGCTTCCAGCCAATCCGAATAATTGCCCTCGAACGGGATAGCCCGACCACGATCCAGCTCCAGCACCCACTTCACGACATTGTCGAGGAAGTAGCGATCGTGGGTGACGAGGATCGCCATCCCCTTGTATTCCTTCAGGTGATTTTCCAGCCACTGGACGCTTTCGGCGTCAAGGTGGTTGGTCGGCTCATCGAGCAGCAGGATATCGGGCTTTTCGAGCAGCAGCTTGCACAGCGCGACACGGCGACGCTCGCCGCCCGACAATTTGTCGACCGGGCTGTCGGCCGGCGGGCAGCGCAGCGCGTCCATGGCGATCTCGAGCTGGTTGTCGAGCGTCCAGCCATCGACGGCGTCGATCTTTTCCTGGAGCGTGCCCATTTCCTCCATCAGCGCGTCGAAATCGGTATCGTCCTGCGGATCGGCCATTTCGGCGCTGATGGCATTGAACCGCGCCATCATGTCCGCCACGGGGCGCACGCCATCCATGACGTTGCCGCGCACATCCTTGCTCGGATCGAGCTGCGGTTCCTGCGGCAGATAACCGACGGTGACGCCTTCCGCTGCCCAGGCTTCGCCCTGGAATTCCTTGTCGATGCCGGCGATGACCTTCATCAGCGTCGACTTGCCGGCGCCGTTCGGCCCGATGATGGCGATCTTGGCGCCGGGCAGGAAGCTGAGCGTGATATCCTTGAACGCCGGCTTGTTGGCGCCGGGGTAGGTCTTGGACAGACCCTTCATGACATAGGCGTATTGATAGGCCACGGGCGGGGCTTTCATGCATTCGGGTGGGGATGGACGGGCGAGCCTCTAGCAGGGCTGATGCTTGCGCGCAATTTGCTGGCGGCTATGTGTTGCGGGACTTGTCCGACTAAGGAACTGCCGATGCGCCCGACCCTTGCCCTGCTGCTCGCCCTCGCCGCCACGCCGGCACTCGCCGGGCCGTCCCGCGTCGAACAGGCCGCCATGCTGCGCGATGCGGCGCTGGCGGCGTCGGATGCGCTGCCCTTGCTCACCGATCTCACCACCCGCGTCGGTCAGCGCCTCGCGGCGACTCCGGCGGAAGCGCGTGGCCGCGAATGGGCGAAGGCGGCGATGAAGGCCGCCGGGCTCGTCAACATCCGCGAAGAGCCGTTCACCATGCCGGTCTGGGAACGCGGCGCCGAAAGCGCCGAGATCATCGGCACCGGGCAGAAGCTCGCCATCGCCGCATTGGGCACCAGCGGCGCCACCCCGCCCGAAGGCATCACTGCCGAAGTCGTCTATTTCGCCGATTATGCCGCCCTGCAGGAGGCGGCGCCCGGCAGCCTTGCCGGCAAGATCGCCTTCATCGACCATCGCATGATGCGCGCCCAGGATGGCAGCAGCTATGGCACCAACGGCGTCGTGCGTCGCGCCGGCCCGGCGCTGGCGGCGCAAAAAGGCGCCGTCGCCACCATGATCCGCTCGCTCGGCACCGATTATCACCGCAACCCGCACACCGGCTCGACGAGCTTCCCCACCGGCCAGGCGCCGACGCCGGCCGTCGCGCTCGCCCTGCCCGATGCCGAACTGCTCGCCCGGCGGCTGGCGGCGGGGCCGGTGACCGTGAAGCTGATCTCCACCCCGCGCAGCAACCCCAACGGCCAGTCCGCCAATGTTTCCGGTGACATCCCCGGCAGCGGCGACGAGATCATCGTCATCGGCGGGCATCTCGACAGCTGGGACATCGGCCAGGGCGTCATCGACGATGGCGCCGGCATGGCGATCACCTTGAGTGCCGCCAAGGCCATCAAGGCCAGCGGCCTGAAACCCCGCCGCACCATTCGAGTCGTCTTCTGGGGCGCCGAGGAAGAAGGCATCTATGGCGGCCGCGCCTATGCCGAAGCGCACAAGACCGACAGGATCGTCCTCGCCGCCGAAAGCGATTTCGGCGCCGACCGGGTCTATCGCCTGTCCTCGAAAGTTGCCGACACCGGCCTGCCGCTGATCGCTGAAATGCAGCGTGTGCTCGCGCCCCTGGGCATCGCGCCGACCCGTGACAATACAGCCGGCGGCGGCGCCGATGTCGCGCCGCTGGGCGCGCTCGGCAGCGGCATCCTCGAACTCGAACAGGACGGCAGCCGCTATTTCGATCTGCACCACACACCCGACGACACGCTCGACAAGGTCGACCGCGCCCAGATCGACCAGAATGTCGCTGCGTGGACGGCAGCGGTGTGGCTGGCAGCGAGCGACGATCGGCCGCTCAGGACGAAGTAGGGAGGAAGCGCCTCAGGCGGCGGGGGCCTACGGCCCCAGCCGCCTGAGGCCCCTTTCTTCTTTACGCCACCGCCCCCGCCGCCCGCAGCGCCGCGATCGCCGCTGCATCCTTACCCAGCCCGGCCAGCACCGCGTCGGTATCCGCGCCGGGCGTCGGCAGCGCGCCGCCGCCAAGGCGGGCACCGTCGATGGCGATGGGCAGCACCGGCAGAAAGGTCTGCGTGCCATCTTCCAGCGTGACCGGGGCGAGGCCCTGGCCGGCGCGCAGATGCGGATCGTCGAACAGGTCTTCGGGCCGGCCGATGGGGGCAAAGGGCAGCCCGGAGCCATCGAGGCGGGCGATGAGATCGGCCTTGCTGAAGCGTTTCAGTTCGGCGCGGACGCGTGGCATCAGCGTCTCACGCGCCTGCACCCGGGCGTTGTTGGCGCGCAGGCTTTCGTCGGCCCACAGGTCGTCCAGCCCGAACAGCGCGCAGAATTTCTGCCACAGCGCATCAGTGACGACACCGACAAAGACCTGGTCGTCATCGGCGGTTTCAAACACGTCATAGATCGCCCAGGCCGACACGCGCGCCGGCATCGGCGCTGCGGCTTTTCCGGTCACCGCCTTTTGCGCCATGTGCTGGCCGACGAGATAGGCGGTGGTTTCGAACAGCGCGCTCTGCACATGGGCGCCGACACCGGTGCGATGCCGCGCCTCCAGCGCCGCCAGCACGCCGATGACGCCGAACATGCCGCCGGTGACATCGATGACCGAGGCGCCGGCGCGCAAGGGGCGGCCCGGCGGCCCGGTCATATAGGCCAGCCCGCCCATCATCTGCGCGACCTCATCCAATGCCGTGCGCTCCTCATAAGGCCCGGACAGAAAGCCCTTTTCCGAACAATAGATCAGCCGCGGGTTGCGCGGTTTCAGCGCTGCATAGCCCAGCCCCAGCCGGTCCATCGCGCCGGGGCGGAAGTTTTCGACCATGATGTCGGCGCTGGCGGCCAGGTCGCGCGCCACGGCCAGCCCCGATTCGCTTTTCAGGTCGAGGCAGATGCTCTGTTTGCCGCGGTTGTACATGGGGAAATAGCCGGCGCCGGAGCCGAGCAGCCGCCGCGTCGCATCGCCGCCGATGGCCTCCACCTTGATGACGGTGGCGCCCAGTTCGACAAGGATGGCGCCGACCGCCGGCCCCATGACCATATGGGTGAACTCGACGACCTTGAGGCCGGCCAGCGGCAATTCATTCATGCGGCATTCCTCTGGTAAACATGGCGCGGCACCGGCATATGTCCGGACAAATTCTGGAGCAAGCCGATGCCCGATATCCTGATCAGCGAAGTGGGTCTGCGCGACGGATTGCAGTCGATTGACCGCGTGATGACGCTTGCTGCCAAATGCGCCTGGATCGATGCGGAGGTTGCCGCCGGCGTCACCGAGATCGAGGTCGGCAGCTTCGTGCCGGCAAAACTGCTGCCGCAGCTCGCCGATACCGCCGCCGTGGTGGCGCACGCCCGCCGCCATCCCGGCCTGACCGTCGCCGTGCTGGTCCCCAATGCGAAAGGCGCCGAAGCCGCCATCGCCGCCGGCGCCCACAAGCTGACGCTGCCGCTGTCGGCGAGCGAGACGCACTCGCTGAAAAACCTCCGCCGCACCCATGCGCAGGTGCTGGACGAAGTGCGGGCCGTCGCCGCCATGGTGCAGGCCCAGCCGGCCGGGGCGCGCCCGCATTTCGAAGGCAGCGTCTCGACGGCCTTCGGCTGCACGCTGGAAGGGGTTGTGACCGAGTCGAAAGTGGTGGAGCTTGCCGAAGCCCTGATGGCGGCGGGCGTCGACGAGGTCGGCCTGTCCGATACCACCGGCTATGCCAATCCGGCGCAGGTGCGCGCGCTGGTGCGCGCCGTGCACGCCGCCATCGGGGCCGACAGGCTGACCGGGCTGCACCTGCACAACACCCGCGGGCTCGGCCTTGCGAATGTCATGGCCGGTCTCGATGTCGGGATCACCACCTTCGATGCCTCGCTGGGCGGGCTGGGCGGTTGCCCGTTCGCGCCCGGCGCCAGCGGCAATATCGTCACCGAGGATCTGGTGTTCATGCTGGAGGCGATGGGCCTGACCACAGGCATCGACCTCGAAAAGCTCTTGCAGGTTCGCCACATCCTCGCCGAAGCCCTGCCCGGCGAACCGCTTTACGGCTTCACGCCCGACGCTGGCCTGCCGTTGGGGTTTGTCCAGGCGGCGTGAGGTGGCGCCTCACTTCGTGACGTTATAGGCCAGTCCACGCTCATCGAGCTGGAACCCCACCAGCACTTCGAAACTGGCGGCACGGATGGCGGCGCGCACGGTCGGGTCGGCGAGCGGGTCGACCGCGGCGTCGGGGTCGGTGGCCTTGCGCTTCCGATTGATCAGCGCCTGGGTTTCAGGGGAGAGCGAGGCGGCGGCGCGCGAGATGTTGGCGCGAGCACCGCCCTTGCCGGTGGCGCGGGCCTGGCCATCGGCAAAGCTGATGGTGACGCTGCTGATCTGCTTCGACATCAACAGATTGCCACCCTGCACGACGCTGGCGAACACCGGCAGCGTCAGGCTGCGGGCGCCGGCGGTATCGTTGCGCCGGGCGACCACATCATAGGTCACGTCGCTGGCATAGGTGGTGGCGGTTTCGACACAGGTGTCGCGGACGTTGGTGATCGTTGCCACCACATCGATATTGACGGCGTCGGGCGCCGTGCCGGGGCGGAACAGCGTCGTGTCGCCGGCATAGGTCGGCACGGCGACCGCCGGGCAGAACGACCGCTTCACCACCAGCGGGTTGCGCTGGCAGCCGGCCAGCGCCGTGGCGGCGAGGGCGAGAAGGGCAATGGTACGCAGGTTCGACACGGGGGGCAGTCCCTTTACAGCTGGCAAGCGCCTGATGCTTCCTTAGGTTGTCGCATCGCCAATGTCATGCCCCACCTGCGGCGCAAAGCGGTCTGGCGCAGCCTTGCGCAATCTTCTATCAGCGGCGGCATGAACGCGCCCTTTGCCCATTCCGCCCTGAAGTCCGATCTGGCCGTGCTGGTCGCCGCCCCCCGCGGCTTTTGCGCCGGCGTCGACCGCGCCATCCATATCGTCGAGCTGGCGCTGGAGCGCTGGGGGGCGCCAGTCTATGTCCGCCACGAGATCGTCCACAACCGCTTCGTCGTCGACAGTCTGAAGGACAAGGGCGCCATCTTCGTCGAGGAACTGGATGAAGTGCCCGACGGCGTGCCGGTGGTATTTTCCGCACATGGCGTGCCCAAGGCGGTGCCGGCCGCCGCCGAAATGCGCGGGCTGAACTATCTCGATGCCACCTGCCCGCTGGTGTCCAAGGTGCATCGCCAGGCCGAACGGCTGGTCGATCAGGGCCGCCATATCCTGTTCATCGGCCATCAGGGCCATCCCGAGGTCATCGGCACCTTCGGCCAGGTGCCGGAGGGCGCCATGACGCTCATCGAAACGCTGGAGGATGCGCAGGCGGTCACCGTCGCCGATCCCGAAAATCTCGGCTTTCTCACGCAAACGACGCTGTCGGTCGACGATACCGCCGACATGGTGGCGGAACTACAGCGCCGTTTCCCCAGCATCATCGGGCCGAAGGGCGACGATATCTGCTACGCCACCTCCAATCGTCAGGCGGCGGTCAAGGCGATGGCGCCGCGCTGCGACCTGGTACTGGTCATCGGCGCCACCAATTCTTCCAATTCGCAGCGACTGCGCGAAGTTGCCGAGCGTGAAGGCGCCGCCGCCTATCTGATCCAGCGCGCCGCCGAAATCGACTGGGCCTGGTTCGACGGGGTTCAGCACGTCGGGCTGACCGCCGGCGCCTCCGCCCCCGAAATCCTGGTGCAGGAAGTGCTGGCGGCGCTGGGCGAACGCTACACCGTCACCACCGAGAACATCACCACCGCGGTCGAGCAGGTGGTGTTCAAGCTGCCGCGCGCGCTCGTCGCCGAATAAGCCGCAGCGGCGCGCCGCCATGGCTGTTTTCACCGCCGTCACCGCCAGCCAGCTGGCGGAATTCCTCGTGCAGTATGATATCGGCCGCGCGCTCAGCTGCAAGGGCATCGCCGAAGGCGTGCAGAACAGCAATTTCCTGCTGGATACCGACCGCGCCCGCTTCATCCTGACCCTCTATGAAGAACGCGTCGTCACCGAAGATCTGCCCTGGTTCCTGGCGCTGATGACCCATCTGGCCGACAAGGGCCTGCCGGTGCCGCGGCCCATTCCCAACCGTGACGGCGTGGCGCTGACCGAACTCAACGGCCGCCCGGCCTGCATCATCGAATTCGTGCCCGGCCTGTCGGTGGCGGAACCCAGCCCGGCGCATTGCCACGCCATCGGCGCCGCACTGGGTCGGCTACACACTGCGGTGGCGGATTTCGCGCCCTATCGCGCCAACAATCTCGGCCATGCCGCCTGGCGGGCGATGGCGCTGCGCTGCGGCACCGGCATGGCCGATATCGACGCCGATCTGCCGGGGCTGGTCGCCGACGCACTGGCCGCCGCCGATGACTGGCCGCTCGGCCTGCCGATGGCCGCCGTCCACACCGATCTGTTTCCCGACAATGTGCTGCTGAACGGCGAGACCGTCACCGGCCTCATCGATTTCTACTTTGCCTGTACAGAGGCGCGGGCCTTCGACTATGCGGTCACCCATGCCGCCTGGTGCTTTTCGGCGGTGGGGCGCGTGCACTATCCCGAACGCGCCGCCGCGCTCGCCGCCGGCTATGCCGAAACCGCCGGGCTGACCGCAGCGGAAATCACCGCCTTGCCCCGGCTCGGCCAGGGCGCGGCGCTGCGCTTCACGCTGACCCGCGCCTATGACTGGCTGAACACGCCGGCCGATGCGCTGGTGACGCGCAAGGACCCGATGGCCTTTGCCCGGCGCATGGCCTGGTACGCCCGCGCCACGCCCGACATGATGTTGGGCCGATGACCGAAACCGCCAGCGAATCCCGGCCGCGTGTTGTCATCGCCACCGATGGCGCCTGCAAGGGCAACCCCGGCATCGGCGGCTGGGGCGCCATCCTGCGCGCCGCCAATGGCACCGAAAAGACGCTGATGGGCGCCGAGGCGCACACCACCAACAACCGCATGGAGCTGACCGGGGCCATCGAGGCGCTCAACGCGCTGAAGGTGCCGGCGCATGTCATCCTGTCCACCGACAGCAATTATGTCCGCGATGGCATCACCAAATGGGTGCATGGCTGGCAGCGCAATGGCTGGAAGACGACGGACAAGAAGCCGGTGAAGAATGCCGAACTCTGGCAGGCGTTGCTCACCGCCTGCAAGCGCCACACCATCGAATGGCGCTGGGTGAAGGGCCATAGCGGCGACCCCGACAATGAACGCGCCGATGCCCTGGCCAATGAAGCGATTGTGGAACTGCGCCGGCGCTGAACAGCAGGGCTATCCCGCCGGCAGCGCATCCTCGCCATAGGTCCAGGCGATGCGGAACTGCATCGGCAGGGTTTCGACCAGCACCTGCGCCTGATAGCCACCCTCCCCGGCCTTGTGCGCCGTCTGGATCGCCACTGCCGTCGCCGCCGCGGCATC
This sequence comes from Alphaproteobacteria bacterium PA4, assembly GCA_002256005.1. Lineage (GTDB taxonomy): Bacteria > Pseudomonadota > Alphaproteobacteria > Sphingomonadales > Sphingomonadaceae > Sandarakinorhabdus. The sequence continues at coordinate 52,917 of NKIQ01000019.1, read as the reverse complement.
GTCGTAATAGCCGTAGTTCATGCCTTCGAAATTCACCCGCCATTTGCCGGCGTCACGGATCACGGCATAGCGGGCAATGGTCATCGGGGCGTCCTTCGGGCTGGGAGACAGCAGACATCGGGGGCCATGGCCCTCTCGTCAAGGTGAGGCTGGACAGGGCCGCCACCGCCGCTGATAGTCGCGCCACATCAGCATCATGGGGCACAGCATGACCGACACCAGCATCGACCGCCGCACGCTTCTGGCTGCCACCGCCGCCGCGCTGATCCCGGCGCGAGCAAGCGCCGGCAACAGCGATATGGCCGCCATCCGCGCCGCCGCCGAGGCCGGCAAGGCCGCCAGCATCCAGCGCCTGCAGGACTGGATCCGCCACCCCGGCATCGCCGCCGAGAATTGGCGGATGGACGAGAGCTGCGACTATACCATGGGCCTGCTCCGCGACGCCGGCTTCCAGATGGTCAAGAAGATGAAGACCGATGGCCAGCCCGGCATTTTCGCGACGCTCGACGCCGGCGCCAAGCGCACCATGGGCATCTATTTCATGTATGACGTGAAGCAGGTGAACCCCAGTGAATGGGTCAGCCCGCCGTTCGATGCGGCGCTGAGCGACAAGCCCGGCTTCGGCCGCGTCGTCATCGGCCGCGGCGCCATCAATCAGAAGGGGCCGGAGGCAGCCTTTCTCGGCGCGCTGCACGCCTTCCGCGCCGCCGGCAAGACACTGCCGGTCAATCTGGTGCTGGTGGCGGAAGGGGAGGAGGAAATCGCCTCCCCGCACTTCCACCAGATCGTGCAGGCGCCCGAGGTGCTGGCGGCGCTGAAAAAATGCGAAGGGGTCATCATCCCCTCCGCCTGGCAGAGCGCCGATGGCAGCGTCGACATCAACCTGGGCGCCAAGGGCCCGCTGGAATTCCAGCTGATCGCCAGCGGGACGCACTGGGGCCGCGGGCCGAAGGGCGACATTCATTCCAGCTATCACGCCATCGTCGACAGCCCGGTCTGGCATCTGGTGCAGGCGCTGAACACGCTCGTCGCCGCCGATGGCCATACCCCGGCAATCGACGGCTGGTTCGACAATGTCCGCCCGCTGACGGCGCGCGAAAAGGAATTGCTGCTGCTCAACGCCCGCGCCAGCAGCGAGGCGGAGTTGAAGGCGGCGTTCGGCGTCAAGGCCTGGATCAACGACGAGCCCTGGGAACAGGCGGTGCAGCGGCTGGCGTCGCAGCCGACCGTCAACATCCAGGGGCTCGTGGCTGGCTATACCGGCACCGGCGGCAAGACCGTGCTGCCCGGCCGGGCCGAGGCCAAGCTGGAATGCCGGCTGGTGCCCAACCAGACGTTCAAGGAAGCCGAAACCAAGCTGCGCGCCCACCTCGCCAAGCGCGGCTTCGGCGATATCGAAGTGGTGGTCTCGGGCGGCTATGATCCCACCGAAACCGATGAGAAGAGCCGCGTCATCCGCGCCCAGCAGGCGGTCTATGCCCGCAACGGCGCCGCCGCGACGCTCAACCCGCGCCTCGCCGGCAGCTGGCCGGGCAGCGTCTTCACCCAGCCGCCGGTCAATCTGCCGGCTGGCCAGTTCGGCCTTGGCCATGGCAGCGGCGCCCATGCGCCGAACGAATATTTCGTCATCGATTCGAGCAATCCCAAGGTGCAGGGCCTCGTCGGCAGCACCATGGGCTTCGTCGATTTCCTCTACGAGATGGCGAGCGTTCGATAGTCAGCAGATTCCGCTTGCGGGTGTGGACAGGCTATTTGTCCGCGCCCTTCACCTTCCCCCACTGCCGCGCCGCCGTATAGCCGAGATAGCCGGTGCCGAAGAGCGCGTAGAGCGGTTCGGGAATGCCCTGCAGATAGGCCGTCATGCCTTCGCCGATGGCCTTGGCCATGTCGGGCTTCACCGCCGCGATCAGTCCCATCGGGATCGACCAGAGCAGCAGCACATACATGACATAGAGGAAGCTCGGCCGGGCGCGGCTGGTCCAGGGATCGGCGCTGTTGGCCTCGGCGACAATGGCGGAGAGCTGGGCCTGGACGAGATCGAGCTCCTGGCTGCCCTGCAATTGCAGCAGCGCCAGCTTGGCCTCGTCGCGTGCCTTGGGGTCCGGGATGATCTTGTCGAGCAGCTTGGCGACCGGGGCGATCAGCACATCGAGAATGGCCATGGTTTTGTCCTTTGCGACAGGAAAGATCAGGCGACGCGGGCGGCGAGCCAGCCGAACAGGAAGCTTTCGTTGGCGGCACGCCCTTCGGCGAGTTCGATGTAGCGGGCGCCCTGCAGGGCATTCAGCGCGGTGAGCAGCACCGTTTCGCCGCGATCACCGCGCACCGCCAGCAGGCGTGCCACCGCGCCCAGCGTCGCCGGGCCGATGACGCGGTCGAGCGCGATGTCCGGCCAGTCGCGGCCCTGGCGGTTGAGGGCATTGAGGCTGCGCTGCAGGAAACCGATGGCGACCGCCGGCCCCATGTTGACGCCGGTATCGAACAGTTCGGCGGCGACGTTTGGCGCCAGCGCCGCCACCCGGTCGAAACGCGGCGCCGACCAGTAACGGCGCCGATAGATCGTCAAGGCCAGATCGCGCGGCAAATCCCGCATCGGTCCGTTCCAGCCATGCGCGCGCGCCACCGCGACGGTGATGCCGAAATTCGTCGCCCCGCCGCGGTCATCGAGATGGTCGACATAGCCGCCTTCCTTGACCAGCAGATCGTCCAGCAGGGTTTCGATCGTCGCCATGCGCGTGCATCTCCGGTGAGAATTGCACTATTGTTTATCCGATTTGGTTATAATTGTCAAGAGCGCCAGAGAACGCGCCAGTCCTGCGTCTGTCCTACACGGCCTGAATCGACGAATGTGTCGCCAGAACCTTGCTCGATGCGATGATGATGATCGGTCACGCGGCGGCCAAGACTCGCCGACAGCGTGCCAAACCGTAAACTTTGTCAATTTGTAAAGAACGGTTAACTATTTGCGGTGCGCGAGGGACCGCTGCGCAGCGCACAGTCAGGCCCGAATGGCGCAAAGGACAGCAATTTCAGACGCTGGGGGAAGGCTGGTCGGAGCGACAGGATTCGAACCTGCGACCCCTTGACCCCCAGTCAAGTGCGCTACCAGGCTGCGCCACGCTCCGACCGAAGCGCGCGCTTAGGCCATGCAGCGCGGCGATGCAAGCAAAGGCGCAAAGGGACTGCGATTTGTCGGGTCTCAGGCCTCGATGCCATAGCCGCGCATCAGGTCGTACAGGGTCGGCCGACTGACGCCGAGGATCTTGGCCGCACTCGACATGTTGTTCTGGGTGCGCGCCAGCACCTTGCGGATCGCCACCCGATCGGCGGTTTCGCGCGCCGTCTTCAGTGTCAGTGCCGCCTCGTCATTGTTTTCGCCCAGATCGAGATCGGCCGCGGTCAGCCGCGCGCCTTCCGCCATGATGACGGCGCGCTTCATGCGGTTTTCCAGCTCGCGGACATTGCCCGGCCAGTGCCAGTCGGTGATGGCCGCCACGGCATCGGGGGTGAAGCCCTTGAAACTGCGGTTGTTGTCGGCGGCAAACTTGGCAAGGAAATGATGCGCGAGCAGCGCGGCATCGCCATGGCGTTCGGCAAGCGTCGGAATCCGCACGACGATTTCGGCGAGGCGGTAGAACAGATCCTCGCGGAACCGGCCGCTGGCGATCATGCCGTCCAGATCCTGATGCGTGGCGCAGACGATGCGGACATCGACCGGGATCGCCTTGCGACCGCCGATACGTTCGATGACGCGTTCCTGCAGGAAGCGCAGCAGCTTGACCTGCAAGGGCAGCGGGATGTCGCCGACTTCATCAAGGAACAATGTGCCGCCTTCGGCCAGCTCGATCTTGCCCTCCTGGGTCTTCACGGCGCCGGTAAAGGCGCCTTTCTCATAGCCGAACAGTTCGGATTCGAGCAGATTTTCCGGAATGGCCGCGCAATTGATGGCCACGAACGGCTTGGCGGCGCGCAGCGAGGCACGGTGCACGCCGCGCGCCAGCAGTTCCTTGCCAGTGCCGCTGGCACCAAGCAGCATCACCGAGACCTGGGCGCTGGCCACCCGCTCGATCATCCGTGCCACCTTCAGCATTTCGGGCGCGCCGGTAACGATGCCGCCCAGCACATCGCCGCTGCCGGCACGCACGGTTTCGGCAAGGCGACGATTCTCCGCCTCCAGATCGGCGACATGAAAGGCCCGGCGCACGATCATGCCGAGTTCGTCGATATCGACCGGCTTTGAATAGAAATCGAACGCACCGAGCGCGATGGCCCGCAGGGCGCTTTCGCGGGCGCCATGGCCGGAGGCGACGATGACCTTGGTTTCCGGCCGCACCTTGAGGATTTCCTCCAGCGTCGCAAAGCCTTCGGAAACGCCGTCGGGATCGGGCGGCAGGCCGAGATCGAGCGTCACCACCGCCGGCGTTTCGGCGCGCAGCAGCGTCAGCGCCGCATCGCGATCGCCGGCGATGAGCACTTCATAATCCTCATAGGACCAGCGCAGCTGACGCTGCAGGCCCTCATCGTCCTCGACGACGAGCAATTTCCGCAAGGGCTTGGTCATTGGGCGGCAATCGCATTGGCCGGCGCACTGACGCTGACGGCGAGCGGCAGATAGACCGTGAAGGTGCTGCCTTCGCCTTCCTGGCTTTCGACATCGAGCCGACCGCCATGCGCCTTGGTGATTTCGCGCGCTTCATGGGCGCCGATGCCGAAACCGCCGGGCTTGGTCGAATGGAACGGCCGGAACAGATCGTCACGAATGAAACGCGCCGACATGCCGCTGCCGCGATCGGCGATGCTGACGACGGCCATGCCATTTTCCCGCGCCAGCCCGACGGCAATCGGTGCCGAGGCCGTCGAAGCGTCGATGGCGTTCTGGATAAGATGCAGAAGCAATTGTTCAATCCGTCCTGAATCGCCGAAAACCGCAAACGCCCCCGCCTCTGTTTCATCCGAGGGCAGCGACAGTGTCAACGGCGGATGCGCGTGACGCTTCACCGTCACGACCTGTTTGAGCAGTTCGGGCAGGTCGATGCGTTCGGCAACGGTTTCCTGACGATTGCCGATCCGCGGCGACAGCCGGGCGAGCAGGTCGTTCATCTTGCCGACCGAACTTTGCAGCGTCGCCACCATATCGGCGCGAAACGCCGGATTGTCGGCATGGCGCTCGGCATTGCGCGCCACCAGCGACAATTGGCTGACGAGATTCTTGACGTCATGAATGATGAAGGCAAAGCGCCTGTTGAACTCCTCGAACTTCGCGGCTTCGTCGAGCGCCACCTGAGTGGAACTTTCGGCAATATAGCTCGCCGCCTGCCGGCCGAGCGTGCGCAGCAGGTCGAAATCTTCCCAATTCAGCGTGCGTTCGGCCACCGTGCGTTCGATAACGATGAAGCCGGCCAGCGTATCGAGATGGATGAGCGGCACGCCCAGCCAGATGCGCCGGTCGGCGATCGCCCAGGGCGGCAGCGCGACGCCGGCATAATCGCCGGCATCGGCACGCAATTCGTCGAATTCGATGATGCGCTGCTGGGTCTCCAGAAATCTGGCCAGCCCGGAATCGCGCGGCACCGGCGCCAGCCGCGCCGCCTTCAGATGCCAGTCGGCCACCGGCGCCAGCGCATTGTCATCGGGGATGAACAGCACGCCGCCGGGGGAATCGACAACGGCACAAATGGCCTGGATGACACGTTCCTGCAGCGTGCCGGCGCGTTCGCCGGTGCGCGACAGCGTGGCGATGAAGCGCGGCCATTCCTGGCGATAGTCATATTTGTAGGTGAAGAAGTTCTTGGCGATCTGCACGCGCAACGCGGCGCGGAACTGCGGGCTGACCAGCACGACCACGCCCAGGATGACGGTCGCGAACAGGAAGGTGACCTGCAGCAGCAGGCCCCAGTTGCCGCCGGCAAGCCGCAGACCATAGGCCAGCGCCGCCATGGCGATGAGGTAGAAGCCGATGATGGAGAAGGACAGGGTGTGGAACAGCACCTGCCGCGACACCTGCACCCGCTGCACCCAGGATTCGCGCGCCGCGAACAGCATCAGCGGCACGGTGATCGAATCGACGGCGCCGCGGATGTTGAACAGGTCCGGCGATGGCGGCGGCAGCAGGAACGCCAGCGTGTAGAAGTTCAGATCATAGACGAACAGCCCGCCCAGCCCGATCGCCAGCATGCGACCGGCGCTGCGGCTGGTGGCATCGGCCTGGCGGTAGAGCTTGTGCACCAGCACCAGGCCGGTGACGGCAACAGCCAGCCGTGTGATCAGGAACAGCTGCGCCGCCGGCGTCCGCACCCCTTCGAACAGGCTGCTGGTGGCGCCCAGCCAGTCCAGCGCCAGCTGCAGGGTGGCCACAAAGCCGAGACTGCCGGCGATGGTGAACGACAGGCGCGCGCGTTCGTCCAGGTCCCAGCTGGGGCGCAGCACAGCAACCAGAAAGCCGATCCAGACGGTGGCACGCAGTGTTTCAGCCGGCGACAACAGCGCCGTTGCCACCGCGCTGCCCTGCGCCGCCAGCACAAAGGTCAGCGCCCAGAGCGCCGTGACACCACTGGCGACGGCAAGCGCCAGACCGACGCGATTCTGCCGCTGCCACAGCGTCGCCCCCGCCAGACCGGTAAAGGCAACGGCAGCAATGATATGGCTTACAAGACCGACATCGGTCAGCAGCATGCAGCGCCCCTTCCCCTGGTCAACCCCATTGCGCCGGCCCATGGTAGCGGTCGCACGCCATTGACGCTAGGGCGGTGTCACAATCCGGCGCTGCGGCGCTGCAACGACGAGCAGATGCGTGTTCCCAGCTTCACAACAACGGCTGTTTCCGGTCATCCTTTCGGGCGGGTCCGGCACGCGCCTATGGCCGATGTCGCGCGCGGCACTGCCCAAACAGATGCTGGCGCTGACCGGAACCGCAACAATGCTGCGCCAGACGGCCGCACGGGTGGCCGATGCCGCGATGTTCCACCCGCCGATGGTGGTCACCGGTACCGGCCAGGCGGAACAGGTGCGCGAAGCCCTTGGCGCCGATACGCCATTGCTGATCGAACCGCTCGCCCGCAACACGGCGCCGGCCATTGCCCTGGCAACGCTGGCGGCCCTGGCACGCGACCCCGATGCCCTGCTGCTGGTGATGCCGTCCGATCATCAATTGCAGGACCCCGGCGTGCTGATCGCGGCCGTGACGACCGCCAGTGCTGCCGCCCGCGACGGCTGGCTGGTGACCTTCGGCATTCGGGCAGCGGCGCCGGAAACCGGTTATGGCTATATCCATCGTGGTGACGCCATCGCCGCCGCGCCGGGTGTCTTCACCGCGCGTGCCTTTATCGAAAAGCCCGATCGGGCCCGGGCGCAGGCGTTGCTCGCCGATGGTGGCCATAGCTGGAACAGCGGCATCTTCCTGTTTTCCGGCCAGGCCATGCGGGCCGCGCTCGCGACCCATGCCCCGGCAGTGCTGGCCGCCGCCGAAGGCGCCATGGCGGCGGCGCAGCAGGTCGGACAGGCGCTGCACGCCGATGCCGCCGCCTTTGCCGCCAGCCCGTCGATTTCCATCGACCATGCCGTGTTCGAACATGCCGAGCGCGTCGCCGTCTGTCCGATCGATCCGGGCTGGTCGGATATCGGCAGCTGGGACGCGCTGCACGCCGAACGCAGCGCCGATGCGGCCGGCAATGTCAGCAATGGCCGGGTGCTGGCCCGCGACACCAACGGCTGTCTGCTCAGGGCCGAAGGCGTGGTGCTGGCCACCATCGGCGTCAACAACCTCAACATCATTGCCACGCCCGACGCCGTATTGGTGACGGCCCGCGGCCGCAGTCAGGACGTCCGCGACATCATCGCCGATCTGGCCGGCGATCCGGTGCTGGCCCGACCGATCATCCGGCACCATGATTGGGGCGATGCGCATATCGTTCATGATGGCGACGGCCTGGCGGTGCGCCGCTGCCGGGTGGAGGCCGGCCACGCCCTAAGGCTGTCGGCGGATCAGCGCGTGATGCTGCTGTCCGGCGCCGCCACGCTCGATGCTGTTGCCATGACCATCGGTGTGCTGGCCGGGGGCGAAACCGTGGACGCCGCCAGCGCCGCGACCCTGTTGGTGTTTGGTTGACGCTATCGCTTTCGCCAGCGACTCCGGCGACGCGGCGGCGATTGCTGCCTTGTCGATAATAAGCATGCTTGTTATATGGCTGGCATGTCGGACAGTCTGGCCATTCTGATCGGGGACACGTCGCGCCTGCTGCGGCGGCGCTTCGATGCGCGCGCCCGCAGCCTTGGTGTCAGCCGGGCGCAATGGCAGGTGCTGTTCGCGCTGTCGCGCAACGAAGGCATCAACCAGGCCGGCCTCGCCGAAGCCCTGGATGTCGAGACCATCACCGTCGGCCGCATGGTCGATCGCCTCGCCGACGCCGGTTTTGTCGAGCGTCGCGCCGACCCTGCCGATCGCCGCGCCTGGCGGCTGCACCTGATGCCGCGCGCGCATCCGGTGCTGGAGGAATTGCGCCGGGTCGGCGACAGCGTCATGCAGGAAACGCTGGCCGGCCTGGGGCCGGATGGTGAGGCCGAGCTGACCGAACTGCTCACCCGCGTGCGCAGCAATCTGCAACAGCGCGAACCGGCCGCGCCGCCCACCTCTCTTGCTGCAGGAGCGCGCTGATGCACGCCGTGGTCGATCGCGAAACCCTGGTCGAGGCGCAGCCGAAACGGCGCTGGGGTCGGCTGGCGCTGATGCTGTCGGTGCCGCTGCTGCTGGCTGGCGTCGCGCTTTATTTGTGGCTCACCGGCGGCCAGTCGGTCAGCACCGACAATGCCTATGTGCAGCAGGACAAGGTGTCGATCAGCAGCGATGTCACTGGCCGCGTCATCGCGGTCGGGCCTGCCGAAAGCCAGACGGTCAGGCGCGGCGACGTGCTGATCACGATCGCGCGCCGTCCGTTCGAAATCGCCCTGGCCCAGGCCGAGGCCAATCTGGCATCGGCGCGGCTGGAGGTGGCGGGTCTGCGCTCCGGCACCACCGGCAAACAGGCCGATGTGTCGGGCAAGCGCGATGCCATCACCTTTGCCCGCGCCGAACTCGACCGCCAGCAAAAGCTGTTCCGCGACGGCTTTGCCACGCGCGCCCGGGTCGAGGCGGCGGAGTTTGCGCTGCAAAAGGCGCAGAGCGAAATGTCGTCGGCGGTCGCCGATGCGGCGCGGGCCAGTGCTGCCGCCAATGGCGCCGGTGCCGGCACCCACCCGATGATCCTGGCCGCCATGGCAGCGCGCGACAAGGCGGCGTTCGATCTGTCGCGCACCACCATTCGCGCGCCCGCCAACGGCATCGCCAGCCAGACCGACAAGGTGCTGCCCGGCCAGGTGATGATCGCCGGCGTGCCGACCATGTCGCTGGTGATCAGCGACCGCCGCTGGGTCGAAGCCAATTTCAAGGAAACCGATCTCGAGCACATGCGCGTCGGCCAGCGCGCCACCGTCAGGCTGGACGCCTATCCCGGTACGCCGATCATCGGCCGGGTCGAAAGCATCGGCGCCGGCACCGGCAGCGAGTTTTCGGTGCTGCCCGCCCAGAATGCCACCGGCAATTGGGTGAAGGTCGTGCAGCGCGTGCCGGTGCGCATCGCCCTGCCCGCCGATGCCAAGGTGCCGCTGATCGCCGGCCTGTCGGCTTCGGTAACGGTGGAAACGCCGCGGTGAAGGCGGCAGTGCGGGGCACGCGCTGAATGGCGACGCTCGCCCCCGCCGTGCCGGCACGCGCACCGGCCAGCCCGATCATCATCACCATCGTCGTGATGCTCGGCAGCTTCATGACCATTCTCGATTCGACCATCGCCAATGTCGCGCTGCCGCACATGCAGCCGTCGCTGGGTGCAGCGAGCGACACCATCGCATGGGTGCTGACCAGCTATATCGTCGCCACCGCCATTGCGACGCCGCTGACCGGCTGGCTCTCGGAAAAACTGGGCCGGCGACAGCTGTTTCTCTGGTCGGTCGCCGGCTTCACGCTCGCGTCCATGGCCTGCGGGCTGGCGCAATCACTGGAGCAGATGGTGTTCTTCCGGATGCTGCAGGGTGCTGCCGGGGCCACGCTGGCGCCGCTCGGCCAGGCCTATGTGCTCGATGCCTGGCCGCGCGAAAAGCATGGCAAGGCCATGGCCTATTGGGGTGTCGGCATCATGGTCGGGCCGATCCTGGGCCCGGTCATCGGCGGCTGGCTCACCGAAAGCTTCGACTGGCGCTGGGTGTTCTTCATCAACCTGCCGTTCGGCATCCTCACTTTCTTCCTCGGCACCGCCATCCTGCCCGATGTATCGGCGCGGGTGCGACGCTTCGATCTCATCGGCTTTGCCCTGCTCGGCCTCGGCGTCGGCGCGGCACAACTCTGCCTCGATCGCGGCCAGCAACTCGACTGGTTCGCGAGCTGGGAAGTGCGGCTGGAAGCCGGCATCGCCATCGCCGCGCTCTGGGCCTTTGGCGTGCATGTCTTCACCACCAGCGGCGCGCTGATCGACAAGCGCATGCTGCAGGATCGCAACGTGATGACCGGGTTCATGTTCATCACGCTCGTCGGCATGCTGCTGGTCGGCACCACGGCCCTGTTGCCGACCATGCTCGAAAACCTGTTCGGCTATCCGGTCATCGAAACCGGCATGCTGCAGATGCCACGCGGCTTCGGCATGATGCTGGCGATGATGACGGTCGGCCAGGTCATCGGCCGCGTCGATCCGCGCATCCTGATCACCATCGGCCTCACGCTGGCCGCCACCGCCATGTACATGATGAGCCTGTTTTCACCGCAGATGGGCGCGACGCCGTTCATGGTCTCGGGCTTCATCCAGGGCGCCGGCCTCGGCATGATCTTCGTCTCGCTCAACACGCTGGCCTTTGCGACGCTGCCGCCGGAACTGCGCACCGATGCCTCGGGCTTCTACATGCTGTTGCGCAACCTCGGCGGCTCGATCGGCATCAGCCTGACCGTCGGCGTCCTCGCCCGCCAGGCGCAGATTTCGCATGCCGATATCGGCAGTGCGCTGACCCCCTTCACCCTGCCCTGGGCCGACAGCGCGCTGGGCAAGACATTGGGCGCCGATGCCGTAATCGCCATGCTCGACGCCAGCGTCAACAAACAGGCCGCGATGATCGGCTATATCGACGTGTTCCGCATGATGTTCTGGGTCACCGTCGCGATGATGCCGCTGCTGCTGCTGCTGCGCCGGCCGAAGCAGAATGGCCCGGCGGTGCATCTGGCGGATTAGCGGGCGGATTCTCGATAGCGTAGAAGAAAACTGCCTCCGGCGGCTGGGGCCGACGGCCCCAGACCCCATTTGTTTTGACCGGTCCTGACGGCGTTTGAGTTCTGCGCGAGCGCGAATGAATGGGGTCTGGGGCCAAGGCCCCAGCCGCCGGAGGCAATCCCGATCTTGCCGCAACGCGTCGGCGGCTATTTCCGGAACGGGTTGCCGAACTTCGGGTCGCTGTTCAGCGTCGTGTCGGTCAGCGTTTCCATGAAGGCGACCAGCGCCGCCTTGTCGGCATCGCTGAGGCCGAGGCGTTGCGGGGCGCCGCCGGGGCCACGCAGGCGATTGTCGAGCGCCGGACCGGCCTGGACCCCGCTGTTGTAATGCTCGACGACCTGCAGCAGCGTCGCGAAACGGCCATCGTGCATGAAGGCGCGGGAGACGCCGACATTCTTCAGCGACGGCGATTTGAAGATCACGGTTTCGCCGGCGTCGAGCCCATTGCTGTCGCTGTTGGCGGCGAGCGCAAAGGTCGGCGGCTGGTGGCAGGCCGAACAGCCCGCCCCGCCGGCATTGACGCCAGTCATGAACTATTGCCGGCCGCGGTTTTCCTGATCCGTAAAGCCAGGCAGCGTCACATTGACGTTGCGATTGGGCGCCGTCGCACTGAACACCGCGGCATAGGCCGTGTCCCAGCGGCTGCTGGTCGATACCATGGCGCGCTCGAATTGCGCCACCGCCTGCTGGATGCGGTTCTCGCTGATCGTCGCATCGCCAAAGGCAAAGGTGAACAGGTCAGGATAATAGCTCGTCGCCTGCATCTTGGCGATCAGCGCCGGCACGCCGCCGGCTGCGCTGTCCCAGCCCAGTTCGATGCTGTTGGTGATGGGGCCACTGGCCTGCGCCTCTACCGAAGCCGCCCGCTTGTTCCAGAACATGCTGCCGGGACGATAATAGCGGATGTTGCCGAGCCGCATGGCGTGCGCGGTGGTAAAGGCGGCGCCGGTGACCCCGACACTGAACCGCGCCGGATCATCGAAGCCGAAGCCCTGCTGGTGGCAGGAGGCACAGGATTTGGTGTTGTTGGTCGATAGTCGCGGATCATAGAACAGCACCCGGCCGAGCGTCGCGATGCGATCGGTGATGGCATTGCCGGCCGGCGTATTGTCCAGCGCGGTGACGGTGGCGTCATAATAGGCGGGCAAGACCGGCGTCGCATAATTGGCGAGTGCCGCGAAATTGATGCTGGTGAAATCGGCGACTCCGGCCGGCGTCGTGATCGTCGGGGTCGGAGTCGGCGTCGGCGTTGGTGTTGGCGTCACGGTGGGCGTTGCAGCCAGTGTGACAGTCGCCGACGCCGTCGCCGTGGCGTTGCTGGCATCGGTGCTGGCGCCACAACCGCTCAGCGTCAGCGCCACCAGCGCGCAACCCAGCCATTGCCACTCGGATTTCATGCGTTGTTCCCTGCCCGGATAACCGCTTACGCGGCAACCATGCCGAGTCCCCCGCGGCAGGGCAAGTTATTGACAGAGTCAGCGCCGAAAGCGGCTCAGGCTTCGCGTTTGCCCAGTTCGATCAGCGGGCGGGCGCGATCGGCAAAGGCCTTGGCCTCCTGGGCGTTTTCGGGCTTGGCCTGGCTGGCCTCGGGAATATGGATGCCGCGCTGGGCGGCCGGACGCGCGGCGATCGCGGCGGTCCAGCGTTGCAGGTGCGGCAGGCCTTCGGTGTCGATGCCCGACCATTTCGCCGTCCGCACCCAGCACCAATTGGCGATATCGGCGATGCTGTAGTCGCCGACGAGATACTCGGCATTCGCCAGCTGCGCATCGAGCACGGTGAACAGCCGCCGCCCCTCGCCCTGGTAGCGGGCGATGGCGGCCGGGATCTTTTCCGGGAAATAGCGATAGAAGACATTGGCCTGGCCCATCATCGGGCCGATACCGCTCATCTGGAACATCAGCCATTGCAGGACGCGGCTGCGGCCCTTGGCATCCGTCGGCATCAGCTGCCCGGTCTTTTCGGCCAGCCAGACCAGGATCGCCCCCGATTCAAAGATCGGGAAGCCATCATCGACCAGCACCGGCACCCGGCCATTGGGATTGATGGCGAGGAAATCCGGCAGCTTCTGCTCGCCCTTGCCCAGGTCGACGCGCTCAACGGCATAGGCCAGGCCCAGTTCCTCCAGCGCCACCGACACCTTGTAACCATTGGGCGTGGCGGCAGTGTAAAGCGTCAGCGACATGGCGGCCCTCCGTTCGGCAGCTTAGCGGGCGCGCGCACCGCCGTCACCGCCCCTTGATCTTCGTCTTGAACACGCTCGGCCGCACCGGCATTTTCGGCGCCGGCGGTCGCGGCGGCAAGGGCTTGCCCTGCGGGGCGGCCGCGGCCTTGACCGTACCACCGGCGGCGAGCTTGGCGAGGCTCGACGCCAGCGACAGTGCCCCCTTCAGCCGGGCGGCATCGCTGGCCCAGTCGGCGGCGACGAACAGCTTCTGGTCGGGCCGGATCTTGGCGCGCGCGCCGAGCCGCTCGATATAGGCCATCAGCCCGTCGGGATTGGCGAAACTGTCGTCGCGGAAGCTGATCAGGCCGCCCTTCGGCCCGGCCTCCAGCTTGGCGACACCGGCCGCCAGACAGGCCAGCTTGATTTCGATGATGGCCAGCAGATTGCTCGCCTCCTGCGGCAGCTTGCCGAAGCGGTCGATCATTTCGGCGGCGAAACCGTCGATGTCCTGGCGCCCCTGCATCTCGTTGAGGCGGCGATACAGCGCCATGCGGACGTTCAAATCGGGCACATAATCCTCGGGGATGAGGATCGGCACTTCGGCGGTGATCTGCGGGCTGAACGCTTCGGCCGGCGGCTTGACGCCGCGAGCATTGGCCTGCGCCTCCAGAATGGCTTCCTCCAGCATCGACTGGTAAAGTTCGAAGCCAATCTCCTTGATATGCCCCGATTGTTCGTCACCAAGCAGATTGCCGGCGCCGCGCTGGTCGAGATCATGGCTGGCAAGCTGGAAGCCGGCGCCCAGCGTGTCGAGCGCCGACAGCACTTGCAGCCGCTTTTCCGCGCCCTCGGTGATCGAGCGGTCCGCCGGAGTCGTGAGATAGGCATAGGCGCGCGTCTTGGCCCGGCCGACGCGGCCGCGGATCTGGTAGAGCTGGGCAAGCCCGAAGCGATCGGCACGATGCACGATCATCGTGTTGGCCGCCGGAATATCGAGACCCGATTCGATGATCGTCGTCGACAGCAGCACGTCATATTGCTTGTCGTAGAAGGCGCTCATCCGCTCCTCGACCTCGCTCGGCGCCATCTGGCCATGGGCGACGACCGGCTTGATCTCCGGCACCTGCTCACGGATGAACTGCTCGATATCGGGCAGGTCGGAAATGCGCGGCACGACGAAGAAGCTCTGGCCGCCGCGATAATGTTCGCGCAGCAGCGCCTCGCGCAGCACCACCTCGTCGAACGGCATGACATAGGTGCGCACTGCCAGGCGATCGACCGGCGGTGTCGCGATGATCGACATTTCGCGCAGGCCGGTCAGCGCCATCTGCAGCGTGCGCGGGATCGGCGTTGCCGTCAGCGTCAGCACATGCACATCGGCCTTCAGCGCCTTCAGCCGTTCCTTGTGGGTGACCCCGAAACGCTGTTCCTCGTCGACAACGACCAGCCCCAGCCGCTTGAATTCCACCGATTTCGCCAGAATGGCATGGGTGCCGACCACGATATCGACGGTGCCATCCGCCAGCCCCTCGCGCGTCGCCTTGGCATCGTTCGCCGTCACCAGCCGGCTGAGCTGGCGCACCACGATCGGCAGGCCGGCGAAGCGCTCGCTGAACCCGGCGAAATGCTGGCGGGCGAGCAGGGTCGTCGGGCAGACGATGGCGACCTGCATCCCCGAAATGGCAGCGGCATAGGCGGCGCGCAGCGCCACCTCGGTCTTGCCGAACCCGACATCGCCGCAGACCAGCCGGTCCATCGGCCGGCCGCTGGCCAGATCGGACAGCACATCGTCGATGGCACGCAGCTGGTCGTCGGTTTCGGCATAGGGGAATTTGTCGGCAAAGGCGGCAAGGCCATGCGCGTCCGGGATCGCCGGCTCGCCTTCGCGCAGCGCCCGCGCCGCCGCGGTCGCCAGCAATTCGCCGGCGATCTCGCGGATGCGCTGCTTCATCCGGCCCTTGCGCGTCGCCCAGGCCACCCCACCGAGCTTGTCGAGCCCGACGCCATCGCTGTCGCTGCCATAGCGCGACAGCACATCGATATTCTCGACCGGCACATAGAGCTTGCTGCCGCCGTCATAGCTCAGCGCCACGCAATCATGCGGGCGGCGGCTGATCTCGATGGCGACCAGCCCTTCATAGCGCCCGATGCCATGTTCGCGGTGCACAAGCAGGTCGCCCGGCGTCAGCATCGCCAGTTCGGCGAGGAAGCTGTCGGCCTTGCGCGCCGAACGCTTGCGCCGCACCAGCCGGTCGCCGAGCATGTCCTGCTCGGTCAGCACCAGCAGCGGCGCCTTGGCATCGTCCTGGCTGAAGCCATGCTCCAGCGGCACCACGGTCAGCGCCACCTGGCCCTTGGCAGCGGTGCCCAGCGTTTCCTGCCAGCTGTCTGCCGTCGCCATGCCGGTGACGCCTTCATCGGCGAGCAGGCCCATCAGCCGTTCGCGGGCGCCGCCGGAATAGCTGGCCAGCACCACCCGCGCGCCCGATTTGCGGCGCGATTCGATATGCGCCTTGATGGCGGCATAGACGGGGTCGCCGCCGGCGGCCTGGGCGATACGTTCCGGTGCGAAATCCCGGGCGGGGCCGGCGCCGCAATCGATCGTCGCCAGCGTGCCATCGGGCACGCCATAGGGGCTGGCGAGGTGCACGGCATGGCTTTTGAGCAGCGCCGCCCATTCTTCACGCGCCAGATAGAGCGCATCGGCGGGCAGCGGCCGATAGCTGCCCTTCTTGGCGCTGAGCGCCGCGACGCGATTGTCGTGATAGTCGCTGATCGCGTCGAAGCGGTCTTCGGCCGCCTTGTCGGCGCCGGCGTCGCGGATGATGACCGCATCCGGCCCCAGATAGTCGAACCCCGTTGCCAGTTCCGCCTCGAACAGCGGCAGCCAATGCTCCATGCCCGACAGGCGGCGGCCATCGCTGACCGCCTCATAGAGCGGATCGCCGGTGGCGGTGGCGCCGAAACGGGCCAGATAGCCGCTGCGGAACGCCTTGATGCTGGCCTCGTCGAGCAGCACTTCGCTGACCGGCATCAGCGTGAAATTGTCGGCAGCGCCCAGGCTGCGCTGGGTGGCGGGATCGAAGCGCCGCAGCGTTTCCACCTCGTCGCCAAAGAAATCCAGCCGCAGGCCATGGTCGCTGCCCGCCGGCATCAGATCGAGCAGCGAGCCGCGCACGGCATATTCGCCGGCCTCCACCACCGTATCGGCGCGGACATAGCCATTGGCCGCCAGCTTGGCGGCGAGCTGGTCGCGATCGATGCGGCTGCCCGGCGCGATGACGGCGGTGAGCGCGGCGATGCGCGCCGGCGGCAGCGTGCGCTGGCTGAGCGCGTTGACGGTGGTGACGACCAGCTGCGCCCCCGTCGCCGGCACCGCCAGCGCCGCCAGCGCCGCCAGCCGCTCCGCCCCGGCGCGCAGCGAGGGCGAGGCGCGGTCATAGGGCAGGCAATCCCAGGCCGGCAGGGCAATCACGGCGATTTCGGGCGCGAAATAGCTGGCGGCATCGGCCAGCCCGCGCGCCTGCGCATCATCGGCGGCGATGAACACGGCGCGGCCAGTGGCGGCGCGCGCGACATCGGCCATCAGCCAGGGCAGATAGCCGGCCGCGCAGCGCGCCAGCGTCAGCGGCGTCCGCGCCGTCACAAAGCGCCGAAGATCGATCACCAGACACCTCTCCCCCTGGGGGAGAGGTCGGACTCGGCGCAGCCGAGCCGGGTGAGGGGTGCGCCCGTCGTCACCAGACGCGCACCCTCACCCTCCCACGCCTGCGGCGCGGGCCCCTCCCTCTCCCCGAACGGGAGAGGGGATATTTCAGCGCATCGCGACGGCGACATAGTCGAGCCTTTTCAGCGCATCGAGCAGCGGCCCATGAAACGCCTCGGGCGCCGCGATCGTGCCGAACGCCCAGCCCATCACATCGACATCCTGTTCATCGAGCAGCGCCTCGAACCAGCGCAGCTCCGCATCGGTCCAGCCGGCGGCATAGCGATCGGCAAAGCCGCCGATCAGCAGGTCCGCCTCCTTGGTGCCGCGGTGCCAGGCGCGGAAGCGCAGGCGGCGCAGGCGGTGATCGTGGCTGACGGGTTCCATGCACAGGCTCCGGAAACGGCGGCGCACCGCGCGCCCGGTTTGAAAGCCGGGCGCGCGGCGCGTAAGACTGACGTCCATATCATGCGCCCGGCCATCCTCAACCCGCTGTTCGCCGAAACAGCCTCGCTGAAAGGCGTCGGATCGGCGCTGGTGCGGCAATTGGCGCGGCTGAAGCTCCATCGCGCCCTCGATCTGCTGTTCCATCTGCCGGTGATGGCCATCGAGCGGGTCGAGACCGACCATCTCGACGAATCGCTGGTCGGCCGGCCGGTGCTGGTGACGCTGACGCCCGCCCGCTACGATCAGGGCGGCCCGCGCAGCCCCTTGCGGGTGCGTGCCATCGATGCCGGCGGGCAATGGGTCGATCTGGTGTTCTTCGGCCAGAGCGCCAGCTGGGCGCGCACCAAGCTGCCGCTCAACCTGCCGCGCCGCATCGCCGGCAAGCTCGATCGCTATGGCCAGACGCTGCAGATCAGCCACCCCGAGATCATGACCCCCGGCGCCGGCGCCACCCCGCCGCTGCGTGAGCCGGTCTATCCACTCACCGAAGGCGTCACCAACCGCCGCATGGCGCAGCTGACCGCGCTGGCGCTGGAGCGCGCGCCCGCCCTGCCCGAATGGATCGAGCCGAGCGTCCTCGAACGCCACGGCTGGCCGGCGTGGAAGGTCGCGCTGCAGTCGGCGCACGCGCTGCTGGGCGAGGGCACGGCCAAGGACCGGCTGGCTTATGACGAGCTGCTCGCCAACCAGCTGGCACTGCTGCTGGTGCGGCGCGACACGCGGCAAAGGAAGGGCCGCGCGCTGGCCGCCACCGGCGCGCTGACGACGCCGCTGCTCACCGCCCTGCCCTGGCCGCTGACCGCGGCGCAGCGCCGCGTGATCGGCGAGATCACCGGCGACATGGCGCAGGCGACGCCGATGTTGCGGCTGCTGCAGGGCGATGTCGGCTCGGGCAAGACGCTGGTCGCGCTCAACGCCATGCTGGCGGCGGTGGAGGCCGGGGCGCAGGCGGCGCTGCTGGCGCCGACCGAAATCCTCGCCCGCCAGCACCATGCCAGCATCACCCGGATGCTGGGCAGCCTGCCGGTCCGCGTCGAAATCCTCACCGGCCGCGACAAGGGCAAGGTGCGGCGCGACCGGCTCGACGATCTCGCCATGGGCCGCATCCATATCCTGATCGGCACCCACGCCATTTTCCAAGACGAGGTCACCTATCATGATCTCGGCCTCGTCGTCGTCGATGAACAGCATCGCTTCGGCGTCGCGCAGCGCCTGTTGCTGACCGCCAAGGCCAAAGTGCCGCCGCACCTGCTGGCGATGACGGCGACGCCGATTCCGCGCAGCCTGGCGCTGACCAATTATGGCGAAATGGACGGCAGCCAGATCGACGAGCTGCCGCCCGGCCGCAGCCCCATCGAAACCCGCGTCACGCCGGTGGAGCGCATGGACGAGGTCATCGACGGCCTCGGCCGCCATCTCGCCGGCGGCGGTCAGGCCTATTGGGTCTGCCCGCTGGTCGAAGGCAGCGAGAGTGGCGACGAGGCCGCGGCGGAGCTGCGCGCGACCATGCTGCGGGCGCGGTTCGGAGCGAATGTCGGCCTCGTCCATGGCCGCATGAAGCCCGCCGAAAAGGACGCCGTGATGGCCGACTTCGCCGCCGGCACACTCGGGCTGCTGGTCGCCACCACGGTCATCGAGGTCGGCGTCGATGTGCCCAATGCGACGCTGATGATCATCGAGGCGGCGGAGCGCTTCGGCCTCGCCCAGCTCCACCAGCTGCGCGGCCGCGTCGGCCGCGGGCCGGGGCGGTCGGTGTGCCTGTTGCTGCGGGGCGGCGACCTGTCCGAAACCGCCAAGGCGCGGCTGAAACTGATGCGCGAAACCAATGACGGCTTCAGCATCGCCGAGGAGGATCTGAAACTGCGCGGCGCGGGCGAGATCCTCGGCACCCGCCAGTCCGGCGACGCGGCCTTCCGCCTGGCCGATCCGGAACGCACCGCGAAACTGGTCGGCATGGCCCGCGACGACGCCCGCCTGCTACTCGATCGCGACGGTGGGCTGGAAGGCCCGCGCGGGGTGGCGGCGCGGACCTTGCTCTATCTGTTCGAACGGGACGCCGGGGTGGCGATGTTGCGGAGCGGGTAGGATTATGTAGGGTTTGGGCGGTTGGTGGGTTTGGTTGAATTTGTTGGGGAATTTTTTGGAAGTATACGGTCAAAGCGGGTTTGTGTGTACTTCCATTTTCGGTGGATTTTGCCGGACGCAATGGTCCTGCCGAGGCTGTGCTGCGGCGTCAGGATAATTGATCCACGCTGTGTAGGACAGAATTGCCGCGTTCGCCGCCCGCTCGCGAGCGGCAGGTCACGCGCCCGCGCCCGGAGCGCCGAGGAGTTTGGCCAGGGTTGCCAGCGGTTGCACAGCGGCTCGGGTCACGCTGCGTTCGATATCGGCATGGGCGTCGAGCACGGCCAGACCCAGCGGCGTCAGCGACGCGCCACCGCCCGACAGACCGCCGGCACGCGTATCGACGATGGGCGCGGGCGCCAGCGCATTGATTTCGGCAACCAGCTTGACGCTGCGGGCATGGCTCATGCGCAGCGTCCTGGCCGCTGCCGATACCGAACCCTTTGCAGCGATGGCGCGCAGCAACGCGATCTTGCCCGGCCCGAGCGCACCGCCGGGCAACAGGATCCGGAACCACAGCATGGCTTCGCTGCGCGATTGCGGGGGAGGTTTCACCGTCATGCGCCCATCTGGGCCGGGGGCTGGCACGCCTGTCAATCGCGTTGTATTCATCAGGATACAACGATTCGGAGCCTGATGTGAAAACGGCAATCGGAACCGCGCTCATCATCCTCTCGGCCGTGCCGCAGGCAGCAAGGGGCGCCGACGATGGCAGTGACACGGCGCAGCGCGTCCCCGAAATCCTGGTCACCGCCCGTCGCCGGGTCGAAGATGTGCAGGCCGTGCCGGCCGCCGTCTCGGTCATCGATGGCGACCACATCGAGCGCAGCTATACCGTCAACACGGCGCTGCTCAGCCTGCTCGTCCCGGCGCTCAACTACAGCTCGGCCAATCCGCGCAACACCGCCTTCACCATCCGCGGGATCGGCAGCAGCGTTGTTGCCGTCAGCCAGGCCAATGACGGGCTGGAGCCCGGCGTCGGCTTTTATGTCGATCAGGTCTATCACGCGCGACCGGCGACGGCGGCGTTCGATTTCGTCGATATCGACCATATCGAGGTCCTGCGCGGCCCGCAGGGCACGCTGTTCGGCAAGAACACCACCGCCGGCGCCATCCACATCCTCACCGGCGCGCCGAGCTTTGACTGGCAGGCGCAGGGCGAAGTCTCCTATGGCGAGCATGACTTTCTGCAGACGCGCGCCGCCCTGTCCGGGCCGCTGGTTGCCGACAGGCTCGCCTTCCGTGTCTCCGGCCTGTGGACTCGCCGCGACGGCGTGCTCCACAACGTCACCACCGGCAGTGACCAGAACAGCCTCAACAACCAGGCGGTGCGCGGCCAATTGCTGTGGCAGGCGAGCGACGCGCTGACCCTGAGGCTGACCGGCGACTGGAGCAACTTCAAGAGCGAGTGCTGCACCCAGGTCTATCTGCGCACCGGCACCTCGCTGCGGCCGGCGGCGCGGCAGTTTCCGGCACTCGCCGCCGGCATCGGCTATGCGCCGCCAAGCACCAATCCCTATGACCGGCTGACCGACATCGACGCGCGCCTGGCGGTCGATACCAACGAAGGCGGTGTGTCGCTGGTTGGCGACTGGGACCTTGGCCATGCGACGATCACATCGGTCACCGCCTGGCGGTTCTGGAACTGGAATGCCGCCAACGACCGCGATTACACCAGCCTCAGGATCCAGCTGCAGCAGGGCATCCCGTCGCGGCAGGACCAGATCAGCCAGGAAGTCCGCATCGCGTCGAACGGCGATGGCCCGCTCGGCTATGTCGCGGGGCTCTATTATTTCCGGCAAGTCATCACCGGCCGGCCGATCTCGATCTATGGACCGACGGCCGCCTATTGGCTGCTCGGCCCGACGACCGGCACCCCGCCGGTGGCAGTGCCCGCCAATCTGCTAGACGGCTATGGCCAGGATGGTGCGACGCGCTTTGCCGCCGACAGCTATGCGGCCTTTGGCGAAGTGAACTGGCGGGCGACCGACCGGCTGACGGTCACCGGCGGTCTGCGCTATACGATCGAGCACAAGGTCGGCGACTATGCCACCACTGTCTCCGGCGGCTTGCAGACGACCGTGCCCGCCCTCGTCAACGCCAAGCTGTCGATCCTGCGCCCGCAAACCTATGGCGCCCGCGATGACTCGGGCGATCTTTCGGGCCGCGGCAACATCTCGTACCAGGTCAGCGACGGCATTTTCGCCTATGCCAGCTATGCACGCGGCTTCAAATCCGGCGGCATCAACATGTCGGGGCTGCCGCTCGACGCCCAGAACCAGCCGGTGCTGTCGACGGCCGTGGTCCGGCCCGAACGGAACACGACCTATGAAGGCGGGATCAAGACCGATGTGTTCGACCGCCGGCTGCGCATCAACCTGACCGGTTATTACACCGATGTCCGCAACTTTCAGGCGACCCTGGTCGATTCGACCCAGACGGTCGCGCTGCGCGGTTATCTGTCGAACATCCCCAGGGTGACCGTGAAGGGTTTCGAAGCCGATGCGATCGCGGCGCCCGTCGCCGGGCTGCAATTGCGCGCCTCGGTCGCCTACGCCGATGGCAAATATGCCGACTATCCCAAGGGGCCATGCCCGCTCGAACTGCAGGGGACCGCAACAGCGTCGTGCGACCTGACGGGCGGGCGGCTGTCGGGGCTGCCGCGCTGGTCGACAACGCTGGGCGGCGACTATGCGCTGCCGGTCGGTGCCGGCGGCGCGGTCTTCGTCCATGCCGATTCGAGCTGGCGCAGCAGCTATTTCGGTGACCCGACCCTGTCGAAATTCACGCTGATCCCGGGCTATAATGTCACCAACGCCTCGATCGGCTTCCGGGCTGCAAAGGGCTGGACCGTCACGGTTTTTGCCCGCAACCTGTTCAACAGCAACTATATCCAGAATCTGACGACCCAGGCCGGCAATTCGGGGCTGATTCTGGGCACACCCAGCGATCCGCGGATCATCGGCGCGACGCTCCGGTTCCGGATATAGAGTTGATTGCGTTGGGGCGGCACGGGCCGCGGCAAAGCCGCGGCTGACGTCAGACGGGTTCGCCGGGGAGGCCCCGGCGCCCCGCTGGCCGCGCTTGCGCCTGTCGGCGCGCGGCACGCGCGCTCGCGGCGCGGCGCGGTCAGAGGATCTGTAAGCCGGGTTCTGTACTGGCGCGAACGCCAGCGACGATCATTCCTCTAGGATTGCCGTTACCGACAACCTCAAGCAACCAACCCGGACGGCGAGGCCGGTTCCTGCCCTGTGGCTTGCGCCACATGCCGTCCCTATTCGGTCTTGCTCCCGGTGGGGTTTGCCATGCCGCTCCGGTTACCCATCGCGCGGTGCGCTGTTACCGCACCCTTTCACCCTTGCCTGTCGTTCCGTTGCCGGAACCCATCGGCGGTCTGCTCTCTGTGGCACTGTCCCTGGGGTCGCCCCCGCCGGGTGTTACCCGGCACCGCGTTCCGTGGAGCCCGGACTTTCCTCCCCTGCTTTCGCAGCGGCGATCGCCCGATCCTCTGACCGCCGGCGGGGCGTAGCAGGCGTGGGGGCAAATGCCTAGTGATGCCCCTCCGGCGTCGCCATCAACTCAATCAGCACGCCGCCGGTGTCCTTGGGGTGGACGAAGATGATCGGCACGCCATGCGCGCCGATGCGCGGCTCCCCCGTGCCCAGCACCGTCGCGCCGCGCGCCCGCATGGCATCGCGCGCCGCGATGATGTCGGTGACTTCGAAGCAGACATGGTGCTGGCCGCCATTGGGGTTCTTCTTCAAGAACCCGTGAATCGGCGAGCCTTCGCCCAGCGGCTCGATCAGTTCCAGCTGGCTGTTGGCGACATCGATGAAGGCGACGCGCACACCCTGCGCCGGCAGGTCGAACGGCGGCGTGGAGACGGTGGCGCCGAACAGCCGGGCATACATGGCGATGGTGGCGTCGATCGACACACAGGCGATGCCGACATGGTTGAGGCGGCCCAGCAAGAGTTCGGGCAGGGTTTCGGCGGTCATGGGGCGGCTCCTGTCAATTTGCCGCTGCATATCCTGCTTGCCTTGGCCCGCAAACTGGCAAAGCGTGCGGCATGATCTACATCATCCTCAATGCCGGGCCGATCCTGGCGGCGACGCTCGCCGGCCTGGTCGCCGGGCTGCTGCTGCACCGCGAAGGCCAGAGCCTCGCCGACCGTGCGCTGGCCTTTCTCGCCCAGGCATGGTTCGCCGCCATCCTCGCCGGCGCGCTGATCCTCGCGCCGCCACGCGCCGAGGCCTGGGTGATGGCGCTGGGCAGCGCGGTCGTCATCTGGATCGGCTTTGTCGTGCCGGTGCTGATCGTCTCGCTGCGCTACCACCGCCATGGCTGGCGTGTGGTGGCGCGCGATGGCGCTTACTGGCTGCTGGTGATGCTGGTGCAGGCACTGGTGCTGAAATCGCTGGGGCTGGTGCCGCCGCCGGTGTGATGGGGGAATAGATGCGCATTCTGATGCTGCTCTGGCTGGCGCTCGCCGCGCCGGCGCTGGCCGAAACCATCGTGCTGCGCCCGGCGCAGGTGTTCGATGGGGAGGCGATGCACCCCGGCTGGCAGGTGCGGGTGGAGGGCGCGCGCATCACCGCCGCCGGGCCGAATGTGGCGAGCGACGGCGCCCGCATCATCGACCTGCGCGGCGCGACGCTGCTGCCCGGCCTGATCGAGGGGCACAGCCATCTCTTCCTCCACCCCTATAACGAAACCCCCTGGGACGATCAGGTGCTGCACGAGCCGCTGGCGCTGCGCACCGCCCGCGCCGTGGTGGCGGCGCGGGCGACGCTCGCCGCCGGTTTCACCACGGCGCGCGACCTCGGCACCGAAGGCGCGGGCTATGCCGATGTCGGGCTGAAGGCGGCGATCGAGCAGGGCATCGTGCCCGGCCCGCGCCTGATTATCGCCACCCGCGCGCTGGTGGCGACCGGCGCCTATGGGCCCAAGGGCTTTGAACCGGGCGTCGCCGTGCCGCAGGGCGCCGAGGCAGCCAGTGGGCCGGAGCTGGTCACCGCCGTGCGCCGCCAGATCGCCGCCGGCGCCGACATCATCAAGCTCTATGCCGATTACCGCTGGGGCAAGGGCGAGCCGAGCCGGCCGACCTTCTCGCAGGACGAACTGACCGCCGCCACCGCCGCCGCGCACGATGCCGGCCGGCAGGTGGTGGCGCACGCCAGCACGCCGGAGGGGATGCGCCGCGCCACGCTCGCCGGTGTCGACACTATCGAGCATGGCAGCGCCGGGACCGCCGAGGTGTTCAGGCTGATGGCAGCGCGCGGCACGGTGCTGTGCCCGACGCTGGCCGCCGGCGATGCCATTGCGCGCTATCGCGGCTGGAACGGGGTGGAGCCGGCGCCGGCAGCGGTGGCCGAAGACCGCAAGAGCTTTGCGCTGGCGCGGGCGGCGGGGGTGAAGATCTGCGTCGGCGGCGATGTCGGGGTGTTCGCGCATGGCGACAATGCACGGGAACTGCGCCTGCTGGCCGCCGCCGGCATGCCGGTGCTGGCGGTGCTGCGCGCGGCGACGGCGGGGAATGCCGACGCCTTCAAGCTCGCCGACCGCGGCCGGGTGGCGCCGGGGCTGCTCGCCGATCTGGTGGCGGTGGCGGGCGATCCGCTGGCGGACCTGGGCGTGCTGGCCAAGCCGGTGCTGGTGCTGAAGGGCGGGGTGGCGGTGCGTTAGGACGTATCGACATTCAGCATTTCAGTCGTGCTGAACGCTGATTGCGAAGAAACCAGAGCCTCCGCCCCGGATCAAGTCCGGGGTGACAGGCTGGGGCCGTAGGCCCCAGACCCCATTTACTGGCTAACGCATGGCACCACAGGCGGCTTTGCAGTCCAGATCAAAGCGAAATGGGGTCTGGGGCCTACGGCCCCAGCCGCCGGAGGCCGCTTCAACCTTGAACGTCGATTCACCCTGGGCGGGCGATCAGGCCCCGGCCCCGCCTGCCGGCGCGAGTGGCAGGCGGCAATTTTCCGAAAAATCGCGTTCGCCGCTTGACGCCGAACGCTGGCGCCTTTAGCAGCCCCTCTCCCGCTGGTCCCTTCGTCTAGCGGTCTAGGACGTCGCCCTTTCACGGCGAAAACACGGGTTCGAGTCCCGTAGGGATCACCACCCCCTGCCGGCGCGCAGCGGGTCTCGCGGCAGTGGCGCGCATCGCCGCCTTCCCATCGGCAAAGTTACACCGCCGTAAATTGCATTTGACTCCGCAAGGGCTAGGGCCGGTCCGGTAAAGGGACCTTTTCCATGCGCATCGCGATGATCATCGGCGGCCTTGCGGCCAGTCTCACCATGGCGGCGCCGGCGGCGGCGGGCGATGCCTTTTGGCGGACCTTTGCCGATGTCGGTGCCATCGGCATTCCGGTGGTCGCCACCGGCATCGCGATTCACGAAAAGGACAAGAACGGGCTTTACCAGCTCGCCGAAACCGGTTTTGTCGCGCTGACCTCCACCGAGGCGCTGAAATATGGCGTCAATTCCACCCGGCCCAATGGCGGCGAGCGCAGTTTCCCTTCGACCCACACCAGCATGGCCTTTGCCGGCGCCGGCTTCCTGCACGCGCGCTATGGCTGGAAGGTCGGGCTGCCGTTCGAGCTGCTCGCCGCCGGGGTGGGTGCCGCCCGCATCCATACGCGGGACCATCACTGGTATGACGTTGTCGCTGGTGCCGCCATCGGCGAAGGCTCGGCGTTCCTGCTGACGAGGCGGCTGCGCGAGGATGTGCAGGTCAGCATGGGCGGCGATACGCACGGCGGCATGGTCAGCCTGTCGGCGCGGTTCTGATGCGAGGGCTGGCTCTCGCACTGCTGCTGGCGGCGGCGGCCTGCACACCGGCGCCCTATACGATGCCGCCCAAACCGGTGACCAGCGGCGTGCCGCGCGATGCCCGGGGCGAGCCGGTGCTGCCGGCGAAAGCCGAGCCGGGCGCGAAGCCGGTGTCGTGCCAGCATCTGCGGCGCTGCCCGTAAATCCTGTCATCCCGGGCTTGACCCGGGACCCCGTTTTTCTTCCTGTGACCGCAAAGAAAAACGGGGTCCCGGGTCAAGCCCGGGATGACAGTCAATCGGTGACCATCGCCATCAACTGCGACGGAAACGGCGCCGCCAGCGGCAAGGCTTCCGCCACCGGTGCCGCCAGCCAGCGCTCATGATCCTCGGCATGCAGGATGACCGGCATCGCCTTGGGGTGCACCGCGGCGACCAGCGGATTGGGGTCGCAGGTCAGCATCGCAAAGACATCGCCAGCGGGCGTCGGCCGCCAGATGCCGGCAAAGGCGAAGATCGGCCGCGACGGCAGGTGGAACCAGCATTGCCGCTTCGCCCCCTTTTCACCCTGCCATTCGCAGAATTCGCTGGCCGGGATCAGGCAGCGCTGGGCCGGCTGGGCCAGCGCCTGGCGCCAGAACGGGCTGGCGAAGTTGCGGACGTTGGTGATGGGGCCGCGCACGTTCGGCGGCGGCGGGAAACCCCAGGCCATCAGGGCGGCGCGGCGGCTCTCCCCGGCCCCCGTCACCACCATCGCCGGCCGCTTCGGAAACAGGTCGGCGGGGGGCAGCGTGATATCGGCTTCGAACGGAATCCCCATCGCTTCGGCAATGGCGATGGCGGCGCCGCGCAGGCGGTAATTGTTGCACATGACACCCGCTTGTATCGGGGTTGAGACACGGGGGACAAGCCGCTATAGGGCGGCGCTGTGGGCGGTCACTGCGGGCCGCCTTTTTGCGTTGCGGTTCGCGCCGCCGTGCTGGAGTGGACGACGATGACCATTACCCCCCTGATGCCCGTCTATGGCCGCTGCGAGGTCGAGCCGGTGCGCGGGGATGGTTGCTATCTCTATGACGCAGAAGGCCGGGAATGGCTGGATTTCGCCAGCGGCATCGCGGTCAACATCCTTGGCCACAGCCATCCGCATCTGGTCGGCACCATCCAGAAGCAGGCGGCGACGCTGATGCACACGTCGAACCTCTACAAGGTGCCGGCGCAGCAGCATCTCGCCGAACGGCTGGTGGCGTTGACCTTTGCCGACACGGTGTTCTTCACCAATTCCGGCGCCGAGGCCATCGAATGCGCGGTGAAGACCTGCCGCAGTTTCCATTTCGAGGCCGGCCGGCCGGAACGCTCGCGGATCCTGACCTTTTCCAACGCCTTCCACGGCCGCACCCTCGCCACCATCTCGGCGACCAACCAGGAAAAGATGCGCCAGAGCTTCGAGCCGCTGCCCGACTGGTTCACCGTGCTGCCGTTCAACGACCTCGATGCCGTCAAGGCCGCCATGGCCAGCCCGCTGGGCGCTTCCGTTGGTGGTTTCCTGGTGGAGCCGGTGCAGGGCGAAGGCGGCATCCGCCCGGCGACGCCGGAGTTCCTTCAGGGCCTGCGCGCGATTGCCGATGAACATGGTATCCTGCTGATCCTTGATGAAGTGCAGTGCGGCGTCGCCCGCAGCGGCACGCTGTTCGCGCACGAACAGTACGGCATCACCCCCGACATCATGGCGATCGCCAAGGGCATCGGCGGCGGCTTCCCGGTCGGTGCCTGCCTCGCCACCGAGCACGCCGCCAGCGGCATGATCGTCGGCCGCCACGGCAGCACCTATGGTGGCAACCCGCTCGCCATGGCGGCCTGCGAGGCGGTGCTGGATGTGGTGACCGAGCCGGCGTTCCTGGCGCATGTCAACGACATGGCGGCGCGGCTGCGCTCCAGCCTCGAACAGATGATCCCCAACCATGACGATCTGTTCGACAGCGTGCGGGGCATGGGCCTGATGATGGGCCTGAAGCTGAAGTCCGACAGCCGCGCCTTCGTCAATCACGCGCGCAGCCATGGCATCCTGCTGGTCGCCGCCGGCGACAATGTCGTGCGCCTGCTGCCGCCGCTGATCATCGAGGAACATCATATCCGCGAATGCGTCGACAAGCTCTCCGCCGCCGCCCGCGCCTACAACCCGGCGGTGGCTGCCTAGCCTCCCTTTTTCTCCCTTTTTCTCCCTCTTTCTCCCCGGTGCATCCCGCGCCGGGTGCAGGATTTCCCCGAAATGCCGCATTTTCTCGATTTCGCCAGCGCCGGAGCGCCGGCCCTGCGTGCCATTCTCGATGCCGCCCATGCCCGCAAGGCGGCGCGCGCCGGCTGGCCCCGTGGCCGCACCGACAGCGACGCACCGCTGGCCGGCCATGTGCTGGCGATGATCTTTGAAAAGCCGAGCACCCGCACCCGCTACAGCTTCGACATGGCGATGCGGCAGCTCGGCGGCTCGACCATCGTCAGCCAGGCCGGCGAGATGCAGCTGGGCCGCGGCGAAACCGTTGCCGATACAGCACGGGTGCTCAGCCGCATGGTCGATGCCATCATGCTGCGCAGCAACCGCCACCAGACGCTCGACGCGCTGGCCAGCAACGCCGATGTGCCGGTGATCAACGGCCTGACCGACATCAGCCACCCGGTGCAGGTGCTGGCCGACATCATGACCTTCGAGGAATCGACCGGCCGCAAGGTGGAAGGCAGCTGCTGGGCCTATCTGGGCGACGGCAACAACATGGCCAATTCGCTGATCGAGGCGGCATCGGTGCTGCATTTCGACCTGCGGCTGGGCGTGCCGCACGGCTATGATCCCGACCAGGCGGTGATGGCCACCGCCGGCTGCCGCGGTGGCAGCATCGACCTCGTCCGCTCCGCTGCCAGCGCGGTCGAAGGCGCCGAAGTCGTCGTCACCGACACCTGGGTGTCGATGGGCCAGGCCGAGGCCAAGGACAAGATGAGCGCCATGGCGCCCTTCCAGGTCAATGCCGGCCTGATGGCGCGGGTGCCCGACGCGCTGTTCCTGCACTGCCTGCCGGCGCATCGCGGCGAGGAAGTCACCGACGATGTCATCGACGGTCCGCAGTCGCGGGTGTGGGACGAGGCGGAAAACCGCCTGCATGTGCAAAAGGCCATATTGCTCTGGTGTCTGGGGGCGCTGTGAGCGAGCTGCTCGTGGCGGAAGGGCTGGCGCCGGTGCGCGACCGCATCCTGTCCTTTGCCGTGCCGGCGCGCGATGTGCGCGGCCGCATCGTGCGGCTGGACGCCTCGGTCAACGCCATCCTCGCTGCCCATGATTACCCGCCGGCGCTGGCGCGACTGCTCGGCGAGGCGCTGGCCGTCACCGCGATGCTCGGCGCGACGCTGCGCGAAACTGGCGGCGGGCTGACGCTGCAGGCCCAGGCCGATGGCGGCATCAGCCTGCTGGTCTGCGACTATAACGCCGGCCAGCTGCGCGGCTATGTGCGCGGCGATGCGGCGACGCCGTTCGGCGATCTCGAAACCATGTTCGGCAGCGGGCATCTGGCGATCACGCTCGACCAGACCGCGGCCAGCGAGCGCTATCAGGGCATCGTGCCGCTGGAGGGCGCCAGCATCGCCGACGCTATCGAACAATATTTCCGCTCCTCCGAACAGCTGCCGACGCTGATCCGTACCGCCATGTCGGGCGACGCCAGCACCGGCTACAGCGTCGGCGGCCTGCTGCTGCAATATCTGCCGCGCGGCGAGGAAGGCCGGGCGCGGCTGTTTGCCGAGGATGACGGCGCGCCGGAGCCGGAGGACTGGCAGCACATGCGCACGCTGGCGGCAACCGTGACCGCCGACGAGCTGACCGACACGGCACTGACCGAGGAATCACTGCTGTGGCGGCTGTTCCATGAGGAAGAGGTGCGCCTGCAACCCGGCCCGGTGCCGTCGCGCGGCTGCCGCTGCTCGCTGGCGCATATCCGCGATGTCATCGAACGCTTTCCGGAAGCCGAGCGCGCCGAGATGCGGGGCGAGGATGGCATGATCGGCGTCGACTGCCAATTCTGCTCGCGGGTGTGGAAGATCGCGGCCTGAACGCTGTCATCCCGGGCTCGACCCGGGATCCAGCTTCTTCCTGAAACCACAGAGAAAAACGGGGTCCCGGGTCAAGCCCGGGATGACATTACGCCGCCAGCGCCACCCGCCGCCGCATCGCCGCGCCGGTCAGGCCGAAGCCCATGATCAGCAGCGCCCAGCTCGCCGGCTCCGGCACGCTGCCGGCCATGACTTCGGTCTTGAACATCAGATCGCGGCCCGGCGTGTTGCCATAGAAGCTGTCGGGCAGCGCGGCGCCGCCGAGATAGGCGTTGCCATCGAACGCCATGGTGCCGCGCTCCTTGATGTCGCCAGGCCCAGTGACGGTGCCGAGGACGAAGGTATAGCTCTGCCCGACCAGCTGGGCGATACCGGCATTGGCGAAGGAAAAGCGCAGGATGCTGTAACCGGGCTTCGTCGTGTCCGCCTCGCCATTGGTCGTGTTGAGCGTCGCCGTCGAAAGCAGATTGCCGCCCTTGTAGAGATCGAGCGTCAGCGTATTGCCGAGCTGGTCGATCGAGCAGATGCCGTTGCAATACATCGAGATGGAATCGAGCTTGCCCTTGATGCCGGCAGTATAGCTCTGGCCGATATTGGCGTTGCTCACATAGCTGCCGCTGACATAGCCGAACGGAATGCCGGTGCTGAACTGCAATTGCGCCTGATCGACGACCGCGGCGGCGGCGACGGGCCCGGCGAGCGCGAACGCGACGGCGGACAGCGCAAGCTTTGCATTGGTGGCAATGGTCATGATGATCCTCCCCTTGTTGTGCGCGCCCCTGTCCGGATGCGCGCGTCCCCTGGCGCAACCCGCAAATTGCAACGCCATGCGAAGGCAATGCGGGTCGAACACGAGAGCCCGTGCAATGACCGTGCCAGTTTGTCGCAATATGATAAGAAACTCTGAAGATCGCCCGGCGCCGCATTCCGCAACTTTGCAAGCCGCGAATCGCAAAGACGCGTTGCATTCCGGGGGCGGCCATGGTGGCGCACCGCCCACCCGTGACAGGCGCCACCAATTCGCCTATCCGCCCAGCGCATGTCCTCGCCTGCTGCCCCGCTTGCTGTCGTCCTGCTGTCCGGCGGGCTCGATTCCACCACTGTCGCTGCCATGGCGCGGGCCAGCGGCTATCGCCTGCTGGCGCTGACCATCGATTACAACCAGCGCCACCGGATCGAGCTGGAGCATGCCGCCCGCGTCGCCGCCGCGCTCGGCGCCGAACGCCATATCGTGCTGCCGCTCGATTTGCGCGGCTTCGGCGGCTCGGCGCTGACCGCCGATATCGCCGTGCCCAAGGGCGGTGTCGAACCCGGCATCCCGGTCACTTATGTGCCGGCGCGCAACACCATCTTCCTGTCGGTGGCGCTGGGCTGGGCCGAGGCGGCGGGGGCGCGCGACCTGTTCATCGGCGTCAATGCCCTCGACTATTCGGGCTATCCCGATTGCCGGCCGGACTTCATCGCGGCGTTCGAGGCGATGGCCAACACGGCGACCAAGGCCGGGGTGGAGGGCGCGCAGTTCCGCGTCCACACGCCGCTGGCCGCGATGAGCAAGGCCGATATCGTCCGCGCCGCCGCCGCCGTCGGCGCGCCGCTCGACCTCACCTGGAGCTGCTACGACCCGACGCCGGCTGGCCGCCCGTGCGGCGAATGCGACAGCTGCCGGTTGCGCGCCAAGGGCTTTGCCGAGGCCGGGGTGGTGGACCCGGCCCTCTAACGCCCTCCCCCTTGCGGGGAGGGCGACTCGGCGTAAGCCGAGCGGGGTGGGGGTCCCGGCGTGGCTATGCGTGCAACCCCCACCCCGCTCGCGCAAGCGCGCGAGTCGCCCTCCCCGCAAGGGGGAGGGAGTTTCACTTGCGGCGCGAACCCGCTATCGCACCGCCATGACCTATACCGTCAAGGAACTGTTCCTCACCCTGCAGGGTGAAGGTGGCCAGACCGGGCGCCGCGCGGTGTTCCTGCGCTTTGCCGGCTGCAACCTGTGGACCGGGCGCGAGCAGGACCGCGCCAGCGCCGTCTGCACATTCTGCGACACGGATTTCGTTGGCACCGATGGTCCCGGCGGCGGTAAGTTCGCCGATGCCGAAACGCTGGCCGCCGCCGCCAGCGCCATGTGGGGCACCCCCCGCGCCCATCGCCTGATCGTCTGCACCGGCGGCGAACCGCTGCTGCAACTCGATGCACCGCTGATCGCTGCGCTGCACGCCCGCGGCTTCGAAATCGCCATCGAAAGCAATGGCACCCAGGAGGCGCCTGACGGCATCGACTGGATCTGTGTCAGCCCCAAGGCGGCAGCGCCGCTGAAGCTGACCCGCGGCCAGGAGCTGAAGCTGGTCTATCCGCAGCCGCTCGCCATGCCGGAACGCTTCGAACACCTCGATTTCCAGCATTTCTTCCTGCAGCCGATGGACGGCCCGGCGCGCGAGGCCAACACCCAGGCGGCGATCGCCTATTGCCTCGCGCATCCGCAATGGCGGCTTAGCTTGCAGACCCACAAGATGACGGGGTTGCCGTAAGGCCCGTTCCCTCCCCCTTGCGGGGAGGGCGACTCGGCGACAGCCGAGCGGGGTGGGGGAACCCGCCCGTTGCCACCAAAGGTGTAACCCCCACCCCGCTCACCTTCGGTGAGTCGCCCTCCCCGCAGGGGGGAGGAAGGGGGCTTCACCCCAGCGCCGCGTAGACCGCCGCGATGATCGCCTGGTCGCGCGGATCGCCGACGATGTCCGTGCCCATGCGGTTCATCACATAGCCGATGCCGACGCCGTTTGCGGGGTCCGCCATGGCGAAGGAGCCACCCCAGCCGCTGTGCCCGAACGCCGCCGGCGATGGCCCGTACAGCCCGTCGCTGTTGAGCAGGAACCCCGCCCCCCAGCGCGCCGGGATCGGCAGCACGGCATCCATGCCCGATATGCGCTGCCGCGTCGCCGCCGCCAGTGCGTCGGCCCCCAGCAGCGGCACGCCGCCGCACACCCGGTCCCCGGCCATGGCGCCATAGAGGCTGGCCAGCGCCCGCGCCGTGGCAAAGCCATTGGCGGAGGGAATTTCGGCGGCGCGCCAGCCGGCGGTGTTGGGCGCCAGCGGTGCCACCGGCGGATTGGCGAGCGCCGCATATTGCGCCGGGCTGAGATCGACCGGCGCCCCGCCGCTGGTGGTGCTGTCGAGTTCCGGCGGCGCGATCATTTCGGCGCCGCGATCGGTCCAGGCCGCCGGCAGGCCGATGGCGATTTCCAGCCCGCGCGCCCCGGCAAATTCCGCCGCCACGAACGCGCCGAGGCTCTGGCCGGTCACCCGCCGGAACAGGCCATTGGCCAGCGGCCCGATGCTGATGGCGTGATAGCCTGAGTTGGAGCCGGGCGGGAACAGCGGCGCCTGCGCCGCCAGCCGGTCGGCCGCCGCCTCGAAATCATAATAGTCTTCGGGAACGGCCGGGCCGACGAACCCGGTCAACCCGGCCTGGTGCGACAGCAGCATGGCGACGGTGATGCCGCCCTTCCCCTGCACCGCAAATTCCGGCCAGTAATCGGCGACCGGGCGATCATAATCGATGAGGCCGCGATCGGCGATCATGGCGAAGCACAGCGCCGTCACGCCCTTGGTCGTCGACCAGATATTGGCCATGGTGTCGGCCTGCCACGGCCGGGTGCGCGCTGCATCGGCATGGCCGCCCCACAGGTCGACGACCATCGCGCCGCCAACCATCACGGCGAGGCCGGCACCCACCTCCCCCGGCGTCTCGAAATTGCCGGCAAAGGCGCTGGCGACGCCCTCGAAGCCCGCCGCAGCGTGGCCGTGGATCGCGCTCATTTGAACGTCATCGCCGCGCTGACGCCGAAGGTGCGCGGCGCGCCATAGACGCGGAAGCCGTTGCCCAGCGCCGACTGGTTGATGCCCTGCGTCACATAGCGTTCGTCGAACAGATTCTTGGCCCAGGCCGAGATTTCCCAGCCGCCGTCATCGGCCAGCACGATGCGGCCATTGACCACCCAGAAACTGTCCGCCGCGATGGTGGGATCGTTGATTGCGTCCTTGTAGGCAAAGCCCGAATAGCGGGCATCGACCTGGAAGCGCAGCTGGCGGGTGTCACCCAGGTCAAAGGCATAGGAACCGCCGAGATTGGCGCTGAAGCCCGGCGCATCGGGCAGGCGATTGCCCTTGGGCACGGCGCCGTTGGAAGTGGCAAAGGCCCCCAATTCGGTGTGCAGCAGCCCGATGCCGGCGTTCAGGTCCAGCCCCTTCACCGGGTTCCACGCCAGATCGATATCGGCGCCATAGATGCTGGCATCCTTGACGTTGCCGAGGCGCTGAATGGGCAGGCCGCCGACGGTATCGCGGATGAAGGTCTGCACATCGGAATAGTCGTAGTAGAAGGATGAGGCGGTGAAATTCAGCCCGGCATCGGGAATGCGCTGCTTCAGGCCGATTTCATAAGAAATCAGCGATTCGGGCTTGTAGGGGATCAGCTGGCCGGAATTGGTGGCGACGCCGGCGAAGAAGCCGCCGCTCTTCACGCCCTTGGTGATGCTGCCATACACCAGCGTCGTCGTCGTCGGCTGCCAGTTCAGCCCGACCTTCCACGACCATTGATTGTCGGTGATCTGGGCGTTGACAGCGGCCAGCGTCACCGGCTTCGATCCGAACGGCGCCATCGACAGGAAGCTCGCTGGCGGCCGCGACACCAGATCGACGGTGCTGCCGACATTGCGGCGCTTTTCATAGGTATAACGGCCACCGGTGAGCAGGCTCAGCGTGTCGCTCAACTGCCATTCCAGATCGGCGAACACCGCATAGGCATCGGTGTGCTGGTCGGACGAAGTGTAGGTCGTGGTGTTGAGCAGCGCCGGCAGATTGCCGTCGTACGAGCTGAAGATATGGTCGGTGAGGAAGGAGGCGCCGACCGTCCAGGTGAGCAGCGCGGTCTTGCCGGCGGCGCGCAGCTCCTGGCTGAACTGTTTCACATCATCCTTGGTGATGAAATCGAGGATGGCCTGCGGGCTGGCATCGGTATCCACCCCCCAGATGCGGTTGAAATCGATGTACGCAGTGATCGACGTCAGCGTGACATTGCCGAGATTCGCCTCGATGCGGCCGGTGGCGGCGATCTGGTTGGCCTGGAAGATCGGATCATAGGACCAGGCGCCGCGGAACGGGTCGCCATCGCTGTCGCTATAGCCCAAAAAGTTGATGCAGCTCTGGCTGCCGGGGCAGGTGGCGCTGGCCGGCGTGTTCGGCCCGCGAATCGCGCCAAAGAATTCGGCCGCGCCCAGCTGCGAGCGCGTGTGCTGGCCCTCGACCTTCAGCGACACCTTCCAGACATCGTCGGGCTGCCACAGCAATTGCGCGCGGCCAAGCAGTTCGGCGCGGCGGCCGAGGTTCTGCTTGCGCAGCACATCATAGAAAAAGCCGTCGCCCTGCCATTGCCCCTTGGCGGCGACGCGCAGCGCCACCGTATCCCCCAGCGGCACATTGACCGCGCCCTCGATATCGCCGGCGGTGTAATTGCCGAACGATCCGGCAATGCGCCCTTCCGTCACGCCCAGCTTGGGCTGCGCCGAAATGACGTTGATGGCGCCGGCGGTGGCGTTGCGGCCATAAAGCGTGCCCTGCGGCCCTTTCAGGATTTCCAGCCGCTCCAGATCGAAGAAGTTGAAGTTCATCAGCGCCAGCGAGCCGAGATAGACATCATCGACATAGACGCCGGCGCTGGGGCTGTTGGTCGCGCTGAAATCGTTGAGGCCGACGCCGCGGATGGTGATGACCGGAACCAGGCCGGGGATATTCTCCTTCACCGCGACATTGGGGCTGAGCTGCGGCAGGTTCGCCACCTCGACGATGCGCTGGGCGCGGATGGTGTCGGCGGTCGCCACCTGCAGGGTGATGCCGACGTCATTGGCGCTCTGCGCGCGGCGCTGGGCGGTGACGAAGATCTCGTCGCCCTCATCCGCGGCGGCATCGGCGGCGCGGGCAGCGGTGGCGCTGCCGGCGATGATGGCGACGGCAAGCGCGCTCGCCATGGCGCGATGCGACACTGAAGTCTGGAACAGCTGCATGCTCGTCTCTCCCCCAAAGAACAGCCGGCGTTGACCGGCACCCTCCCGAAACTTCGACGTTCGGGTAGGTCGGCAAATCAACACGACGGCGCGGCGCCGTCAAGGATTTTCGACACTCGGGTATGTTTGCCGACGTTGCGGACGGGACGCCACTGTTCTATGCACAGGCCATGGGTGCGGCAGCAGCAATCAGCCAGAAATCATCCCGGCACGGGGAAAAGCGCGCGCAACTGCTCGGGCTGGCAGCGCAGACGATCAATGTGTTCGGCGCCGGCGCGGTCAATCTCAACACCATCGCCGGCCAGATCGGCCTGTCGCGCAACGCGCTCTATCACTATGTCGCGGATCGCAACGCGCTGCTGTTCGAATGCTATCGCGACACCTGCGCGGCGGCACTCGCCGATCTGGCCATGGCGCAGGACGCCGGCCGCGACGCCAGCACAAGGCTGCGGCGCTTCATCGACCTGGAACTGGCCCCCGACCGGCCGGTGCGCGCCATCTTGAGCGAGCATGACACGCTGCCCGACGCGCAGCGCGCCGAAATCCTCGCCCTGCGCGCCCGCCAGATCGACGGGCTTGCCGCCATCATCCGGGACGGCATGGCGGCCGGCGATTTCCGCGCCGGCGACCCCGAACTCATCGCGCAATCTCTTGTCGGCATGCTGTCCTGGGCGCAGCTGTCGGCGGCCTGGCTGGCGCATCGTGACGGGCCGGTGACGCGGCGCCGCACTGCCGCGGCGATGCACGACCTGCTGATCCAGGGCCTTGCCGCCCCCGGCGCGACGCTGCCCGCCTTCCCGACGCTGCACCCCCGCGCCTTCAACGCCTTTGATCGCCAGGCCGCCAGCGATGCCAAGATCGACCAGTTGATCGCCGCCGCCTCGCGCCTGTTCAACCGGCGCGGCATCGATGGCGTCTCGCTGGACGAAATCGGCGCCAGCGTCGGCGCGTCGAAAGGCGTCATCTACCATTATTTCGCCGACAAGGCGGTGCTCGTCGAACGCTGCCTCGATC
Organism: Alphaproteobacteria bacterium PA4; assembly: GCA_002256005.1. Taxonomy (GTDB): domain Bacteria; phylum Pseudomonadota; class Alphaproteobacteria; order Sphingomonadales; family Sphingomonadaceae; genus Sandarakinorhabdus. Next base: position 15,274 of record NKIQ01000019.1, on the reverse strand, counting down.
GCGCCTTCACCCTCTACGACAGCTATATGGACATCGTTGCCAGCCAGCCGAACACCGGTCTCGGCCAGGCGATGATGGTCCACCACCTCAACACCCAGGCCCAGGCCGGCACCGTCGCGCCGATGCTGCTGCAACCCGGCTATGGCAGCCTGTCCGCCCCGGCCCGCGAGCGCTTCGTCCAGCGCGCCCGCCGCCTCTGGCAGCAATCCGCCGCCTGTGTCGAAGCCGGCATCGCCGATGGCAGCTGCCGCCCCTGCGACGCGATGACCGCCGCCGAAGTCGCCGCCGGCGCGTTCTTCTGGCTGCCGAAATGGCGCGATGCCAGCGACGTGGCGGGCAGCGTCGCGATCGCCGACGCACTGGCGGATCTGATGGCGTTCGGGATTACCGCGCGGCGCTGAGGGGGTTAAGAAGAAGGGCCTCCGGCGGCTGGGGCCTTAGGCCCCAGACCCCATTTCCTTTGTCGTTGTCCACAAGGACCGACTGTCGTTCTGAGCGACAATCCATCGAATGGGGTCTGGGGCCTGTGGCCCCAGCCTATCACCCCGGACTTGATCCGGGGCGGAGGCTCTTCTTCCTTGAACCGCGTCAGCCCCGGCCGCGATAGCCCGGCACGCCCTGGTCCGGCAGCCACAGCCCGGCCGGTGGCGGGCCCGACTGCCAGAACACATCGATCGGGATGCCGCCGCGCGGGTACCAATAGCCGCCGATGCGCAGCCATTTCGCCGCCATTTCGCCGAACAGGCGCTGGCCGATGCCGACAGTGACATCTTCATGGAAGCCGGCATGGTTGCGGAAGCTGCCGAGGAACAGTTTCAGCGCCTTGGATTCGACGATGCGATCACCGGGGACATAGTCGATGACGAGATGGGCGAAGTCCGGCTGGCCGGTGACCGGGCACAGCGAGGTGAATTCCGGCGCCGAAAAGCGGATGAGATAGTCGGTGCCCGGCCGCGGATTGGGCGGGTAGTCCAGCACCGCTGCGTCCGGCGATGCCGGCAGGGCCGAGACGGCGCCGAGATGCAAAGTGTCCACCATATGAGAATCTGTATCCTGCCTAGCGTTACGCGGATGACATGGCGCCTTGTCATCTCTATGTCACCCCCCAGCACGGCGTGCCGCAGCGACGATTCGTCCGAACTGACGGTGACGCACAAAAAGATTGGGAGTGAACCATGAACCCGTTGGTGACCACCGAATGGCTCGCCGCCGAACTGGGCAAGAGCGACATTCGTGTCATCGATGCGACGCTGTTCCTGGCGCCGCACGGTCGCAATGCCCGCGCCGAATTCGAAGCCGCCCATATCCCGGGTGCCGTCTTCTTCGACATCGATGAAGTGTCGGACCTGACCAGCCCGCTGCCGCACATGCTGCCGCCGGCCGAAAAATTCGCCAGCCGCATGCAGGCGCTGGGCCTGGGCGATGGCAGCCGCATCGTGGTCTATGACAATTCGCCGCTGCGCTCCGCCGCCCGCGTGTGGTGGATGCTGACGCTGTTCGGCGCCCATGAAGTCGCCATTCTCGACGGCGGTTTCGCCAAATGGCAGGCGGAAGGCCGCCAGACCGAAAGCGGCAAGCCCATCGTCCGCCACCGCCATTTCACCGTCTGGGCCGACAAGGCGCTGGTGCGTGACGGCAAGCAGATGACCGACAATCTGCGCAGCAAGACCGAACAGGTGATGGACGCCCGTTCCGCCGGCCGTTTCGCCGGGACCGAGCCGGAGCCGCGCGCCGGCCTGCGCGGCGGCCATATCCCGGGTTCGAAGAGCCTGCCCTTTGACCAGCTGTTCAACGAGGACGGCACCTACAAGAGCCTAGACGCCATCAAGGCCGCCTTCGATGGCGCCGGCATCGACCTTTCAAAGCCGCTGGTCGCCACCTGTGGCTCCGGGGTCACTGCGGCGGTGCTGGCCTTTGGCGCCTATCTGCTCGGCAACAAGAAGGTCGCCATCTATGACGGCGCCTGGGCCGAATGGGGCGCCAGCGCCACCAACCCGATTGTCACCGGCGCCTGATTCCGGCACCCGGCGGCGATGACCGACAATCGCCATCGCCGCCAGCCGCCGCAGCCGCATGACGGCACCTGTACCGGCACCCGGCTCGTCCATGCCGGGCGCGGCCCCGGCTTTGCCGATGGCATCGTCAATCCGCCGGTGTGGCGCGCCTCGACGATCCTGTTCGATACGCTCGCCGATCTCGACGCCGGCATCGCCGCGCCCGATGCCGGGCTCTATTACGGCCGCCGCGGCACGCCGACGCAATGGGCGCTGGAAGACGCGTTGACCGGGCTGGAGCCGGGCGCCGCCGGCACCAAGCTGTTCGTGTCGGGCGTTGCCGCCATCACCACGGCACTGCTCGCCGTGGTCAAGGCCGGCGACCATGTGCTGATCACCGACAGCGCCTATGAACCGACGCGGCTGTTCGCCGACCAGACGCTGGCGCGCTTCGGCGTCACGACGACCTATTTCGACCCGCGCGTCGGCAGCAGCATTGCCGACCTCATCCAGCCCAACACCAGCGCCATCCTGCTCGAATCGCCGGGCTCCTTGAGTTTCGAGGTGCAGGATGTGCCGGCGATCACCACCATCGCGCGCGCCCGCAACATCGTCACCATGATCGACAACACCTGGGCGACGCCGCTGCGCCTGCAACCGCTGGCGCTGGGCTGTGACATCAGCATCCAGGCGCTGACCAAATATGTCGGCGGCCATAGCGATGTGATGATGGGCAGCGCCACGGCGACGCAGGCGCTGTGGCCGCGGCTGAAGGCAGCGACCTATCGGCTGGGGCACAGCGTGTCGGCCGATGATGCGGCGCTGGTGCTGCGCGGGCTGCGCACGCTGGAATTGCGGCTGGACCGGGCCGAGGCGAGTGCGTTGACGGTGGCGCGCTGGCTGGAGGGGCACCACCACGTCGACCGCGTGCTGCACCCCGCCCTGCCCTCGCACCCCGATCATGCGTTGTGGCGGCGGGATTTTGCGGGCGCCACCGGGCTGTTCGGCTTTGTGCTGAAACAGGGCACTCGCGCCGATACCGCGGCATTGATCGATGACCTCCGGCATTTCGGCATCGGCTTCAGCTGGGGCGGCTATGAATCGCTGATCCTGCCGGTGGAGATCGACAGCATCCGCACCGCCACGGCGACGCCGCTGCCCGGCCCCCTGCTGCGCCTGTCGATCGGGCTGGAAGACCCCGCCGACCTGATCGCCGATCTCGACGCCGGCCTCGCCCGCTATGGGGCGCAGTTTTGAAGGGCCGGCGCCGCCTCGGCATCATCGGGCGCAGCCTCGTCACACTGCTGCTGCTCGTCGGCGGCGTCTGGGGCGGCATGGCGCTCTGGTCGCGGCTGCTCGACGGCCCGTTGCTGCGTTATGGCCTGGTCGCGGCCTTTGCCGTGGCGACGCTCGCCGCCGTTGCGGCGCTCTGGGCGCGGCAGCGGCTGGCGCTGCTGGTCATCGTGGCGCTGAGCTGGGGGCCGCTGCTCGGCTGGTGGGACGGTATCGCGCCATCGGCCGACCGCGATTGGCAGCCGGATGTGGCGCGCGTCGCGCAGGCCAGCATCAACGGCGACGAACTGATCGTCGGCAATGTCCGCAACTTCACCTGGCGCAGCGACACGGATTTCGACCAGCGCTGGGAAACCCGCAGCTACCGGCTCAGCCAGCTGACCGGCGCCGACCTGTTCCTGTCCTATTGGGCCGGCGAGGCCATCGCCCATGCCATCGTCAGCTTCACCTTCGCCGATCAGCCGCCGCTGGCCTTTTCCATCGAGATCCGCAAGGAACGCGGTGAGGCCTATTCGGCCACCGCCGGCTTCTTCAAGACCTATGAGCTCGCCATCATCGCCGCCGACGAACGCGACGTGGTGAAGGTGCGCAGCACGGTGCGCGGCGAGGATGTCCGCCTCTATCACCTCGACATCCAGCAAAAGACGGCGCGCGCCCTGCTCGGCGAATATGTGGCGCTGGCCAATGACGTGGCCGAGACGCCGCGCTGGTACAACACGCTCAGCGCCAATTGCACCACGCTGATCTTCGGCATGGCACGGCGGCTCGACCCTCGGGTGGAAATGGACTGGCGCATCCTGCTGCCCGGCCGGCTGCCGGAATATCTCTATGTGCACGACTTCGTCAGCCACCGCGTACCGCTCGCCGAGCTGACCGCCCGCTCGCACATCGGCCCGCGCGCCAAGGCGCCGCCGCCGGACTACGGCTTTTCGGACCGCATCCGCCAGGGCGTGCCACTGCCTTGAGGGCGCCGTCCTGCAGGCGCGGATTGGGCTGTGGTGTCGAGGCTGCCGGGAGTTTGCGGACCAGGACGGTGCGGAACAACCCGCCAACCCCCTAGACTTTCTGCAGACTTCCGCTGACAACGTTGATTTCATTGATATTTCCAGCAAGCCCCGGCGCCGCCTCGCCTCGCCATCATTGACAGGATGACAGGCGCCGCGACGCGCCTAGACTGTCCCCAAAACACAGCCTGGGGATGCACCGATGACCGACCTTCTCGACCATGACGCCCTTGGCCAGGCGGCCCTTGTCGCCAGCGGCCAGGCCAGCCCGGCGGAGCTGCTGGAAGCCGCCATCGCCCGCGCCGAAGCGACCAACCCCCGCCTCAATTTCATGGCGCAGCCCCTGTACGAGCGCGCCCGCAGCGCCGCCAAAACCACCTTCACCGGGCCGTTCGCCGGCGTGCCGTTCCTGGTCAAGGACCTGCACATGGCCATCCCCGGCGAACGCATGGGCGAAGGCAGCCGGCTGTGGAACGACGCCCGCGCCGATTACACCTCCACCCTGTTCCAGCGCTACACCGCTGCGGGCCTCAACACGTTCGGCAAGACGACGACGCCGGAATTCGGCCTGACCGTCACCACCGAAAGCGCCGCCACTGGCCTCACCCGCAACCCCTGGAACCTCGCCCATAGCGCCGGTGGCAGCAGCGGCGGCGCGGCCTGTGCGGTGGCGGCCGGCGTGGTGCCGATCGCCCATGCATCCGATGGCGGCGGTTCGATCCGCTGCCCGGCGGCGGCCTGCGGTGTGTTCGGCCTGAAGCCGTCGCGCGGCCGCGTGCCGATGGGGCCGAAGGGCACCGAAGGCTGGCTCGGCCTCGGTGTCGTCCATGCCGTCAGCCGCACGGTGCGCGATTCGGCCGCCCTGCTCGATGCCAGCCATGGCGCGGAATCGGGCAGCCGCTATACGGCGCCAGCGCCCGAACATTCCTACCTCTCCGAAGTCACCCGCGAGCCCGGTCGGCTGCGCATCGCGCTGATGCTGAACCCCATCACCGGCGTGCCGGTGCATCCGGAGGTGATTGCCGCCGTCCGCGACGCCGCCCGCCTGCTCGAAGGCCTCGGCCATCATGTCAGCGAGGCCCAGCCGCATCTCGACGGCGGCGCACTCGGCGAGGCCATGGTCGCCACCATCGCCAGCGCCACGGCGTTCGAGGTCGGCGAGCGGCTGAAGGCGCTGGGCCGCGACAGCGCCGGCGACGATCTGGAAACGGTGACGCAGATGTTCGTGCATATCGGCAAGACGACGAGCGGCGCGCAGGTGCTGGCCGCCAACGCGCTGTTCCAGCAGGCCGCCATCACCGTCAGCGACTTCATGGCGGATTACGACATCATCCTGTCGCCGGTCTTCGCCCAGCCGGTCATCCAGCTTGGCAAGATCGACCTGTCACCCACCAACATGGAGGAATGGACCGCCAACATCCTCGGCTACAGCCCGTTCACCGCGCTCGCCAACTGGACCGGCCAGCCGGCGATGTCGCTGCCGCTGGGCATGGACAGCAAGGGGTTGCCGATCGGGGTGATGGCGATGGGCCGCTATGGCGCGGAAGGGCTGCTCTACCGGCTGGCGGGGCAGGTGGAGCGGGCGGCGCCCTGGGCGGGAAGAAGGGCCACAATATAAGGACGACGACCTACCTCTCCCCCAGGGGGAGAGGTAAGGGGTCAGTCCACATCCTCCACATCGGCCTTTTCGCCGGTGACCTTCTGGCTCAGCGCCGCCGCCATGAACGGATCGAGCGCGCCATCGAGCACATCGCTCGGCGCCGTCGAAGTCAGGCCGGTGCGCAGATCCTTCACCAGCTGATAGGGCTGGAGCACATAGGATCGGATCTGGTGACCCCAGCCGATATCGGTCTTCGACGCCTCGACATCCGCCGCCGCGGCTTCGCGGATGGCCAGTTCGCGTTCGTACAGCCGCGCCTTCAGCATCTTCATCGCCGTCGCGCGGTTCTTGTGCTGGCTGCGCTCGTTCTGGCAGGCGACGATGACGCCGGTCGGCACATGGGTGATGCGCACGGCGGAATCGGTGGTGTTGACGTGCTGGCCGCCGGCGCCAGACGCGCGATAGGTGTCGATCTTCAGATCGGATTCCTTGACCTCGATATCGATGTCGTCGTCGATCTGCGGATAGACCCAGACGCTGGCAAAGCTGGTGTGCCGCCGCGCCGCGCTGTCATAGGGCGAAATGCGGACAAGGCGGTGGACGCCGCTCTCGGTCTTGGCCCAGCCATAGGCCTGGGGGCCCTTGATCAGCATCGTCGCATTCTTGATGCCGGCGGTTTCGCCGCTGTTGTAATCGATCAGCTCGACCTTGTAGCCATGGCGTTCGGCCCAGCGCTGGTACATGCGCTGCAGCATCTGTGCCCAGTCCTGGCTCTCGGTGCCGCCGGCGCCGGAATTGATTTCGATATAGCTGTCGTTGTTGTCGGCCTCGCCGGCGAGCAGCGCCGCCACCTTGTCGCGCTCGGCGCGTTCGGCCAGCGCCTTCAGCACGGCATTGCCTTCGGCGGCCATGTCCTCATCGCCCTCGGCCTCGGCCATTTCGATGAGTTCGGAGGTGTCGGCGAGTTCGCTCTCGATGGCGCGCGTCGCGGCAATCGCCTCGTCGAGGCGACGGCGTTCGGTCATCACGGCTTGCGCGGCCTTGGGATTGTCCCAGAGCTTCGGGTCCTCGACCCGCGCGTTCAGTTCATCGAGACGGCGGAGGGCGCGATCCCAGTCAAAGAAACCTCCTCAACAGGTCCAGTGCCTGTTTGATGGAGTCAGCATAGGCTTGTGCCTCGGCGCGCAAAATCAGTCTCCTGTGGCCGCCGGCAAGGCAGCGCGTGCGACAGTCCCTAGTAGATGCCGCCCTGTTCGCGCAAGAACTCTGCGTCACTGCGCACCCGCTTGCCCGTCGGTCCGCCGAACAGGGTGTCGGTCGCCTTGCCGACGCGGCGCGGCTCGCTGTCGGGCTTGAAGGCTTCCCAGATCACCGCGGCCTTGGGCTCGTCGGTCGGCCAGACGCCATAGACGCGCTTGCCGCTGCGCCGCTCGATGCGCACCATGCGCACGCCGGCGGGGACGATGAAGGGCAGTTTCGGCGCATCCTTCAGCGCGGTTTCGCCGAATTCGCGCCAGATCGGCGCCGCCAGCGTGCCGCCCTGGGCATAGCCGCCCATGTTGCGGGGGTTGTCATAGCCCATGTAGAGGCCGGCGACGAGATTCTGGGTGCCGCCGATGAACCAGACATCCTTGGGGCCGCTGGTGGTGCCGGTCTTGCCCGCCAGTGGCCGATTGAGCGGCAGCAGCGCCGTGCCGGTGCCGCGGGTGACGACGCCTTCCATCAGATGGACGATCTGATAGGCGGTGCGCGCATCGATGACCTGGCGCGGCGTGCCGCCGGGGCGCGGCATGGCCTCGCCGTGCCAGTCGGCGGCGGCGCAACCGGGGCAGGCGCGATTGTCACGCCGCCAGATAACCTTGCCGTTCCTGTCCTGCACCATGTCGATGAGGCTGGGTTCCAGCGCGCGGCCGGCGTTGAACAATTGCGCATAGGCATTGGTCAGCTTCATCACCGTCGTCTCGCCGGCACCGAGCGCGATCGACAGCACCGGCTGATAGCTGCCGATGCCCAGCGCCTTGGCCTGCGCCACAATCTTGTCCATGCCGGTGTTGTAGGCGATGCGCACGGTCATCAGATTGCGCGACTGTTCCAGGCCCCAGCGCAGCGTCTGCGCGCCAGCGCTGCGCATGTTGCCGAAATTGCGGAAGCATTTGGTGCCGAGCTGGCGCGTCTGGAACACGCAATAGGGCGCATCGACGACGATGGATGACGGCGTGAAGCCATTGTCGAGCGCCGTCGCATAGACAATCGGCTTGAAGGTCGAGCCCGGCTGGCGCTGCGCCTGTGTGGCGCGGTTGAAGCTTTGTGCGCGGGCGTCGAAGCCGCCGACCAGCGCCAGCACCCGGCCGGAATGCGGGTCCTCGACCACCATGCCGCCCGACACTTCCGGCACCTGGCGCAGCGCCCAGGCGTCGCCGCTGCGCACCACCGGAATGACATCGCCGGGTTTCAGCGCCTCGCCGGCAGAGCGGGTGGTGCCGACCAGCGGCTTCATCGCCGCCCAGCCGGGCAGCGTGCCGGTGCTGCCATCGGCAAAACCGATCCGCGAACTGTCGCCGTCCTTGGCCAGCACCACGGCCTTCTTCCAGTCCGGCAGGCCGGTGGCGATGTTGGCCGCCGCCAGCCGGCCCGGCCAGCCGTCACCGATCTCGATGTGCGCCGCCGGGCCGCGCCACGGCCGCTGCGACTCATAGCGCAGGAAACCGTTGCGCATCGCCTTTTCGGCGGCGAGTTGCAGCTTGGGGGCGACGGAGGTGCGAATCCACAGGCCGCCGCCATAGACGCTGTTGGCGCCGTCCTTCTCGGGCTCGCCGAACTTCGCCATCAGCGTGCGGCGCACATCCTCGACGAAATAATCGCTGGCCCTGGCCGTCGCCTGGGCGCGGTTGCGGATGGCGACCAGCGGCGTGGCGCGCGCCGCATCGGCCTCCGCCGCGCTGATATAGCCATTGGCCAGCATCTGGCGCAGCACATAGTCGCGCCGCGCCACGGCCCGGGCGTTCTGCGAAATGGGGCTATAGGTGCTCGGCGCCTTGGGCAGGATGGCGAGATAGGCCATCTGCGAGAGGTCAAGCTGGTTCGCCGATTTGCCGAAATAGGCCTGGGCCGCTGCCTCGACGCCATAGGAATTGCGGCCAAGGAAGATCTGGTTGAGGTAGAGTTCCAGAATCTGCTGCTTGGTGAAGGTCGCCTCGATGCGGCGGGCGAGGATCGCCTCGCGCAGCTTGCGGCTGTAGGTGACTTCGTTGCCAATGAGGCTCTTCGCCACCTGCTGGGTGATCGTCGAGGCACCCACCGGCCGCCGGCCAGTGAAGATCGATTCGATATTGGTGACGACGGCGCCGGCGATGCCGACATAATCCAGCCCGCCATGTTCGAAGAAGGTCTTGTCCTCTGCCGAGATATAGGCCTGCACCAGTCGCGGCGGGATCTCGTTGTACGGCAGATAGACCCGGCGTTCGCGGGTGAAGCTGGTGACGATATTGCCGTCGATATCGCGGACGGTGGAGGGCAGCGCGGCGGTGAAGCGCGCCAGTTCCGCCTCATCGGGCAGGTCGCGCATCGCCGACCAGAACAGCAGCGCCACCGCCGCCACCGCGACGGCCAGCCCTGCCCCTGCCCAGATCACCCAACGCCGCATTGTCACTCCGTGTCGATGGCGTGTCGGATAGCGGGTCGCGGGGGCTGAGGGAAGCGCGTCCCGCAACGCCCTCCCCCCTGCGGGGAGGGCGACTCACCGCAGGTGAGCGGGGTGGGGGTTACGCGTGTGGCCGCATGTGCAACCCCCACCCCGCTCGGCTTCGCCGAGTCGCCCTCCCCGCAAGGGGGGAGGGAGTTGGTCAGTCGCCGAGCAAATGGCGCTCGATGGCCTTGGCGATCCCCTCGCCCACTTTCGTGCGGCCCTCGTCGGAAAACAGGAACTTCGCGTCCTCGCTGTTGGTGACATAGCCGGTTTCGAGCAGCACCGAGGGCACGTCCGGCGCCTTCAGTACCCAGAAGCCGGCAAAATGGTGGAATTCACCGCGGAACATCATGCGGTCGGCGAGTTCGTCCTGCAGGATTTCGGCAAAGGCCACGGAGACATTGGTGGTGGCGCGGCGCGACAGGTCGATCATGATGTCGCCGACCTCCGGCGCTTCGGCGCCCAGATTGACCCCGCCGATGATGTCCGCCTTGTTTTCGCGCGCCGCCAGCCGGGCGGCGACCGCGTCCGAGGCGACGGCGGACAGGGTGTAGACGCTGGCGCCGCGCGCTTCGGCATTGGGCGCGGCATCGGCGTGGATCGAAATGAACAGATCGGCGCGGGCGTTGCGGGCGATGGTGACGCGGCCGCCGAGCGGGATGAAGCGATCATCGGCGCGGGTCAGCTTGACGCGCACCTTGCCGCGTCGCTCCAGCGCTTTCGCCGTCGCCCGGGCGATGGCCAGTGTCACCTGCTTTTCATAGCCACCATTGATGCTGATGGCGCCGACATCCTTGCCGCCATGGCCGGCATCGATGACGACGAGCGGCTTGCCGCCGGAGCGGGCGCGGACGCCGGGAGCGCGGGCCTTTGGTGGCGGTGCGACGGCGGTTTCCGGGGTGATGACCGGCGCCGCCGGCGTGATTTTCGGGCCGGAGGGCGGCGCGACCGGCGTGGCTTCCACCAATGCCGGCGGTACGACCGGCGGCGGTGCCGGCCTGGGCGCGCCGGACAGGCTCTCGGGCAGCACGAAATCCGGCGTCGGCCCGCCAGTCAGCACCGGCAGCGGCTGGCGGCCCTGTTTGACCGCGGCGGCGAATGCCTCCGGCGTCACCCGCTTCAGGCTCAGCGCCAGTCCGCCGGGGCCATTGCGCGCCGCGGTGATGGCCAATGGCTGCGACAGCTCGATGACCAGCCGCGCCACGCCGGGCGCGAACATGGCGGCGCGCAGGCCCGTGATGCTGCCCGCCCCCGGCGCCGTCAGCGGCACCGGCAGCACCGCCGGCAGATCGACGACCAGACGATAGGGCGCGGCCAGCGCGAACTGGTGCGCCACCGCCGGCGGGCCATCGGCGCTGATGGTGACGGTGCCGGGCACGGCGGACAGGCCGGTCAACCGCGCCGCCGCCACCGGGGACGCCACGGCCAGCAACAGCAACGGGATGGGCCAGCAACGCATCACCGCCAGCGATAGGGCGGTGCACCGACGCGCGCAACCGGCTTGCCGCGCCGGCCCCAGCGCCTATGCTCGCGCCATGGTCGCCAGCGTTTTCGAACTGTTCAAGATCGGCGTCGGGCCGTCGTCCTCCCACACGATGGGGCCGATGACGGCCGCCGCCGATTTCGCTGCGCGCGCCGCGCCGCTGGCCCCGGCGCGGGTGCAGGCCGAACTGTTCGGCAGCCTGGCGCTGACCGGCAAGGGCCATGCCAGCGACGCCGCCGTGCTGCTCGGGCTGGCCGGGGAACGGCCGGAACTGCTCTGCCCCGATGCGGCCGCCGCGCTGCTGGCGCGCATCCGCAGCGAAGGGCGGCTGGCGCTCGGCGGCAGCCACGCCATCGCCTTCGACGAGGCGACCGATCTCCTGTGGCACCAGCGCCGCCGCCTCGATTTCCACAGCAATGGCATGATGTTCACCGCCTTTGCCGCCGATGGCACGGAACTGCTCGGCGAAACCGCCTATTCGATCGGTGGCGGCAGTGTCGTCGGCCCGGCCGAAATCGCCCGCAACGCACCGCCGGCGACGCTGACCGACCTGCCCTATCCCTATGCCAGCGGCGATGCGCTGCTGGCGCTGGCGGCGACGCATGGCCGCGACATCGCCGCGCTGACGCTCGCCAATGAAGTGACCCGGCACAGCGAGGCGGAGATCCGCGCCCGCCTCGCCGCCATCCGCGCCGCCATGTCGGATTGCATCGATCGCGGCTGCGCCACCCCCGGCGAACTGCCCGGCGGGCTGAAGGTCAATCGCCGCGCCCCGGCCGTGCTCGCGCTGCTGCGGGATCGCGCCGAGCGCGCGCTCGCCGATCCACTGTCGGTGCTCGATTGGGTCAATCTCTGGGCGCTGGCGGTGAATGAGGAGAATGCCGCCGGTGGCCGCGTCGTCACCGCGCCGACCAATGGCGCCGCCGGCATCATCCCCGCCGTGCTGCGCTATTATGAACGCTTCGCGCCGGGCGCGACGGTCGACGGCGCCGACCGCTTCCTGCTCACCGCCGCTGCCATCGGCAGCCTGTTCAAGGAAAATGCCAGCATTTCCGGCGCCGAAGTCGGCTGCCAGGGCGAAGTCGGCGTCGCCTGCGCCATGGCCGCGGCGGGCCTGACCGCGGCGCTGGGCGGCACGCCGATGCAGGTGGAAAATGCCGCCGAAATCGGCATGGAGCATAATTTGGGCCTGACCTGCGATCCCGTCGGCGGGCTGGTGCAGGTGCCGTGCATCGAGCGCAACGCGGTCGGCGCGGTCAAGGCCATCGAGGCGGCGCGGCTGTCATTGCTGGGGGACGGCACGCACCGGGTCAGCCTCGACCAGGTCATCGAGACGATGCGGCGGACCGGGGCGGATATGGGGGAGAAGTACAAGGAGACGTCGCTGGGGGGGCTGGCGGTCAACGTCGTCGCCTGTTGAATGCCCACCTCTCCCTCAAGGGGAGAGGTAAATCAGACGCGCAGCACGCTCCGCCCGGCATAGCGCGCCTGCGCGCCCAGTTCTTCCTCGATGCGGATCAGCTGGTTGTACTTGGCGAGCCGGTCCGACCGCGCCAGCGAGCCGGTCTTGATCTGGCCGCAGCCGCAGGCGACCGCCAGATCGGCAATCGTCGAATCCTCGGTCTCGCCGCTGCGATGCGACATCACCGAACGATAGCCGGCGCGGTGCGCCATATCGACGGCGGCGAGCGTTTCGGTGAGCGTGCCGATCTGGTTGACCTTGACGAGCAGCGCATTGGCCAGGCCGTCCTTGATGCCCTGCGCCAGTCGCGCCGGATTGGTGACGAACAGATCGTCGCCGACCAGCTGGCACTGGCCGCCCAATTTGTCGGTCAGCAGCTTCCAGCCGGCCATGTCGTCCTCGGCCATGCCATCCTCGATGCTGAGGATCGGATAGTCGCGGGCCAGCGCCACATAATAGTCGGCCATGGCTTCCGGCGTCAGCGTCGTGTTCTCGCCGGCCAGCACATAGTTGCCGTCATGGTAGAATTCGGTGGCGGCGGCATCCAGCGCCAGGAACACATCCTCGCCGGCCTTGAAGCCGGCCTTGGCGATGGCGGCCATGACGAAATCCAGTGCAGCGCGGGTGCCGCCGAGGTTGGGGGCAAAGCCGCCCTCATCGCCCACGGCGGTGTTGTGGCCACCGGCCTTCAGTTCCGATTTCAGCGTGTGGAAGATTTCGGCGCCCCAGCGCACGGCTTCCGACAGCGACGATGCGCCGACCGGCATCACCATGAATTCCTGGAAATCGATGGGGTTGTCGGCATGGGCGCCGCCGTTGATGATGTTCATCATCGGCACCGGCAACAGGCTGGCCGACACGCCGCCGACATAGCGGTGCAGCGGCAGGCCGCGCGATTCCGCCGCCGCCCGCGCCGAGGCGAGGCTGACACCCAGGATGGCATTGGCACCCAGCCGCGCCTTGTTGGGCGTGCCATCGAGCGCGATCATCGCCGCGTCGATCTCGCCCTGTTCCTCGCCCTCCATGCCGGACAGCGCATCGAAGATCTCGCCATTGACGGCGGCGACGGCCTTCAGCACGCCCTTGCCGAGATAGCGCGCCTTGTCGCCATCGCGCAGCTCGACCGCTTCATGGGCGCCGGTGGAGGCGCCCGAGGGCACGGCGGCGCGGCCGAGCGAGCCATCCTCCAGCACCACATCGACTTCGACGGTGGGATTGCCGCGGCTGTCGAGGATTTCGCGGGCACGGATGTCGATGATGGCAGTCATGGCAAGTCCTTGGCGTAAGACGAGGAAGCAATTTCGCCAGCCGCGTGCTGCAACCAATCTTGCACTTGGCCGGTTCAACCGCCATCTATCGACAGGAAGGCGCGGCGGCAAATATTCCGTGCGCGCCACGGGCCCATGGGGTGAGGACTGGAACGGCATGAGCATGGAAAGCCCCGACCTGTATGCGCTGGAAGGCGATTTCGCCGGTGCCGACACAGGTGTCGACGCGCCTGGCGACGCGCCGCGCCGCGGCCTGATGGGCATTGCCGAAACCCGGCTGATGGGTCTGGCCGAGGACGGCAAGGCCGAAATCGTGCGCAATTTCGCCGATCTGGTCGGGCTGGTGCAGGATATCGCCCGTGAGGCGGACAATTTCGGCATTGCCCCCATCGCCGGCAGCATCCGCAAGGCCAGCCATGTGCTGGAAGACTGGCATGACGCATTGCGCGACAAGCCGGTCGGCGAACTGCTCGACGATGGCCGCGACCTCATCCGCGCCCGGCCGGAAATCGCCATCGGCGTGGCGACGCTCGCCGGTTTTCTGGCGGCGCGGCTGCTGAAATCGGGTTTGCGCGACTGATGGCGGACAAGCCGCCTGCCCTGTCGCTGTCGGCGCTGCTGCGCCGGCTGGTCGATGATCTGCTGCTGCTGTTCCGCAGCGAATTGCGGCTGGCCAGCCTGGAAGTGCGCGGCAATCTGGCGGCGGCGCGCGGCAGCGTGGCAGCGATCGCGCTGGGCGCGATGCTGCTGTCGGTGGCCATGCTGTGTCTTTTGGGTGGAACCGTGGCTTTTCTGGCACAAAGCGTTGGCATTGTGGCCGCGGCCTTCATCGTTGGTGCTGTTGCGACCGTCATTGCTGGCGTATTGATAGCCTATGGGGTGTCGCGCCTCGGTCGCACGGAATTGGCACCGACACGCGCGCTGGCCAAGATGCAGCGCGATCTGGATGCGTTGACGGGAGAGTGAGATGGCTGCGAACAATGTCGCAAATGGTGCCGCAAACGATGCCTATGCCAGCGAGGCGGATGCCGCCCGTGCCCGTATCGGTGACACCATCGACGAAATCCAGGATCGGCTGAACCCGCGCCGCATCCTCGATGAAACCATCGACAAGGTGCAGGGCAGCAGCAAGCAGCTGATCGGCCGCGCCACCGGCGTCGCCCGCGCCCATCCGCTGGCGCTGGGCGCGGCGGCGGCCGCCATCGGCCTCGCCCTGCTGGCCCGCAACCAGCTCGCCAAGGCGCGGGTCGATCTGGGCGATGATGCCACCGACTATACCGATTATGATGATGGCGCTGTTGCTCCGCCGGCGCCACTCTATGACGAATATGATGATTATGACGTGCCGGCGGCCAAGGCCGAAGCGGCGCCCGCCGAAACCAGCCCGCTGGTGTCGATCCTGATCGGCCTTGCCGCCGGGGCCGCGCTCGGCGCGCTGCTGCCGGCGACGGAGGCGGAGCGCCGCGTGCTCGGCGACACCGGCAA
>NKIQ01000018.1 GCA_002256005.1 Alphaproteobacteria bacterium PA4 | reverse complement strand
TGGTGCGGCATTTCGATGCGCTGGCGGCGCTGGTCTTCGGGCTGATCGGCGTCGTGGTGGCGATGGGCAGTAGCCTGGTGCCGGCGCTGGCGGCGGCGCGGGCGCGGCCGGCAGTGGCGCTGAAAAGCCTGGGCGACGCCGGCGATCCGCGCGTCTGGCCGCGCGCCTGGCCGGGGTTGCTGCTGCTGGCCACAGGCGGCCTGGCGGCGCTGGGGCCGCCGGTCGCCGGCCTGCCGCTCCTCGGCTATGCGGCGATGGCGCTGCTGCTCGCCGGCGGCATCGCGGTGATGCCGTTCGTGGCGCGGGCGCTGCTGGCACCGTTGCAGGGCCGGGCGGCGCGCTGGCCGGCGCTCGATCTGGCGGTCAAGCATCTGTGGGGTGCGCCACACGCCGCCGCAGTGGCGCTGTGCGGCATCGTCGCTTCGACGGCGCTGATGGTGGCGATGGCGGTGATGGTGGCGAGCTTTCGCGGCTCGGTCGATGACTGGCTGGTGCAGATCCTGCCGTCCGACATCTATCTGCATGTCGAGGCGGCCGACGCCGGCGGGCTGGACGCGGCGGCCCAGGCCCGGCTGGCGGCGACGCCGGGCGTGGCCAGCGTGCGCTTCGTCCGGCAATTGCCGCTGCGGCTCGCCCCCGATCGCCCGGCGGTGCAACTCTCGGCGCAGCCGATCGATGCCGCCGACGCGGGCGCGCATCTGGCCATCATCGGCGACACGGTGGCGGTGCCGGCGGGCGCCATGCCGGTGTGGATTTCGGAACCGATGGGCTGGCTCTATGGCCTTCAACCCGGCGATCGCTTCACCCTGCCGCTGGCCGGCGCGGCGCGGCCGGTGGTGGTGGCCGGCGTCTGGCGCGATTATGCCCGGCAGTTCGGCGCCATCGCCATGCGCGACCGCGACTATGCGGCGCTGACCGGCGACGCGACCAGGACCGAAGCCGCCATCGATGTGCGCCCGGGCGCCGATGTGGCGCGCGTCATCACCGCCCTGCGCCAGCGCCTGCCGCCGGGCCTCGCCGGCCAGACCCTGTTCGGCCAGCCGCGCCAGATGCGGACGATGGCGCTGACCATCTTCGACCGCAGCTTTGCCATCACCTATGCGCTGGAGGTCATCGCCATCCTCATCGGCCTCGCCGGCGTCGCCGCCAGCTTTTCGGCGCAGGTGCTGGCGCGGGCGCGCGAGTTCGGCATGTTGCGCCATATCGGCGTGCGGCGCGGCCAGATCATCGCCATGCTGGCGGCGGAAGGCGCGGTGCTCGGCCTGATCGGGGTCGTCGCCGGGCTGGGGCTGGGCGTGGTGATGAGCCAGGTGCTGATCCATGTCGTCAACCCGCAGAGTTTCCACTGGACGATGGACACCAGCCTGCCCTGGGGCCTGTTCGCCGGGCTGGCGGTGGCGCTGGTGACGGCGGCGGCCGGCACGGCGGTGCTGGCCGGGCGGCAGGCGCTATCGGCCGATGCGGTGCGCGCCGTCAGGGACGATTGGTGATGCGGCGGCTACTCCTGATGGTCATGGCGGGGCTGCTCGCCGCCGCCGTGCCGCTGCCGGATTATGCTGTCGTGCGGCCGGGCGTCGCCATGGTCTTTCCGCGCGATCATGGCGCGCATCCGGATTTCCGCACCGAATGGTGGTATGTCACCGGCTGGCTGCGCGGCGCGGATGGCCGGCAGCGCGGATTTCAGATCACCTTTTTCCGCACCCGGCCAGCGGTCGATCCGGCTAACCCCAGCGCCTTTGCGGCGCGGCAGGTGATGTTCGCCCATGCCGCCGTCTCCGACCCCGCGACCGGGCATCTGCGGCACGACCAGCGCATCGCCCGTACGGGCTTCGGCCTCGCCGGCGCCCGGGTCGGCGACATGGATGTGCGGATCGACGATTGGTCGCTGGTGCGCCATGCCGATGGCCGGATGACGGCGCGGGTGCAGGGTAGGGACTTCGCGCTCGATCTGCGGCTCACCCCCGGCCAGCCGGTGCTGCTGCAGGGCCGCGGCGGCTATAGCCAGAAGGGTCCGGACCCGCGCGAGGCCAGCCACTACTACAGCCTGCCGCAACTGGCGGTCGGCGGCACGCTGCGCCTTGCCGGGCAGGCGCAGAGGGTGACCGGCACGGCCTGGCTGGACCGCGAATGGTCGTCGACGCTGCTCAACCCGCGCGCGGTCGGCTGGGACTGGCTGGGGCTCAACATGGCCGATGGCGGCGCGCTGACCCTGTTCCGGGTACGCGATGCGGCCGGCGGCGCCGTCTGGGCCGGCGGCAGCTGGCGCGATGCCGCCGGCCGGCTGACCTCGCTAGCGCCGGCCGATGTGCAGTTCCAGCCCGGTCGGCTGTGGCGCAGCCCGCGCACCGGTGCCCGCTATCCGGTGGCGCCGCTGATCGCGGTGCTGCTGGACGGCCGCTGGCGGCGCTTCACGGTGGCGCCGCTGTTCGACGATCAGGAGCTCGACAGCCGCTCCGGCGGCGGCCCGGTCTATTGGGAAGGCGCCGTGACCGTCCCCGGCGGCCGCGGCTATCTCGAAATGACCGGCTATCAGGCGGCGCTCAAGCTTTAGAAAATCGCAAAATGCACTAGCTGCGGGGCGAGATTCGCCAAATTGATTCGCATAATGCATTGAGCCTCGCAGGCGTGCTCTGGAAATTTCCTGAAATTCTAACGAAAATGCAGTTGGCACGCTGTTTGCAATGCCATGCGCAAGCGGCCCTCGGGCTGCGGGGTAATTGCATTTTCGGAGACTTTTCATGGTTGGCACGATGGGCCCGGGGTGGCGTATCCCTTATCGCACCTTGTTGACGGCGATGGCCGCGACGCAGCGCATTGCCAGGCCGGAGACCAAGCGTGGCTCGGCGGCGGCCGTGCTGTTCGGCGCGATCTCGCTGGCTTCGCTGTCGACAGCGGCCAACGCCGCCATCGCCTTCAACGTGCGGTTCGAATCGGAACGCCCGGGCATGCAGAACACCACCGCCACCTTTTCGCTGACCGGCGTTGAAACCTTCGAAAGCCGCAGCACCGGCACCGGCAAGAATTTCACCTCCGATTTCGGCACCGGCGGCCTCATCACCGGCAGCTATTCGAACGTGCAGATCAACAACAAGGATCAGTATGGCGGCGCCGGCGGCGTCGGCAAATATGCCGTGACGTTCACCACCACGGGCTATTCGCTCGATCTGGCCACCCAGGACGGCCTGGGCGTCAATTATTTCGGCTATTGGCTGTCGGCGCTCGACCGCGGCAATCAGGTGACCTTCTACAGCCGGGGCGAGAAGCTGTTCACCTTCAACCCCAGCGACGTGCTGGCAGCCGTGGCCGCGAAGCCGAACCCCAGCGCCTATTACGGCAACCCCAATCCGCAGTTCGCCGGCCGCAACACCGGTGAGCCCTATCTGTTCGTCAACTTCTTCCACGATCGTGGCACGTTCGACCGGATCGTCTTTGCGGAAAATCCGCGCGGTGGCGGCTATGAATCCGACAACCACACCGTTGGTCGCTTCCTGACCAAGGGCACCGGCAGCAATGTCGTGGTCACCGGCGTGCCGGAACCGACGGTCTGGGCCTCGCTGATCGCCGGCTTTGCCATGGTCGGCATGGCGAACCGTCGCAAGATACGCGCAATCACCGCCTGACGTCTTACCCCTGCGTCAGGGATTGCAGCGCCCGCGGGCGGCCGATCTGACCCCTTTCGGCCGCCCGCCATTGCGCATTTTGCAACGAATTTGCAATTTGCAGAATGCGAGATGCGAAGATTACCAATAGGTTTACAGTCTAAGTTCAAACAAAACAGTCACTTACAAACTGGCACGCTGTTTGCATTGCTTTGAGTGTCCGGCATCAGTGCCGCAGTTTGAACGAAGGAGGCTATCATGGTTGGAACGATGGGTTCGGGTTGGCGTCTGCCGTATCGCACGCTGCTGACGGCGATTGCTGCCACCAACCGCATTGCCGCTGCCGGCAAGGGCGATCTCTCCGCTGCCCTGCTGTTCGGCGTGCTCAACGCCGCGGCGCTCGCCGACTGATCATGCGATCGGCGGTTGCGAGCGGCAACCGCCTCACCTAGGGTTCCCGCTGCGGCTCGGTCCGCGCATCGCAATGGGGAATCGCTTGTCAACGCATGCCGTGCCGCCGGCCGACCGGCCGGTCTGGACACCTGAAATCGCCCCGGCCCTGCCGCGCAGCCTGTGTACCGATTGCGGCATTTCCCGCACGGCCAGCGCCGGCGATTGCGGCACCGCCTGCCAGTTCATCAAGCCTGATTACACCGCGCTCGAAACCCGTGTGCATGGCCGCGCCCGCGATCTCGCCAAGCCCGACGAGCTGTTCTTCGGCCCGTTCCGCCAGCTGCTCAAGGCCTCGCTGAAGGCGCCCATCGCCGGCGCGCAATGGACCGGCATCACCACCCGCATCGCCGAAAAACTGCTGGAGTCGGGCGCCGTCGAAGCGGTGCTGACCATGGCGCCCGATGCACAGGACAAATGGAAACCGGTGCCGGTCATCGTCACCCGCGCCGAAGGCATGGCCCAGGTGCGCGGCATGCGCATGGGCTATGCGCCGCTGCTGGCGCTATTGGAGCCTGCCCGCGCCGCCGGCTACCGGCGCGTCGCCATCATCGGCATCCCCTGCCAGGTCCATGCCCTGCGCGCGCTGGAAGCAAAGCTGGGGTTCGAGCGGCTGTACGTCATCGGCACGCCCTGTTCGGACAATACGACGACCGAGAATTTCCACGAATTCCTCGCCCTGCTGTCGGACCAGCCGGAAACCATCACCTATCTCGAATTCCGCGCCGATTATCATGTCGAGCTCCGCTTCGACGATGGTCGAACCAAGGCGGTGCCATTCCTGATGCTGCCCTTGTCCGACCTGCGGCCCGACTTCTTCCCGCTCACCTGCCGCACCTGTGTCGATTATACCAACAGCCTCGCTGACATCACGGTCGGTTACATGGGCGGCACCGGCGAACAATGGCTGATCGTGCGCAACGCACGCGGATCGGAACTGGTCGCCCTGCTGGGTGACGAGCTGAAATCCGGGCCACCGGAGGACAATGGCAAACCCGATGGCAGCAAGCGCGCAGGCGCCGTCAAGGGCTTCCTCGCCAACACCGAACGCGCCGCCGGTGGCCTGCCGCTGCGCCGCATGCCGAAATGGGTGCGGCCCCTCGTTGGCTGGCTGATGCCGCGCGTCGGCCCCAGGGGCCTGGAATTCGCCCGCACCCGCGTCGAGATGAAGGCTGTCGAAAGCATCATCCACCTGCGCCGCGAAAAGCCCCGCCGCATGAAGACCATGCTGCCCGACCATGTCTGGAAACTGGTCGAACGCTATGGCCTGACGCCGCGGGATGGCGAGCGCGGCTGAGCCCGGTCGACAGGGGCGGCGCACCACCACCGTGACATAAGCGCCGGCGCGCCCTACATGGACAGCATGCAATCGCCCACCGTCGCCGAGTTGAACGATCGCGCCCGCGAGGTCTTTCGCCAGATCGTCGATTCCTATCTGGCCAGCGGCGCGCCGGTCGGTTCGCGCACCCTGTCGAAGCTCGGTGCGCTCGGCCTGTCGCCGGCATCGATCCGCAACACGATGCAGGATCTGGAGGAACTGGGCCTGCTCGCCGCACCGCACACCTCGGCGGGACGGCTGCCGACGCAGCTGGGCCTGCGCATGTTCGTCGACGGCATGATGCAGGCCAGCGAGCCATCGGAGCAGGAACGGGCAGCGATCGAATCCGGGCTGACCGGCGCCGCCGCCATCGAGGATGCGCTGGCCCGCACCACCGCCGTGCTCTCCGGCCTGTCGCAATGCGCCGGGCTGGTGCTGGTGGCAAAGACCGAGATGGTCATCCGCCAGCTGAATTTCGTGCCGCTGGCGCCGGGCCGCGCCATGGCGATCCTGGTCGGCGCCGATGGCAGCGTCGAAAACCGGCTGATCGCGGTGCCGGCGGACGTGCCGCCGACAGCGCTGGAGGCGGCCGCCAATTACATCAATGGCCGGCTGGCAGGGCTGACGCTGGCGGCGGCGACCGATCGCCTGTCGGCGGAACTGGCCGCCGACAAGGCCGCGCTCGATGCGATGACAGCGCGCGCGGTGGCAACCGGGCTGGCCGCCTGGTCGTCGGACGGCGCGGCGCGGCCGGTGCTGATCGTGCGCGGCCAGGCCAATCTCGTCGAATCGAGCGTCGATCTCGATCGCGTCCGCCATCTGCTCGACGATATCGAGGACAAGGAGGAGCTGGTCCGCCTGCTCGAACTGGCGCGCAGCGGCGAGGCGACGAAGATCTTCATCGGCGCCGAATCGCAATTGTTCTCGCTGTCGGGCTCCAGCGTCATCGCCGCGCCCTATCGCGGGCCGGGCGGCCGCGTCGTCGGCGTCGTCGGGGTTATCGGGCCGACCCGGTTGAACTATGCCCGGGTAATACCCATGGTGGACTACACCGCACGAACTCTTAGCAGGCTGGTAGCATGACCGACGTGAATGACGCGCCCGAAACCCAAGACGCAGCGGGCGGCGAACCCGAGATCAACCTGGCCGAGGCGCTGCTGGCCAAGGACCAGGAAATCGCCGATCTGAAGGACCGGCTGCTGCGCGCCGCCGCCGAAACCGAGAACACCCGCCGCCGGCTGGAGCGTGAAAAGGCCGATACCGCCGCCTATGCGATGACCGGCTTTGCCCGCGACCTGCTCGCCGTTGCCGACAATCTGCAGCGCGCCGTGGCCGCCCTGCCGGCGGAAGGCTTCGACAATGTCCGCGCCGGCATCGAGGCGACGGGCCGCGAGCTGCTGGCGATCTTTGGCCGCAACGGCATTTCGCGGGTCGAAACCGCCGGCCAGCGGCTCGACCCCAATCGCCACCAGGCGATGCTGGAGGTGGAGCATGAGACGCTGGAGCCGGGCCATATCGTTGACGAGCTGCAGGCCGGCTATGTCATCAAGGACCGGCTGCTGCGCCCGGCACTGGTCAGCGTCGCCAAGGCAAAAGCCTGATAAATCAAAGGGTTAAACCCATGATTATCGTCATCGCCCGGGCCGAGTTCGATCCGGCGCGGCTGGAGGAGCTGGAACCGGCGCTGAATGCCATGATGCGGGCGACCTGGGAGGAATCGGGTTGCCTCAGCTATTCGATGGCGATCGAAAGCCGGGAGCTGGGTATCTGCACGGTCGTCGAGCGCTGGGCCGATGAAGCGGCGCTGAAGGCGCATTTCGCGACGCCGCACATGGCGGCCTTCAACGCCGCCATCATGGGCGCGGTGCGGACAATGGATGCCCAGGTCTTTGACGTGGTCAACCAGCGTCCGCTGATGGCTTGATCCCCGACGGGGGGCCCGGTTCAGACCCCGATTTAGGCCCCGATTCAGGCGTCGCGTTAGTGTCGCGTTTAGCGGCTTCCGATTGCAGCAGCTTGCCGACCGCCCAGGCGCCGACGGCAGCGCCGATCATGCCGGCCGGCCCGGCGCGCCGGGCGATGAAGGGCAGGGCAAGCCCGACAACGGCGCCGACGCGGCCGGCGGCCGGACCGCCCAGCCGGCGGGCCAGCATATCGGCGGCAGTGGCCGTGATCAGGTTGCGCAACATCTCGAAGTTCCTTGCCTCAGCCAAGCCCCTGCACCGGTAACGCGCCGCGATCACCATTGGTTCGGATCAAGGCGTTATCGACCCTGGCACTTGTCGCTGTCTGGCGTGGCCAGCCTGTGCAAATGTTAGCGGCTCTTCGAGATGGCGTCACCTGCTGTCGTTTTGGCAGGTGACGCCGGCACGGCTGCGCCTATGGTCGTGATGATCCGGGGGGTGATGGGCATGGCGAGCAACGCGAAGCAACAGGGTGGTGCGGCCCAGCGTCTGATTCCCAATGGGCTGCTTGCGATCCTGACCGCACTGCTGGCGCTGGCGGCGCTGCTGGCGATCGCGCGGGGTCGGCCGCAATGGGGACTGGTGCCGCCGCTCGTCTGGCTGCATCTTGTCAGCATTCTGACCGCCACGGTGCTGACACCGCTGCTGCTGATGCGCCGCAAGGGTGATGGCCGTCACCGGCAGCTTGGTTCTGTCTGGGCCAGCGCGATGCTGGTGACAGCGGCGACCAGCCTCGCCTTTGCCACCGGCGCACCGCGGGGCTGGGGCGTGTTCACCGGCGACTTCTCGTTGATCCACATCCTGTCGGTCATCGTGCTCATCCAGGTGCCGCGCACGGTGCTGGCCGCACGTCGCCATGACCGAAACGCGCACGAACGCGGCATCCGCGGCGTTGTCATCGGTGCCCTGCTCATCGCCGGCTTCTTCACCTTTCCGTTCGAACGCATGCTCGGCAGCTGGCTGTTCGGTTGAGAATGTTTCGTGCCGTGCCGCGATGTTGCATTGCGGCAAGGTTGGCGCCGTGCTAACGCGCCCGCCGCTTCCCAACGGGACTCATCAGACCATGTCGAGCGACTCGACTGCGACGACTGCCACGGCTCATCACCATGCACCTCAGGGCACGACGCGACTTGCCGTCGGGGCCATCGGCGTGGTGTTCGGCGATATCGGCACCAGCCCGCTCTATGCGCTGAAGGAGAGCTTCACCGGCCATCACAAGCTGGTTGTCGATCAGCTCCACATCTTCGGCATCATGAGCCTGGTGTTCTGGACGATGACGTTGATCGTCACGGTCAAATATGTGCTGCTCATCCTGCGTGCCGACAATCGCGGCGAGGGCGGCAGCCTCGCCCTTCTGGCGCTCATCTCGCGGCTCTCGCCCGGCACGGAACGCGCCCGCTATCTGACCCTGCTGGGCGTGCTCGCCACCGGCCTGTTTTTCGGCGATGCCATCATCACGCCGGCGGTCTCGGTGCTATCGGCCGTCGAGGGCCTGACGGTGGTGGATTCGCGCCTGGCGAGCTTCGTGCTGCCGGGATCGATCGGCATTCTCATCGGCCTGTTCCTGCTGCAAGCGCGCGGATCGGCCAGGGTCGGGGCGCTGTTCGCGCCGATCATGCTCGTTTATTTCGTCGTCATTTCGGTGATGGGCGTGCTGCAGATCCTGCATCGCCCCGATGTACTGCAGGCGATCAATCCCTATTGGGCGTGGAGCTTCCTGGCGCATGATCCCAAGCTGGCGTTTCTGGCGCTGGGATCGGTGGTGCTGTCGGTGACAGGCGCCGAAGCGCTCTATGCCGATATGGGCCATTTCGGCCGCAAGCCCATCCAGATTTCCTGGCTGTATTTCGTCATGCCGGCGCTGCTGCTCAACTATTTCGGCCAATCGGCGCTGTTGCTCGGCAATCCGGCGGCGATCGCCAACCCGTTTTTCCTGATGGTGCCGGAAGCCGTGCGGCTGCCGCTCGTGTTTCTGGCGACGATGGCAACCGTCATTGCCAGCCAGGCCGTTATCTCGGGCGCCTTTTCCGTTACCCAACAGGCGGTGCAGCTGGGGTTGCTGCCGCGCATGAAGATCAACCACACGTCGGCGGCGGCGGCCGGGCAGATCTACATCCCCATCATCAACTGGACGCTGATGGCCTTTGTCATCCTGCTGGTCCTCGGCTTCCAGTCCTCGTCCAATCTGGCGTCCGCCTATGGCATCGCGGTGACGGGCACCATGCTGATCACGACGCTGATGATGGTCATGCTGGAACTGACGGTATGGAAGTGGAACCGCTGGCTGGTCATTGCTTCGGCCACTGTCTTCCTGACCATCGATACCGCCTATTTTGCGTCCAATCTCACCAAGATCGTCGACGGCGGCTGGTTCCCGCTGCTGGTCGGCGCCATCGCCTTCACCTTCCTCACCACCTGGGCGCGTGGGCGCAAGCTGATGCAGGAACGGCTGCGCGAAAGCGCCATGCCGATGGAAGTGTTCATCAAGTCCGCCGCCACCGCCGCCACCCGCGTTGCCGGCACCGCGGTGTTCATGACGACGGCGCCGACCGGCGTGCCGCCGGCACTGCTGCATAACCTCAAGCACAACAAGGTGCTGCACGACCGCATCATGATCCTGACCGTGGTCATCGACGAGGTGCCGTTCGTGTCCGACGAGGATCGCATCGGCGTCGTCAATCTGGGGTCGAACTTCTACCGCATCTTCATCCGCTATGGCTTCATGCAGGAAATCGACATTCCGGCGGTGCTGAAGAAGGTCGAGAATTGCGGGCCGAAGCTGAAGATGATGGAAACCAGCTTCTTCCTGTCGCGGCAGACGCTGCTGGCCAGCGACCGGCCCGGCATGGCGCTGTGGCGCGAGCATCTGTTCAGCTGGATGATGCGCAACGCCGAAAGCGCGATGGACTTTTTCAAGCTGCCGACGAACCGGGTGGTGGAGCTGGGCAGCCAAGTGGAGATCTAAGCGCGGATTCGCGCTAGATCCCTCAACTCGTCTGACTGCGGATCAAGCCCCGGGGCAGGCTGGGCGCGGCTTTGCCGCGGCCCTCTGCCTCACCACCACCCGCGGAACCTTCCCCGCCGCACCGGGTTAGCCATGCCGACGCCGCACCCCGGCGCTGTCAGCACAGGAACCCCCCATGGCCCGCAAATCCGTCGACCAGGCACAGCCGCAGTTCGATATCACCTATCGTGAAATCCAGTCGTTCGGGACGCTGAAGACGCTGCCGATCGCGCTGGCCGACAATGCCCGCAAGCAGAGCGTTACCATCCTCAACCAGCTGCTCGCCGACACGATGACGCTGCGTGATCTGTACAAGAAGCATCACTGGCAGATGTCGGGCGTCACCTTCTACCAGCTGCACCTGCTGCTCGACACCCATTACGAAGCGCAGGCCGAACTCGTCGACCTGATCGCCGAGCGCATCATGGCGCTGGGCGGCATCAGCATCGCCATGGCCCCCGACGTCGCCGAGATGACGAAGATCCCGTGCCCGCCCAAGGGCCGCGAGGATGTACCGAGCCAGCTGGCGCGCCTGCTCGAAGCCCATGAAATCATCCTGCGCCAGGCCCATGACGGCGCCGAAGCCGCCGACGAAGCCGGTGACGACGGTACCAACGACATGCTGGTCAGCAACATCATCCGCACCAACGAACCGCAGGTCTGGTTCATCGCCGAGCACCTCGCCGAAACGGCGCTGCTGCGCGACGCGAAATAGGGGCAGCGCCTTTGCCATTGCGCCGCGTCGTCACCCCGGTGACGCGGCTGCCCTCGATGTGCCGAAAATGCAGTCCGATGGCCTCGCATCAGCATCGGCTGATTCCAGACTCCGAAAAATGCCGCTTCTTCGCGGAAATCTTCTACTTTCATATTGACTGCGGCAGAGCAGATGGCGATTTATGTCGTGATAACGCTGATAGCGCGATATCGTCAAAAGGGGGGTTCTGATGCTGAAGGCTGCACTTTTTTCCGCCGCGTTGGCGGTCTCGGTCGCAGGCAATGCCGCGACTGTTGTTTACGACACGCCGGCCACGACGCCAGGCAATCAAATCTGGACGGGCACGCTCGGGCTCGACTTTACCGTCAATGCGCCGGTCAAGGTGACCAGTCTCGGTGCCTTCGACAGCGGCAAAAATGGCATCACGACCAACATTTCCGTGGCCATTTTCAATGCGGCCGGCACGATCGTTTCGCCGGTTGTCAATTTCAATGGCACGGCCAACCCGGGCGGTACGGCTTACCTCCTCAAGTCGATCACGCCGGTCATCCTTTCCACGGGTAGCTATCAGCTTGGCGCCTGGGGCTTCAATGGCACCGACAAGATCTACAACGCCGCCTTTGCCGTGCTGCCTGGCTCCATCAACTTCAACAGCTTTGGTGGCAAGCTGACCGCCACGGGGAGCCGCTACAGCGGTGTAAACGGTCAGCTGGCGAACTTGGTCGATGTCGCCATTGCGCAATATGGTGCCGGCACGATGACCGTTACCAGCGTACCCGAGCCGGCGAGCTGGGCAATGCTGCTATCGGGCTTCGCCCTTGTTGGCATGGCGGCGCGCCGCCGCCAGCGTGCCGTCGCTGCCTGATCGGATCGACTGACAACATCTGCTTGCGAACGGGGGCCGCACTGCCGATCGTGCGGCCCCTTCGCCTTACAGTTCGAACAGTGCCGCCGCGCCCATGCCGCCGCCGACACACATCGTCACCACCACCCGCTTCGCGCCGCGCCGCCGCCCCTCGATCAGCGCATGACCGGTTAGCCGGGACCCCGACATCCCGAACGGGTGGCCGATCGAAATGGCGCCACCATCGACGTTGATCTTCGCGGGATCGATGCCCAGCACGTCGCGGCAATAGAGCACCTGCACGGCGAACGCCTCGTTCAATTCCCACAGGTCGATATCGTCCACGGTCAGTCCGTGCCGCGCCAACAGCTTGGGCACCGCGAACACCGGGCCGATACCCATTTCCTCAGGACCGCAGCCCGCAACCGCAAAGCCGCGGAACACGCCCAGCGGCGTCAGCCCGCGCCGCGCCGCCTCGCCATCCGACATCACCACACAGACGCTGGCACCGTCCGACAATTGGCTGGCATTGCCGGCGGTGATGAAGCCGCCCTCGCGCACCGTCTTCAGCGCGGCGAGGCCGGCCAGTTCGGTATCGGGGCGGTTGCCCTCGTCCTTCGTCAGCGTCACCGCTTCGCGGCTTTCGCTGCCGTCCTTGGCGGTCACCCGCTTCACCGCAGCGATCGGCACGATCTCGGCATCGAAGCGGCCGGCGGCCTGGCCGGCGGCGGTGCGGCGCTGGCTTTCGAGGCTGTAGGCGTCCTGCGCCTCGCGGCTGACGCCATATTTCGTCGCGACATGGTCGGCCGTTTCGATCATCGGCCAATAGAGTGCCGGCATGGTTTCGGCGATGCCGTCGGAGCGGTAGCGCGTCAGGTTCTTGTGCGGCAGCACCAGCGACACTGAATCAAGGCCACCGGCGACATAGATGCCCTCCTCCCCGGCGCGCAGCCGCTGGGCGGCGAAGGCGATGGTCTGCAGGCCGGAGGCGCATTTGCGATCGATGGTGGTGCCCGAAACGCTGACCGGCAGCCCCGCCGCCATGGCCGCCACCCGCGCGACATTGTTGCCGGTGGCACCCTCCGGATGCGCGCTGCCGAGCAGCACATCCTCGACCTCGCCGCCCTCCACCCCGGCGCGGGTCAGCGCGGCGCGGATGACATGGGCGGCGAGCACTGCGCCTTCGGTGTCGTTGAGCGCGCCCTTGTAGGCGCGGCCGATCGGCGTGCGCGCCGTGCTGACGATAACCGCTTCAGGCATCATGCCACTCCTTCAGGTTGATGAGGCGCGCAGGCCGATGGCGCCGATGATGAGCAAGGCCATATAGCCGATCTGCACGGTCGACAGGCGCTGGTCGAACCACAGCACGCCGATGATGGAAATGGCGATGATGCCGACGCCCGACCAGATGGCATAGGCAACGCCCACCGGTATGGATTTCAGCGCCGGCGCGAGCGCCAGGAAACACAGCGCATACAGCCCGATCGAAGCCACTGCCCAGGCCCAGCGCGCCAGGCCATCCGACAGTTTCAGGCAGGTCGTCGCCAGAATCTCCAGCACGATCGCGACGCCAAGATAGGCCCAGCCGGTCATCATCATCCACGCGTTACTTTGCCCGCCGCTGGTAGCCGAGCGGACGCCTGACCGCCAGTGACTTGGTCCGTCGCTGCGCTGCTTCGTTTCGCAGGCTTGCGCCACCCGCCCTTGCCGGGCCATGCAACCCACATGGATTTGCCCAGCCCCCCACCTGCCGCCGAAATCATCGTCACCGGCACCGCGCTGCCGCGCGCCGCCGGGGCCGCCGCCTATTCGACCATCACCATCGATCATGCCCGGCTGGCCGCCACTGCAAGCGGCCGCATCGAGGATGCGCTGAAGGACGTCGCCGGCCTTGCCGCCTTTCGCCGTACCGACAGCCGCAGCGCCAATCCCACCTCGCAGGGGGTGACGCTGCGCGCGCTGGGCGGCAATGCCGCGTCGCGGGCGCTGGTGCTGCTGGATGGCGTGCCGATCGCCGATCCCTTTGCCGGCTATATCCCGTGGAGCGCCATCGATCCGGCGCAACTTGCCAGCGTCCGTGTCGTGCGCGGCGGCGGAGCGGGGGCGTTCGGCGCCGGCGCGGTGGCGGGGACGCTGCTGCTCGACAGCGGCGGGCCATCGGTGCTGGCGCCCTATACGCTGGCGCTGGCCGGCGGCTCGCGCGACAGCTGGACAGCGAGCGGCGGCCTCACGGCGCGGTTGGGCGGCGGCTTCGTCACCGCTTCGGCGCGCTATGATCGCGGCGATGGCTATGGACTGCTGCCGGCGAATCAGGCCGGGTCGATCGACATTCCGGCGCGCTATCGCTCCTGGGGCGCCTCGCTGCGCGCCGTGGTGCCGGTGGGGGACGACAGCGAGGTGCAGGTCGCCGGCCGCGCCTTTGACGATGTGCGGGTGCGCGGGCTGGAGCTGGTCGGCTCGACGACGCGCGGCGCCGATGCCAGCGCGCGTTTCATCAAGCGCGGCGATTGGGGGGTGGAGGCGCTGGCCTATGTCCAGGTCCGCGACTTCACCGCCCGCTTTGCCAGCGTCGCCGCCAATCGCGCCAGCGCGACGCCGACGCTCGACCAGTATCGCACCCCGGCAACGGGCGTGGGTGGCAAGCTGGCGCTGCGTCCGCCGGTGGGCGGTGGCCACACGCTCGAACTCGGCGTCGATGCCCGGCGCGGCGACGGCACCAGCCATGAACGCTTCCGCCTCGTCGCCGGCCGCTACACGCGGCTGCGCGTCGCCGGCGGTGCGACATCGACCGTCGGTGCCTATGCCGAGGACAGCTGGACGCTGAACGACGCGCTGACGCTGACCGCCGGGCTGCGCGCCGACCGCTGGGTGATCGCCGCCGGCGCGCTCAACGAGTTCGACAGCGATACCGGCGGCGCGACGCTGGCGATCGCGACGCCGCAGCGCGACGGCTGGCGCGGCACGGCGCGCGGCGGATTGGTGTACACCGTCGCCCCGGCGCTGGCGCTGCGCGGTGCCGCTTACACCGGCTTTCGCCTGCCGACGCCGAATGAACTCTACCGGCCGTTCCGTGTGGGCGCCGATGCCACCGCCGCCAACCCGGCGCTCGATCTGGAACGCGCCAAGGGGGTGGAAGCCGGCTTCGACTGGCGGCCACTGCCGACCGCGCGATTGAGCGTCACCGCCTTTGCCAACAGCCTCGACGGCGCCATCGCCAATGTCACGCTGGGGCGCGGGCCGGGGACGTTTCCGCAGGTCGGCTTCGTCGCCGCCGGCGGCGCCTTTCGCCAGCGGCTGAACCTCGACCGCGTGGTGGTGCATGGTGTGGAGGCCGATGCCGGGCTGGAGATCGGCCAGGTCAGCGCCCAGGCATCGCTGGCCTGGGCCGATCCGGTGGTGCGCGCCTCGGGCGCCGCCGCGGCGCTTTCCGGCCTGCGCCCCGCTGCCAGCCCGCAGTTCAGCGCGTCCGGCACGCTCGGCTGGACCGGGCCACGGCTGGGCGCGTCGGTGACGCTCCGCCATGTCGGCGCGCAGTTCGACGACGACCAGAATCTGCGCCGCATCGCGCCGGCAACGACGCTGGATGCCAGCGCGCGGCTGAAGCTGTGGCGCGGTGTGTCACTGGAGGCGCGGGTGGAGAACTTGACCGATACGCTGGTCGTGTCGGGAGTGTCGGCGGACGGCATCATCGACCGGGCGCAGCCGCGGACCTTGTGGCTGGGGCTGCGCTGGGAGGGGTAGGGGCTGGGCCAAGTGGATGACGGCTTTTGGTGGGAAGCGGACCTTGCGTGCGGCGCAATCCCCGGCCAAAATTCTCGAATGACAGATGATCAGGTCCGAGTGGAAGCAAGCATCCGATTTCTCTCGGCGGAAGGGGGCGGTCGGAGTTCGCCGCTATTCGGCGGTACTAGCTATAGGCCCAACCACAACTTTTTCGGCCCGGATGATCGGGAGATGTGCATGGGCTTCATCGAATTACCGGAGGGCCAGCAAGTCGCGCCCGGCGAGACCATCCAAACTCAAATGACCCTTTGGATTTATCCGGCTGTGAAGCCCGAACTCAACGTCGGTCGGCAGTGGCGCATCCAGGAGGGCGGTAAATTGGTGGCGGTGGGCACGATCATTAAGGTGCTCGATTCCGTTGCCTGAATGTCCGAAAGTGGGGCGCGACCTGCCCCTCCGCCTACAGCCCCCTAAATCCCCGCATACCATTCATACCCGCGGTCTTCCCAATAGCCGCCCTTGCCGCTGCCATAGCCGTCGAGCGACGACACCACATCCAGGCCCATGACATATTTGGCCTGTTTGTAGCCCAATTGGCGTTCGACGCGCAGCCGCACCGGGGCGCCATGGCCGACGCTGAGCGGGCCGCCGTTCATGCTGTGGGCGAGGATGGTCTGGGGGTGGAAGGCATCGACCAGGTCAATGCTTTCATAGTAAAGCGAGGTCGATTGCGCGCCGCCCTTGGAGGCTTCGCCGCCGTAATTGTCGGCGCATTTGAACACCACATAGCGGGCGTTGGTCTTCATGTTGGCGGCCTTCAGCAACAGGCCGAGCTGCGGGCCGGTCCATTGACCGATGGCGCTCCAGCCCTCCACGCAGTCATGGCGGGTGATCTGGGTGCGCGCCGGCATGCGGCGGATCTGATCGAGGCTCAATGTCATCGGATTGTTGACGAGGCCGGTGATCGCCAGCTTCCAATTGGCGAAATTCTCCGCCTTGTGCGCCTGATACTCGGCTTCCACCGGCTCATGCGTGCCGTTGACCTTGAAATCCGGTGATAATTGGCTGACGTCGAACTCCTTGGCCAGGCCATCGCGGCCGATCAGCCGCTGCCAGCGCTGGGTCGCCGCCTCGCCGGATTTGACGATCTTCGAGAGCTTGTCGTTGCTGGCGAGGCCGTCGCAGCCTGACAGCAGCAGGCCTGCGCCGGCGGTGGCGCCGAAGCCGATGAGGCCGCGGCGGGAGAGGGGTTTCAGCAGCGCGCTCATGCGGCAGTCTCCGGGTCGACGCGGAACTTGCCGGTGATCATCGAACGGATTTCGTTGATCGGGCCGGCGAGCACCACCATCAGCAGATGGACGATGATGAATAGGATGATGAGGTTGGCGAACACGAAGTGGAGCGAGCGTGCCGAGGGGCGGCCGCCGAACAATTCGACCAGCCAGGGCCAGGCGGCGTTGGTGCCCGGCGACATGGTGAGGCCGGTGAGGATGACGCCGGGGATGAGCACCAGCACGACGCCGCCATAGGCCAGCTTCTGGAGGATATGATACCGCTTGGCCTCTTCCCCCTTGGGAAATTTCAGCCTGGCGTGCTGGACGATGTCATGGACGATATTGCCGATACTGAGTTCCTTCAGCTTCGGTAGCAGATCCTTCTTCAGATGGCCGCTGGCCAGGCTGAAGGCGAGGTAGAGCCAGCCATTGATGATCAGCACCCAGGCGAAGAAGAAGTGGAAGGTCCGCGCCGTCGCCAGGTCGCGATAGCTGGGGAAGGTCGCCCAGGATGGATAGCCGATGTACGATGGCGCGCCATTGCTGCCGGTGGACAGGCCGAGCACACCGGTGGTCTCCACGGTCAGCGAACCGATGCGCAGGAAACCGAAATCCTGGCCGGCGGCATTGGTATCGGCACCGATCTGCAGCCATTGCCGCGCCACATCGGGATTGGCGCCATATTCCCCCCAATAGAGCATGGGATGGGCGTTGAAGATGTTGAGCCCGGTCATGATCAGCAGGAAAATGGCCAGCGCGTTGACCCAGTGCGTCACCCGCACCGCCAGCGCATGACGGTGAAACAGATAGGGTTTTGCCGGCGGCGGCGCCGTTTCTGCTGTTGCGTCCATAGTCGCCATCGCGCCTGTCCCCTGCTGTTCCTGCCTGCCTATACGGGAACGTCCGGCGCGAGGTTACAAGCCTCCCGCCCTTTCGTAACCGCATCTGCAAATAAATATGCGCAAGCTTTGACACATTGCCGCTGCCGGCTTTCGCTTTCGGCCGACCTGTCGCTATGGCATCGGAAGACAGGCCTTGCTGGAGTGCCCGATGCTGCGTGTGTTCACCCCCGGAAGCGACATGGTGCAGACCGAGATCAGCGCCGGCACCGCCTTGCCCGCCGGTGCGGTGTGGATCGACATGATTAGCCCGACGCGCGAGGAGGAATTGTTCATCGAACGACTGGCCGGCGTCAGTGTCCCCAGCCTTGAAGACATGGACGAGATCGAGACGTCGAGCCGGCTGTACGAGGAAAATGACGCGATCTACCTGACCGCAACCGTCGCCACCGGCATCATGCGCGAGAATGCCGAAACCCATTCGGTCAGCTTCATCCTTACAAGCCGCCATCTGATCACCGTGCGCTACACCGATGTGATGTCGTTCGATCGCTTCGCCGGCCATGTCGAGCGGCAGTCCAGCCTGTGCGAATCGCCGGCGATGGCGCTGGTCAGCCTGCTCGATGCGGTGGTCGACCGGCTGGCCGACGGCATCGAGCATATCGGCAAGGATGTCGACACCATCTCGCGCCAGGCGTTTCGCCGGGTGCGCACCAACAACCAGCAGCGCATTTCCAACCTGGCGCTGCAATCGCTGCTGGTGCGGCTGGGTTCGGCACAGGATGCCCTGTCAAAGGCGCGGGAATCGGCGCTCAGCCTGTCGCGGGCGCTGGGCTTCCTCGCCTTCGCCGCGCCGAAATCCGCCAATATCGGCGCGCACATCAAATCGCTGACCCGCGACCTCGCCTCGCTCAGCGACCATGCCACCTATATGGGCACCAACATCAATTTCCTGCTCGATGCCGCGCTCGGCCTCATCTCCATCGAACAGAATGCCGTGCTGAAGATCTTTTCGGTCAGCGCCATCATCTTCATGCCGCCGACGCTGATCGCCGGCATCTATGGCATGAATTTCGACCTGCTGCCCGAACTGCACTGGCACTTCGGCTATCCCTGGGCGCTTGGCCTGATGATCGCCTCGGCGATCCTGCCCTATCTGTTCTTCCGCTGGCGGGGCTGGCTATAGGGCCGAAGTACGGCTGCCAGGCGAAGCCCCGTTCAAGCCTCGTGCGTCGGCCGCCGCGCTGTCGCCCAGGGCGCCGCCAGATCCTCCAGCACCACCTCGACGACTTCGACCTGCGCTCGCAGGGCCGCACCGCCAGCGAAATCAAGGCGTATCTGGTCACCCTCTTGCGTCAATGCCAGCAGGTTCAGCACTGCTTCGGGGTCGCGGGGCCAGGCCAGGCGCTGCACGGCGAGCACGGTTTCCAGGCGCAGCGCGCAGCGCACCCGGCTGCCGCCGCCGGCTTCCCAGCGATAGCGATTGACGATCAGCGCCAGGCGGCGGGCGCGGCGGTCGAAACCCAGATCGGGCGCGCGCAGTGTGGCATCCTGCAGCAGAGCGGAGATCGCCGGCAGATCGCCGGGCGACTGGCCGAGGAGGGTGAGGCGCTCGTCGCGCATGGCGTCGCTCAACCGTCGGAAATCCGCTCGATATCGGCACCTACCGCCGACAGCTTTTCCTCCAGCCGTTCATAGCCGCGGTCGAGGTGGTAGATGCGGCTGACGGTGGTTTCGCCTTCCGCTGCCAGCCCGGCCAGCACCAGGCTCATCGAGGCGCGCAGATCCGTCGCCATCACCTGCGCGCCATTGAGGCCGGCCACGCCGCGCACCACCGCCGAGCGGCCGCGCACCGTCACATCGGCGCCCATCCGCGCCAGTTCCGGCACGTGCATGAAGCGGTTCTCGAAAATGGTTTCGGTGAGCAGCGAGGCACCATCGGCCACCGTCAGCATCGCCATGAACTGCGCCTGCATGTCGGTGGGAAAGCCCGGATAGGGCGCCGTCGAGATGTTGACGCCGTGCAGCGTGCCGGTGCGCTTGACCATCAGGCCGTCGCGGGTCGGCGTGATCTCAACCCCGGCTTCACGCAGCGAGGCGAGCGTCGAGCCCAGCACCGCCTCGCCGACGCCGAGCAGTTCGACCTCGCCGCCGGTGATGGCGGCGGCGCAGGCATAGCTGCCGGCTTCGATGCGATCCGGCATCACCGCATAGGTGGCGCCGTGCAGGTCACGCACGCCCTCGATCGTCAGCGTTTCGGTGCCGATGCCTTCGATGCGGGCACCCATGGCGACGAGGCAGTTGCACAGATCGACGATTTCCGGCTCGCGGGCGACATTTTCGAGGATCGACGGCCCGCGCGCCAGCACGGCGGCCATCACGGCATTTTCGGTGGCACCGACGCTGACCAGGGGGAAGACATAGCGGCCGCCGGGCAGGCCGCTTTTGGCGCTGGCCTTCACATAACCCGCGGCCAGCTCGATTTCGGCACCCAGCGCCTCCAGCGCCTTCAGGTGCAGGTCGATCGGGCGGTTGCCGATGGCGCAGCCGCCGGGCAGCGACACGGTGGCCTCGCCGGCGCGGGCGAGCAGCGGCCCGAGCACCAGGATCGAGGCGCGCATCTTCCTGACGATGTCATAGGGCGCGACGGTCGAGGTGATACGGTTGGCGCGCACCGTCATCACCCGGCCGAACTCTTCCGGGTGCGTGCCCTCGATGGTGGTGCTGAGGCCATGGTTGTTGAGCAGATGCCCGAAGGTATCGATATCGGCGAGGCGCGGCAGATTGCGCAGCGTCAGCGGCTCATCGGTGAGCAGCGCGCAGGGCAGCAGCGTCAGCGCTGCATTCTTGGCGCCGGAAATCGGGATGCGGCCTTTGAGCGGGCGGCCACCGCGGATGACGATCTGGTCCATGGCCTGTGTTAGCGCGCCGCAACCATCCTTGCCAGCGCCATTCAGGCGCGGCGACCGGCCTGCAGCACCGATCGGGTATAGAGGGCCAGCCCGGTCCAGATGCAGCCGAAGGCGAGCAGCCGCGCCGTTGTCAGCACCTCCCCGAACAGGAACACCGCCAGCAGGAACACCATGGTCGGCGCGATGTACTGCATCAGGCCGATGGTCGACAGTTTCAGCCAGCGGGTGGCGACGCCGAACAGCAGCAGCGGCACCGCTGTCAGCGCCCCGCCGGCAATCAGCAGCGCCTCGGTCGCCAGCGGGCGGCCGAGCAGGCCCTCCGGCCGGGTCAGCAGCCAGGCGAGCGCGATGGGCGCGAGGATGACCGTCTCCACCAGCAGGCCGGTGACGGCATCGACGGCGGCATATTTGCGTACCAGGCCATAAAGCGCGAACGACAGCGCCACCCCCAGGCTGATCAGCGGCAGCGCGCCATTGGCAATGGCGATGATGGCGACGCCGAGGCCGGCCAGCGCCACCGCCAGCCATTGCACCGGTGCCAGCCGTTCGCCGAGCAGCACGACGCCGAAGACGATGCTGATCAGCGGATTGATGAAATAGCCTAGGCTGGTGTCAAGGACATGGCCGTTGAGGATCGCCCAGGTATAGATCAGCCAGTTGATGGCGATCAGCATCGCGCTGGCCAGCAGCAACAGCAGCAGACGCGGCGTGGCCATGACAGCCCGCAGGCGGGGCAGCCCGCCGGTTGCCAGCATGATCGCGCCGATCAGCAGCAGCGACCAGAGAATGCGATTGGCGAGCACGTCGGCGGCCGGAATGCCGCTAAGCAGCTTCAGATAGAGCGGCAACAGGCCCCACATCAGATAGGCGCCCAGCCCGGCGATCAGGCCGGTGCGGGTTTCGGGCGTCACAGTCGCGGCAGCGTCACGCCCCTCTGCCCCATATATTTGCCGGCGCGGTCGGCATAGGTGACCTCGCAGGGCTCGTTGCCCTTCAGGAACAGGAACTGGCAGGCGCCTTCATGGGCGTAGATCTTGGCCGGCAATGGCGTGGTGTTGGAAAATTCCAGCGTGACATGGCCTTCCCAGCCCGGCTCCAGTGGCGTCACGTTGACGATGATGCCGCAGCGCGCATAGGTCGATTTGCCCAGGCAGATGACCAGCACATCCTTGGGGATGCGGAAGTATTCGACGGTACGCGCCAGCGCGAAGCTGTTGGGCGGGATGATGCAGCAGTCGGTCTTCCTGTCGACAAAGCTGGCCGGGTGGAAATCCTTCGGGTCCACCGTCACCGAATCGACGTTGGTGAACACCTTGAATTCATCCGATACCCGTGCGTCATAGCCATAGCTCGACAGGCCATAGCTGATCACGCCTTCGCGGTGCTGGCGATCCATGAAGGGTTCGATCATGCCGCTGGCGAGCGCCTGCTCGCGGATCCAGCGATCGGATTGGACGGACATGGGATGGCCTTTGTTTAATGAATTATTTATCAATCCGCAGCGCTGCTCCGTGCGATAAGCACAGACGCGTTGTGGAGTCGCTTATGTATAGCCAAGCCGAAGCCCATCTGACCATTCTCGATCATTGCGCCGGCCGCAGCCTGCGTCGGGCCTATCTGGTGCTGCTGCTGGCCAGCGAACGCGCCGGCCTGCGCTGCGAGGCACGCCAGCAGGTACGCGAACTGGTGATACGCAATGATGCCGGCCTGCAATTCCTCACCGTCGAACTCGCCGGCGATGCGCTGATGCTGTCACTCTGTCGCCCGGCACTGGCCGAAAATCCCGGTCTTGCCGGTGATGCCATGGAGCGCTTTCCGGGGAAGGTGCGCGGCGCGCCTGGTGCCGGCGAGATCACCATCCGGCTCGGTTCGGAAATGGACGCCGAGGATGTCGTCGACTGGCTGTTCCCGGCCGGGAACTTCAGCCTCGGATATGGAGCACGCAAATCAGCGTGAACAGCCGCCGGGCGGTGTCGAAATCGACCTCGACTCGTGACTCCAGCCGTTCCTTCAGCGCTTCGGCGGCGTCGTTGTGGATGGCGCGGCGGGCCATGTCGATGGTTTCGATCTGCTGCGGCGTCGACTGGCGGATGGCCTGGTAGTAGCTGTCGCAAATGGCGAAATAGTCGCGCACCGTGCGGCGGAACGGTGCCAGCGGCAGCACGAAGTTTTCGAGCGGCGCATCGTCGGCGGCGCTGACAGCGACGTTCAGCCGGCCTTCTTCCACCGCCAGCAGCAGCTTGTAGGGGCCATGATGACCGGCGGCGACCGACTCGAGCGGCTTGAAGACATTGCCTTCCAGCAGGTCGAAGATGGCGACGCGGCGCTCCTGCTCGATATCGGCGTTGCGCCACAGAATTGTATGCTCGTCGAGCTTGATGTCGATCAGGCGATAGCTGTCGGTCATGGCACGGCCACCGCGGGAATGCTGTTGACCAGCCGGCCGAGCGCGACCTTCACCGGCTTCAGCACATCGTCTTGAGTCTTGCCGAGCCGCACGACGACCAGCCGCTTCGACGGCACGACGATGACATATTGGCCGAGATGGCCAACCGCGGCATAGGCATCGACCGGTCCCTGATCGGCAAACAGCGCCGTGTCTTTGCCGACATAGCCAGGCCGATTCAGCCAGAATTGCCCGCCATAGCCAGGATTGGTCGGTGCCGGCGTACGCACGAATTTCACCCAGTCCGCCGCCACCACCTGCCGTCCCGCCACCTTGCCGCCATCGAGATACATCTGGCCAAAGCTCGCCCAGTCCCGCGCCGAGGCATGGCAGAGCGAGCCGCCAAGCAACGTCCCGGCCGGATCATATTCGCAGAGCAGCGACGCCATGCCGGCCGGGCCGGCAATGCGATCGAGGAGGAAACGGCGCATGGCGGCCCGGCGCTGTGCGGGTGTCTTCGCCGCCGGCGCCAGCGTGCGCACGGCGATATCGTCGAGGATATGCGTCGTCAGCGTCGAATACTGAAAGCGGGTGCCGGGTTTCGATTCCAGCGGGGCTGCGACGGCATGGGCGACGATATCCCCGCTCTTGTCCGAAAACAGCGCGCGGTTGGTATCGGCCAGCTCGACCGGTTCCGCCTCGATATGCTTCAGCCCCGATGACATGTGCAGCAGCTGCCGCAGCGTGATGGCGGCGCGCGGGTCGCCCGGTGTGACCCGCCAGGCCGGCACCGGCGCGGGGCTGTCCAGCTCCAGCCGACCGTCGGCGACCAGCGCGCCGATGATCGTCGAGGTCAGAGATTTGGCCATCGACCAGGAGATGAAGCGGTTTCCGGGACCATAGCCGGGCGCATAGCGTTCATAAACCGGCTTGCCATCGAGCAGCACGACGACCGCGCGGGTTTCGGCCGTGCGCGGATCAGTGAACAGCGCATCGGCTGCGGCCTTGGCAGCCGGCGTGATGACCCCGGGTGGCGGAACGGCGATCGTGATGGCGCGCACCGGTGCCGCGACCAGCGCCATCATGGCGAGGCCGGCCCAGAAACCGCTTGCGTGCGACATCGCCATGGCGTTTCGTCTTCCCCTTGTTGGCCATAACGTAGAAGGGGGCGCCACATGAACGCAAGCACGGCAACGGCACCCGCCGCTGGCAATGGCATTTTCCAGCGCTGGTGGTTCTGGCTGCCACTGTTGTTCTGCTTGCTCGCCGGCGGCTTCCTCGGCCTCAAATACAGCAGTTTCGGTAAGCAGATCGCCGTTGGCACCGGCTATGCCGCGCACGTCGTCTGTTCGTGCCGCTATGTCGGCAATCGCGACATGGCCTCGTGCAAGACCGATTTCGAACCCGGTATGGAATCCATCACGGTGACCGAAGACCCCGAGAAGCGCAGCATCACCGCCTCCGTGCCGCTGCTCAGCCGCCGCACCGCGCGCTTCGACCCCGAATATGGCTGCGCGCTCGACACGCCATAGTCAGTCTTGCAGCCTTTCGAACGTCCGCTGACGAGTCCGATGATATTGTCGATACCAAAGCGTGTCGGCGGCATTCAACTCTATCGCGTCGGTACCGGCTCCGGCCCTGAATAGTCGTAGAAACCGCGTCCCGACTTTTTCCCGTACCAGCCGGCCTCGACATATTTGACCAGCAGCGGCGCCGGGCGGTATTTCGGGTCGCCTGTCGCCTCCTGCATGACGCGCATGATGCTGAGCAGCGTGTCGAGTCCGACGAAATCGGCGAGCGTCAGCGGCCCCATCGGATGGTTGGCGCCAAGCTTCAGCCCGGTGTCGATGTCGATGACCGAGCCGACACCGTCGCCCAACGCGAAAATCGCTTCGTTGAGCATCGGGCAGAGGATGCGATTGACGATGAAGGCCGGGCTGTCGGCGGCTTCGATGGCGGTCTTGCCGATGCGGCCGGCAAAGGCGTGCATGGCGGCCTTGGTGGCGGCGGAGGTCGCAAGGCCGGGGATGATCTCGACAAGGGTCATCAGCGGCACAGGGTTGAAGAAGTGCAGGCCGGTGAAACGGTCGGGCCGGTCGGTGGCGGCGGCAAGCCGGGTGATCGAGATCGACGAGGTGTTGGTGGCGAGCAGCGCGTCCGGCTTCAACGCCAGGCCGGCGAAGATCTGCGCCTTCACCGCTTCATTTTCGGTCGCCGCCTCGATGACCAGATCGGCATCGGAAAAGGCGGCACTGTCGGTTGTCAGCGTGATGCGGGCCAGCGCCGCATCGGCGGCCGCCTGGGTGATGACGTCTTTTGTCACGGACCGGCCAAGGTTCTTGGCGATCGTCGCCTTGGCCGCTTCGGCACGCGCCCGTTCGACATCCGACAGGATCACGTCATAGCCGGCCAGCGCCGCCACATGCGCGATGCCATTGCCCATCAGCCCCGCGCCGATCACCCCGATTGTCTGCATCATCGTCTCTCCGCTTGCGCTTGCGCGCCTGCTTTAGCCGCTGGCACGGTCGCGGCAAGCCGATTGCGATTGCGATGGTGCCGAATCCCCGGCATCGCTGCGCTGGTGCTGCGCCCGCTCGTCCTTCTGGCCCTCCTCCCCGCTCTCGCCCCTGCCGCGCCGGCGCAGGCGCAGGGCGTGCCCGGACTGCCGCGCACCGGCGCGCTGCAACAGGCGATCGGCAATCCCATCGACCTGCACCTGTCCGGCACCCAGCGCACGCGGGTCGAGTTCCTCGACAACGGCATCCGCCCCGGTTTCAAGCGCAACGAGGACCTGCTGATGGTCCGCACCACGCTGATGGCCGAGCTGGGCCAGGGCCCGCTCCGATTCGTCGGCGAGATCTGGGACAGCCGCGCCTGGACAGTCAGCGGGAACAGCGCCGCTGGCAGTGGCGAGGTCAATGTGCTGGAGCCAGTGCAGGCCTTCGTCCATGCCGACCTCGGGGCATTGCTCGGCAAGGGCAGCAGCGTATCGGTGCAGGCCGGGCGGATGATGCTCAACATCGGTTCGCGCCGGCTGATCGCTGCCGATGATTATCGCAACACCACCGCGGGCTATACCGGCGTGCGCTTCGACGTGGCGCGACCCGGCCTGGCCGCGACATTGCTCTATGTGCTGCCGCAGCAGCGCCTGCCGGATGATCGCGACTCGATCCGCCATGGCCGCTTCGGCCTCGATCGCGAATCGTTCGATCTGCAATTGTGGGGCGCTTATCTGGAAGCCCGCGAACTGCTGCCGCACACCAGTGTCGACGTCACCGCGCTGCGCCTGCAGGAACAGGATTCGCCCGGCCACCCCAGCCGGGACCGCAATCTGACCACGCTTGACCTGCATCTGCTGCGCGGCCCCCGCGATGGCCATTTCGACCTGGAGGTGGAGGCGGCATGGCAGCGTGGCGAGGTTCGCGCCACCATCCTGCCCGGCGCGGTGCTGCAATCGGTGTCGGCCTGGTTCCTCCATGCC
This sequence comes from Alphaproteobacteria bacterium PA4, assembly GCA_002256005.1. Lineage (GTDB taxonomy): Bacteria > Pseudomonadota > Alphaproteobacteria > Sphingomonadales > Sphingomonadaceae > Sandarakinorhabdus. The sequence continues at coordinate 43,413 of NKIQ01000018.1, read as the reverse complement.
GACAGCGGCTATCGCTGGGCCGGCGGCTGGCACCCGCGCCTGTCGCTGGAATTCGATGCGGTCAGCGGCGATCGTCCCGGTGGCCGCTACACCCGTTTCGATACGCTGTTCGGCATGCGGCGGGCGGATTTCTCGCCCGGTTCCATCCTCGGCGCCATTGGCCGCGCCAACATGCTGGCGCCGGCGCTGCGTCTCGAAATCGCGCCATCCAAACGCGACGAAGGCTTTGTCACTGCCCGCGCGCTCTGGGCGGAAAGCGCTACCGACAGCTTCTCCACCTCCGGTGTGCGCGACCCAAGCGGCGCCAGCGGCCGCTTTGCCGGCTATGAACTCGACAGCCGGATGCGCCACTGGCTGGTGCCGGGCGTGCTGCGCGCCGAATTCAATGCCGTGTTGTTCCTGCGCCATGGCCTGTTGCGTGACGCCCCCAACGCGCCGCCGGGCAAGACGACGTTCTACACTTCGGCGGCGCTGCTGACGTTCTTCTGAAGATCGAGATCACCCTTCATTGGCGCTTCAAGCGAATTTCGCCTTCAGTGCCACCATCGCCAGCGCCGCCTTTGCTGCTTCACCGCCCTTGTCCTTTTGCGCGCGGTCGGCGCGAGCGAGGGCCTGGGCTTCATTCTCGACGGTCAGGATGCCGTTGCCGATGGCAAGGCCGTCGAGGGTCAGCGCCATGATGGCGCGAGCGCTTTCGCCGGCGACAACCTCGAAATGATAGGTTTCGCCGCGGATGACGCAGCCGAGCGCGACATAGCCGTCATAGGCGCCGGAGGCATCGGCAAAGGCGATGGCCGCCGGCACTTCCAGCGCGCCCGGCACGGTGATGATGTCATGGGTGGCACCGGCGGCGGCGAGCGCGGCCTTGACGCCGTCGAGCGCCATGTCGGCGATATGGGTGTAAAAGCGCGCTTCGACGATGAGGATGTGCGTCATGGCAGGGTCTCCGGAAGGCCGTGTGTGGCAAGGGTACCACCGGCAAATTGGGGGTCGTCTGTAACCTCACGCAAGGCCCAGACGGGCGTCGGCAGCGCGATAAGGCTGTCGGCGTCAACGGCCTCGCGTTCGGCCAGGATCAGGCCGGCGAGCGGGCCGAGGAACTGGTCGACACTGAAGGTCACGCCGCCATCGGCAATGGGAAAGCGGCGCTTGACGAGAGCGTGGGCGGGCAGTGCGGTAAACACGGCATATTCGTTCGCGTCCAGATAGGCGGTGACGATCGGTCGGGCGCGGGTGTCGGCATGCGCATATTTCTTGGTCAGCTTCAACGCCACGGCGTTGCTTGTGCTGTCCGTCATGCGGCGCAGGCGCAAGGCCGTATTGTCGATATAGCGATCCTCGATCAGCACATGCCGCTGCCCGGTCAGCGTCGGCAGTCGGTCCAACGCGACCAGCCAGCGTCGTTCGCGTTCGACATGGGCATATTTCGGGGTCGCGGCCTCGTCCACGCCGCTGCGCAGCGCCATGGCCTCAGGCGGCCTCGGCGCGCATGGCAGGATGCGGCGGGATGGCGCGTTCGCCGACGACATTCAGGCCATAGCCCTGGATGCCGATGATGTTCCTGTGCTGGTTGGTCAGCAGGATCATGTCGGACACGCCGAGGTCGCTGAGGATCTGGGCGCCGATGCCATAATCGCGCAGCTGGAACGGTTGGCCTTCGCCCTTGGCCTTCATCTGCGTCGAGATGGCGGTGGGCGAGGAATCGCGGATGATGACGATGACGCCGGCGCCTTCCGCGCCGATCACGTCCATGGCGCGGGTCAATTGCCCGGCGCGGTCATTGGCCTCGTGGAACAGGTCGCTGAACATCGACTGGGTGTGGACGCGGACGAGCGTCGGCTTGCCGGGTTCGACCTTGCCCTTCTGCAGCACCATATGCTCGCCATATTCGGCGGTGTTGGCATAGGTCTTGGCCTGCCAGCGGCCGCCGTGCCAGCTGTCAATCTCGGTTTCGGCGATCAGCTTGACCAGCCGGTCATGGGCATGGCGATAGGCGATCAGATCCTGGATGGTGCCGATTTTCAGGCCATGCTGACGGGCAAAGACGATCAGTTCCGGCAGGCGCATCATCTCGCCATCGTCGTTCATGATCTCGCAGATGACGCCGGAGGGGTTGAGCCCGGCCAGCCGCGCGACATCGACCGACGCCTCGGTATGCCCGGCGCGGACCAGCACGCCACCATCGCGGGCGACGAGTGGGAAGACATGGCCGGGGGAGACGATATGCTCCGGGCCCTTGGACGCATCGACGGCGACGGCGATGGTGCGGGCGCGGTCGGCGGCCGAAATGCCCGTCGTGACGCCCTCGCGCGCCTCGATCGACACGGTGAAGGCGGTGGCGTGGCGGGTGCCGTTGTGCTGCGCCATCAGCGGCAGGCCGAGCGCCCGCACCCGGTCCGATGCCAGCGTCAGGCAGATGAGGCCGCGGCCGTGGCGGGCCATGAAGTTGATGGCGTCGGGCGTTGCCATCTGGGCGGGGATGACCAGGTCGCCCTCATTCTCGCGGTCTTCGTCATCAACGAGGATGAACATGCGGCCGTTCTTGGCCTCGTTGATGATCTCCTGCACGCTGGCCAGCGCCGGGCCGGTGGCGCGATCGCGCAGCCAGGCCTCCAGCTTCTTCAGCGTGTCGCTGGTCGGGTTCCAGTCGGCATCGTCAAGATTGCGCAGCGAATTGGCATGCAGCCCGGCGGCGCGGGCAATGCCGGATTTGGTCTCGCTGCCGTCGGCAACCAGGGCGCGCAGGCGGTCGGTGATGCTGATGGTCATCGGCAGTCTCACATTATGATGTGATAACCAATCTGTCTTTCACATTCGAATGTCAAGACTCAGGCGAGTGCCTGCTTCATCCGCGCCAGATAGCGCGCCAGCACGTCGATCTCGATGTTGATCTCGTCGCCGGGCTTTGCGGTGTCGAACGTCGTCCAGCTCGCCGTGTGCGGGATGATGTTGATGGTGAAGCGCGCGCCGTCATCGGTGTCGGTCACCGTGTTGACCGTCAGCGACACGCCGTCGAGGCAGATCGAGCCCTTGGGAGCGACGAACGGCGCGATGTCGCGCGGTACCTGGATAGTAATGCGGGTCGAATCGCCGACCGGCTCGACGCTTTCGATGCGGCCGACGGCATCGACATGGCCGGTGACGATATGGCCGCCGAGTTCGTCGCCGACCTTCAGCGCGCGTTCGAGGTTGAGGCGACGACCGGCGGTCCATTGCCCGGCGGCGGTGCGGCTTTGCGTTTCGCCCGAGACATCGACGCTGAATTCGCCCGGCGCCTTGGCAACGACGGTCAGGCAGACACCGGAACAGGCGACCGACGCGCCCAGCGCCAGGCCGGCCGTGTCATAGCCGGTGGCGATGACGATGCGCAGGTCGCCGCGCGGCTCCACCCGCTTGATATGGCCGATGTCGGTGATGATGCCGGTAAACATGGGGACTGCCCTATCGGATGCGGTGGTAGGTCTCAAGCCGGTCGGGGCCGAGATCGATGATCGGCGCGGCGCGCCAGCGGCCATGAGCGTTGGCCAGGTCGCCGAGGCCGATGGCCGACAGCGCCGGCCGGCCCCCGATCAGGATCGGCGCGCGATAGAGCAGCAGGCGATCAACCAGATCGGCGGCGATGAGGCTGGTGGCGAGGCCGGCGCCGCCTTCGGCCAGCACGAGATTGGTGTCGGTCAGCGCCGCCAGCGCTGCCGGATTGGCGATGTGGCGGCCGTCCGGCACCGCCACATCGGCAGCGCTCATCACCGCCATTGCGGGCGAGCGATCTTCGAGGCCCACCAGCCGCACATCGAGGCGCGGATTGTCGGCATCGAGCGTGCCGCGGCCGACGATGATCAGATCGGCGCGGGCGCGTTCGAGATGGGCATGGGCGCGGGCGCGCTCGCCGGTGATCCATTTGCTCTGGCCCGACGCCATGGCGACGCTGCCATCCAGCGACACCGCCAGCTTCAGCGTCACGCACGGCCGGCCGCGCTGCAACCGGCTGAAGAAGCCGGCCATCACCGTCTGCGCTTCATCGGCGCGCACACCGCTGGTCACGGCGATGTCGGCGGCGCGCAGCCGGGCGATGCCGCGGCCATCGGTGCGCGGATCGGGATCGGTCGCTGCCACGACGACGCGGGCGATACCGGCAGCGACCAGGGTTTCGGCACAGGCCGGGCCGCGCGCGCTTTCATGCGCGCAGGGTTCCAGCGTCACATAGGCGGTGGCGCCCCGTGCCTTGTCACCGGCCGCCGCCAGCGCCATCGCCTCGGCATGCGGGCGGCCGCCGGGCTGGGTCCAGCCGCGCCCGACGACGCGGCCATCAGCGACGAGCACACAGCCGACCGGCGGATTCAGCCCGGTGCGCCCGACACCGCGATCAGACAGCGCCAGCGCCGCGCCCATCCAGCGCGCATCATCCCCGCTCATGCCCGTATCACAGCACCGGCACTTCGCCGGCCTGCACCACTGTCACCGGCGGCCTGGCGGGGACATAGGGGATGTCCTTGTCGGCGCCGCCGCCCTTCACATATTCATCATATTGGCCCTGGGCGTCGGCCTTTTTCTTTCCCGTCAGCGTCGCGATATAGCGGCGCGATTCGGCGAGTTTCGCCTCCTGCGCCGCCTTGGTCGCGGCGCGATCGGCCAGCGTATCGGCGCGCGTGCGATCGGCCGACCAACTCTGCACAAAGATCAGCCGCGGGTCTGGCTTGGAATAGCCATAGCGCGATTCGATGAGGAACATCACCACCACCGTGCCGGTGATCAGGAAGGACGCGCCGCCGATCATCAGGCGGCGGCGGCGAACTTCGGCTTGCGGCGGATTGAGAAACGACATGGGACACTCCGGGGGCGACCGCCAACATAAGGCGCGGATCGCGGCTATGCCAGAGGCAGCCGCCCTTTGCGCGCTACCGTCCCGCGTCCTCCAGCCGGAAACGCAGCGTCATCGTGCGGTCCGATTCGATCGCCACACCATCCTGCCGCGCCGGCTGGAAACGCCAGGCTGCCAGCGCATGCGTCAGCGCGGCCTGGTCGAGGCGCGGCGAGCCGGAGGACTGCGCCAGCTCCGCGCGCATCACCCGGCCGTCACGGCCGATGTGGATGCGGATGACGACGCTGCCTTCCTCCCCCATCCGCCGCGCGGCCGGCGGATAGGCCGGCTGGACCGTGGCGCGCGGGTCCATGCGCGCCGGCGTGATCGGGCCAGGCTCAGCCTTGCGCACGACCGGTTCATAGACGACCGGCGGCTCATAGGGCTGTGTCGGCCCGGTGACGATTTCGGCAGGTTTTGCAGGCGGCGGCGCTTCGTCCCAGATCGGCGCCGGCACATCGAGCGCAACCTGCTGGTCGCGCACTTTGGGTTCGACCGGCACCGGCTTTGCGGTCACCGGCGCGGGGATATTGTGGGTGATGATCTGCGGCGGCAGGCGCTGTGGCTGGCTGACCGCCCAGCCGGCGAGCAGCAGCGCGGCAAAGCCGGCATGCAGGCCGAGCGTGATGGCGAGGCTGGTGGGGCGTGTGGTGATGTTGGCCATGGTCACGATACTCCCAAGGGGGTTTCGCGCCGCAGCGGCTTTGGCCGTTCTTATCGGCGCAAGGCGGAGTGTCTCATAGGCCTGTCGATATTGCTAGGGGGTCGGTGACAGCCGTGCCAGCGCTGCTTCGCGGCCAATCAGCGGCAGCAGCATCGCCATTTCCGGGCCGGTGTCGCGCCCGGTCAGCGCCAGCCGCAACGGGTGGAACAGGCCGCGGCCCTTGCGCCCGGTCACCGTCTTCAGCACGCCGATCCAGCGCGCCCAGATGTCGTCGCCCCAGTCGAGCGTTGCCAGCTGGTGCGCGGCTTCGACCAGGAAGTCCGTATCCTCAGACGCCGGGGTTGCCATGACCGGCCCGTCGATCACCGCCTGCCAGTCCGCTGCCTCGGCCAGGGTCGCCAGATTGCCGCGCACCGCCAGCCAGCCAGCCTCCGTCATGCCGGACGGCAGGCGATCGGCAACGGCGGCATGGGGCAGCAGATGCAGGGTGCGGGCGTTCAGCGCCACCAGATCGGCGGGATCGAAGCGCGCCGGCGCCCGGCCGAAGGTCGCGAAATCGAAGCCCGGCAGCAGGTCGGTCAGCGCCGCCACCGGCTCCACCGGCAGCGAGGTTCCCAGCCGGGCCAGCAGCGCCGCAATCGTCTGCGGCTCGATGCCTGCCGCCTGCCAGGCCGCGACCCCTTCGGAGCCCATGCGCTTCGACAGGGCGGCATCGGCGCCGGTCAGCAGCGCCAGATGCGCGAACTGCGGCACCGCCGCGCCCAGCGCCTCGAACATCTGGATCTGGATGGCGGAATTGGTGACATGATCCTCGCCACGCACGATGGCCGTTACGCCCAGGTCGATATCGTCGACGACCGACGGCAGCATATAGAGCCAGCTGCCATCGGCGCGCTGCACGACGGGATCGGACAGCGAGGCCGGATCGGCATGGCAATCGCCGCGCACCGCATCGTGCCAGCGGATGATGCGATCGGTGTCGAGCCGGAAGCGCCACACCGGCTTCACGCCCTTTTCGGCCAGCGCCTCATGGTCGACATCGGTCAGCTTCAGCGCGGCGCGATCATAGACCGGCGGCAGGCCGCGCGCCTGCTGCACCTTGCGGCGCAGCTCCAGCTCCTCGGGGCTTTCATAGGCGCGATAGGCGCGGCCGCTGGCTGCGAGCCGGGCCAGCGCCGCTTCATAGAGCGCAAAACGATCGGACTGGCGGACTTCACCGTCGGGGGACAATCCCAGCCAGGCGAGATCGTCGCGGATACTCTGGGCAAAGGCCGGAGTGGAGCGCGCCAGATCGGTATCGTCCAGCCGCAGCAGGAAGCGCCCGCCGGATTGCCGGGCCAGCAACCAGTTGACCAGGGCGGTGCGGATGTTGCCGGCATGAATGCGGCCGGTCGGCGAAGGCGCGAAGCGCGTGACAATCATGGCGGCGTCTTTGCCGGAAACCGCCCCTTGTGTCGAGTTTGCCGCCGCGATCAGTTTCGCCGCAAAATCAGATAGAAGGCGCCGCCGCCGCCATGGCGCGGGTGCGCCGGGCGCAGGGCAGCGATGCGGCTGCGCTGGCTGCCATGGTCGAGCCAGTGCGCCAGTTCATGGCGGATGCGGCTGGGCCGGTCGGGCCGCCCCTTGCCGGTGATGACGAGGATGACGCGGTCACCCGCCGCCATGGCATTGTCGAGGGCAGCGGCGAGCACGGCATGGGCAGCGGCGAGGGTATGGCCGTGCAGATCGACGACGCGATCGGGGCGGATATCACCGCCACGCAGCTTGCGATCCCAACCGCCATCAAGGGTTCTCGCGGTGACGCTGGGGGCGTTGCGCGGGGCAATCAGGGGGCGTGGCGGGGGGATTTCGGGGGATTTTGGGAGCGCACGGGGGGCGGCGACGGGTGGCGCAGGGGCGGCCGGGGGCGGTGCCGCCGCGCGCTTCAACGGCCGCACGCTCGCCGCCACCCGCGACCATAGCGCCTGTTCATGCGCGCTCAGCCGGCGCATCAGCGCGCCGCCAGCCGGGCCACCGCGGCGCGCGGCAACAACAGCCGGATGCGGGCGGCGGCCGCTTGCGACCCGGCCTCGGCGCGGGCCGTGGCGCCGGCGCCGCGAAACAGGTCGATGCGATTGGCGCCCTTGATGGCGCCGCCGGTATCCTGCGTCACCATCAGCGCCAGTAGCGGCTGGCCCGCGAGCAGGGTTTCGACGACGAGCGGCGCGCCCAGGGGCAGAAAGGCCGGATCGGCGGCCACCGACACGCCGGCGGTGACCGGCACGCCCATGGCGCCGATCGGCCCTTCGCCGGTCAGTTCGCGGAAAAAGACGACGCTGGGATTGGCGGCGAGCAGCGCCGGCGCTTCGACGGGATGGCTGCGCAGCCAGTCGAGGATGCTGTCCATGGTGGCGCCGCCCCTGGGCAGGTCACCGCGGTCGATCAGCACCCGGCCGATGGCGACATAATCGCGGCCGTTCTGGCTGTCGTAACCGATGCGCATGATGCTGCCATCCGCCAGCCGCAGCCGCCCGCTGCCCTGGATTTCGAGGAAGAACGCCTCGTAGGGATCGGCGGCCCAGGCCAGCTCCAGGCCCTTGCCGGCCAGCGCGCCGGCCATGATCGCGGCACGATCGGGATAGGGCACCAGCGCCTTGCCCGCGATGCGGCCGCGTAGCTTGCGGCCCTTCAGGTCCTTGGCGAACTGGCCCAGATCGACCTCGATGAGGTCGGGGGGGCGGCGGTAGAGCGGAGTCGGATAATCGGGGCCGGGCTGGCGCGATCCGGTGATTTCGGGCTCGTAATAGCCGGTGGTGAAGCCCTTGCCGTCCTCGCCGATGCTGACGGCGGCGAAGTTGCGGCGGAAGAAGTCTGCCGCGTCGCCGTTGGTTTTCGCATCGGCACAGGCGGTATCCCAGTCGCCGGGCTGGGTCAGCCCGCTGCGATCCTCGCGCTGCATCAGGCTGCGACAGCTTCTGGCAAAGGCGGCGCGCGCCGCCTCGGCATTGGGCGGCACGTCAAAGGCGACCGGGGTCACGGCGAGATCGATGGCACGAGCGGGCGGTGGCGGTGCGACGGGCGCGGTCGGCGGCGGCGGCGCTGCCGGCGGTGGCGGCGTCACGCCGGCAGGGCGCGGCGTCGCACAAGCGGCCAGCAGCAGGGCGCAAAACAGGACAAGGTGATTCGCGCGGCCACCGGTCATCGCCCGGCGCTCGCGGCTCAGGCGGTCAGGTCGCCGTCGCCCGGCGTGTCGTCGTCGGTGGCAATCAGCAGCCAATTGGGATCGCGACTGCCGACATGGCGGCTGAACGTCCAGACATCGACAGTCGTCGTGGCAGCGCCGGCGATGCTGACGCGGGCGTTGAAACGCACCGTCACTTCCGCCATCTGGCCGACCATTTCGGCATCGGTGATGGCGGCACTGTCGATGCCGAGCAGGCGATTGTCGAGGCGCACGCCATCGCGATCGGCGATGGCAGTGGCGAAATTGTCCTGCACGTCATCGGCGGTCAGGCCATCGAGCGCGCGCACATCGGCGGCCCAGAACGCCTCCAGAATCAAGCGGTAAGCGGCAGACGCGCCCTCGACGAAGCGCGCCGGATGGAAATCGCCATCGGCATCGGCCACGGCCTGCAGCGCCGGGCCCAGCGTTGAATCGGTGCCGGCCGGGATCGCCACGTCACCACGCGAGGCGGGCAGCGTGCCGCGCGGCGCCGGTGCAGCGGTGACTTCGGGCGCACCGGGGCGGAAGCTGTCGCCCACCGGCCGTTCATGGCCGGTGCGCTTGCCGAGCACACTGACAAGACGCAGGCCGATGAAGGCGGCCAGCATCGCCAGCAGCACGATCTCGATCCACGAACTCCCGTCAGACATGCGCTTGACCTTGTAACAACAGCGACCTGCATAGCAGGGAAACGCCGGGCGGGTCCATCACAACATCGACAGGCTGTGACAATGACAGCCTGACCAAGCCCGGAACGCCGCCCGATGATGACGGTAACGACGCCAATTGTAAAATCTGTGCGGTGCCGCCCGGTTCCCTGTCGACGGAAATATGGTGCGGACGGCGGGACTCGAACCCGCACTCCCACAGGGGGAAGCAGATTTTAAGTCTGCTGCGTCTACCGGTTTCGCCACGTCCGCAATCTGGGCGCCGCAATCCGCGGGGCGGGTGCGTCGCATGGCGCCGGTGCATAGCCGGTCGCCGCTGTTGGTCAAGCCGCAGGTCGGTCGCTGCCGTACCTCAGCCGACGTTCAGCCGCTCGCGCAATTCCTTGCCGGGCTTGAAGAACGGCACGCGCTTGGCATCGACCTTCACCGCCGTGCCGGTGCGCGGGTTGCGGCCGGTGCGCGCCTCGCGGTCGCGGGTCGAAAAGGCACCGAAGCCGCGCAGCTCGACACGTCGGCCGGAGGCCAGCGCCGCGGTGATCGAATCGAAGATCGTCGTTACCAGCGCTTCGACATCGCGCACCGTCAGGTGCGGATTGGCGGCTGCGACCTCGCTTACCAGTTCTGACCTGATCATATGTCTCACCCCGTTTCGCCTGGCGACCATCCCGCCGGATCGTCGACGAACCATCAAAACTGTAACCGACTGCGACAAGCGGTCAAGTCGTCTCGAAAGCAATCGGTAATGCAATCGCAATAAAGCCGGCCCGAAACGCAAATGGGGTGCCGCCGGTCGGCGACACCCCATCCGCTTGTCCTGGCAGTCCGGCCGGCGCGGCCGAATAGCCCGAAATCACGCCACGGCGTTATGCCTTGTCGGCGTCTTCCTTGGCCTTGTTGAAGGCGGCACCGAGGATGTTGCCCAGCGTCGCACCCGAATCGGAGGTGCCATACTGCGCCACGGCGGCCTTTTCTTCGCTGATCTGCATGGCCTTGATGCTCAGCATCGGCTTGCGACCCTTTTCGAAGCCGATGATCATCGCATCGACCTTCTGGCCGGGCTGGAAGCGCTCGGCCTTCTGTTCGTCGCGATCGCGGCTGAGGTCGCCACGCTTGATGAACACCACCGGGCCATCGTCGCCGACCTGCACGTCGATGCCACCATCGCGCGCCACAACCACGGTCGCGGTGATGATGTCGTTCTTCTTCAGGCTGTCGGCGGCGCCGGCGCCTTCGGTGCTGGCAATGACGCGCGGACCCTGGCTTTCGTCGAGCTGCTTGATGCCGAGCGAGATGCGCTCCTTCTCGACATCGACTTCCAGCACCACGGCTTCGACGCGCTCACCCTTGTGGTGACGCGACAGCGCCTGTTCGCCGGTCAGGCCCCAGGCGATATCCGACATGTGGACCATGCCGTCGACTTCGCCATCGAGACCGATGAACAGGCCGAATTCGGTGGCGTTCTTGACTTCGCCTTCGACCTTGGTGCCGACCGGATGGGTTTCGGCGAAGACTTCCCACGGATTGCGCTGGGCCTGCTTGAGGCCGAGCGAGATGCGGCGCTTTTCTTCATCGACTTCAAGGACGATGACTTCGACTTCCTGGCTGGTCGAAACGATCTTGCCGGGGTGGACGTTCTTCTTGACCCACGACATTTCCGAAACGTGCACCAGGCCTTCGATGCCGGCTTCCAGTTCCACGAAGGCGCCATATTCGGTGATGTTGGTGACGCGGCCGGTGTGGCGCGTGTCGACGGCATATTTGGTGGCGGCGGTCGTCCAGGGATCGGCTTCCAGCTGCTTCATGCCCAGCGAGATGCGCTGGGTGTCGCGGTTGATGCGGACGATCTGCACGCGCAGCACGTCACCGATGTTGAGCACTTCCGACGGATGGTTGACGCGCTTGTAGCTCATGTCGGTGACATGCAGCAGGCCATCGATGCCGCCCAGGTCGACGAACGCACCATAATCGGTGATGTTCTTGACGGTGCCATCGACGATCTGCCCTTCGGCGAGCGACAGGATCAGGCCCGAACGCTGTTCGGCGCGCGATTCCTCGAGGATCGAACGGCGCGAGACGACGATGTTGCCGCGCTTGCGGTCCATCTTCAAAATCTGGAACGGCTGCGGCAGGTTCATCAGCGGGGTGACATCGCGCACCGGGCGGATATCGACCTGCGAACCGGGCAGGAAGGCGACGGCGCCGTTGAGGTCGACGGTGAAGCCACCCTTCACACGACCGAAGATGACACCTTCGACGCGCTCGCCAGCGGCGTACTGGGTTTCCAGGGCATCCCAGCTGGCTTCGCGGCGGGCGCGGTCACGGCTGAGCATCGCTTCGCCATTGGCGTTCTCGACGCGATCGACATAGACTTCGACTTCGTCGCCGACCGACAGGCCATGCTTGCCGTCGAGCCCGGCGAATTCGCGCAAGGGGATGCGGCCTTCCGACTTCAGGCCCACATCGATCACGGCGAGATCATTCTCGATGCCGGTGACGATGCCCTTGACGACCCGTCCTTCAAAGCTCTGGTTCTTTCCGAGCGAGGATTCGAGCATTGCTGCGAAATCGTCGCGCGTCGGCTGTGCGGCACTTGCCATAAATTCAGTTCAACTTTCGTCATGAGACCGGCATGCGGGATTGCTGCCCCGGCATGAAATCTCTCAGCCCGCACCATTGCCGGCTGTTCCTCGTCGTCGCGGTGGCACCATGCCGGCCGCTCCTTTCGCGCCAGAAAGACTGCAAGCACGGGGCGATTATCACCCCAAAAGCTTTCAGACCTGTTGCTGGCCGCCCGGCGAAATGGCCTGTTCGACAAGCGCAATGGCTCGCTGGACGGCGGCGTCTATAGCCAAATCGCTGGTATCGAGCAAGGCGGCGTCATCGGCCTGGCGCAGGGGGGCGTCGGCGCGGCCGGAATCACGGGCATCGCGCGCCTCGATATCGGCCAGCACCGTCATCAGGTCGCGGCTATCGCCGCTCTTCAACAATTCGGCATGGCGGCGCCGGGCGCGCACGAGCGGCGATGCGGTGACGAACAGTTTCGCCGGGGCGGCTGGTGCGATCACCGTGCCGATGTCGCGGCCATCGAGCACGGCACCGCCCGGCTGCTGGGCAAAGGCGCGCTGCACGGCCAGCAATGCCGCGCGCACCGCCGGATGCGCCGACACGATCGAGGCGGCCTGGGCATTGTCGCTGCTCATCAGGTCGGGATCGTCGAGCAGCGCGGCATCCAGCGTCTGCGCCGCCTGCGCCGCCGCTGCGGCATCCTGCGGGTCCTGGCCCGCCAGCCGCACCGCAAGGCCGGTGGCGCGATAGAGCTTGCCAGTGTCGAGGTGCGGCAGACCATAGCGGCGGGCCAGCGCCCGGGCGATGGTGCCCTTGCCACTGGCGGCGGGACCATCGACGGCGATGACGAGCGAGAAGGGTGGGGCGGTATGTGTCACCGGGCTGCCATAAGCCGGGAGCGGGGCGGGGAACAAGCCGTGTGGCGCAGCGCCGAGCGATCGGGCGGTGCTGAAAAAGTCAATAAGATACCACCAATTCGGCGATAGTTTTTTGCCTATTGCCGCCGGTTTGGAAACATCCTAGCGTTGTGACATGGCGATGGAGGCTCCGCCGGAAGAGGTTTACCTCTTCGTGGCCGGAACGCGCCCCGAAGCCGTAAAACTCGCTCCGGTTATACTTGCACTGCAGGCGCAGGGCTGCGCAACGCGACTTGTCGCGACCGGGCAGCACCGCGAACTGTTCCATGACGCGCTGGGCAGCTTCGGCCTGGGCGCTGATGCTGATCTTGCAATCATGCGGCGGGGCCAGTCACCGGCTGGTGCCGTGGCGGCCATGCTGCCCGCCCTCACCCAGCAGATCAACCGGTATCGGCCCGCGACCGTCATCGTGCAGGGCGACACCGCCAGCGCCTTTGCCGGCGCCCAGGCCGCCGTCTATGCGCGCTGCCCGCTGGTGCATGTCGAGGCAGGGCTGCGCACCGGCCATGGCGAACCGTTTCCGGAAGAGATGCACCGCCGCGCCATCGCGCAGCTTGCCGACCTGCATTTCGCCCCCACTCTTGCCGCTGCCGCCGCGCTGCGCCGTGAGGGGGTGTCCCGGCACTGCATTCATGTCACCGGCAACACCGGCATCGATGCGCTGCATCTGGCGGCCGCCCAGCTGGCCGGCGATGCGGGCCAGCAGGCGGCACTCCGGCAGCGCTTTGCCGGTATCGATCTGCGGCGGCCGCTATTGCTCGCGACGGTGCATCGCCGCGAGAATCATGGCGCCCGGCTCGATTCGGTGCTGGCGGCGCTGGCGGTGTTGGCCGAGGACGCCGAAATCGTACTGCCGGTACACCCGCACCCCGCGGTCGCCGGGCCGGCCAAAGCCATTCTGGGCGGCCGGGCCGGCGTGCATCTGCTGCCGCCGCTCGGCTACTCGGCGTTCCTGTGGCTGCTGCAACGCGCGACGCTGGTGCTGACCGATTCGGGCGGGGTGCAGGAGGAAGCGCCGGCGCTGGGCACGCCGGTGCTGGTGCTGCGCGACGTCACCGAACGCTGCGAAGGCATCGCCAGCGGCAACGCCCGGCTGATCGGCACCGATACGACGGCGATCCTGGCTGCGGTGTCGGACTTGCTCGGCGATGCCGGCGCCCGGGCGCAGATGTCAGAGGCGGCGCTGCCCTATGGCGCCGGCGATGCCGCCCGGCGGATCGTTGCAGTGCTGCGGGCGCGGTACGGGCGCGTCCAAGCGGCGGCGGAGTAACGCCGCCCCTACGCTTGCGACTCCGCCCCCAGCGCCTGCATCATTGCCACAAATGTCGGGAAGCTCGTCGCGATCGGGCGCGAATCGTCGATGGTCACCGGGGCCCGGGCATTGAGGCCGAGCACGGCAAAGCTCATCGCGATGCGGTGATCGAGATGGGCGGCGATGGTGGCGCCGCCGGGCAGTGGATCACCGCCGCTGCCTGTAATGGTGATGCCGTCCGCCAGTTCCTTGCAGGGCACGCCGCAGGCTGCCAGCCCGGCCGCCATCACCGCGATGCGATCCGATTCCTTGACGCGCAATTCCTCCAGCCCGCGCAGCTGGCTGCTGCCCTGGGCACAGGCGGCGGCGACGAACAGCACCGGATATTCGTCGATCATCGCCGCGGCATCGTCACCGGGCAGGTCGATGCCGGTCAGCACCGAATGGCGGACGCGCAGGTCGGCAACCGGCTCGCCACCGACGCTGCGGGGGTTCATGACCGTGATGTCGCCGCCCATCGCCTGCAACACCGTCACCAGCCCGGCGCGCGTCGGGTTCATGCCGACATTTTCGATCATGATGTCCGACCCCGGCACGATCAGCGCCGCGACCATGGGGAAGGCCGCCGAGGACGGATCGCCCGGCACGGTGATGGTCTGCGGGCGCAGCTCCGCCTCCCCCATCAGCGTGATGATGCGGCCTTCGGGCGCCTGCTCCACGTTCAGCGCCGCGCCGAAGCCCTGCAGCATGCGCTCGCTATGGTCGCGCGTCGCCACCGGCTCCACCACCACCGTCTGCCCCGGCGTGTTCAGCCCGGCGAGCAGCACCGCGGACTTCACCTGCGCCGAAGCGACCGGCAGCGTGTAGCGCAGCGGCACCGCCGGGCAGCGGCCCTGCATGGTCAAGGGCAGGCGCCCGCCAGGGCTGGCGGTGAAGCTGGCGCCCATCAGCGACAGCGGATCGATCACCCGCCCCATCGGCCGCTTCGACAGCGAGGCATCGCCCACAAAGGTCGCGGTGATCGGGTGGCTGGCGATGAGGCCCATCAGCAGGCGGGTGGAGGTGCCGGAATTGCCCATGTCGAGCGCCTGGCCCGGCTGCAACAGCCCGCCGACGCCGACACCATGGACGTGCCAGCGCGCCTCGCGGCGTTCGATGATCGCGCCCATCGCCCGCATGGCGGCGGCGGTGGCCAGCACATCCTCGCCCTCCAGCAGGCCAGTGATGACGGTTTCGCCGACCGCCAGCGCGCCCAGCATCAGCGAGCGGTGGCTGATCGATTTGTCGCCCGGCACCGTCACCCGGCCCGATAACGGGCCGGTGGTGGCGAGCGTGAGCGGCTGAGGTGCTGAGGAATCGACGGCGTCCATGGCCTGTCGCTTTGACAGCGGGCGCGGCCTGTGGCAATGCGCCCGCCTTTCCGGAAGCGGTGCCGCTGCCCGCAACCCCGGTTACGGAGAATCCTGTGGTCAAGGCTGAATGGGGCACCAAGCGTGCCTGCCCGAAGTGCAACACCCGTTTTTACGATCTGACGAAGGACGAGCCGGTCACCTGCATCGCCTGCGGCTATGCCTGGGTGCCGGAACCGATTCTGAAGTCGAAGCAGACGACGCCGTTCGAACAGGCCAAGCCGGCAACGGCTGCCGATGGCGATGAAGTGGTGGGCGGTGTCGACGAGGATATCGACCTGGATGCCGCCGAAGACGCCGAAGCGCCCGATGTCGATCTGGGCGATGACGATGATCTGGGCACCGTCGTCACCAATGACGAGGACGAGGAAGGCTGAGCCACCGCGGCTGCGGTCGTCGGCGATCGAAAGGCCCCGGACCGCAAGGTCCGGGGTTTTTTCATTGTAGGGGGTGTGTCACTTCGCCTTGGGCGGATCGCCTGCGATGCGTTCCCAGCTGCCCAGCACGCAGCTGCCATAGCTGATGCGGCTGAAATTGTCGTAGACCTCGACCATGTCGCCGCGGCACTGCCGGTTGATGTTGCTGCGCGTGATCAGCACGCGATTGTCGCCATAGGCCGGGCAGGCCGCGCCGGTGTTGCGCCACCAGCCCTTGCTGGTGCGGGCGTAATAGCCGTTTTCGGCCGAAACCACCTTGCTGCGGATGTCGCGATTGTCGAGACAGACACTGGTTGCGGCAGGCGTTGCCGTCGGAGACGTGGCGGGCGGCGGCTCGGCAGCCAGCGCCGGAGCGGCGAGCAGCAGCAGCAGGATCAGCGGTGGCAGGATTTGGCGCAGCATCGTCATTCTCCCTTTCAGCCCCGGAAATTGTCCTTGGCGGCGCGGCGGCGGGCGAATTCCGCGACGCTGCCGGCGCGCACGAACGGATTGGTGGCACGTTCCTCGCCGATGGTGAAGGGCACGGTCGCCTGCCCCGCCGCCCGCGCCACATCGATGGCAATGACGCGCGCCAGCAGGTCGGCATTGTCCGGCTCCACTGTCACCGCGAAGCGCGCGTTCGATTGGGTATATTCATGGGCGCAATAGACCTGCGTCGCATCGGGCAGCGCCATCAGCCGGGCAAGCGCGTCGTGCATCTGGTCCGGCGTGCCTTCGAACAGCCGGCCACAGCCGAGCGCAAACAGCGTATCGCCGGGGAACAGCACGCCGGCATCATCGAACGCATAGGCGATGTGCCCGGCGGTATGGCCGGCGACATTCAGCACCCGGCCGATGTTCGCCCCGATGGCGACCGTATCGCCATCATCCACCGACCGATCGAGGCCGGGAATCCGTGCCGCCTCCCCCGCCGGGCCGGTGACCTTCGCGCCGGTGGCAGCAACAATCGCCAGATTGCCGCCGACATGATCGGGGTGCCAATGCGTGTTGAGGATCTGGCCGATGCGCCAGCCACGCGCCTCTGCCGCCGCCAGCACCGGCTCCGCCACGGCGGGATCGATCACCGCCGTCTCGCCACTGGCGGCATCATGCGCCAGCCAGACATAATTGTCGCTCAGCACCGGGATGCGGACGACCTCCAGCATCACCAGGCTCCGGTGTTGGGCATCGAAACCCAGGGCTCGGCCGGCGTCAGCGCCGGGCCGGCCTGCAACAGCTCCACCGAAATACCATCGGGCGAGCGCACGAACGCCATGCGGCCATCGCGCGGCGGCCGGTTGATGGTGACGCCGCCATCCATCAGCCGCTGGCAGGCGGCGTGGATATCGTCGACGGCATAGGCGAGATGGCCGAAATTGCGGCCGCCGGTATAGCCGCTCTCGTCCCAATTGTGGGTCAGCTCGACCTGGGCGCTCTCGTCGCCCGGCGCCGCGAGGAAGATCAGCGTGAAGCGGCCGGCGTCATTGTCGAAGCGGCGCAGCTCCTTCAGCCCCAGCAGGTCGAAGAATTTCAGCGTTTCCGTCACGTCGGACACGCGGATCATGGTGTGCAGATATTTCATGCGGGAATCCTCAGATTGCGGCCTTCATAGGCCTCGAACTTGGCGATGACATCGGCCGGTACCGGCGCCGGCCGGCCCCGCGCCTCGGCGACGACGACATGCACCTCTTCCCCGGTGGCGCGCAGGTCCTCGCCGCTTTCGCCATGGATCTCGAACTGCACGGTCATCGACGTGGTGCCGATACGGCTGCAACGCACGCAGATGGCGACCAGTTCATCGAGCAGGATCGGCGCGCGATATTCGACGACGGCCTTCACCACATGCGCCTCCGGCCCGCCGGCGAGACCGGGGCCGGAATAGAGCCCGGCCGCCCGCCAATATTCGACAAGGCCGATATCGAAATATTCGAGGTAGCGCGGATTGAACACCACCGCCTGGGCGTCGACCTCGGCAAAGCGCACCCGGTGCGGGAAGGAAAATCGGAAATCGGCGCGGGCCATCGGGGCTCCTCGATCACGGCGTGGTTCGATTCGCCATCATGCACTGCCGCCGGTTGCCGCGCCAGCCCGGCAGAATCGCCAGCCGGGCGGCGCGATCACGACCCGCGCGAGCGCCGCTCCCCACGCCGGTTCCCGCTCGTCGCCGATGACAGCCGGCGCGATTTCGGCTTGGGCGTCGCGCTGCGTGGGCTTTCGACCAGCGGCACACCCTTGTCAGGATCGAAGCCGAGCAGGTTGAAGCTTTCGGCGATATGGCCGGGCGGATCGGCGCTTATGTCGATGCGGCCGCCGTCCGGGCTGTCGATGACCAGGCGACGGGCGTGCAGGTGCAGCTTGCGGCTGATGCCGCCGGTCAGGAACGCGTCCTTGCCGCCATATTTGCCGTCACCGACGATGGCATGGCCGATGGCGGCGGCATGCACGCGGATCTGGTGGGTGCGGCCAGTCAGCGGCTGGAATTCCACCCAGGCGGCGCGATCGGCGGCGCGATCGAGCACACGGTAGCGAGTCTTCGACTTCAGGCCGCCTTCGGTATCGACATGCATCTTCTCGCCGCCGGTGCCGGGCTGTTTCGACAGCGGCGCATCGATCTCGCCGGCCGCAATCTTGGGCACGCCGATGGTCAGCGCCCAATATGTCTTGCGAGCATCGCGGCCGGCAAAGGCCTTGGAATAAAAGGCAGCGGCCCGCGCCGTGCGGGCGAGCAGCAGCACGCCCGACGTGTCCTTGTCGAGCCGATGGACGAGGCGCGGGCGGGTCGCCGCGTCGAACTGCAAGGCATCGAGCAGGCCATCGACATGGGTGGTGACGCCAGTGCCGCCCTGGGTGGCGAGGCCCGGCGGCTTGTTGATGACGATGGCATGGGCATCCTTATGGATGATCATGCCGCGGATATATTCGATCTGCGCATCGCTGAGCGGCTCGCGATATTCGACCTCGGCCCGGGCGCGGGTGGCGGCGGACGGTTCGGGGAGGTTGTCGGGATACAGCAGCGTCTGGCCGGCGGCGATACGGTCGCCCGGCGCCGCCTTGGCGCCGTCGAGCCGGATGGCACCGGTGCGCGCCCAGCGCGAAACGATGTTGAAGCTGGTATCCGGCGCATGGCGGTGGAACCAGCGATCGAGCCGGATGCCGTCGTCATCATCGGCGATGGTGATGGTGGGCATCAGGCGCGCGCCAGCCAGACGCCGGTCATCACGGCGAGCACAGCGCCGGCGACGGAGGAAAGGGCATAGGCGCCAGCGAGGCCGGTGTCGCCGCGAACAATCATGGTGAAGACTTCCAGGCTGAACGCCGAAAAGGTGGTGAAGCCGCCGAGCACGCCGACGCCGAGCAGCAGGCGCAGCGCCTCGCCATCGGCATCGCGCTGCGCCAGCCAGCCGACGAGCAGCCCCATGGCGAGGCCACCGGCGATGTTGACGGCCCAGGTGCCGAACGGAAAGCCCGGACCGAAATTGGCCAAGGTCCATTGCCCGACGAGATAGCGCAGCACGGCCCCGACGCTACCGCCAAAAGCGACAAGCAGGATCGGCGGAATGGTCGATAGCGCGGGCATCGCCGCTCTTTAGCCCGATGCGGCGACTTTCTCCAAATCGGCGACCAGTGCGCGGTCGCGAAAGCCGAAGGCATGGCGCGTCGGGCCATAGCGATCATAGTGCCACAGGCGGGCGAACGCCTCGTCGATGGTCGGGATATGACCGGGCGCCACCGGCCAGAGCACGACCTGGGCGTTCCTGTGCGGTTCAAACCATTGGCCCTTTTGCGCCATCACCCCGGCATGGCCGGTGCGATAGGTGAAGGCGGCCAGCGTATCGACGCTTTCCCACACCGACAGGTTGATGAGCAGGCGCGCGTCGGCGGTCGGCTGGATGGCGGTGGCATCGCCGGCCTCGTCCTGCAGGCGCCAGACAAAGCCGGGATAGGCATCGGCAATGGCGTTGATGGTGGCAAGCTGCGCCATGAACGGCGCCATGGTGACGCTGTCGGCGTCATCGATCATGCGGGCGATGTTGAGATGGGCGATATGGACCATGATCTGCGACGTTATCGGGATTCAGACCACGCCGAAAGTCCAGCCTTCGGTGATCGCCAGCGCCGGGGTCAGCGCCGCCGGCTGCCACCAGTGCGGCTGGTGGGCAATGGCGCGCAGGCCGGCGGCGGTGACCAGCGCATCACCGACATGATCAGGGAAACGCTCGGGAAAGCCCGGCGGCATGGCGATGCTGCCGTGCGCCGCCAGCACGCCATCGAGCGCGGCGCGATTGCGCACTTTCCCGCGCACGCCGCCGAGCCGCGCGAAGGCCTGGGCATAGATTTCGAGGATGACCGGGCCCTGCGCGGGCAGCGGATCGAACGGCCACACCGGCCATTGCAGGCGGTGCAGCAGGCGCATGGCTGATAGCGTCGCCTTGCCGACCTGGGAGGCGCCGAGCAGCACGAAATTCGAGGTCGGCACGCCCAGCCTCGACGCCGCATAGACCTGTTCGGTAACGCGCAGATGCGCGCGCAGATGACGCGGACCGTCGGCAGCACCGAGCCAGAAGCTGTCGCGGCGATGCGCGATGAAGCTGTGGCCGCCGAGATCGGCATCGGCCGCGGCCACCGCATCGATCTCGGCCCAGAGATCGCGCGCCGGGCTGGTGAACGGCGGCACGGCAGCAAAACCAAAGCCGGCGTCCATGCCGACGAGGACTTCGCCCGACAGGCTGTCGAGCCAATCGAGCACCGCGCAGCGCGACCATACGCCCGCTGGCGGCAGAATCAGATGGGGTGCATCGCTGCCCGCCTCGCAGACGGCCACCTGCACCGATGGATGCCGACTGCCGACGGCGCCCGACCAGTCGATGCCGATGAAACGGGTGAACGATCTCTCCTCCCGCTTGCGGGAGGGGCTGGGGGTGGGCGAGTCGCTCACCGCCAAATCCGTCCTGGAGGCGCGGGACTCCCCACCCCCGGCTCCTTCCGCAAACGGGAGGGGAGTCATTCGCGCTCGCGCTGCCGCGCCGCCAGCTGCACCCTCGACGCGCGCCCGGCCCAGGCGCGCTCCAGCAGCACGGCGATGCGGCCCGGATCGGCGCTGGCATAGCGCACCAGCACCGCCGGCCAGCCGACATAATGCGGCGTCTGATAGAAACAGTCCGGGTCGGTGGCGATCAGCACGTCGATCTCGTCGAGCGTGGCGCGCAGCACGCAATGATCGTCCGCACCGCCACAAGCGACGAACATCTTGCCGCGCACCAGCACCGCATCTCGGCCATAGCTGGTGCCCGGTGTCGCGCCCGGCAGGGCCAGCGCCAGCGCGCTGATCTCCTCCCAGGTCATCCGCCGCCCCGCTTTGCCGCCCGCCGCCGCGCCCATTCTGCCAGCCGTTCGCCGATGCGCGCCTCGGTCCCGCGCGGGCTGGGGACGTAGAAGCGCTCGGCGCCCATCCCCTCCGGCCAGTAATCCGCGCCGGAAAAGCCATCCTCGGCATCATGGTCATAGGCATAGCCCTTGCCATAGCCGAGCTGCTGCATAAGCCGCGTCGGCGCGTTGAGGATGTGCGCCGGCGGTGACAGCGAACCGGTGGCAATGGCCGAAGTTTTCGCGGCCTTCTCTGCGACATAGGCGGCGTTGGATTTGGGCGCGGTGGCGAGATAGAGGCAGGCGTGGACGATGGCGAGCTCGCCTTCCGGGCTGCCCAGAAAGTCATAGGCGTCCTTGGCCGCCAGCGTCACCGCCAGCGCGTTCGAATCCGCCAGCCCGATATCCTCGCTGGCAAAGCGCACCAGCCGGCGCAGCAGGTAGAGCGGCTCCTCCCCCGCCGTCAGCATGCGTTCGAGATAATAGAGCGCCGCATCGGGATCGGAGCCGCGCAGCGCCTTGTGCAGCGCCGAGATCAGCCCGTAATGCCCCTCGCGATCCTTGTCATAGACCGGCATTCGCCGATGCAGCAGCGCCGCCAGCGCCGTCGGATCGAGCGGTTCGGCAAGGTTCACCGCGAACAGCGATTCGACCTGGTTGAGCAGGAAACGGCCATCGCCATCGGCCGACGCGATCAGCGCGGCGCGGGCATCGGCGGTCAGCGGCAGCGGCCGGCCCTCGCTGGCTTCGGCGCGATCCAGCAGCTCGGCCAGCGCCGCCTCCTCCAGCCGCCGCACGATCAGCACCTGGGCGCGGCTGAGGATGGCGGCGTTGAGCTCGAAGCTGGGGTTTTCGGTGGTGGCGCCGACGAGCGTGACGGTGCCATCCTCGACGACACCCAGAAACCCGTCCTGCTGGGCGCGGTTGAAGCGATGGATTTCATCGACGAACAGCAAGGTCTTCTGGCCGGGATGGGCGAGATCGCCGCGCGCCGCGTCGCGCGCCTCGGCAAACAGCTTCTTCAGCTCGGCCACGCCGGAAAACACCGCCGAAATGCCCACGAAGCGCAGCCCCACCGCTTCGGCAAGCAGCCGGGCAATGCTGGTCTTGCCGGTACCCGGCGGGCCCCAGAGGATGAGGCTGGACAGGCTGCCGGCGGCGACCATGCGGCCGATGGCGCCTTCCGGCCCGGTCAGATGCGCCTGGCCGACGACATCGGCGAGCGCACGCGGGCGCAGGCGTTCGGCAAGCGGCGGGTTGGTGGCCGGCGGGGCGGCGGACGCGGAACCGAACAGATCGACCATGACTAGCGAATCAACCGGATGTCGACCGGCAGCGCCAGAGTCGCCCAGGGACGGTCGGCCGTCAGCACCACTGCCTGCATCCGCATGGCGAGCGCGAGACAGGCGCGATCACCCAGTGACAGGCCGGCCTTGCGCGTCGCGTCGCGCAGGCGAACCGCATCGCTGGCCAGTTCGTGATCGAAGTCGATGACATCGATTTCCAGCTGGGCAAGCATGCCGGCGGCGATATCGGGTGGAATGGCCAGATCGATCAGACGTGTCACCACCTCCGTCCAGTTCACCGCGGATATCGCGGCGCCGTGGCATTGCGCGGCAACGACATCGGCCCCGGTTTCATCGTTGAACAGCGCCAGCAATGCCGAGGCATCAAGGACCAGATCACTCACGCGCGGCTTCGGCCCGGCGCTCGGCAATGAATTCATCGACAACGGGGGTGCCGGCCGGAACATAGTGGCGGAACTGGCGCTGCACGTCGCGGATCACGGTCGCATAGGAACGCACCCGGATCGAATCACCCTCCGCTGTGAAAACCAGCGTATCACCGGTGTTGAGACCCAGTTCACGACGCAAGGCCGCGGGTACGGCGACCTTGCCGCCTGCCACCAGCTTGGCATGATAGGTCATGAGAGGCACCCTTCAATCGCGACAGGTACCAACATAGGGCGCAGTGCCCGGCGCTACAAGCAGGGCCTGCTCAGCTCTTGAAGTAGGGCTCTACCGTACCCTTGACCTTGATGGTCAGCGGCCGGCCATAACGGTCGCGGCTGTTGCCGGCGGCGACCTTCACCCAGCCTTCCGAGACGCAATATTCATCGACATTGGTGCGCTCGACACCGTTGAAGACGATGCCGACGCCGCGTTCCAGAATGGCGGCGTCATAATGCGCATTGCCGGGCTGGGCGGACAGCCGATCGGGCGGCGTGTCGGTGATCGCCGGGGTTTCCGGGGCAGATTCGGGGGCGGTTTCGGGTGCGTCAGTCATCGCGCGGGAGTGGCGCGTTGCTGCGCGGGGGTCAAGCGCTTCTGTGAGGGAAGGAGTGCTGCGCCGACCCTCTTCCGGGCCGGCTGCGCCGTCTCTCGACCTCCCCCCGGCGGGGGGCGGTAAAAAAAAGGGCCGCGCTGCTTGTGCAGCGCGGCCCTTCCTGTTGGCGTTGCCTGAAGGCTCAGGCTTCGGCGGCGTCCGCGGCCGGGGCGTCGTCGACCGGCAGGGTGCCGGGTTCGGCAGCCGGGTCGAAGGCTTCGGTGAAGCCGGCTTCGTCCCGCTCGAACATGTCGGCGGTGACGTCCACACCCTTGGCCTGCAGTTCGGCTTCTTCCGGCGAGCGGGCGATGTTGACCTTGACCATCACCACCACTTCCGGGTGCAGCGCGACCTTGACGTCATGGATGCCGAGCGTCTTGATCGGCTTGTCGAGGACGATCTGGTTCTTCGAGACCTTGTGGCCACCAGCCACCAGCACTTCGGCGAGGTCGCGGGCAGCGACCGAACCGTAAAGCTGGCCGGTCTGCGAAGCCTGGCGGATCATGGTGACGCTGGCGCCGTCCACATCCTTGGCTTCCGACCGGGCGATGTCGCGGCGCTTGGCATTTTCAGCCTCGATGCGGGCGCGATCGGCCTCGAACTTCTTCTTGTTGGCTTCCGAAGCGCGCAGCGCCTTGCCGCGCGGCAGCAGGAAGTTGCGGGCAAAGCCGGGCTTCACATTGACGATGTCGCCAATCATGCCGAGCTTTTCGACGCGTTCGAGCAGAATGATTTCCACGAGCTGCGCTCCTTACTTCACGAGGTAGGGCAGCAGGCCCAGATGGCGGGCGCGCTTGATGGCCTGTGCCAGTTCGCGCTGCTTCTTGCCGGACACGGCGGTGATGCGCGACGGCACGATCTTGCCCCGTTCGGAGACAAAGCCCTGCAGCAGGCGCACGTCCTTGTAATCGATGACGGGGGCATTGGCGCCCGAGAAGGGGCAGCTCTTGCGGCGGCGGAAAAAGGGACGACCCATGATCTATCCTTTCGATCAGAACGCGCGCGGGGCGCGGTCGGGACGGTCACCGCGCGGAGCGCGATCACCACGGTCGCCACGATCCGGGCGGTCGCCACGGGGCGCGCCATCACGGTCGCCGCGTTCACGCTCGCGCTCGCCGCGCTTCATCATGGCCGATGCTTCGGTCGGCAGCGCTTCGATGCGGACGGTCATGTAGCGGATGATGTCTTCATTCAGCGCTACCTGGCGCTCCAGCTCGGCCACGGCCGGCGCCGGGGCGTCGATGTTGAGCATCACATAATGCGCCTTGCGATTCTTGGCGATGCGATACGCGAGGCTGCGCAGGCCCCAATACTCATGGGAAGCCACGGCGCCCTTGCCGTCGGCGATGATCTTGGAAAATGTCTCTGTCATCGCTTCGACCTGGGCAGTGGCCAGATCCTGTCGCGCGAGAAAGACATGCTCATACAATGGCATGTGTGTTCACTCCTGTGCCGATCGCTGATGCCGCCCCATGCGACACCCCTCCGGCTTGCGTCCAAACGAAAGCGCCGGGGCGCAAACCCCGGCGAAATCGAGACGGGGCCTATGGGCGAAAAAGGCGCGGGATGCAAGCGCGCCGGCAATTGGCAAGCAGGAACACCGGGGTTATGGTCCGGGACGGTACGGTCGCGCAGGGGCGATAGCGCCGGTTGTGTGTTTTCGGAATGGAGCGTTCATGCCATTTCTGCCCGCCCTGCTGTTTGCCTTGCAAGTCACCACGCCCGCGCCAGCCCCTGTTGATGACGCGGCCGCACCGCTCGTTACCGTCACCGGCGAACGCCTGACGAAGGCCGAGGTCGAAGCCCGCGCGTCGGGCTATGTGCGGGCCGTGCTCGCCACCCCGGCCTATGACCAGTTCGCGCGCTGGCACGAACCCGTCTGCCTGAAACTGTCGGGCATCACCGATGCCGCCGGCGCCCGCGTCGCTGCGCGCCTCGCCGCCATCGCCGGTGACGCCGGCGCCCAATGGGGCAAGCCGGGCTGTCGGCCCAATCTGCAAGTCGTGTTCAGCGAGGATGCCGCGGTGACTGCCGGCGTCATCGCCCGCCGCAAACCCAAGCAGATCAGCCGCCTGACCGGCGCCGAGCGCGACCGCCTGTTGCGGGAGCCGCTACCGGTGCGGTTCTGGCATGCCCTTGAAATGCGCAGCGCCGATGGCGTGGCCGGCGGGGTCAACGCCAGCGCCGCCCTCAGCTCGGCGCAATCCGGCGGTGGGACGCCGCTGGGCAATGTGCTGCCCGGCGATGCGCCGTCGTTCGACAGCCGCGACCCGAGCCTCATCAAGACGACGATCGCCGTGTGGATCACCAGCGCCGTCGTCATCGTCGATGTCGGCCTAGCCAATGGCAAATCGCTGGACAGTGTTGCCGATTATGTCGGCATGGTCAGCCTGGCGCCGCTGCGGCTGCCGCCGGTGCCGCCCGCCGTGCCCAGCGTGCTGTCGCTGTTCGCACCCGCCGGCGCCGAATCGCCCGCAGCCGGGATGACCAGTTGGGACCGGGCCTTCCTCTCCGGCCTCTACAGCGCCGTGCCGAATCGCAGCAGCCAGCGCCAGCGCGGCCAGATCGTGGCGGCGATCAGCGCCGATCTGGCGCGCTGAACGGCGCCAGCAGCGGCGCCATCGCCGGCATGGTTTCCACCGATTCGGCGAACGTCGGCGCAACCATCGCCTTGCTCGCCTGCTCATAGGCATAGCCGAGGCCGAGCAGCCGCGCTTCGCTCCATGCCGGGCCGAGGAAGCTGAGGCCGACCGGCAGGCCCTGAACCGTCCCCATCGGCACGGTCAGATGCGGGTAGCCGGCGACAGCGGCAAAGGTGCCCGCGCCGCCGCCCGACGCCCGATCGCCGGTCGACGCATCGATGAACCAGGCCGGCGCCGCGGTCGGCGCCACCAGCGCCACGACATTGCCGGCGGCGAGCATGGCGTCGATGCCGTCCTTGCCGGCCAGCCGCAGCGACAGGGCGCGGGCTTTCACATAGTCGGGGTCGTCAAGGCCTTTGGTCGATTCGGCCAGCGTGAACGCCTGCTGACCGAACAGGCCGAGTTCGCGTGGGCCATTGGCGATGTTGAAGGCAATGGCATCGGCGAGCGTGCGCACCTTCACATTGGGCGGCGTGGTGGCGAGATAGGCGTTCAGCCCGGCCTTCAGCTCGGTCACCAGCACCAGATATTCGGCGGCGCCGATCTGTTCGCGATCCTTGGGCGCCTCGACATCGACGAGGATGGCCCCTTGCGCCTTCAGCACCTCCAGCGCGCGTTCGAACACCACCGTCACCGGCGCCGAAAAGCGCGCGGCGAAGCGCATGACGCCGATGCGCACGCCCTTCAGCGCCTGGCGATCGAGCGCCGCGAGATAGTCGGCGCGGTGCGCATCGGCGGTGGCGGTTGCCGCGTCGGCGGGGTCGCTGCCGGCGATGGCGGTCAGCAGCAGCGCGGCGGTGCGTACGTCCTTCGTCATCGGGCCGGCCGTGTCCTGGCTGGCGCTGATCGGGATGATGTGGGTGCGACTGACGAGGCCGACAGTCGGCTTCAGCCCGACGATGCCGTTGACCGCCGCCGGGCAGGTGATCGAGCCATCGGTTTCGGTGCCGATCGCCGCATCGACCATGCCGGCTGCCACTGCGGCGCCACTTCCCGAGGACGAGCCGCAGGGCGTGCGGTTGAGTGCGTGCGGGTTGCGCACCTGACCGCCGATGCCGCTCCAGCCCGAAATCGAGCGGTCGCCGCGCATGTTGGCCCATTCGCTGAGGTTGGTCTTGCCGACGATGATCGCCCCGGCGCGGCGCAGCCCGGCAACCAGCGGCGCATCGCGGTTCGTCACATTGTCCTTCAGCGCCAGACTCCCCGCCGTCGTCGGCAGCGGCCCTTTGGCGTCGATATTGTCCTTGATGAGGATCGGCAGGCCATAGAGCGGCCCGCGCGCCATGCGCAGCCGGTCGAGCGTCTGCGCCTGATCGATCGCCGTCGGATCGACCGCCCGCACCGCGTTGATGCGCGGATTGAGCGCTGCGATGCGCGCCACCGCCGCCCGTGTCGCGGTTTCGGCCGGGCCCTGTGCGCTGCCTTGTGCCGGTTGCGCCGCGGCGGCGGTCGCCAGCAAGGCCAAGGCCAGAGCGGCTGTCATCTTCATGAAAATCTCCCCCAACACGCTACAGAGTGCCGGGTCGCGGTCGCCGCTGCAACCGCCGGAATCGCCGCAGGCGGCTGCGATCAAGCCGTTGCGATCAATGTCCGACAATCGTCGGAGCGACCCCCGATGCCGCCAGCGCGGCATTGAGGTCGCCCTGCAACCGCTCCAGCGCCGCCTGGTCGCGCGCCTCGACGCGGGCCACCAGCACGTCCTGGGTGTTCGATGCGCGCAGCAGCCACCAGCCGTCGGGCGTGTTGACGCGGGCGCCATCGGTTTCGTCGACGGTGGCGCCGGCGGCCTTCAGCCGGGCCAGCACTTCCTCGACGACGACGAACTTGCGCTCTTCCGACGATTGGAAGCGCATTTCCGGCGTGTTGACCATCACCGGCATGGCGTCCTTCAGCGCCGTCAGGCTGCCGCCCAATTCCGACACGGCGCGGATCAGGCGGACGCCGGCATAGATGCCATCGTCGAAGCCATACCATTGATGCTTGAAGAAGATGTGCCCCGACATTTCGCCGGCAAGCGGCGAATCGACGTCCTTCATCTTGGCCTTGATCAGGCTGTGGCCGGTCTTCCACATCAGCGGCGTGCCGCCCAGCGCGGCGACGCGGTCGAACAGGGCCTGACTGGCCTTCACATCGGCGATGATGGTGCCGCCGGGTACGGCCTTCAACACCGGCTCGGCGAGAATGCCGAGCAGCTGGTCGCCCCAGATCACCCGGCCCTGACCATCGACGGCGCCGAGCCGGTCGGCATCGCCATCAAAGGCCAGGCCGAAGTCGCAGCCCTTTTCAAGGACGACACGCTTCAGATCGACCAGGTTCTTTTCATCGGTCGGATCGGGATGATGGTTGGGGAAATTGCCGTCGACCTCCGGGAACAGCACATGATGCGTGCCGGGCAGCTTCTTCACCAGTTTCTCGACCACCGGGCCGGCGACGCCGTTGCCGCAATCCCAGGCGATGGTGAAGGCCTGGCCGTCGAAATCCTGTACCAGCCGGTCGACATAGCGGTCCATCAGTTCGACCTGCGTGCTGCCGGCGCTGCCCGATTCCCAATCGCCGGCGGCCGACATGTCGCCCAGCGCGCGAATGTCGCTGCCGAAGAACGGCCGGCCGGCCAGCATCATCTTGAAGCCATTGTACGCCGGCGGGTTGTGGCTGCCGGTGATCATCACGCCGCCATCGCAGCCGAGTTCATAGACCGCATAATAGAGCATCGGTGTCGGCCCGACGCCGATCCGTACCGCTTCGATGCCGGCGGCGTTCAGCCCTTCGACCAGCGCCGCCTCGAACCCCGGCGACGAGGTGCGGCCATCATAGCCGACCGCAACACGCTTGCCGCCGCCCCGCCGCACGATGGTGCCGAAGCTGCGCCCGATGGCCAGCGCATCGGCTGCGGTCAGCGTGTCGCCGACCAGCCCGCGGATATCATATTCACGCAGCGAGGTGGGGTGGAAGACATGGCTCACGGGTGTTCAACTCCAGTGCATAACAAATTGTAAACACGCGGGCGCGACCTTCCCCAAGGCTGGGCTGCGTATAGCGCGGCGGCATTATTTGCCAAGCGGCTTGGAGGGGTCGCGCGTTATTGCCGGCAGAAAGAAAGCCTCCGGCGGCACTTTCAGCCCGGCATCACCGCCGCGCCAGCAGCAGATCGCGCGCCGCGGTCAGCCGCTGCACCGCATCGGCGCTGCCGCCGGCGTCCGGATGGGCGCTGGCCATGCGGCTGCGCCAGGCCAGCTGGATGGCGTCGCGATCGGCGCCGCGGGGCAGGCCGAGCAGGGCCAGGGCGGCGGCTTCGTCCGCCGCCAGCCGCGCCGGCTTTGCTGCCTGCATCCGCCACCAGCCATAGCCGGCGGCGGCGACGAGCAGCGCCGGCAGGATCTTGCCGCCTTCCAGCAGCTTGGCGCCGAAGATCAGCGCGGCGCCGACGCCGGCCCACAGCCGCAGTTGCGGCAGCAGTTCGCCGCGCTGGTGCAGCCACCAGCCAACCAGCGCCGCGATGACGAGGGCGAGACCCATCAGGCGGCGAGCTTGCCGGCATCCCAGCCGGGCAGTTTCAGCGCGGCGATGAGGGCGCGCAGCTCGGCGCGGGCGCCGACATGGCTGAGGCTGAAATCATCGAGCGCATCGCGATCGAGCAGGGTTAGCCCGCGCGGGAAGAATTCGCGGAAGATGACGCGTTCCGACAGGCCGCCGACGACGCGGAAGCCGACGCGGCCCGACAGCGCCTCGAGCGCCGCGCCGACGCGCTTCCGGTTGCGCGCCTCCAGCGAGGCGAGACGGTTGCGCAGCACCACCCAATCGGGACTGACACCGCCATCGCGGGCGCGGGCGCGGCGGGCGTTCCAGATCAGTTCGGCATAAAAGCTTGGCCGGGCGACCGCGAAGGTTTCGGGATCGACCTGGCCGATCAGATCGAAATCGACGAAACTGTCGTTGATCGGCGTGATGATGGTGTCGGCGCGGGCGAGCGCGGCGCGCGCCAGTTCCGAATCGCGGCCGGGCGTGTCGATGACGATGAAATCCAGCGCCGCCGCCTGCGCCAGCCGCGTGTCGAGCTCGGTCAGCGCCTCCGCTCCGTCGGCGATCACGGCGCAGTCTGGGCTGGGCAGCGCCAGACCGCGCTTGCTCGCGAAGGCCGTGCGGTTTTCGAGATAGCGCGCCACGGTGCGCTGGCGCGAATCGAGATCGAGCATGGCAACACGAAAGCCGGCATGGACCAGCGCCACGCCGATATGGACGGCGGTCGTCGATTTGCCGGAGCCGCCCTTTTCATTGCCCAGCACGATGATGTGCGCGGTTTTCGTCGTCATCGGTCCCCGTTCCGTCCCATGGCTCCAAAGCCTTGCCATCCGTGCCGGTTTCGCACACAGGCGCCGGCACGTGTCAATCGAAAGGCAGACATTGCAGGACAAGATTGCAATCGTGCGGACGCCCGCGGCGTTCACGGCGGCGATGGAGGCCTGGAAGCGCGAGGGCCATCGCGTCGCCTTTGTGCCGACGATGGGCGCGCTGCATGCCGGGCATCTGGCGCTGGTGACGCTGGGGTTGCAGCACGCCGACCGCGTTGCCGCCTCGATCTTCGTCAATCCCAAGCAGTTCGGCCCGACCGAGGATCTCGACCGCTATCCGCGTGACGAGGCCGGCGATGCTGCCAAGCTGGTCGCCGCCGGCTGCTCGCTGCTCTATGCCCCCAGCGTCGCCACCATGTATCCGCCGGGCTTTGCCAGCTATGTCCGCGTCGCGGCGCTGCCCGATCTGCTCTGCGGCGCCGCGCGACCCGGCCATTTCGACGGGGTCGCCACGGTCGTTTCGAAACTGCTCGCCGCCGCCCGCGCCGATGTCGCGGTGTTCGGTGAAAAGGACTGGCAGCAGCTCGCCATCGTCCGCCGCATGGCCGAGGACCTCGATCTCGGCACCGAAATCCTCGGCTGCCCGATCGTGCGCGATAACGATGGCCTCGCGCTGTCCTCGCGCAATCTTTACCTGAGCGCCGACGAACGCCGGCGGGCGGGGGCTCTGCCCCAGGCGCTGATGCGCGCCCGCGAGGCGCTGATCGCCGGCGGTGATGTCGGCCCGGCACTGGCCACTGCCGAACGCCGCATCGCCGCCGCCGGCTTTGCCCGCATCGATTATTGCGAACTGGTCGATGGCGAGCGGCTGACCCCGCTGCGCGCCGTGACCCCCGGCGCCCGCATCATGGCAGCGGCCGTGATGGGCACGACGCGGCTGATCGACAATCTGGCGGTGTGATGCCTGCAAACGACCGCAGCTGCGGATTCAGTCCGCTGTCTGCTTGTTCAGGCCGATGAAGTAGCGGCCGGACCGCAGCGCGGTGACCCAGGTTACCGGGTTGACGTCGGTGGAGCCGTCCAGCGAGAAGGTGGTGAATTCGGCGCGGCCGACAAGGTTCTCGATGGGCAGCATGCCGAGGCCGCCAAGCATCGGATCGAAGCGGCTGTCCTCGCTGTTGTCGCGATTGTCACCCATCAGGAAGACGGTGCCTTCCGGCACGATCATCGGCTCGGTATTGTCCTGCGGCGTCTGCTGCAGGTCGAGCGTCAGATAGGATTTCCCCGAAGGCAGCGTCTCGCGATAGGTCGGCAGCTTGCAAACGGCGACGCCGGCGGCATCGGTGGTGCGATACTGGGCATCGACCGGCGAGTTGCAATCGCTGTTCGGCGAGACGGGAATGACGGTATCCGCCACCCGCACCTTCGATACCGGTGCACCGTTCAGCCACAGCTGGCCGTCCTTCATCTGCACGGTATCGCCGGGCAGGCCGATGACGCGCTTGATGTAATCCGATTTGTCGCGCGGGCTCTTGATGACGGCGATATCGCCGCGTTCGGGCAGGCGGCCGAGGATACGGCCCGGCATTTCCGGCAGCACGTTCAGCGACGGCGACAGATAGGAATAGCCATAGGGATATTTCGACACGATCAGCCGGTCCCCGATCAACAGGCTGGGCAGCATCGAGCCGGAGGGGATGTAGAAGGGCTTGGCGACCAGCGAGTGCACGCCGAGCACGGCAAGCACCAGCAGGAACAGCTGCCAGGCCTCGCTCGCCCAATTGGTCGGCTTCTTCACCGCCGCTGCTTCGCTCATAGGGGACTCGCTGTGATAAGCACGATGGCCTGCGCCCAAGGGTGGTCGTCGGTCATCGTCAGATGGACGATCGCCTCATAGCCCGGCGGGGTGATTTCCGCCAGTCTTGCCGCGGCCCCGCCGGTGAGCGCCAGGGTCGGCGCGCCGGAGGGCAGGTTGACCACTCCCATATCCTTCATGAACACACCCTTGCGAAAGCCTGTGCCGAGCGCCTTGGAACAGGCCTCCTTGGCGGCAAAGCGCTTGGCATAGGTGCCGGCGCGGGTGAGCTGGCGGCGGTCGGCCTTGGCGCGCTCGGTGTCGGTGAACACCCGGTTGAGGAAACGATCGCCGAAGCGGGCGATGCTGTTTTCGATCCGATCGATATTGCACAGGTCGGAGCCGAGCCCGAGCACGAAGACGCCGGCGGGGATGTTCACGCGCGCGCCGCGTCCATGGCGGCGCGCATCCGGGCGATGGCCGGGCCAAGGCCGGTGAACACGGCTTCACCGATCAGGAAATGCCCGATGTTGAGTTCGGCGAGCTGCGGCATGGCGGCGATCGGCCCGACATTGTCGAAGGTCAGGCCATGGCCGGCGTGCATTTCGAGGCCGAGCGAAGCCCCATGTTCGGCGGCCCGGTGCAGGCGCGCCAGTTCCGCCGCCACATCGGCATCGGCCAGTGCATGGCTGTAGGGGCCGGTGTGCAGCTCGACGACCGGCGCGCCCAGCTTCGCCGCCGCCTCCAGCTGGTGCAGGTCGGGCGCGATGAACAGGCTGACGCGGATGCCGGCGTCCTGCAGGCGCGCAATGATCGGGGCCAGCGTGTTGTGCTGGCCGGCGGCATCGAGCCCGCCTTCGGTGGTGCGCTCGGCACGGCGTTCCGGCACGATGCAGGCGGCGTGCGGCCGATGCTTCAGCGCGATGCCGAGCATTTCATCGGTCGCCGCCATTTCAAGGTTCAAGGGCAGGCTGATGCTGCCGATCAGCGCGTCGAGATCGGCATCGGTGATATGGCGGCGATCCTCGCGCAGATGCGCGGTGATGCCATCGGCGCCGGCCTCGGCCGCCAGCAGCGCCGCGCGTACCGGATCGGGGTGCAGCCCGCCGCGCGCGTTGCGGATGGTGGCGACATGATCGATGTTGACGCCGAGGCGGAGGTGATGGCTCATGCCGCGCGGCTGCCCGGTTTGACCGCCGGGATGGCGGCAAGCTCGGGCGGCAGCGCGTCAGCGCTGTAGCTCGGCACGGCGAGCCGGATGAGCGGCGTGAACGGCACGCCGAGATCGGCACTGCCGTTCGAGCGGTCGACGAGTGAGGCGGCGTGGATGACGGTGCCGCCGGCGGCGTTCACTGCGGCGATGGCCTCCCGCGACGACAGCCCGGTCGTCACCACATCTTCCATCAGCAGCACCTTCTGGCCCGCCTCCAGCCGGAAGCCGCGGCGCAGCTCGAACGTGCCGGTCGGGCGTTCGACGAACATCGAGAGTTTGCCCAGCGCCCGCGCCAGTTCATGGCCGCAGATGAGGCCGCCCATCGCCGGGGCGATGACGACATCGACCGCGGCCTTTATATCATCGGGGATCTTGGCCGCCAGCGCTTCGGCCAGCCGGGCGGCGCGCGCCGGGTCCATCAGCACCCGCGCGCATTGCAGGTAGCGCGAACTGCGCAGGCCGGAGGACAGGATGAAATGCCCCTCCAGCAAGGCTTCGGCGGCGCGGAATTCGGCGAGGATCTGTTCGTCGGTCATGTCCGCTGGTTAGCGGCTGTGCGGCCGCTTTGCCAGCGCCGCAACGTCACGGCTGCGGCATCAGCCGCGCATGCGCTCCACCGACACCACTGCCTTCACCTGGCGCAGCGCCGCGATGATGGTCAGCAGGTGCTTCGCATCCTCCACTTCGATATCGATGACATCGGTGTGGAATTCGCGGTCACGATGCTTCAGCGCCAGGTTGACGATATTGGCATTGTGCCCGGCGATGGTGGCGGCCAGCGAGGCGAGCGCGCCGGGCTGGTTGTGGACGACCACCGCCAGTCGCGCCGTGGCGCCGTCGGTTTCCTGGCCCCAGCTGACTTCCAGCCATTCCCCGGTTTCTTCGGCCAGGCTGGCGCAATCGATGGTGTGGACGACGATCGGCTGGCCGGGGTGGCGGATGCCGACGATGCGATCGCCCGGAATCGGATGGCAGGCGCCGAGTTCGAAGGCGACGCCGGCGGTAAGGCCATGGATGCTGACCGCCGCCGGCCCCGGCTTGCCGCGCGTCCGCTTCGGCTTGCGGCCCGCCGTGGAGCCGGGCACCAGCGCTTCCGAAACCTGCGCATCGGTCAGCTGGTTGCGCGCCATCGCCAGCTCCAGCGCGGCGCGATCCGCCAGCTTCAGCCGCCCCAGCGCCGGGCCGAGCAATTCGTCACCGAGCGTGACCTTCAGCTGCATGGCCAGTGATTCGAGCAGTTTGCGTCCCATCGTCTGGGCTTCCTGCAAGGCCTTTTGCCGGACATGGCGGCGCACCGCGGCGCGCGCCTTGGCGCTGACCACAAAGCCTTCCCAGGCCGGGTCGGGCGCCTTGTGCTTCTGGCGCAGGATCTCGACCTGGTCGCCGTTGACCAGCCGCGTGCGCAGCGGCACCACCCGGCCATTGACCTTGGCACCGACGCAGGTGTCCCCCAGTTCGGAATGCACGGCATAGGCGAAGTCGATGGGGGTCGAATCGCGCGGCAGCTGGTAGAGCGCGCCCTTCGGCGTGAAGACGAAGACCTGGTCCTGGAACATCGCCAGCCGGGCGTTTTCGAGCAGTTCTTCCGGCGTCGCCGCGTCGTGCAGCACCTCCAGCAGGTCCTCCAGCCAGGGATAGGCCTCGCGCGCTTCGGCGCCCTCGCCGCCCTGCTTGTAGGCCCAGTGCGCGGCGAGCCCGAATTCCGATTCCTCGTGCATGCGCCGGGTGCGGATCTGCACCTCGATGCGGCTGTTCTCGCTGTGCAGCACCGTGGTGTGGATGGATTTGTAGCCGTTGCGCTTTGGCGTCGAGAGGAAGTCCTTGAACCGGCCCGGCACCATCGGCCAGCGGCCATGGACCACGCCGAGCGCCCGGTAACATTCCGCCTCGTCATCGACGATGATGCGGAACGCCATGACATCGGCCAGCGCCTCGAAGCTGATGCTGCGGCCCTGCATCTTGCGCCAGATCGAATAGGGGCGCTTTTCACGGCCGGTGACATCGGCCTCGATGCCCTTTTGCGCCAGCACCAGCTTCAGGCCTGATGCGATGCGCGCCACCGTATCGCCGCCGATGGTGCGCAGCTTTTCCAGCCGGGCGGTGATCGTCGCATGGGCGTCCGGCTCCAGCTGGCGAAACGCCAGTTCCTGCAATTCGTCCATGAAGCCGTACATGCCGATGCGCTCGGCCAGCGGCGCATAGATGTCCATCGTCTCGCGGGCTATGCGGCGGCGCTTGTCCTCCGACTTGATGAAATGCAGCGTCCGCATGTTGTGCAGCCGGTCGGCGAGCTTGACGAGCAGCACGCGGATATCGGTCGACATCGCCAGCAGGAACTTGCGCAGGTTTTCGGCCTGGCGCTCGTTCTCGCTCTGCGCCTCGATCTTCGACAGCTTGGTGACGCCATCGACCAGCCGGCCGACGCTCTTGCCGAACAGGCGGTCGATCTGTTCCTGCGTCGCCACCGTATCCTCGATGGTGTCGTGCAGGATGCCAGTGGCGATGGTTTCGTCATCGAGTTTCAGGTCGGTCAATATGCCGGCGACTTCGATGGGATGGCTGAAATAGGGGTCGCCACTGGCGCGCAACTGGCTGCCATGCGCCTTCATCGAAAACACATAGGCGCGGTTCAGCAGGTCTTCGTCCGCATCGGGGTCATAGGCCTTGACCCGTTCGACAAGTTCATACTGGCGCAACATTTTGCGATAGTGCGGCGCGAGGTTGGGATGCGCAACCGGCTTTGGCACAGGCGGCCACGAAAAAAAGCGGCCGGGACGTCTGCCCCGGCCGCCCTCAATTCGCTGGGTGTTGCCCTTACAGCTTGCCGGTCAGTTCCGGGACGATGGCGAACAGATCGCCGACCAGGCCGACATCGGCGACCTGGAAGATCGGGGCTTCCTCGTCCTTGTTGATGGCGACGATGATCTTGGAATCCTTCATCCCCGCCAGATGCTGGATGGCACCCGAAATGCCGACGGCGACATAGAGCTCCGGCGCGACGATCTTGCCGGTCTGGCCGACCTGATAATCGTTCGGCGCATAGCCTGCATCGACGGCGGCGCGGCTGGCACCGACGGCGGCGCCCAGCTTGTCGGCGAGCGGATCGATGAATTCGTGGAACTTCTCCGACGAGCCCAGCGCCCGGCCGCCCGACACGATGATCTTGGCCGCGGTCAGTTCCGGGCGAGCCGACTTGGTCAGCTCGGCCCCGGCGAACACCGACAGGCCGGCATCGCTGCCGCCGCCGACGCTTTCGATCGTCGCGCTGCCGCCGCTGGTCGCGGCCTTGGCAAAGGCGGTGCCGCGCACGGTGATGACCTTCTTGGCATCGCTCGACGTGACGGTGGCGATGGCATTGCCGGCATAGATCGGCCGGGTGAAGGTCGCCGGGCCTTCGACCGACAGGATTTCCGAGATCTGCGCGACATCGAGGGCAGCCGCCACGCGCGGCGTGACATTCTTGCCGCGCGTCGTCGCCGGGGCGACCAGCGCATCATAACCGGCCATCAGCCCGACGATCAGCGGCGCGACATTTTCGGCGAGCTGATGTTCGAACGCGGCATCGTCGGCGAGCAGCACCTTGGCGACGCCGGCGATCTTGGCAGCCGCATCGGCAACGGCCAGGGCGCCCTTGCCGGCGACCAGCACATGCACGTCGCCGCCCAATTGGCCGGCGGCGGTGACGGCGGCGAGCGTCGCGTCCTTCAGTTCCACATTGTCATGTTCGGCAAGAACGAGCGTGCTCATGCGACGGCTCCCAGGACTTTCAGCTTTTCAACCAGTTCATCGACGCTCTTCACCTTGATCCCGGCGGAGCGCTTGGCGGGCTCGACGACCTTGGTGATCGTCAGGCGCGGCGTGACATCGACGCCATAATCGGCCGGCGTCTTCTGCGCGATCGGCTTCGACTTGGCCTTCATGATGTTGGGCAGCGAGGCGTAGCGCGGTTCGTTGAGGCGCAGATCGGTGGTGACGATCGCCGGCATCTTCAGATCGACGGTTTCGGAACCGCCATCGACTTCGCGTTCGACATGGACGCGGTCGCCGACGACCGTCACCTTCGAAGCGAAGGTGCCCTGCGGCCAGCCGAGCAGCGCCGCCAGCATCTGGCCGGTCTGGTTGGCATCGTCATCGATGGCCTGCTTGCCGAGGATGATGAGGCCGGGCGCCTCTTCCTTGGCAATCGCCGCGAGCAGCTTGGCCACGGCCAGCGATTCGGTCGTCACATCGGTGGTGACCAGGATGCCGCGGTCGGCGCCCATGGCCAGCGCGGTGCGCAGCGTTTCGGTCGACTGGGTAACGCCAATCGATACGACGACGATTTCCGTGGCGACGCCCTTTTCCTTCAGGCGGATCGCCTCTTCGACGGCGATCTCGTCAAAGGGGTTCATGCTCATCTTGACATTGGCGAGTTCGACGCCGGTCTGGTCGGATTTGACGCGGACCTTGACGTTGTAATCGACGACCCGCTTCACGGGCACGAGGACCTTCATGGTTGGCACTTCCCAAGGCTGTTCGGTTCGGTTGCGTGCTTGGCGCAGGGCCGCGCGCCAGTCAACCTTGTGGATTGGGGCAGGTCGTCACGGCTGCATGCGGGCATCGTCGCGCTGCCAGAGGTTGAGGCTGAAGCGTCCGTCGGCGTCGGTCCAGCTGTTCACTGGCGCCCAGCCGCTGGCCATGGCCAGCATGCGGGCCTCGGCGAGCATCCACTTGTAGCTGTTCTCGGTGTGGATGGTCTCGCCGGCGGCCATGGCGAACTGGCGACCGGCGGCGCTGAACACCAGTGCGCGGCGCGCCACCAGGTGCATCTCGATGCGGCCTAGGTCGGGGTTCCATAGCGCACGATGGGCAAAGGCATCGGTTTCGATGTCGCCGCCCAGCTCGCGATTGATGCGGTGGAGCAGGTTGAGATTGAAGGCCGCGGTCACGCCGGCCGCATCGTCATAGGCGGCTTCCAGCTCCGCAACGCTCTTGCCCGGCCCCGGCGCCAGGTCCAGCCCGATGATGAGCGCGCTGCCGGCGCCGAGCACGCTGGCAAAGCGGCGCAACAGGTCGACCGCCGCCACCGGCGCCAGATTGCCGAGTGTCGAGCCGGGGAAGAAGCCCAGCCGCTGCATGCCCATGATCGCCGCCGGCACGCGGAAGTCCTGGGTGAAATCCGCGGCCACCGGCAGCACCGGCAGGCCGGGAAAGCGCGCGCCCAATGCCGCCGCCGATTCAGCGAGAAAGGCCGCCGAGATATCGACGGGCACATAGGCGCCGGGCCGGATCGCGCCGAGCAGCAGCGGCGTCTTGGCCGAGGAGCCGGAGCCGAATTCGATCACGGCCCGGCCGGGGCCGACAGCGGCGGCCAGCGCCGCGGCATGGGCGGTGAGCAGGCCGATTTCGGTGCGGGTGGGATAATATTCGGCCAGGCGGGTGATGTCCTCGAACAGCTCCGATCCGGCGCGATCATAGAAGAAACGGGCCGGAATGACCTTTTGCGCCTGGGCGAGGCCGGCGCGCACGGCGCTGGCGAAATCGCCGCTGACATCGGCAACAAGCATCGGGTGCGCCATGGTCACAGATCCTTGGCCAGCCGCAGGCCGGTGAACTGCCAGCGTTGCTGGGGGGTGAAGAAATTGCGCACCGTGGCGCGCGAGCTGCCGCGCGGCGTGGCGCAGCTGGCGCCCTTCAGCACCATCTGGCCGCTCATGAACTTGCCATTGTATTCGCCGACCGCGCCTGCGGCGGGGCGGAAACCCGGATAGGGCAGGAAGGCCGAAGCGGTCCATTGCCAGCAATCGCCGAACAGCGACGCCGTGCCGACGGGCGCCACCGGCCCGGCGCGATCGAGCTGGTTGCCGGCGCTGGCGTCAGCGCCGGTGGCCGCGACCTCCCATTCCGCCTCGGTCGGCAGGCGCGCGCCGGCCCAGCCGGCAAAGGCATCCGCCTCGTAGAAACTGATGTGCGTTACCGGTGCGTGCGGATCGAGCGGGCGCCGCCCGGCGAGGCCGAAGCTGGTCCAGCCGCCGTCGCCCTGCTGCCAGTGCAGCGGCGCCGCCACGCCCTCGCGCTGCCGCCAGGCCCAGCCATCCGACAGCCACAGCGCCGGATTGTCATAGCCGCCGGCAGCGATGAACGCCGCCCAATCGCCATTGCTGACCAGCCGATCGGCGAGCGCGAACGGCCGGATCAGCACGTCATGCGCCGGCCCTTCGCAATCAAAGGCAAACCCGGCGCCGGCATGGCCGATGCGCCTGATGCCGCCCTCATGCCGCGTCCAGCGGTCGGGGCCTGCCATGGCCGGGGTCGCCTGCGCCGGAAACAGCGCCGGTTCGATCGGATTGGCGGCGAACAGGTCGAGGATGTCGGTCAGCAGCAGCTCCTGATGCTGCTGTTCATGGTTCAGCCCCAGTTCGGCCAGCGCCAGCGCGTCGCCATCGAAATCCGGCCAGTGGCGGTCGAGCGCCGCATCGACATGGGCGCGATAGGCCAGCACATCCTCCAGCCCCGGCCGGGTGATCAGGCCGCGCCGGTGCCGCGCCAGTCGCGGCCCGACGGCTTCATAATAGCTGTTGAACAGATAGCCGAAGCGCTCGTCGAACAGGCGATAGCCGGGGCGGCCGGCGAGCAGGAAGGTTTCGAAGAACCAGCTGGTGTGCGCCAGATGCCATTTCGCCGGCGAGGCATCGGGCATGGATTGCGCGCTGGCATCGGCATCGGACAGCGGCGCCACCAGCGCGACGCTGAGCGCGCGCACAGCCTGCAGCCGGGCGTGCAGCGGCTGGGTACGGGTGTCGGTCACGATCGTCATAGCGTCGGTCTCCCGCTGGCGAATTCAGCGATTGGCGCCCGGCACCCACAGCACATCGCCGGTGGCAGCGTTTTCCACCCTGGCAACGACAAACAGATAATCCGACAATCGGTTCAAATATTGCATCGCGGCGCTGCCCAGCACCTCGCCGGCGGCCACTGCCGCCACACCGTCCCGCTCGGCGCGGCGGGCAATGGTGCGCGCCAGATGCAGCGCAGTCGCCGCCGCGGTGCCGGCCGGCAGGATGAAGCTGGTCAGCGGTGCAAGGCCGGCGTTGGCCGCATCGATGGCCTGTTCCAGCCAGTCGACCTGCGCCGGTACGATGCGCAATGCGCCGTCGATGGCTTCCGGCGTCGCCAGATCGGCGCCCAGATCGAACAGATCATTCTGGATGCGGCCCAGCGTCTGGGCCGTCGCCGGGGTGGCATGCAGCCGAGCCAGCCCGATGGCGGCATTCAGTTCATCGACGCTGCCGACGACCTGCAGGCGTGGATCGGCCTTGGACCGGCGCGAGCCATCGACCAGCCCGGTGGTGCCATCGTCGCCGGTGCGGGTATAGATCTTGTTGAGCTTGACCATCGCCTGCGTCCTTTGCGGATTTCAGGCGGCTCCTTAGCCCTGGCGGTTGATCAGGAACAGGATGACGATGAAGATAATCGCAAGCGCTTGAAAGGCGACACGATAGCTCATCATGCGGTTCGACTGCTGGCCGCCGATGTCGCGGCCGCGCGCCATGATGATGATGCCGCGCGCCAGCACCCCCAGCGTCGCCAGCGCCGCGAGAATCATGAAGACGATGAGCATTGCCTGCATCGAAAAACCCTTGCCACCGCTGCCCGGTGACTGTCGGACGGGAGGGACCCGCGCGCACCGTGCCGGTCATTACTGGCCTGCAACGTGCGGCGCGCCAATCGGCCATGGCGTCGCATGCTGTCGCAGTTCGGCGAGCAGGGCCGAAGGCGCAACCCCGGCCACGCGCAGGCTGGCCAGCGTTTCGGCCTGATCGCGCTTCGCCAGCCGCTTGCCGTCCGGCCCCAGCAGCAGCGGATGGTGGTGATAGCGCTGCGCCGGCAGGCCGAGCAGCGCCTGTAACAGCCGCTGCACCG
This sequence comes from Alphaproteobacteria bacterium PA4, assembly GCA_002256005.1. GTDB lineage: Bacteria > Pseudomonadota > Alphaproteobacteria > Sphingomonadales > Sphingomonadaceae > Sandarakinorhabdus. The sequence goes on along the minus strand of NKIQ01000018.1, from coordinate 1,932 downwards.
GCGTCGCCGCCGCCAGATCGGCGCCGCGCACCACATCGGTGACGCCCTGGAAATCATCGTCGACGACCACGGCCAGATGATAGGCCGGGCCGATGTCGCGCCGGGCGATGACGATATCGCCGCCGGGAAGGGCGTCAGCGGGCTGCGGGCCCGTCATCGCATCCTGCCACGTCAGTCGACCTGTCAGCGCGTGCGCGGCGGCGACATCGAGCCGCCAGGCGCCGCCCATGACATCGTCACGCCCGCGGCAGGTGCCGGGATAGATCGGGCCATCGCGGCCATGCGGCGCACTGGCGGCGGCGGCGATGTCGGCGCGGGTGCAGGCGCAGCGATAGACGACACCCAGCGCCTGCAGGCGGGCGAGCGCTTCGTCATGCGCGGCGCGGCGGCTGGCTTGCAGCAGTTCGGGACCATCCCAGTCCAGCCCCAGCCAGTTGAGATCCTCGAGGATGCCGGCGGTGTATTCCGGCCGACAGCGGCCGCTGTCGATATCCTCGACGCGCAGGCGGAACTGCCCGCCCGCCGCCCGCGCCAGCGACCAGCCGATCAGCGCTGACAGGGCATGGCCGCGGTGCAGCCGGCCGGTGGGGGATGGGGCAAAGCGCGTGACGACCGCCATGGTCGGCAAATTAGCGGCGACGCCGCGAATTGGAAATATCCCCGTTATCCACAACGAAATCGGGTATTGTCATTTGCCTGACATACAAACTGTTGTATCAGTCTCGAAACCACGGATTGGCCGCCGCAAGCGGCCTTGGATGCGAAAGCATCGTGTGCGACAGGGCCAGTGGTTGCGGACGGCCAGCTCCGAGCGAGGGGAGCAGGCGCGCGCATGTATCATCCCGACATTCTGTCCCCGCCCGAGGCGTGCCCGGCGCTCGTTCTCAACGCCGATTACACGCCGCTGTCCTATTATCCGCTGTCGCTGTGGCCCTGGCAGACGGCGATCAAGGCGGCGTTCCTGGAACGCGTCGATATCATCGCCGAATATGACCGCGTCATCCATTCGCCGCGCTTTGAGATGCGCATCCCCAGCGTCATCGCGCTCCGCCAATATGTCCGCCCCGCCAGCCACCCGGCCTTCACGCGGTTCAACCTGTTCCTGCGCGACCGCTTCCAGTGCCAATATTGCGGCGCCGGGCACGATCTGACCTTCGACCATGTCGTGCCACGCGCCTATGGCGGCCGCACCACCTGGGAAAATGTCACCACCGCCTGCGCGCCGTGCAACCTGAAAAAGGGCGGGCGCACGCCGGCGGAGGCGCATATGGCGCTCTACCAGCGGCCGTTCCAGCCGAGCACCCACCATCTGCAGGACAATGGCCGCGCCTTCCCGCCGCATTACCTGCATTCGACCTGGCGGGATTATCTCTATTGGGACACCGAATTGCTGGCCTGAACCATCGACGCTGACGTTTACTTTTTCTTTATAAATTGACAAAGTTGACAGATCGGACCCTTGTCCGAACGATTGCCATCCGAACAGCAAGTGCTTGATCGGGCGTGATGATCTTGCGTCGGCGATGAGAAAGAACGGTTGGCCTGACCATAGCCGATGTGGCCGCTGTAGGACAGGCCGCACCGCTCAGACGGTCAGCACCACCGTCAGCCCTTCGACCGGCACATCCGGCAGCACCGTGAGCCGCACCGCGTCGCGCCGGGCGCGGTCAACCACCGCCGCCGGCACATCGCCCTCGACCAGCAGCGCGTCGCAACGGCCGAGCTGCGCCAGCTGATTGAGCGTCAGTTCCCCCGGATCGGCGCTCGCCACCCTTATCGTCACCGTTTCCGTCACCGCCGCCGAGCCGCCGGCAATCGCCGCGGCCACGGCGGCCTCCGGGTCGGCCAGCGCCCGCAGCGGGTCGAGCGCGGCGCCGTCCGCCAGCGCGCGCTCCCACAGCCGCCGCCGGTCCGCCACGCCCGCATGCGCCC
>NKIQ01000049.1 GCA_002256005.1 Alphaproteobacteria bacterium PA4 | reverse complement strand
CTCGCCCCCGGCGCCCGCATCCGGGTGCGCGCCGCGCTGGCGCCGCCCGCCGGTGCGGCGGTGCCCGGCGGCTATGATTTTGCCCGGCGCGCCTGGTTTGCCGGCATCGGCGCCACCGGCTTTCCGATGGGGCGGCTGGCGATCACCGCGCCGGCGCCGCCGCCTGCGGGCGCGCTCGCCTGGCTCGAGGCCGCGCGCAGCCGGTTGACGGCGCGCATCCGCGCGGCGGTGCCGGGGGAGGCGGGGGCGCTGGCGTCGGCCTTTGTCACCGGTGACCAGGGCGCCATTCCGCTCGAAACCGCGGCCGCCATGCGCGACGCCGGCCTCGCGCATCTGCTCTCCATTTCCGGCCTGCACATCGCCGTCATCGTCGGTGGCGCGATCGTCCTGGTGCGGCGCACGCTGACGCTGGTGCCGTGGATTGCGCTGCACTGGCCGGTGAAGACCATCGCCGTCGCCATCGGCGCCCTCGCCGGCATCGCCTACACCTTGCTCGCCGGCGCCGAGGTGCCGACGGTGCGGACTATCCTGGCAACGCTGATCGTGCTGTTCGGCATGGTGATGGGGCGCGAGGCCTTTTCGCTGCGCTTGCTGGCGGCGGCGGCGTTCATCATCCTCGCCATTCGGCCGGAGGCGCTGCTGGGGGCGAGCTTCCAGCTCAGCTTTGCCGCGGTCATCGCCATCGTTGCGCTGTATGAATCGCCGCTTGGCCGCTGGCTGACGCGGCGGCGGGAGGAGGAGGGGCAGCTACACCGCCTCGGCCGGCACCTGCTGACGCTGCTGGTCAGCGGGCTGGTGGCGGAACTGGCGCTGTCCTCGATCGGCCTGTTCCATTTCAACCGCGCCGGGCTGTACGGCGTGCTCGCCAATCTTGTCGCCATTCCCTTTTCCAGTTTCGTCATCATGCCGCTGCTGGTGCTGGCGCTGCTGGCGGAGGCGCTGGGCGTCGGCGCGCTCATCTGGCCGGCGGTGGGCGGGGCGATGACGCTGCTGATGGGGCTGGCCGAACAGGTGGCGGCGCTGCCCGGCGCGGTCGTGCGATTGCCGGCGATGCCGCCGGCGGCCTATGCCGCCATCATCGCCGGCGGGCTGTGGCTGGCATTGTGGCGGACGCGGCTGCGCTGGTGGGGCGCGCCACTGCTGCTGGCGGGGCTGGTGGCGGCCATCGCGGCGCCGCCGGCGGATCTGCTGGTCTCGGGCGACGGCCGCCATGCCGCGGTGCGGCTCGCCGATGGCCGGCTGGCCTTTCTGCGCGCCCGCACCGGCGATTTCCTCAAGGACATGTGGGGCGATGCGCTGGCCGCGGACGGCGATATCGCCTTCGCCGAGATGCCGAACATGGCGTGCAGCGCGGATGCCTGTGTCAGCCGGCTGCGCCGCGCCGGCCGCGATTGGCGGCTGCTGGCGACGCTGTCGCGCGATTACGTCGACCGCGACCGCTTCGAACCGGCCTGTGCCGCCGCCGATATCGTCATCAGCGATCGCCGCATGCCCGGCTGGTGCCGGCCGCGCTGGTTGATGCTCGATCGTCCCCGGCTCTCTGGCAGCGGCGCACTGGCGATCTGGCTCGGCGCAGGTCGGGTGGTCGCGGCGCAGGACAGCGTCGGCGACCATCCGTGGCGGCCGGTCAGTCCGCGCGGTTACAATCGCGGCGGCGGTCGCCAAGCAGCAACGGGAATATCGCGCTGAAACTGCCGATCAACGCCGCGAATATGGCGATGTCGCTGCGGTCGATGCGATCCCAGAACAGCGCCAGCAGCACCGCATAGCCGGCGAAGATGCCAAGGCCGGCAGCTGCACCGGCGGTCATCCTGCGTTTCATGTCGTTTCGCCTTTCAGTCGAATTCGGTCAGATCGAACAGGGTCTCGATCGGCATGTCGAAGACGCGGGCGAGCCGATAGGCCAGCTCCAGCGACGGATCGAACTTGCCGGTTTCGACGGCGTTGATGGCCTGGCGCGACACGCCGATGCGCGCGCCGAGATCGGCCTGGGTCAGATTGTGTTCGGCGCGCAGCACGCGCAGGCGGGAGCGCATCAGCCCGCCGCCCGCCGCCGCCACAGCGCCAGCACGATGAGGTAGAGACCGAGTTGCAGGCCGATGAGCAGCGCGATGCCGCCGGCAAAGGCGCGCGTCTCGTTGCTGGTGAAGCGCGCCAGATCGAGCCCGAGGCCGCCGCCCGCCTGCCAGCCCCATACCGCCAGCCCCAGGCCGAGCGCGAGGCCGGCGAAGCCGCCCCACAGCCAAGCGAATTTCACCGCCGCCAGGTCGAACTCGTCGACGCGGCCGCCCCGCCAGCAGGCGGCAACGCCGGCGATCAATGTGACCAGCGCCACGGCGCCGCCGCTGACCACAGGGGGGACGCGACCGGTGGCGAAGGCGAGCGCTGCGCCCATCGCGACGCCGAGCCCCAGGTAGAGCAGATAATCGCGACCATCGCGCAGGCGCCGCCGGGATGTCATGTGTGCCTCCCAAAAAGACATGTGTACCTTACATCATTGCGCCACCAAGTCAAGTGCACCTTACATCCGCCAGCTTGCCATCATCGGCGTTCCGGCCCAGCGTGACGATATGACTCCGCCCCTGCTCAATCTGGCGCTGGCGCTCGGCATCGGCCTGCTGATCGGGCTGGAGCGGGAGCGCAGCAAGGGCAGCGGCCCGGCGCGCGGTGCTGCCGGCATCCGCACCTTCGCGCTGGTGGCGGTGCTGGGGGCGCTGGCGCAATGGCTCGGCGGGACGCTGCTGCTGGCCGTGGTGGTCACCATCACCGCGGCGCTGAGCGGGATCGCCTATTGGCAGCGCCGCGCGACCGACCCGGGGTTGACCAGCGAGGTGGCGCTGCTGCTGGTGCCTTTGCTCGCCGCACTGGCACTGACGCAGCCGCAACTGGCCGGCGGCATGGCGGTGGTCGTCGCCGCGCTGCTGGCGGCAAAGCCGGTGCTGCACCGCTTCGCGCGCAGCTGGCTGAGCGCCGATGAACTGCACAATGGCCTGGTGCTGGCGCTGGCGACCCTGGTCGTCTGGCCGCTGCTGCCCGATCGCGCCATGGGGCCCTATGCGGCGATCAATCCGCACCTGCTCTGGCTGGTCGTCATCCTGGTGCTGGCCATCGGCGCCGTCGGCCATGTCGCGGTACGGCTGATCGGGCCGCGCTATGGCCTGCCGGTGTCCGGCTTGGCCTCGGGCTTCGTCTCCTCCGTCGCCACCATCGGCGCGATGGGGGCGCGGGCGCGCAGTGAGCCGAACACGCTGGTCGCCGCCGTCGCCGGGGGCACGCTGTCCAGCCTTGCCACCTTCGTCCAGATGGCGCTGGTGCTGGCCGCGGTCAGCCTGCCGGTGCTGCGGCTGATGGCGCCGATGCTGCTCGCCGGCGGCCTTGTCATCACACTCTATGGCGGCTGGTTCCTGTGGCGGGCCGCCCGCGATGCGACGGTCGCGGCCGCCCCCGCGCCGGCGGGCAACGACGCCTTCAGCATCGGCACCGCGCTGCTCTTTGCCGGCGCCATGGCCGGCATCCTGCTGCTCACCGCCGCAGCCCAGCCCCTGCTCGGCAATACCGGCGTCGCCCTCGGCGCCGCGCTCGGCGGCATCGTCGATACCCATGCCGCCGCCATGTCGGTCGCCGCCATGGCCGCCGGTGGCAAACTGGCGCCCGCCGCCACCATCATCCCGATCCTTGCCGCGATGACTGCCAATGCGACGATGAAGGTGGCCATGGCGGCGACCAGCGGACCGCTCGGCTACACGCTGCGCATCGGCGGGGGCATCGCGCTGTCGATGGTCGCGGCCTGGGGAGTGGCGTTGGTGGTTTGAGCGGGGCAGAGACAGAAAAGAGGGCCTCCGGCGGCTGGGGCCTTTGGCCCCAGACCCCATTTCATCCACGCGTCGGCGGTTGCACCTGAGTCGCGTGTATTCCTGGGTGGTCGTCATGCTGAACTTGTTTCAGCATCCAGCTTGCCACCTGACGGCCTTTCCCGTTGGCGCTATGGATGCTGAAACAAGTTCAGCATGACGAAGTCTTTCGGATAATGTCCGATCGACCTCGCGACGAAAAGACACTCTAGCGATCTGGGTCTGGGGCCTGAGGCCCCAGCCGCCGGAGGCATTTCACCATGCCGCCGGAGGCATCAATCCACACCGCCGGAGGCCCTTTACCAGCTCGCCGGCGCCGCCATCAATGATAGCGGCGCAGCAGCCCGGCCAGCTTGCCCTGCACGCGGACGCGATTGGCGGCGTAGCGCTGCGGCTGATAGGCGGCGTTGGCCGGATCGAGCCGCACGACATTCTTTTCGCGGTGCAGATATTTCAGCGTCGCTTCGTCATTGTCGATGAGGGCGACGACGATATCGCCGTCGCGGGCGTCCTCGCAGCGTTTGATGAGGGCATAGTCGCCGTCGAAGATCCCGGCCTCGATCATGGAATCGCCGGACACTTCCAGGGCGTAGTGATCGCCGGGGCCGAGCAGGGCGGCGGGCACCGACATGGAGCGGTCGCTTTCCAGCGCCTCCATGGGGAGGCCGGCAGCGATGCGGCCGTGCAGCGGCACGACGACGGTATCGTTGGCGGCGATCATCGCCTGTACCGGCGGCCGCGGCGGCGTCGTCACCAGCTTCAGCGCCGGCTTGGCGCGCAGCGCTTCCGGTAGTTGCAGTACTTCCAGCGCGCGGGCGCGGTTGGGCAGGCGGCGGATGAAGCGGCGTTCTTCCAGCGCATTGATCAGGCGGTGGACGCCGGATTTGGAGCGCAGCTGCAGCGCCTCCTTCATTTCTTCAAAAGACGGCGAGACGCCGTCCGATCGCAGACGATCGTCGATGAAGGTCAACAGTTCCTGTTGCTTGCGGGTCAGCATCGCACTCTCCTGTGAGGAACACAGGGGGAACGTTTAGGAAACGTCGGAGAACATGTCAAGCGCCAGGCAATCGACGATCTCACCGGCCGCGGCTGCCGGGGCGTGCGGCGGTCGCACGATCAATATGTCGGCCATCGCCAGCCGGCCGAGCAGGGCGGAATCCTGCGCCGCGAACGGCTCGGCCTGGCCATCGCACACCCGCCCGCGCAGATGGTCGCGGCGCGCGCCATTGGCCGGCAGCGGCGTCGCCAGCGGCAGGCGCAGCCTGCGCAGGCCTGCCGGGCGCCCGCCCAGCCGCGCCAGCACCGGCAGCACGAACAGCAGCGCGCACACATAGGCCGAGACCGGATTGCCGGGCAGGCCGATGATGCGGCGGCCATGCCATTGACCGGCCAGCATCGGCTTGCCCGGCCGCATCGCGATCTTCCAGAAATCGAGGCTGGCACCCAGGTCGCGGAGCACCGGCACGACCAGATCGTGATCGCCGACCGAGGCACCGCCGATGGTGACGATGACATCGCCCTCCGCCGCCGCCAGTGCCGCTGCCAGCGCGGCGCGGTCGTCGCAGATGATGCCGGGGTCGTACACCTCGGCGCCGGCGGCGGAATACAGCGCCGCCAGCATGACGCCGTTCGAGCTGACGATCTGCCCCGGCCCCGGCATTTCGCCCGGCGGCACCAGTTCGTCACCGGTGGCGATCAGCGTGACGCGCGGGCGCCGCACCACCGGCAGCGTGCCATGGCCGGCGGCGGCGGCGAGGCCGAGCTGCGCCGGATTCAGCCGCGTGCCGTCGGCGAGCAGCGCGTCACCGGCAGCGAAATCCTGGCCGGCCCGGCGAATATGCGCGCCTTCCCGCGGCGGGCCTTCGCCGGTCAGCGTCGCGGTGTCGCCATCGCGGTCGATCTCCTCCTGCACCACGATCGTGTCGGCGCCGGCGGGCAGCGGCGCGCCGGTGAAGATGCGCGCGGCGGCGCCGGCGGTCACCGTGCCATCCCAGCCATGACCGGCGGCGCTGGTGCCGATGACGGTCCAGGGGCCGGGCAGATCGGCCCAGCGGATGGCATAGCCGTCCATGGCGGCGGCGGCGAAGGGCGGCTGGGTGAGGCGGGCGGTGACGGGTGCGGCGAGGACGCGGCCATGGCAGGCGGCGAGCGGCAGGGTTTCGGCGGGCAGGGGGCCGACGCCGTCGAGCAGCTGCGCCAGCGCGGTTTCAACGGGGAGGAGGGTCATGACGCCACCTCCCCCCGCCGGGGGGAGGTCGGACTCGCGCAGCGAGCCGGGAGAGGGGTTCGCCTGCGGGCACATGGGCAGCCCCTCTCCCG
>NKIQ01000048.1 GCA_002256005.1 Alphaproteobacteria bacterium PA4 | reverse complement strand
GCGCTGGCCGCGGCGGCGGCATGTTCGGCATCGGCGCAGGCGAGGCCGAGCAGCGGCTGGCCGGCGACGACGCGCTCGCCTTCGTGCACGCGCACCGCCGCGATGATGCCGTCGCGCTCGGCGACCAGATGCCTTGCCTCTCCGCCGGCATCGATGCGGCCGCTGGCGATGGCGGCATAGGTCGGGCGCGGCGGCTCCGGCGTCGCGCTGGCGGCGCCGCAACCGGCGAGCAGCAGCGCCAGCAGCGGCGCCGGGTTAGGAGCGGAAGACGACATGGGGCGGAAACCTTTTCAGTTCGACGAGCGACGCCACCAGCGCGGCGGCAAAGCAGAGCAGGGCGAGGGCGAAGGCGACGGCCATGTTGAAGCCGGTGAACTGCACCCAGGGCAGCCAGGGTTGGGAAACAAGATCGAGCAAAGGGCAAACGGCCAGCGTCAGCAGCAGCGACCCCGCCACCAGCAGCGCCGCCACCCCGCCGACGATGCGCGCCAGCTGCGCCGGGCTGGCGCCATGGCCGACCAGCGAGATGAAATCCGCCTGCCGCCGCTGCACGAAGCGGCCGACGCCGTTGAGCAGCAGCAGGATCATAAGCCCCGAGGCCAGCACCGCCGCCAGCAGGATCGCCGCCCCGGCGCCGGTCTTTTCCTGCCAATAGGCGGAGCTGCTGGCAGCGAATTCGGCACCGGTGCGAATCGCGATTTCCGGGTTGCGCGCCTGCAGCCGGGCGATGCGCTCGGCCAGCCCCGGGTGCGGCCCCGGCCCCAGATTGACGGCGATATAGGCGACACGGCCTTCGCCATAGCCGAGGATATCGCGCGCCGCCTCGAACGGCATGATCGCATAGGGCGCGCCCAGAAAGGTGGCGAGCCCGGTGATCGGCCCGGCATAATGGACGCCGGTGCGGCCGATGCTGGCGCGCTGGCCCGCCGCCGCCAGCCCCAGCCTTTGCTGTTCCGAACGATCGACGGCAAAGCCATAGGGGCTGAGGCCGCTGCCCTCGATCCCGACCAGCATGACGTTGGAGCGGCCGCCATCGGGCGCGATCCACGGCGTGAAGCCGACGACGACCCGGCGCATCGCCGCCGCCGGAAACTCCGCCCGCAACTGGCGGGCGAAGTCTTCGGAGGTCGGGGTCGGCATGTCGAAACAGGCGACGCCGCGATCGGTGACCCACAGGTCCGCCGCGATCTGGCGCACCGGCGCACTGCCCGCCGCCAGGAACGAGGTGAACACCGCGAACTGGAAGGCGGCGACGATGCCGGCAATCGCACAGGCCGCCAGCGTGAAGGCAAAGGCCAGCGTGTCGCGCTTCAGGATCGCGGCGAGCAGCAGCGTTGCCGGGCCGGCGGCCATGCCTGCCATGGCTCAGCGCCGCTGCAGATCGAGATAGAAGCAGGTGCCGGTCGGATCGGCAAAGACATGGCTTTGCGCAATCTCGGCCTTGTCGATCAGCGCCGCGAAATCGGCGATGGCTTCGGGCCGCCGCCAGATCAGTGGCCAGTCCAGCACCGCCTCCATATAGGCGGTCTCGTCCAGCCCGGCGCCGAAATTGCCGATCAGCAGCCGCCCGCCGGGGTTGAGCAGGCCGAACAGCCGCGCCGTCAGCGCCTCCGCCACCGCCGTCGGCAGATAGTCGTAAAGGCCGGCCGAATAGACGAGATCGAAGCGGCCGAGGCGCTGGCCGCCGCCCTTCAGCACGTCGCGCACCGAACAGGCCACCGGCTCGATCGCCGGCATGGTGGCGCCATAATCGCGGCGGATGGCGGCAAGGCTGGTTTCATCCTGATCGGCAGCGACCAGCCGGCCGACGCCGCCGGTGGCGAGCGCCGTCGACCATTCCGCCTCGCGCAGATGCCCGCAGGCCAGCGACAGGATGTGTGCGCCCGGCACGGCAATCGCCGCATTGTCGATGGCATCGGCAAGCAGCATGCGGCGATAGCGCACCGAGCGCGCCACCTTGGCCGCCTGGCACAGCGCATAGGCCCGGCGCGCCAGATCATCGCCGAACACCGGGCGGCTGGCGGGGTGGAGATAGAGCAGGTCGAGCAACCCGGCATCGCCCGGATAGCCGCGCGGCCGTGCCACGGCATGGGTCGCGATGGGGCAGGCGCGGGCGATGCGGATCGCCTCATGCTGCTGCACCTGCTGCAACCGGCTGGGCGACCAGCCGCCATCGGTGGCGCGCAGCCCGGTCAGCCGCTCCTTCAGCGTCAGTAGGAACGGCTCCGGCCCCGCCGCGTCGAGCAGCGGCAGCAGCGGATCGAGCGCTGCGCCGATATCATGGTGCGCGGCGTCTGCCGCATGGTCTGCCAAGTCCAGCATCTGGATCTCCTTGCCCTGTCAGGCGAAGCCGCGGGATGCGGTCGCGCTGTGGGCCAAGAAAAGGCCAGGGGCGGCGGCAGCCGACAGGCATTCACGCGCGATTAACGCGAAATTGACTGAGATATGACGGTGATGCTGGCGGGAAGCGGCCGGTTTCACGCTTGGGGTGGTCGGGCGCCCCGGCTATGGCGGCGGCAGGCAAGGGAGATCGGGCGATGGCGATGCTGCGAAACGGGCTGATCGTGCTGCTGCTGGCCGCACCGGTGCTGGCCGCCCCGGTGCTGGCGCAGGTGCCGCCGGCGGAAATCGGCCAGCGCAACGTGCCGGCGCCCTGGTGGATGCAGCAACCGGTGATCGCCTCGACCGGCATGGTGCGCACCGAACTGCCGGCCAATCGCGCAACATTTTCGGTACGCTACAAGGCCATCGACAAGTCTGCCGAGCGGGCGCTGGCGGCGGCAGGCGAAAAGGTGCGCGGCATCGATGCCGCCTTGCGCAAGATCGGTGCTGACCGGCTGCGCCTCACCACCAACTTCAGCACCCAGCCGCTGTATGAGCAGTATCGCGACAAGGATGGCAATCTGGTCGACAATGAACGACCCGACAAGGTCGAGCGCTATGCCGCGACGGTGACCGTCGCCATCGAGGTGCGCGACCTCGCCGTGCTGGAGCCGGCCTATAATGCCGTGGTCGCCTCGCTGCCCGATGCGCTTGAATCGGTCGATTTCAGCCTGCAACCCGACAATGTGACCAAGACCTGGCTGCAGACCGAAGCGGTCAAGGACGCGGCGAAACGCGCCCGGCAGGCGGTTGAAGCCGCCGGCGGGCGTCTGGGGCCGGTCAAGGTCATCGATCCGACCGGCGGCGTCTGCAACACCGAAGTGCTGGCCGGCTGGCCAAGCTATAGCGGCAACAGCGCCAGCCCCACCGATGTCAACGGCATGATGGCGCGGGACAGCGCGGCGCCGGCGCCGGCAATGGAAATCATGGTCGCCGGCGCACGCAATGCGGCGGTGTCGCCGCCGGTCGTCAGCCTGCAACCGCCGCTGCGCGCGCTCAACGACAGCGCCTGTGTGGTGTACGGGTTGCTGCCGTGAACGACCCCTCCCTCCCCCTTGCCGCGCCATCGCCTCGCGCACCAGCGTGATGCGGTCCTGGCCGAAATACATGTCGGTCCCGCCGACATAGAAGGTCGGGGTGCCGAAGCCGCCGCGGGCGATGATCTCGTCGGTGTTGGCGCGCAGCCGCGCCTTCAGCTCGGGGCTGTCGGCGGCGGCGAGCGTCGTGGCGGCATCGAGGCCGCCGGCGGCGCAGGCCTCGGCCAGCACATCGGGCTGGGTAATGTCGCGATCCTCCCCCCAATAGAGCTGGAAGATGCGGCGGGCGACGGGCTCGCAGGCACTCGCATCGGCGGCGAGCAGGCAGACCCGCATGGCGCGCGCCGAATTGATCGGGAAGATGCTCGGCTGCCATTTGATGGCAAGGCCGGAGCGGGCGATCCAGTCCTGCATGTCCTTCCAGAAATAGCGGGTCTTGGGCGAGGCGCCGGCCTCGCGCATCGCATAGACGCTGGGGTTGACGGTGTTGAACACGCCGCCGACGAGGAAGGGCCGGAAGCAGACCCCGAAGCCATCCGCCCGCGCCGCCGCGCACAGCGCCTCGAAGCCCAGATAGGTCCAGGGGCTGGAACAATCGAAGAAGAATTCGACATCGGCCATGGCGGCACCTTTCGTCATGCTGCCGCAGGGCCATTGTGATACGGCGGCGGGCCGCTACCATGGCGCGATGCAGCGTTTCCGTCACCTTCCGCCGAAATTCATCGCCGTGCCACTGGCCATATTGCTGATGGCGGCGGCACCGGTGGCGACGGCGCCGCCGGATTTCGAAACGCAGTTCGCCAGCGCCGTGACGCTGTATGACGCGGGCAAGGCCGCCGAGGCACTGCCGATCCTCGACGCGCTGCTCGCCGGCGCCGACACGCCGGCCGACAAGGGCCGCATCCAGCAATTGCGCTTCTTTGTTCTGGCCAGGCTGGAGCGGGTGCCGGAAGCGCGCGAGGCCATCGAGGTCGCGGTTGCCAACAATCCCGAGCCGCCGCCGCCGATCCTCGCCGCGCAGTTCAAGATCCGCGCCTTCATGGGCGATTTCGGCCCCGCCACCGATACGCTGCTGCTGCTCGCCGTCACCGACCCCAAGGCGCTGGACACGCTGCCGACGGAACTGGTCAACAGCGTCATCCGCGCCGCCAGGGACGATCAGACGCGGGCCTTCAACATCGATTATGCGCTGAACACCGCCGGCTGGTCGCCGCCCGACATGACCATCGGCGACAGCGACTGGCTGCGGCTGCGGTTGGTGGCGGCGCTGGTCAAGCAGGACCGGATCGACGATGCGCGCCCCGTGCTCGATGCCATCCGCAACCCGGTGGCGCTAGTGCGGCTGGGCATCGACCGGCGCTATGCGGCGCTGTGGCCGACCATCGAGCAGCGGCTGGGGCCGGGCGCCGATACCGCCGATGCGGTATTCGTCGCCGAAACCAAGGCCCGCTTCGACGCCGCGCCGAAATCGCTGATCGCGCGCATGGGCTATGCCGATGCGCTGAATGTCGCCTCCCGCGAGGCCGAGGCGCAGAAGCTGACCGATGTGGCGAAGACGCCGGCCGAGCTGGCGGCGCTGGGGGATCGCGAATCCTGGCTGGTCAACCTCGATGCCGGCCTGCTCGCCGATCTGGGCCAGGTCGATGCGGCGCTGGCGCGGCTGGCGGCGCTGGCGGCGACGCCGGTCAACGGCCGCACCGGCGTGCTCGCCGCCATGGTCAACCGGCCGCTGCTGGCGCTCGGCTTCAACCGCGCCGATGCGGCCCAGGCCGCCATCGCCGATGCCATCGCCCAGGGCGCCGGCCAGACCGGCTATGGCCAGCTGATGCTGACGCAGGCCCGCGCCTGTGCACTCGCCCAGCAGGGCAAGATGGCGGAGGCGATCACCGCTGCGGCACCGCTCACCCCGGCCGCCGGCAAGATCGACGCCGAGCAGGAGGATGCGTGGCGCGAGGCGCTGACCTGCCTCGGCCGCGGCAATGACGTGGCGAAAATCCTCATCCGCCGCTTGGGCGACCCCGAAACCCGCACCGAAATGCTGTTCGAACTGCAACCCTTTCTGCTCGCCGACCGGCCGGGGACGCGCGACGCGAAGTCAAAGGCGCTGCTGCGCACGCTGAAGGCGCGGCCGGATGTGAAAGCGGCGTATCTGGCGGCGGGGCGGGATTTGCCGACAGCGGTGGCGCCGCCGCGATAGGGCCATAGGAGGGCTTTTGCGCCAGGCTTCGGCACTCTGTTGCCACAAGGATATCGATTGCCATTGTGGGCGGTTTGTAGATTGATGAATGAAGGTCTGCTCTTGCGCAGCCGGCCTACCCAAGAATGTCGAAAATTTGGGTACTTGCGACAGTTACTAACTGCGAGTTTCGCCGGATGGATTTCTGCACGCTCTGAACGCTGAGATTGCGCACGAGAACCCTATGCCAAAGAAGACGAGGCCAAGCGGGACTGCAGCCCAGCGTTGCTCGCTTAGCGCGGCATATCCCACAAGCATGAAAAATCCCGAAAGCAAGATTCCGAGCATTATTTTCACCACACGCGCCATCGAAGTAAGATGCTCCAATAGACAGTCAGCCGCAAGTAAGGCGTCGCCGCCGCGATGATTCCAAATGTCCCCTCTCCCGCCTGCGGGAGAGGTCGACTCGCCCACTTGGGCGAGCGGGTGAGGGTGTTCTTCTTTGCTTCGGCGCGCGGGTACACCCTCACCCGGGGCGCTGGCGCGCCTCTCGCCTCTCCCGCAAGCGGGAGAGGAAAAAGGGGTCAGAACAATCGTTCCAGCCGCATGTTCAGGCGGGGCAGCCAGCGTTCGAGGTGGCGGCTGAGGCGGATCTGGCGGGCGGGGTTGCTGCTGGTCGGGGCGGCGGCGGCCGGGGCGCCGACCGGCGGCGTTGTGG